>DOQR01000003.1:19877-20067 GCA_003514385.1 Oscillospiraceae bacterium | reverse complement strand
TTGTCCGCAAGTACCTTTCTATCGAAGAACTGACACACACTCTTTTGCGTGAAATGGTGGAGAAAATCGTTGTCTATGAATGTGAGTATGACGAGAACGAAGTACGCCGCCAGCGCATTGATATTTATTACAGCTTTGTAGGCAAGATTGACTTGCCCGAAGAATAAAGCCCGACCTATCCGACACCCTG
>DOQR01000003.1:0-19672 GCA_003514385.1 Oscillospiraceae bacterium | reverse complement strand
TTCTATTACTTCTTTATCGCACATAAGCAAAGCCCGAGGCGTTCAAACGCCTTCTTGAGATAATCAAACGGCGCGATGACCATGTCGACGCAGGCATACTCGGCATGCGCGTGCTGTTCAGGGTGCTCTCCGATTTCGGCGAAGCCGACCTGGCTTTTAAAATGATAACCCGCCCGGACTATCCGTCCTACGGCAACTTCGTTGAGCGCGGGCTTACGGCTCTGCCCGAGGATTTTCTGCGCGAGGAGGACAGACCCAATTCGCTCAATCATCATATGTTCGGCGATATTTCCGCGTGGTTCATTGAATATATCGGCGGCATCCGCGTCAATCTTTTCCTTGCCGACCCGTCGGAGGTTGAGATATCGCCCGTGTTTATTGAAAAGCTCGACAGCGCCGAGGCTTCGTATGAGACTGTCGGCGGCAAGGTGAGTGTCAAGTGGCGCAGAACGCTCGAGGGCATAGCGCTCGATATCTCCGCGGACAGCGGAGTTCACGGGCGCATAAGACTGCCCGATGGCTACTCGTTCGCAGACGAGCGCGGCAGCATCGAAGAGCTTCACAGCGGGAATTTTGAAATAATCAGAGAGTGAAAACAGGAGGAAAAATGAAAGAGAAAATACTTTTCGTCAATTCGTGCGTGCGCGGTGAGAACGAATCGCGCACTTTGGCGCTCGCCAAAACCGCACTCAGCCGCCTTGACGGCGATATTGAAGAGATACGCCTTGCCGACGCGAATTTGAAGCCGCTCGACGCGGCGGGACTCGCGAAGCGCGCCGAAAGCGCGGAAAAGAACGACTTTTCCGACCCGGTCTATGACTGCGCGAAGCAGTTCGCCGTCTGCGACACTGTCGTTATCGCCGCTCCGTTCTGGGACTACAGTTTCCCGGCGTTTTTAAAAATCTATGTCGAATCCCTGTGCGTTGGCGGGCTGACCTTTCTCTACGGCAGCGACGGCGTCCCGATAAGCTATTGCAGGGCGAAAAAGTTGATTTATATCACCACTTCGGGCGGATATATCGGCGACACGGACTTCGGCTTTGAATATATCAAGACGGTCACGAAGTCGTTCTTCGGTATTGAGAATTTCAGCTTTTTCAGTGCCGAGGGGCTCGATATCCTCGGCAATGATCCGGCTGCGATACTGAAAGCGGCGCAGGAGAAGATAGAGCGCGAGCTCTGATACAACTCAAAATTCCAAGCCCCCGGTGTTTTTCTTCGCCGGGGGTTGCTCTTTTATGAATAGCTGTTTTATTTTTGAACAAAAATCAGTATATGAAAAATATTTTTCATAGAGACTGTATAATTCTCAAAAGCGATTAAAAATAATTTATTTTGCAGTAGAATTATTTTGAAATACCTTTGGCATATATTTATGTCAGACCGATACTTATTACGAAGCGAAAAGGGGATCGCAATGAAGAGGGTAACGGCAGTTTTATTAGTCCTGTTGACGGCGCTCGCGGTTTTTGCCGCCTGCTCCAAAAATTCAGTCCACACGGTGACATTCGACAGCTCGGGCGGAACGCAGATAAAGACCCAGCATATTCTCGACGGCGAGAGCGCCAAAAAGCCGTGGGATCCGCACAAAGAGGGCTTCACTTTCATCGAGTGGCAGTATAACGGCGCGGCGTTCGATTTCAACACCGCGATAACGGGGGATATCACCCTTGTCGCGTCCTATAGCATTGACGAGGGCACGGATATAGTCCTGCTCGTGCTCTGCTACGGCGACGGCAGGGAGAACGAGATAATCGAGATAAAGCGCGGCGAAGCGGCGTTTGCGCCGCCGACTCCAGAGCGCGAGGGATATAAATTCGAGGGCTGGTTCAACGGCGACACCGAGTTCGATTTCTCAACGCCCATAAACGACGATTTGAACCTCACTGCGAAATGGAAAGCGACGGGAAAAACCGAGAGCGGGTCCGAAAATCAGCCCGCGGCGGACGCGTCTGCTCAGGTGTATTCGCAGACCGCGGCGAAATATTCAGGCAGATGGTATCTCGACGGATATTCCGATATATTTGTCGATGTGTCGAACTCTGCGAGCGGGATGAATCTGCGCTCGTATAATTTCTCGCTGCCCTCGTCTTCGGGGAGCGTCGCGGCGTATACTCTTTATCCCTCAAAGTCGCTTTCGTCCTCGGGCGGCAGCTGGGGCAACTCAATTTCCGTGCCGTTCGCCTCGTGGGAAAGCTCGCTGAGCGCGAATAAAATAATCCTCGGCAGCAACTGCTTTTATATCAATAATAAGAAATTCGTAAAAGCTCCCGGTACGAAGGACAGATACACCGGCACCTGCTACAGAGAGGCGCGCGGAGTGTGGTATCTGTTCAACAATCCCGATTCCACAATTGAAATATACACCGCGCAGAAGGGCGGCGACGAGACGGGCGATCGCTTCGGCATAAAGGCGACGAATTTCGACATCGCAACTCTCAGCACCTATACGAAGTCATCGACCGGCGGCGGATATGCGGACAGAAAGAGCGACTGGGACAGCTACGGAATATCCGTCAGCAACGGTGTTCTGACGATAAAGAACAAGAACGGCACAAGGACATTTTACAGCAAGAAAAAATACCAGAGCGTGACGGGCGTCAAGCTCAGCGCAACGGAAGCCAAACTCAGAGTCGGTCAGACTAAAGTGCTCACCGCTACTGTTATTCCCGCCGACGCATATGACAAGGACTACACCTGGTCGAGCGACGATCCGTCGATAGCGGAGGTCGCGGGCGGCATAGTAGCGGCGAAAAAAGAGGGCACGACAAATATCAGAGTTACCACAAAGGACGGCAACCGCGTGGCGGTCTGCAAGGTGACGGTATATATCGACCATGTCACGGGAGTTACCCTGAACTCGTCCTCGCTCAGCCTGACGGTCGGCGATTCGAGGCAGCTCCGGGCGACAGTCGCTCCGCGCAATGCGGCGAATCGGAAAGTCACATGGTCGAGCAGCAATAGCAGTGTAGCGTCTGTCTCAAGCTCCGGGCGCGTCACAGCAAAAGCGAAGGGTACTGCCGTGATAACCGTAAAGACCGAGGACGGAAACAAGACCGCTTCATGCACCGTGACGGTCAAGAATCCGACCCTCGCGGCCGTTGCGGCGGCGCAGGTGTCGAACAACGGCACTGCCGCGCCGCAGATACACGCGTCGGCGCTCGTCTCCGGCGGAACGGGAAAATATACTTCTTATAAAATAAAGATATTTTTAAACGGCGCGCTCGTGGCGGAAAAATCGGAAAAGAGTATGTCATATACCCCGAAAACCGGCGGAATGTACACCGTGGAAGTCACTGTTACAGACTCCGACGGGGAAACGGCGAGCGGAAAGATGCTCATAAATGTATCTGTAGTCGAGCCGACAGAGAAGCCCACCGAAAAGCCTACCGAGAGGCAAACGGAGAAGCCTACGGAAAAGCCCACGGAGAAGCCTACGGAAAAGCCCACGGAGAAACCGACAGAGAAACCGTCCGACGAACCGATAAATCCGATCCCGTCGGAGCCGGTAGATCCCGTGATCGAGCCGGCGACGGAAGCACCGGTTACCCCCGAGCCCGCACTGGACTGAATATAAAACGCAAATAAAAAAGACTGTCGCAGATTTATTCTGCGGCAGTCTTTTGCTCATTTTATGCCTGGTAAGTCCCCATAAAGCTGTTGACATCGCTCTCGCATGAGCGCATGGCGAGTATCGTCTGCTCGAAGAGCTTTTCAAGCTCCCAGCCGAGCCTCTCCGCACCCGTGCGGATAACGTCGCGCGAGCAGCCCGCGGCGAATTTTTTGTCTTTGAACTTCTTTTTGAGGCTCGAAACCTCCATGTCCATCACGCTCTTGGACGGGCGCATCAGCGCCGCCGACCAGATAAGCCCTGTCAGCTCGTCCGCCGCGAAGAGCACTTTTTCCATCTCATGAACAGGCTCGACATCGACGCAGATGCCGTAGCCGTGGGAGCAAATTGAATATATCATGTCGTCGCCGACTCCGCCCGCCTTGAGCAGCTCTGGAGCTTTCTTGCAGTGCTCCTCCGGATAGAGCTCGAAGTCGATGTCATGCAGCAGACCGACTATGCCCCAATATTCCTCCTCGTCCGCATAGCCGAGCTCCTTCGCGTACCAGCGCATAACGCCCTCGACGGTCAGCGCGTGGCGAATGTGAAACGGGTCTTTGTTGTATTTTTTCAGAAGCTCAAACGCTTCGTCCCTCGTGATTTTGCTCTCTCTCATTTTTGTCGTCTCCTTGCATTTTGCGCATTATTGCGCGAGTTTTCACAATTATACCACTTGCTTGGTAGGCTTTCAACTATATGCGCGGCTTTATGTCGAGATTGACAAGCGCGCTCTGATTTATCGAAAACAGCAGATCAACAAGCTCATTTTCGTCAATGCAGTAGTCCGAGCGTATCCATTGGATAATAACGCCCGTGCTGCCGTTGAGAATATATGAGTAGATATATTGCTCCTGCTCCTTCGGAAAAACGATGTTCAGGTTCTCAATAAACTGAATTATCGACTGCTGCATGAATTTTGAACGGAATGCGGGGTCAACCGAGTCGACAAGCAGCGTGCGGAACGGCTTGTCGTTTTCTTTGATATACATTAGAAATGAAAGCAGATATCTGTGCGCGCCGAGGTCGTTTTCCGCGCCTATTTTCTTTAAGTGATCCTGGGTCGCGTCGAGCAGCTCGTTTTCGACCTCTTCGAGCAGCTCTTTCGGCTCGGAGTAGTGCGCATAAAAGGTCGAGCGGTTGAGGTCGGCGCGCTCGCACAGCTCTCTTACTGATATTTTTGTTACCGAGCCTTTCTCGCCCAGAAGATCCATCAGCGCGTTTTTGAGCAATATTTTTGAAAGTCTCGTGCGCTGGTTATTTTTTGTGTTCATATTATCCCGCCACTTTCAGATGATTTTGTCGGTTTCATAACAGCGATTAACAAAACTGATGATTGTTAATCCGACACGATGTAGATATAATAGTAGTGTAATATGAAATCTTTCAATTGTCAAGGAGGCCTTAACCTTTCTGTCTCCAATGATTTTATCGCCTGCGGAAAACGGCGCGTTACGGAAAGCTTCAGACGGAATCCGAGGACGCGCCGAAACCGCAGCGACAACTATATAAGAAATTCATTCAGCCTTTTGACATTTTAGCCGCGCCGACCCTATGGGGTCGGTTTACGGCTCAAATCATATAAAAAGCACCGCAAGCGCATAAAGCTGTGGCAAAGGCAGCTGCAAATATATTTTTATATCCATAAGATAAAATAAATGAAGGAGTTCTCGTGATGGCAAAAGCAAAATTTTTTGAAAAGCGGGCGCTTGATTCGCGCCTGACCTCGCCCGATGTTACGGCGAAGGAGAAGTGGCTGGGCTATCTGCTCGGCCCGTCCGGCGCGCTGCTTTTAAACGCCGTGCTCGCGACCTACCTCAATGTCTATTATACCGATGTCCTAAACCTCACCACCGTGTGGGGCGGCGCGTTCCTAGCGGTGTTCCCGATAGTGTCGAAGATAATCGACGCTATAACAAATATAGTCATGGGCTATATCATCGACCGCACGCGCACAAAACAGGGCAAGGCGCGCCCCTGGCTGCTGCTCTCCGCGCCGCTTGTCGCCGTGACCGGCATATTGCTCTTCACAGTCCCCTCGGGTAACAGGACGGTGCAGGTGATATGGGTCATGCTCTCGTATAATCTGTTTTATTCGTTCGCTTATACAATTTATAACATGAGCCACAATCTTATGGTTCCGCTCTCGACGAGAAACACGGAACAGCGCGGCTCGCTCTCGGTTTTCAATCAGATATCGACCATCATGATGAGCGGCATAATCGTCGCGCTCATCTTCCCCATGCTCATCATGCCGCAGCTCGGCGTTGACAAATCAAAGTGGATAGTTACGATGAGTATTCTTTCGTGCATAGCCCTGCCGCTGACGCTTATGGAGTATTATTTCACCAAGGAGCGCATCACACTTGAGGGCGGCGAGCAGAAGAAAGATAGCGTCGCAATGGTAACTCAGCTCAAGGCGGTTTTCAGCGACAAATATATGATAATAATTTTCATCTATTTTCTCATTTTCACCGTCGGCTCGACCATCAAAAACATCTCGCTCGTTTATTTCTCGAACTATGTCCTCGGTACATATAACGACGGCAAGACCCAGACCATGCTCTCCGTTATCGGCGGCATCCCGATGGGCATCGGCATTTTCGCCGTCTGGCCGCTCGCGAAGAAGTTTGGTAAACGCAATTTAACGGCAATCGGCTTTATCTTCTATGCTGTCGGCTCGGCTATATGCTGGCTCGCGCCGACGAACATGGTTATAGTGCTTATCGGCCAGTTTATAAAGAACATAGGCGGTCTGCCGTGCTCTTATGTGTTCATGGCTCTGTTCGCGGACGTGCTCGACCATGTCGAGTGGAAAAACGGCTTCAGGTGCGACGGCATCGCGATGTCGATATATAACACGATCGCTGTCGCGAGCGTCGGAATCTGTACGGGTATATTCAATCTCATTCTCTCGAAGTCCGGCTATGTAGCGCCCTATCTCGACGCGGCGGGCAAGCTCATCGCCGTGCAGTCGGAGAGCGTCAAAAGCGCGATAACATTTACTTTCGTAGGGCTTGAGACGATAACCGGCATAGTCCTTGCGATACTTCTGCTGTTTTTGAATGTCGAAAAGAATATCGCCAAGGAGCAGGAGGAGATAAAGCAGAGAAACGGGGAGACGACAGAATGAAAGCCGTAAAGCTTAAAACAGAGTATCTCAAAAACCCGTTGGGGATAGATATAAAGAACCCGCGCTTCATGTGGAACTGCGAGGGCGGGAAGGCGCAGAGCGCATATAGACTAATCGCTTCCGACACGCGCGACAATATTCTATGGGACAGCGGCAAGGTCGAATCTTCACAGATGAGTTTTATTCCGTATCCGCTTGACACTCCGTCGCGCCTGAGAGTGAACTGGAAAGTGAAGCTCTGGGACGAAAACGGGCTTGAGGGCGAGTGGAGCGAGCCGGCATTCTTCGAGATCGGGCTCAGAAACGCCTCGGATTGGAGCGCGAAGTGGATAACAGGAAACTATAATGTAAACAGAAAACAGCGTTATCCGGTCGACTGCTTCAAAAAAGAGTTCGAGTGCAAAAAGCCGATTTTATCTGCGCGGCTCTATATGACCGCCTGCGGACTCTATTCAGCCGAGATTAACGGCGCTGATTGCTCGATGCCGCTCGCGCCCGGCATCACGGAATACAGAAAGCGCATACAGTATCAGACATATGACGTGACTTCTCTCCTGCACGAGGGCGAAAATACAATCTGCGCCGAGCTTGCCGACGGCTGGTACAGGGGCAGCGTCGGCGCGTGGGGGCTCAAAAATCAGTATGGCACCGAGACTAAACTGCTTGCTCAGCTTGAGATAAAATATACCGACGGCACGGCGCAGACCGTCATATCCGACGGCTCGTGGCTCTGGAGCAACGACGGCGCCATACGCTTTGCGGACAACAAGGACGGCGAGCGGGTCAACGCAAATAATATCCCGTCATATAAAAATCATGCGAAAGAGACCGTCTGCAAGGTTTTGCCGAGCGCGTCAAACAATTTCCCGATAGCCGAAAAGGAACGCTTCAAGCCCAAATTATCTGTCACCCCGAGCGGGAAAAAACTGCTCGACTTCGGGCAGAATATGGCGGGCTATGTTGAGTTTGAGATAAACGCCCGCGAGGGGCAGAAAATCACTCTCGAATTCGGCGAGCTGCTGCACGACGGCGAGCTTACGCTCGAGAATATCCAGTGCAGGAATAAACACAAGACAACGCCTTTGCAGAGAGTTGAGTATATCTGCAAAGAGGGCAAAAATCATTACAAGACGAAGTTCGCGATATTCGGTTTTCAGTATGTCAGCGTCGGCACGGATATAGATATCGACCCGGAGGACTTCACCGCCATAGCCGTCTATTCGGACATGGAAGAGACGGGATTCTTCAACAGCTCAAACGAGCTGCTCAATAAATTCGTCGAGGTGACAAAGTGGTCAGCAAAAGGCAACTCGACCGATCTGCCGACAGACTGCCCGACCCGCGAACGCCACGGCTGGACGGGCGACGCGCAGATATTCTGCAAAACCGCGAGCTATCTTTTTGACTATGCGCCATTTGCCGAAAAATTCGTGCGCGATATGTGCGACGAACAGCTCAAAAACGGCGATTTCCGCCAGATAGCCCCACGCGGCGGTGTGGATTTCTATATGACTTTTATGGACGGCTCGGCGGGCTGGTCCGACGCAGGCGTGTTTATTCCGTACAGGCTCTATAAGCAGTACGGCGACAGAAAGATTCTCGAACGCTTCTATCCCAACATGCGCGCCTTTGCCGAATATAAAATAAAGACCCTCGGCAAGTGGTATCCGACCGCCCTGCCGACGGGAGTGGGGCTCAAAAATTTCCGCAATATTTCAAACTACCGCCAGTCCTACGGCGAATGGGCGGAACCCGCCGATGTCAAGGCTCTTAAATTTACGGATTTTGTCAACCCGAATCCAGAGGAGACAACGGCTTACATAGTCTATATGCTCGAAACGATGGCTGATATAGCCCGCGTCCTCGGTAAGGATAGCGACAGAAAGCTCTATGAGAAAAATGCCGCAAGGGCAAGAAAGGGCTACAGTGCGCTCGTCTCCACGAAAAAATTCTCGCTCGATACCGATCGCCAGGCGAAGCTTGTGCGCCCGCTTTATATCGGTCTGCTCGACGAAAAGCAGTCGGAATACGCGAAAAAGCGGCTCATAAAAGCCCTCGACAACTACTCATGGAGGCTCGGCACGGGATTCCTCTCAACTCCGCTGATACTGAGCGTTTTGGCGGATATAGATATTGAATATGCCTACCGCTTACTCGAAAACGAGCAGATGCCCGGCTGGCTGTTTATGTCCAAAAACGGCGCAAACACCGTCTGGGAGTCGTGGGAGGGCACCGCGGCGCAGGGCGGTATAGCCTCGCTCAATCACTATTCAAAGGGTGCGGTGTGCGAGTGGCTGTTCGGCACGATGTGCGGAATAAATGTCACGGGGGAGAACCGATTCAAAATATCCCCGCGCCCGGGCGGACATTTTAAGTTCGCCGAAGCGAGCTATGACAGCGTATACGGAAAAATGTTTGTGCGCTGGGACAAAACTGACGGGGGATACAGATATAAAATATCCGTCCCGTCGAACTGCCAAGCGGATATAATTCTGCCCGACGGAAGAAAACAGACCGTCGGAGCGGGTGAATATGAATTCTGAGGAGGAAAATCCATGAAAAGATCGATAGCCGCCGTTATGGCGATTCTTGTTCTGCTTGTGTCGCTGCTGTGCGCGTGCAAAAAGGACGACACAAAAACAAATGCAGACACCACCGGCGAAGCGCAGACGAGCGCGGCGGGCGATGTTGTCGATGACACGACCGCCCTTCCCGAGGACAGCACCGTGCAGGAGGGCGAGACGGACGAGACTCAGTCAGCCGACCCCGCAAAGCCCGGCGAGACAAGCGCACAGGTCACTGCCGCACCCTCAAAGAGCACAAAAGACTGGAATAAAGCTGAGATAATCGCCTATTTCAACACCGGCGCGAACAGAGTAAAATATCAGGCGAAGTCCGTCACCCGCAACTACACCGAGACGAAGAACAACGCCGACAAGACCGAGTTGCCCAAGGCGATAGACGCAATAGGCAAGAGCGCGATGAAGACCTTCATGAAGCGCGACGATAAGGCGATAGTCCTGACCTCAAAAGAGGACATCAGAAACGTATTCCCCGTCGGAGGCAAGGATTGGGTCAGCAAGCTCACTCCCGCAGATGTCAAGGGCGCAAAGGTCGAGGACAAGGGCGGCGAATATCAGATAACCCTGACCTTCGGCACTGAGGTCAATCCCTCCGGCGAAAAAGGCTATGCCGCAGCGTTCGGCGTGCTCACCGCCGATGTGGTAAACTTCGACTATCCCGGCCTCTCGCTCACCGACCAGAAATTCACCTATTATAACGGAACGATAACAGCAAGGTTCAGCAAGGCTACCGGTAACTTAGTCTATGCCCACTATGATTATCCCGTCATCATCGAGCTCACAGCGCACCTGCTCGGCTCGAACACGAGAGTAAAAGTCGGCATGACAACAATAAACGACTTCACGATAAAATATTAAAAGTTACATCCGAAAAACAAAATGTCCCGCACGGAAACGTGCGGGGCGTTTTGCGTATATTCTTATTTGAGCGTGTTACCGGCGCTGAATGCTCTTGCGACCGTCTCGCCGAGGACAACATAGGTGTTGTTGAACGGGTCGAAGGTTATCGGCTGCGCCTTTGAAACATCGACGTTTCCGTTCTCGTCGAGCACACGCTCGTCAACGCAGACGTTGACTATTTCGCCGACCATGCGCCCGGTGTTTGCATCATAGCTCTTGAGCCTGCACTCTGCGGCGATGGGCAGCTCTTCAATCAGCGGCGCGTCAACAAATTTCGATTTGACGGCGTGGAATCCCGCCTTTTTAAATTTATCGGGCGTATTCCCTGCGGAAACAAGACCGACATAGTCGCAGGCGGCAGTGTGTTCGAGGTCGGCCATGCTCACGGTGAATGCCTTTCTCTCGAGAATATTCTTCGTGGACTTGTGGCCCGCGCTTATGCACATGGATATCTCATTGCCGCCGCTGATGCCGCCCCATGCGGCGTTCATTGCATCGGGGTTGCCGTCCTTGTCGTAGGAACCGAGGATAAGCACCGGCTGCGGATAGGTGAAGGGCTTTGCGCCGAAATCTTTTCTCATGATAATTCCTCCTTTGATTTGACTTTATTATAGAACCTGAAGTCGGCTTTAAGTCAAGGAAAAACGAAAAAAGTTTACAAATAAAAACAGCCCCGGACTTAACATCCGGGACTGAATAAAAATCTGTTAGTCTCTCTCTTTTTCGAACGAGATAACTTTTCCGCTCTTTGCGTTTATCTTGTACTCATACTCGAATCCGCCGCATTTGAATTCAACATCGTAGTGCGCGGTGAGCGAGTCGGTGTCAAGCTCGGTTTCGAGCTCCGTGACCTGAGCCTCGGTGAGACCCGCATGGTCGAGTGCGGCTTTCTTCGCGGCATCTGCAGAGATATATTTCGAGGGGTCGGCGGGCTTGGAATCGTCAAGCTCGCGGTCGAAGTCGATTATTCTGCCGTTCTTCGCGTTGACCTCGACTTCGTACTCGTATCCGCCCGAGACAAATTCTATATCATAGTGCGGGGTGCGGTCGTCAATATCAAGCTCAGCTTTGGTGAATGTGACCTTTGAAGCGTCGAGGGAAGCTCTTTTGAGCGCGGCGGCCTTTGCCTCCTCAACGGAGATGAACTTTGATGTGTCACCTGTGGGCTTCTTATCCTCGCGCTCGCGGTCGAACTCGAGAATCTTTCCGCTCTTTGCGTCTATCTCGAACTCATATTCATATCCGCCCGAGACAAATTCTATATCATAGTGCGGGGTGCGGTCGTCCACGTCAAGCTCCGCTTTCTTGAAAGTGACCTTTGAAGCGTCAAGGGAAACTTTCTTGAGGGCTATTGCCTTCGCCTCGTCGATGCTGATATAGCCGGAGACATCGGGCTGGGGCTTTGAGGGCTTCGAGGGGTCAGCGGGCTCGACTTCTTTTTTAAGAATGCTGCCGTCCGTTACCGCTATCTCGTAGTCGTATTCGTTCGCCCCGGCGATGAACTCGATATCGTAGTGGGCGACAAGATCGTCGCTGTCGAGCTTCGCTTCGGTGAACTTCGCGTCGGCTCTTGCAACGCCCGCATCGGCGACTGCAATGTCTATCGCGGCGTCAAGGCTTATCTTCACTTCCTGCTGGATCTGTCCGGAGTTGCCCGAGCCCGTGTCGGGCTTATCCTGCGGCGGCGCGAACGCAGAGAAGATAGCCATAATGACTGACATGAGCGCGACTCCGATGGATTTGAAAATACTTGCAAACATAGTATCTGTCCTTTCTTATCGGGATCGTGTCCCTTAGTACACCCATATAATAACCCGCGAAAATTAAAGAAAGATTAGAGCGCAAAAATTTTTCGGAAAGTTTGAAGTCCGTAAAACAGTGTGCTGTGATGTTGATAAATTGGGATTTGTCCATCCCCGATGTCAAACAATATAAAATAACAAAACCGATTGCAGCAGAAAATCTACTGCAACCGGTTCATTTGTTTATGCTATTATACCGCCACTCACTCGGCGTATCACAAATCTATCAGACGTCAAAAGGTCACGGTGAACTCGCTTCCCTCGCCGTAAACGGAGGAGGCGGAGACTTTTCCGCCGTGGAGTGCCGCTATCTGGCTGACGAGCGAGAGACCCAAGCCGAATCCGCTTTCGCGGCTGCGGGATTCGTCCGCGCGGTAAAATCTGCCCCATATCTTTGGCAGATCCTCTTCTTTTATCCCGATTCCGTCATCCTTCACCGAGAGCACGATGCCGCTGTCCTTTTTGAGTCTGACTTCAATGTGCCCGTCGTCTCTGCCGTATTTGACGGCGTTTGAGAGCAGATTTTCGAGCATCAGCGATATCAGCTGCGCCTGCGCGGGGATTATAATATTGTCTTCGATGTCCGCAGTGAGCGTGATGTTCTTCGCGGGGACAAAATCGGCACATGTTTTTTTGACGAGTTCGCTCAAGTCGGTGTCCTCGAGCTTGTAGCGCTTGTCGCCCTGCTCGGTGCGCGAGAGCGTCAGCAGAGCCGTGACGAGCTTCGTCATCTTGTCCGTCTGCTCGTCTATCGACGAGAGCGCTTCGAGCATATCTTCTTCGCTCGCGTTGTCGGACAGCGCGTATTCGCATTCCGCCTTTATCACGGCGAGCGGTGTGCGCAGCTCGTGCGAGGCGTCGGAGGTGAACTGCTTTTCATTTTCGAACGAGGTCTGGAGCCTTGCGAGCATGTCGTTGAAGGTCTCGGCAAGCGTGTATATTTCGCCCGCGCTTTTCTCCATTTCTATGCGCTTTGAGAGGTCGGTTCCGTCGGTTATCTCGTGCGCCGAGCGGCAGATATTCTCGACCGGCTTCATCGTTTTGCGTGATATCAAATATGCCCCGACGGCGGCGATAATAATAAACGCCGGGAGAATGTATATGACCGTCATGGTTATTGCGTCGAACGCGCTCTTGGCGGCGTCGGCGTTGATGAATCCGCGCACCCAGACCGGGGGATAGGTCGAGTTACTGCATATGAATTCAACTTTGAAAACCGTCCTGTCCGCGTTTGCTGGCAGTTCAACGCTCAGCGAGCTGACTTCGTCGCGGGTCAGACCCGCGTGCTCGAGCGCGATATCAATCGCCTTTTCGCTGTTTATTCCGTCCTTGAACTCGGTGCTTTTGTAGACGGGGTTGCTGAGCCCGGACATCGCGGTGTCCGCCTCATATTTGATTATCTTCCCCGAAAAGGCGTCGATTTCGTATTCGTATTTGTTGAAATCGAGACGGGTGTCGTAATAATAATATTTGTTCCCGTCTGTCTCGAATGTTCCGACCTCGCCGCTTTTGAGATTTTTGCTGTTTATCAGCGCGGCGGGGGACTCGCCGTCGATATATCTGCCGCTTGAGTCAAAGACATTGCAGTAGACCTCGTCGACGAAGAAGGCAAAATCGTTCTCGATTTCGAGAATGCCGTTCTTGTATTCTATCTCGTCCACGTTGCGCTCGACGGTACTTATCAGCTCGTTTTGCAGGCGCGAATCGGCAATCTGCGAGCCGGTTATCAGTATTCCTCCGATGCCGAGGGAGCTGACAACGGCGATGAGCAGCGTTATCCACACCGTTATCCGCAGCTTGAACGAAGAGCGGCGGCGCGCGGGTCTTGTTTTTTTATTTGATGACATAGCCTGCACCCCTCACGGTGTGAATGAGTTTGATATCCTCGCCCTCGTCTATCTTCTTGCGGAGATATCGGATATATACGTCGACAACATTCGTGCCGCCCTCGTAGTCGTAGTTCCAGATGTGATCCTCAATTTTCTCGCGGCTGAGTACAACGCCCTTGTTCATCACAAGATATTGCAGCAACTCATATTCCTTTGCCGAGAGCGATATCTCCCTGCCCGCGCGTTCAACGCGCCTCGCTGCCGTGTCGACCGTCAGGTCGCCGACGGAAATTATACCCGTCTTTTCTCCGTATTTTTTGCGCGTCATGACGCGCAGTCTCGCCGAAAGCTCGTCGAACGAAAACGGCTTTATCAGATAGTCGTCAGCCCCGATGTCGAGCCCCGTGACCCTGTCCTCGATGCTGTCGCGCGCCGTCAGGAACAGCACCGGCGTGTCGATGCCGTGCGCCCTTATCTTTTTGACAAGCTCGAACCCGTTCATTATCGGCATCATGACATCGAACACCGCCGCGTCATAGTCGGTCGATGTTATCAGATCATATGCCTCGCCGCCGTCAAAACAGCTGTCTACGCTGTAGCCGGCAGCCTTGAGTTGCTTTGTGATTATCCTGTTGAGACTCTTCTCGTCCTCGGCAAGCAGAATACGCATTGGATCACCCTCCGGTATAATTATACAGATTTTATCATAGCGTGTAAAGATTAAACGAAGATTAGGAAATCGGGCGTGGGTATAAAAATAACACGAACACCGCAAAAGCAGTATTCGTGTCATTGGTGGAGATGAAGAGGATCGCTCGGCGCACTGCCGTGCGCCGACACGCACGCGGACTTTCCGACCGTCCACCGGACGCTCGAAATTCTGCTTCGCAGAACCGTCCTGTTCGATCCTCTTCTAAAAAAATAACACGAACACTGCAAAAGCAGTATTCGTGTTATTGGTGGAGACGAAGAGGATCGAACTCTCGACCTTACGGATGCGAACCGTACGCTCTCCCAGCTGAGCTACGCCCCCATTGGTTTGCTATGTGATTATAAGATTTTTTTTGCGGTTTGTCAAGTGCTCGGAGGCGGTTTGGAAAAATTTTTCTTTGCCGCCCCGCTTTTTCATCCGATCGGCTTGCAGATATCTACCCAGCCGTCGGGCTTCGAGTATTTTTCAAGCTCGGCGGGAGTCAGCTCTATCATGCTGTTGCTGCTGCCGCAGGCAGGATATACTGTGTCGAATCTCTTGAGCGACTCGTCAAGATATATCTTTACTCCCTCGTTCACGGCAAACGGGCACACTCCGCCGACTGCGTGACCGATGAGCTCTGCCGCTTCTTCGTGCGAGAGCATCTTCGCCTTTTTGCCGAAGCGGGCCTTGTATTTTGCGTTGTCTATCTTCATGTCGCCCGCCGCGACTATGAGTATCGGCGCACCGTCGAGCGAAAATGATATAGTTTTTGCTATTCTGCCCTCTTCGCAGCCGAGAGCTTTTGCCGCGAGGGCAACGGTCGCGCTCGACTCGTCTATCTCCATCACTCGGTCCTCGATTCCGAGCTTTCTGAAATATTCTCTGACTCTCTCTATAGACATTGTTTTCTCCCGAGTAAAAAAGCCGCAGCTTTTGCGGCTTTGTATTTTTATCTTCTGAAAAATCCGCGCTTTTCCGGCTTGCCGTTCTCTGTATCCGGGATAAAAAATCGGTTTTTGCCCGACTTGTCGACGAGATGTTTTTTGACGGCGGCAAGGCGCTCGTCGGAATTTCTGCAGGCCTTGAGCGCCGAATCTATCTCCTGAGGAGACACGGTGTCCGAATCCCTGCGGTAGGTGTAGCGGTCTGTTTTCATAGTATTATATTTTTCTGTCTGCGCGTCTGTCCATGTGTGGACGCACTCCTTGGAGAAAAATACGCCGCGGCGTATTATTTTTGCGGGGTTGCCGCCGCAGACGGTGTTCGAAGGGATGGACTTGCCCGAAAGCAGAGCCGCGCCGCCGATAACGGAGCCCGAACCGACTGCCGTGCCTTTCAGAATCAGCACGTTCTGCCCTATCCAAACGTGGTCGCCGATAAAGACGGATTTGCTCGGATTTATGCGCTTGCCGCTGCCGCAGTCGTACATAAGATGCGGGTCTGCCGTGCGGATAAAAATACCGAAGGAAAACAGCCCGTCGTCCCCGATAATTATGTTTTGCTGTTCGGACGTTATGAGCGTCATTTTGCCGTTGATATAGTTGCCGCGCCCGAAAAATATGCAGCTGTTGTTGTTTACGGTCAAATTGACATAATAAGGATTTTTATTTGCGCCTAAATAGCATACCGCATTGCTGCCGTTGAAGAGAACGGTGGAAGAGCTGAGCTTGACGCCGTCTTCAACAACAAGAATATTGCCGGAACCGTTGAATATTATTTTTGAACCGTCCATTGAGCTTTTCTGCGCGTCGGCTATGATACGGTTGTCGGAAACATGCTCCGAAAGAGAGGTGATTTGTTCCACTGATATCCCTCCGAGATTTTTTATTTGCGGCTCTTCTTGCTCTTAACTCCGTCGGTAACGCTCTCATCCGGCGCGCTGAACGCCGCGAGCCTGATTATCAGGATGATGAGTATCGCCGCGAGAGCCGAGCAGGCGTAGACTATCCACATGTTCGTAACGCTCGAGATGAACTTGCCGATAAACGGCACGCAGTGCGTGGCGAGCGCGACTATTGAAGCACCTTCAGGCACAGACGAGCCGAACGCGAATGCGTATTTGCCTCCGAGCTTATACAGCGCAACTTCGTCTGCGGATGCGGCGGATGCCCTGCGTGTGAGGCACAGCGAGCCGCTCTTTATATTCGAGCCTGCGACATTTTCGCTGCACACGGCGAGTCCGCGGTCGAGCAGGAATTTGTCGGGGTGCGCCGCTGCAACGCAGAGAAGCGCGGTGACGAGCGACACAACGGCTATTGTGACGATGAGAACGGTCGTGAATATCCTCGCGCCCTTGAATTTGTCTTTCTGCGGCTTGAATCCGTTCTGGAGCATTGCACCCGAATAGTCCGAGGTGCGCTCGAAGTCGAACTTCGGCTCGACCTTGGAAGCTGTCTCCTCGGAGAGGGTCTTGCGCGGTCTGCTCTTGTCTATCGGCGCGCCGAAATATCCGTGGGGATCGGGTTCGCCGTATTCATTCTTCTGCTTTTCAACAGGCACTTCTTTAACTTCGGGCTCTGACTCTTCGACAGAAATCTCTTCCTCGCCGGAATAAGTCTCTTCAAAGTCGTCCTCTACCGGTTCGAGCTCGTTTGCGGAGATAACCGAGTTGTCTATCGCGCTGTCATAGCTGCGCTCTTCAACGCGTCTCGCTTCCTCAGCCGCTTTTGCTTCGGCTGCTGCTCTTGCTTCAGCTGCTGCCTTTGCTTCGGCTACTGCGCGGGCTTCCTCGGCTTTTCGTGCTTCTTCGGCGGCTTTTATCTCTGCCGCCGCCTTTTCCGCCGCCGCGTTCAGCTCATCCTGCTTGGCCTTTTCCATGCGCGCCTCAAATTCGGCGTTGAGCTGTTCGATGGTCTTTGGCATGAATTTATCCATTTTCTCTTCACCTTCCGACTTAAAACAAAAATCTCCTATACAAGTCTATTATAAAGTATAATATTTGAAGCACACAAAGTCAACAAAAAAGCCCGAATGTCGCAGAACATGTGCGCATCTGCTCAAAAAAGGCTGAAAAAGCGGGCGCATAAAGTATAATCAAAGCGGAGAAAAACAGAAAAGGAGAAGGACCATGGGAATGAAAGAATGCACACTGGCGAGCTCTATTATCCGAACGAGGAGTCGATATTCGACGAGCAGCTCAAAAAGCTCGATCTGCTCTACGAGTTCAATTCCACGCGCCCGACTGAGCAGAAGAGATGGCAGGCGCTGATGAAAGAGATGTTCGCCGAAGTCGGCGAGAACTGCTATCTCGAACCGCCGTTCCACGCGAACTGGGGCGGGCGCACATCCATCTCGGCGACTCTATATACGCAAACTTCAACTTCACCGCCGTTGACGACTCGCATATCTACATCGGCTCGCACACGATGATAGGCCCGAATGTCACCGTCGCGACCGCGGGGCATCCGATTCTGCCCGAGCTGCGCGAAAAGGCGTATCAGTTCAACATGCCTGTGCGTATCGGCGAAAACTGCTGGATAGGTGCGGGGGCTCTGATAATGCCCGGCGTGACGATAGGGGACAACAGCGTTATCGGCGCGGGCAGCGTCGTTACGAAAGATATTCCGGCGAATGTCGTGGCTTACGGCGATCCCTGCCGCGTCGCGAGGGAGCTAAACGAGCACGACCGCGAGTTCTATTACAAAGACAGACGAATCACAAAAGAGATTTTTGACGAGATAAAGAATATATAAATCAAACCCACCAAAGCAAACCCGCCGCAGATATAAGTCTGAGGCGGGTTTTGCTATAGCTCTTACGCTGCTTCCGGTTGGCTTTTTGAGGTCATTCGCCTTACGGAGAAAAAAATGCTTGCCAACGACCAAAAGTACAGTTTACAAGGGACTACACAGGGTAACGGTCTGACGGGAGGTGTGCCGCCCGTCAGATTTTCCATGTGATGTTCAAGCTGTCACTTGTAGCGGCAACGGTGGTAATCATCAAATCCACCACACGCCGCTTGTCATCAAAGGATACATTGTCCCATGTGTCGAGGTAGCCGGAAATCTGGCTGACCTGTTCCGGGCTGATGGCTTCCACCGTCAACTCCGCTATCCTCGCCAGAAGTTCCTGCTTGCGTCCGTCCAGTTCCGCTATCTTCACATTCACATAGGAGAGCAGAACATTGTTTGCACCCGTCAGACTGTCCACCAGCTTTTCAATCTCGCTGTCCACATGGAGAAGTTCCACTTGCAGGGCGGCGATTTTCGGGTTTGCCTTTGCCGCTTTTTTTCTGCCCGTCAGCGTTTTGTAGCTTGCCAGCTTCTTCACCATCTGCTGATAAACAACCGCTTCCAGCTCCGAAGTGATGATTTTCCCGCACCCGGCACAGCTTTTATTGTCCAGCCGCTTTGTGCAGCGGAGATATTGCTTTCCCACAGGATTGTTAATGCTCATAAGGGCATACCCGCAGTTTCCGCACTTGATTTTTCCCGCCAGCCATGTATGGGTGGCTTTCCGGGCAGACTGGATTTTCATGTTGTTCATCAGCTTCTTGCGGCAGGTCA
Source organism: Oscillospiraceae bacterium (assembly GCA_003514385.1). GTDB lineage: Bacteria > Bacillota > Clostridia > Oscillospirales > Acutalibacteraceae > CAG-177. The sequence continues at coordinate 620 of DOQR01000003.1, read as the reverse complement.
GCCAGATGTCGGAGGGGACAATGCCCTCATGGGGAGCCAGCACCAGCATTTGGTCTTTCAAGTCGTTCTTTTTGCTGGGCTTCACATCCCGCCCTTGATACAGATAGCAGCCATTCATGCCGGTAAAATCGGCAGCGTCATTGACAATGATTGTCCCTTGACTTTTGAAAAATTCGTACACATCAAGGTCTGCCTGCACATAGACAGGATTGCGTAACATCTGCGCCAGCGTGGGGCGTATTAGTTCCTTGCCGTTGAATAAAATTCCCTGTTCGGCAAAGTACCGGGTAATGTCCCCGTAGGAGGTTGTGGGCTGGGCGTACATCTCAAACATCAGCCGGATATTTGCCGCTTCCTCCGGGTTTACCACCAGCTTCTTTGTGTTGATACCGTCCATCTTAATCGGCTCTGTATGGAAGCCGTAAGGGGCTTTCCCACCCATCTTGAAGCCTCGCTGGCTGCGGGAATAATAAGCGTCCGTCACCCGCTTCTGTATCGTTTCCCGTTCAAGCTGGGCGAACACGATACAGATATTCAGCATCGCCCGCCCCATCGGGGTGGAGGTATCAAACTTTTCCGTAGAGGACACAAACTCTACATTGTACTGTTGGAACAGCTCC
>DOQR01000002.1 GCA_003514385.1 Oscillospiraceae bacterium | reverse complement strand
GTTGTTTAATTTTCAAGGTACTCGACACTTTTCTTTTCGTCCGCGTCTCACTTTCGTTTGACCCGTCCCTCAAGTGCTCGACTATAATAACACAACCGGAGGGACTTGTCAACACTAATTTTCAAAAAATTTCAGATTTTTTTCATTTTATTTGACGCGACCCCGATATCAAAGATGCCTGCGCGGGCACAGAGAACCGCACAGGCATTGATATACAACGGTTTCAGGCTTTCGCGGGCTCTGCCGCTTTCACTGCGCTGTCGAAAAATCCGACGAGATCGCGGAAGTATTCGTCGCGGCACTTCTCGTTGTGCAGTTCATGGCGGGCATCTTTATATATATGTATCTCGGCATTGAGTCCGGCTTTCTGATAGCGGCGCAGGAGCTTCTTTGCCTTTGACGACTTCGTGCCGCCGATGGGATCCATGTCGCCGCTGAATATACCGATGCGAACATCGGGGCTTATTTTCGCTATGTTTTCTTTTTTATATATCCTGCCGAACGCCTTTATCATGTTCCAATCGAAGTTGACACTGATATCTATTCCCGCCATCGGGTCATCGATAAACACTTGACGGCGCGCGACATCGCTCGTCACCCACTGGCTCGGACCTTTTTCACCCTTATAGCGCGCGTCGAAAATCATATCGCTGACGGGATTGACAAACTTCGGGCACCAGTCCTTTGCGAACAGCTCGAGCGGCCAGAGCAGAGCGAGAGCCGCCTGCGCGCCGTCCATATCGGCGGTTCCGCAGAGCGCGACTGCCTTGACGTCAGTCCCCTGCTGGAGAAAATCCTGCGCCAAGAAGCTGCCGTAGCTGTGACCCATAAGCACCTGCGGGAGATGGTAGCGATCCTTGAGCCAATTATAGAAGAAGACAAGATCTTTGACTGTTTTCTTCTCAATATCGCCGGGATGTCTGCCGCGGTTTTCATCGGTCTCGGTGTTTCCGTGGGCGCGGTGATCGTCGGCAAAGACTATATAACCGTGCTCGTTGAACATCTGCGCGGTCTCATGATATCTGCCGGCATATTCACACATTCCGTGGGAGATCTGGACAACACCCTTGGGATTCTCAACGTCATCCCAGAGATAGCAATGTATCGGGGTTGAATCGAAGCTTCGGATATCCAGCTGCTGCATAAAATTATCTCCTTTGTGTTTTTGACCAAATTATACCAATTGAAAATGTCGGTGTCAATAAAACGGAATGCAAAAAGAATATACCCGCTCTCAAAAAGGGCGGATATATACATATATATTGATTATTTTATGTTCATCCAGACTCTCATATCGCTCTCGCCTCGATTGGCAAAGGCGAAATACGGGATGAGCCTTATGCGTGCTGGTTCATATTTCATCTCGTCCGCGGGGGCATACAGAGTGCCCGCTCCGAGCTTTCTTGTTCCATCAACATCGAGCGCGGGAATACCGAAGCCGAGATCGACTGGCTCGGCGTTGAGCTCCGGAGAAACAGCGAGTGAGAATATATCGCCGTTATCGACTCCTTCGGCGCAGTAGACGACGGGGCCGCGCATAACAGCGACCTTGCCCGAGTCCTCATGCACTGAGGGGTCCGCGGAGATAATAACCGGAGACATATCGAAGTCCAGCTCTATCTTAGCGCCGTCCTCACAGTCGAATAACAGATAGCCGCCGCTGATACCGAGATTTTCGGCTCGTTCGGCTCCCGCCGAGCAGTCACGGCACCATGAGGGTATTCTGACGGCAAGCTTAGCGGGCGCGCCGCTGACGCGTATTGTCACCGAGCCGTCGGACGGGTAGTCCGTTGACTGGGAGATATGCGCCGTGCCGCCGTTTATTGCGACATCCGTATCGCTCTCCATAAACTGATGGACATAGACGGTGTCCCTGTCATACGAATATATATACTTTCCGATGCTCTCGACAAAGCGGGTGACATTCGGCGGACAGCAGGAGCAATCAAACACCTCGACGCGCTGGGTTATCGGCAGGCGGACTTCATTGCCGCGCCAATATTTTATCCTGCGGTTCAGAAGATCTATAGACAGCGGATTTTCATAGAAGAAGCTCTTTCCGTCGAGCGAAGTGCCCGAGAGGAATCCGTTATAGATGACCCGCTCCACGATATCGGCATAGCGCGAATCGACGGCGGTCAGCGACATACGCTGTGCGAACATCGCAAGAGATATTGCGGCGCATGTCTCCGCATAGGCGGTCTCGTTGGGCAGGTCACCGTCAACGGTGAATGCCTCTCCGATGCGGGTTGAGCCGATGCCGCCGGTTATATACATGCGGTGCTCCGTCATATTTTTGAATATTCTGTTCGCCGCCGCGAGCAATTCTTCGTCGCCGCACTCGTAGGCGATATCTGCCATCGCGCTGTAGAGATAGCAGGCTCTGACGCTGTGACCGACCGCTTCGTTCTGGTCGCGCAGGGGGATTCTGTCCTGGAGATAATCCTCGGACGCAAATCCGCTCGCCTCTCCCCTGTCCTTTTCGTTGTCGCCGCGCTTATCTATAAAGAATCGGCTGAGGTCAAGCCAGCGCTTTTCGCCCGTGCAGCGATAGAGGCGCACGAGGGCAAGTTCTATCTCGGGATGCCCGGGAGTCGTGAAAGCTGCGGAATCGTCTCTGCGGAAAACATCGTCTATAAGTCCGGCATAGCGGCACATCAGGTCAAGAAATCTGCGCTTGCCTGTAGCTTCATAGTAGGCGACCGCCGCTTCGATAAGATGTCCGGCGCAGTATAATTCGTGGTGGTCGCGGTCGGTGAAGCGTTTGCCCGGCTCGACAACGGTATACCAGACATTGAAATATCCGTCGGGGGTCATGTTCCTCTCGATGCGGTCGATAAGATCCTCGACATAGCTTTCAAGCCGCTTGTCATTCTTTCTTTCAAGCACATATGCCGCCGCTTCCATCCACTTCGCCGCATCGGAATCGTAGAAGAAATGCGGGCGGTCGGGCTCGCCCTGCTTCCACTCGCAGCTGAGTGCGGAAAATCTTCCGGTGTCCTCAAATCTGCGGCGCACGCTGTCGAGCGTCACGGACTCGTTGAGCTCAATGCGGTCCTTCCAGAATCCGCCTGTGATATTCACTTTGTCAAACGATATCGGGTGCTGTTTGTTCATATAATAGTCCTTTCGCGGGATAAAAATTTCAAAAGCCAATATGATTTTCTCGGCTCAACAAGAATACCACAAAATAGTCAAAATTGGTAGGACATTTAAAAAATTTTATGAACAAATCCGCCAACGGATTGAAGATTGATGAAAAATATGCTAATATATCCGTGCTTATAATTTGCACTACTGCGCTTTTTGAGGAGGTACTCTTATATGGAGTATAAGCTAAACACGACAAATTACCGCGATTTCAAGGTCATTGAGGACAACAAGCTCGCGGGAAGAGCATATTTTATACCGTATTCAAAAAAGGAGAAGCTGTGCGCCGTCGATCTCAAGCACGAGCGCACTGATTCCGACCTTGTCGAGGTTCTCTCCGGCGAGTGGGATTTCAAATATTACAACGATATCTCGCTCATCCCCGAAGTGTTCGACGCGGCAGGCGTTGAGTTCGACAAGATACATGTTCCCTCGACATGGCAGCGCACCGGCTACGAACCGCCGGTCTATCTCAACTGCCCCTACGAGTTCGACCTGCCCAACCCGAACGTGCCCGAGCATATGTCCGCCGGAATCTACCGCAAGACTTTCGAAGTGACAAATTCCGACGATGTTCATATTCTGAGCTTTCTCGGCGTTGTTCCGTGCGTTGACCTCTACGTCAACGGAATATATGTCGGCTACAGCGAGGGCGCGCACAATTCGGCGGAGTTCGACATTTCGGAATTTATATACGAGGGCACGAACGAGCTGCTCGCGGTCGTTCACAAATGGTGCTCCGGCACTTATCTCGAATGTCAGGACATGTTCCGTGAGAACGGAATATTCCGCGACGTGCTTCTCTACAGGCTTCCGGCAGTCTACATAAATGATTACTATATCCGCCCGCGCAAGGCAGACGGAAAATGGACGATGGATGTCGAAATCACACTCGAAGGCAAGCTCAACGGCTGCGAAGTCGGGCTCTCACTCGAAAAAGACGGCAAAGTTATCGCCGGAGAGACTGTAAAGGCAGAGCGCCTTACATACATGACATTTGACGATCTCGATGTAACCGAGTGGAACGCAGAGATTCCGACCGTCTACAACGCTTATATAACACTGTATAAGAACGGCGAGGAGCTCATGACGCTCAGAAACATCACGGGCTTCAAGACAGTGGAGATAAAGGGTAACACCTTTACATTTAACGGACAGGTTATCAAGTTCAAGGGCGTCAATCATCACGACACAAACGGCAAAACCGGCTATGTCATGACCTTTGACGACTATGAAAAAGATGTAAAACTCATCAAAGAGTATAACGGCAACGCAATACGCACCTCGCACTATCCCCCCGATCCGTGTCTGATAGCTCTTGCCGACACATACGGTCTTTATATAGTCGACGAGGCGGATATCGAAACTCACGGCGCATTTTTCGCTCCGCACAATGATATAAACAAGATAAGCCACGATCTCAAGTGGGCTCCGAGATATCTCGACAGGGTCAAGAGAATGTATTACCGCGACAGGAGTCATCCGTGCATCACCATGTGGTCGCTCGGCAACGAGGCGGGCGGCTATGCCTGCCAGGATGTCTGCTACGACTATTTGCACGAGACCTGCCCGGAGATACCCACTCACTACGAGGGTGTTATTCACACTCTGCGCAAGGCTTACGATGTGGTCTCCGACATGTACCCGACACACGCGCAGGTTGAGCGCGTCGGCATGGGCACACAGAGTGGTAAATGGTACAAGACGAAGCCCTACTTCCTTTGCGAATATGTCCACGCGATGGGCTTCGGCCCCGGTGCGATGGAGGAATACTGGGACAGCTTCTATAAATACGACAATCTCATGGGCGGCTGCATCTGGGAGTGGGCAGATCACGCGGTATATCACGCAGACGGTCCGTATGAATACACCTACGGCGGCGACCACGGCGAGAAGAAACACGACGGCAACTTCTGCGTTGACGGTCTTGTTCATCCCGACCGCACGCCTTCGAGCGGCGCGCTTGAGATGCAGGCGGTCTATCGCCCCGTCAGAGCAAAATACAACCGCGACGGCAGCTTCACTTTCACGAACACAAACCGCTTCCGCAGTTCGGGATATATCACAATCGTCCGCTCGATGACTGTTGACGGCATTGAGGGCGAAGAGAGGGAGCGTTTCTCGCTCGACATTGCGCCCTGCAAGAGCGAAAAGGTGACATTCAAAACAAAGATCCCCGCCGGCTGCGACTGCCGCATGAACTTTGAATATTTCGACGGCGACGCTTTCCTCGCGCGCGAGCAGGTTATAATAAAGAAAGAGCACAAGAAAGTCGCTCTGCCGACCGGCAGCAAATTGGAGTGCAAAGAGGGCAGAAACTCCGCAAAAGTCAGCTTTGACGGCGGCTCGGTGAAATTCGACCTCAAGACCGGCGAGATAGCGTCATACAAGCTCGGCGAAAAGGAGCTCATTAACCAGTCCCCCGCCGCGCACAAGGGCTTCATCCCGAACATCTTCCGCGCGATGCTCGACAACGACAGAGTTATCATTGCAAAGTGGGAAAGAGCCGGATACGACGACATAAAAGCTATTCCGCATTCAGTGAACTTCTCCTCGACCAAGCACTCGGCGAAATTCACCGTTGACTTCAATCTCCGCTCGAAGAAGGGCGTTGTTGCAAAGGTCAATCTTAAATACACTGTCGACGCCGCAGGATGCATAAAAGTCGAGACGGTATTCAACTCGAAATCCCAGCAGAGAGCCGCTGCAGCTCTGCCGCGCTTCGGTCTCGTGTTTGAGATGCCGATGAGTTTCGAGAACGTCGAATATCTCGGCTACGGTCCCGGTGAAAACATGATCGATTTCAGAGAGCACACGACATTCGGCACATACAAGACCACGGTCAACGATATGGATGAGTTCTATATCAAGCCGCAGGATTACGGAGTACGCACAGGCGTTCGCAAGCTCAGCATCACGGATGCTGACGGCGTCGGACTGATGATATGCAATCCCGACAGAGATCTCAGCTTCACCGCGAGGCACTTCACGCAGGCTCTAATGCAGCGCTCGATGCACCGCGACGACCTCCACTCCGAGAACACGACGGCAATTGACATTGACGGCTTCCTCAGAGGCACGGGCACCGGCAGCTGCGGCCCCGACGTGCTCCCGCAATACGCAGTTGACGGACGCAATGAGCTTGCATATAGCTTCGTTATCGTCCCGATAAAATAAAAAGCCACGACAAATTTGGCGATCGTATAATAAAGCAAGAATCCTACCCACGGTTTTCCGTTGGGTAGGATTTTTTATATTTATGCGTTGCAAGAGAAGTATTATTTAAAATGTACCTTTGTGAGATAGGTAAATTGGGATTTGTTGCAGAATCTATTAGGCGACCCTGCAAGAGGAGCCGACTCGGCGTAAGCTGAGACTGAGGGGGTAGCTCGCCGACGTTCATGATATGATTTGCAGGGTGCATGCCAGTAGAATAGTACAAATCTCACGGGCGGATGATATCCGTCCCTACATGATTGTGCCGATTTGTAATATTGTGATAACCGTTTATCATCGGCATTTACACCTACAAATCCAAATTTATACATTTTTACCGTACCAGCATTTATAATTTAATATGAACACATCAAATTTCCGCATATTGATACAAAAAAATCGGCTGCCGTTTTTATTCGACAGCCGATGATTTTTTATGTTCACTTTTTCATTTGCTCGCGCAGGTGGTTTGAAAGCAGAGCGAGCGACGACGCCATATTCTCGTTCTGGACGAGTATGCCGTCCGGGACGACGAGATGAACCGGAGCAAAGTTCCAGATAGCGCGGATGCCGCTTTTAACAAGCAGATCGCATATCTCCTGCGCGCTCGATGCAGGGACAGTGATGATGCCTATATGCACATTCACCTTGCGGCAGAAGCTGCCGAGCTGGGCTATCGGGAATACCGTCTTGCCCTGGAATTCGGTCGGCTCTTCGCAGAGATCGAACGCGGCGATTATGTTGAGTCCGTAAGCCTTGAAACCGCTGTAGTTGAGCAGCGCCTTACCGAGGCTGCCGGCGCCGACTATCACGGCATTATCTATATCATTATAGCCGAGGAAAGCTTCAAGCTCCGCGATAAGATCCTTGACATTGTAGCCGACCTTCGGTTTGCCGGACGAGCTGACGCTCGCGAGATCCTTGCGCACCTGAACATCATTGAGCTGAAGCGCTTCGGCGATAGTTGTAGCGGATATATTTTTCGGTGCATCCTCCGGAAGCCCCTGGATATAGCTCAGGTACATCGGCAGTCTCTGAAGAGTGTGTTTCGAGATATTCGGAGTCATAAAAATTTCACCAACCTGAAGATTATACTTGTACTGCAACTATTGTATCATATTTTTTCAGATAGTTCAAGTAAACTTCGGGGCAAAAAAATCGGGGGAGCCGCCCGAGGGCGACTCCCCTTCTCACCTGCCTTTTGAGCAGGATTTCAGTTTTTGTTCACAGCCTTAGACCGTGAAAGCAAAGTCGGTGGTATCCCAGACCTGCTTGCCGTTGTCGATGTACTTCGCGGTTGCGGTGTAATCGCCTTCGGTGAGCTTAACATTGATGGTCCAGATCTCGCCGTCGCCGTCAGAAGCGATGGAGACATTGGCATTATCTCTGTCATAAGTTCTGGTTGCACCCGAAGCGTAGGTTATCTTGACCTTCTTGGCAGTGCCGTTGACGGTAACTGCGACAGAATCAGCAGAGGCATTGACCCCGGTAACGCTGACAGCCGTTGCCGGCTTAGTGCTGATAACTACGTTGACTGCAAGGCCTTCGCTCCATGTATTTCTTCCATACTTCGCTCTGACAACATAGTTGCCTGCGGGAAGGTTGAAGTTAACAGTCCAGATCTCATAAGCGAGGTTGGTGCTGTTTGCATAGACCTCATTGCCCTGTGCGTCATAAGACTTGATGGAGACTCTCGGATCAAGTCTTGTAAGGGTGGTGGTTCCGCCGTTTGCATAGACGAACTGGATCTTGTCAGCCTTATCGGTGACCTTAACGCGATAGTCCTGCTTGCCGCCGTAGTTCGGGGTGTCGTAGGTAACTTCGGTAACGTCGCCGGTCTTAGGCTCGGGCTTCTGATCGAACGAGACTGTGAAGCCATAGCCATCGTTCTCCCAGTATTCCTTCGCCATCTTCGCATAGGCAGTAAACTTGCCTTCTGCGAGGTTAGCATTGATGGTCCAGATCTCGCCATCCTCAGTCTTCTCTATCTTCAAGATACCGAGCGCATTGGCATCGCTTGTCATGGAGGTGTTTCTGTCAAACGTGCGGGTATTGCCGTTTGCGTCAACTATCTTGATCTTCAGAGGCTCGCCCTTAACCTTGACTGCATACTGATGCATGCCGCCGTAGTTCGGGGTCTCCGGAGTGACGGAGATGATGGAGGAGCTGCTGGCAACAAGGATAGCGTCAAATCTGACGTCCTCGGTGCCCATGGTTCCGACTGCGGGATCCCAACCGTTGAAGTTGTAACCGTCGACAGACGGATCCTTAGGAGCTATGATCTGCTCGCCGACCTTCGCGGTAACAGCCTTATAGAGCTGGCCGTTGACATAGAAGGTAGCGGTGTAGGTCATACGCTCGAGACCTGCGACTGCGTCATTTATAGCAGCGGTTGCTGCATCGACAACAGCCTGCTCGGAATACTTCTTATCGGCAACGTCTATGGCAAGAGCTGCATCGAGAGCCGCTCTGGACTCTGCTGTGTAGGTCTTGTCATAGTCCGCCTCAGCCTTCTTCGCCTGAGCGGCCTTGACTGCTGCATCATATGCAGTGTAGTCAGCGCCTTCCTCGGTCCACTGGGAAACGAGGGTCAGGTCGGATGCGGGCATGGTGGCAGGAACTTCGACGTTCCAACCTGCGAAGGTGTAGTGATCCTTGGTGGGCTCTGCGATGTTGAGCTCAGCACCGTAGTAAACCATGGACTCTGCACCGTCAACAGTAAGCTTATACTGGTTACGGCTGTAGTAAACCTTGAGAACAAGGCTGCCGTCAGCTGCGACTGTGCCGGAGAGGACGCTGTCAGCGGCGATCGTGAAGCCCTCACGAGCCTCGGGATCGACGGAGACGGCCGCGTCGGTGGTTGCGGGAACAGTCTTGGTCTCTGCTGCGCCGTACTGTCCGTCAAGACCCATGACATAAGTCTCAACCTTGTAGGAGACTTCGCCGGCGGAGAACTGAGCGTTGAAGGAAACATTCTCGGTGCCCATGGCTCCGACTTCCTTATCCCAACCGGTGAAGACGAAGCCTTCCTTGGTGGGATTCTCGGGAGCGATGATCTGCTCGCCGACCTTCGTGGGAACGACTCTGTACTCAGCGCCGTCAACATAGAAGGTTGCGTTGTAGGTCATGACCTCGAGAGAGGCAACTGCATCGTTGATAGCCTTGGTGGCTGCATCGACAACAGACTGCTCGGAATACTTCTTGCCGGAAACTTTTTCTGCAAGAGCTGCATCGAGAGCCGCTCTGGACTCTGCGGTGTAGGTCTTATCATAGTCAGTCTCGGCCTTCTTCGCCTGAGCCGCTGCAACTGCCGCATTGTAAGCGGTGTAGTCAGCGTCGTTCTCGCTCCACTGAGAAACGAGGGTCAGGTCGGATGCGGGCATATTGGCGGGAACATCAACGTTCCAGCCGATGAAGGTGTAGCCCTTACGCGCTGCCGGGGTGGCAATGTCAAGAGCTGCGCCGTAGTAAACATCGGACTCTGCGCCGTCAACAGTAAGCTTGTACTGGTTACGGGCAAAGTAGACTTTCAGTACGAGGCTGCCGTCGGCTGCGACCTTGCCACTGACAACATTAGCTGCCGACTCGTCGAAGGTGAAGCCTTCGGCGGCAGTTGTGTCTGCAGTGACCTCAGCGTCGGTGGTGCCGTAAAGGGTCTTTGTCTCAGCTGCGCCGTAGTTGCCGTTGACATCCATCGTGTAAACCTCGACGGTGTAGGCAATGCCGGACGCCTTTTCGAACTGGGCGGCGAAGGTGATATCCTCAACGCCCATCTTGCCGACTTCCTTATCCCATCCCTTGAAGACATAGCCTTCCTTAGCGGGATCCTTCGGAGCGACGATCTGCTCGCCAACCTTCGTGGGAACGACTTCGTACTGGACGCCGTCGACCGTGAAGATCGCGTTGTAGGTCATAACTTCGAGAGCTGCAACTGCGTCGTTGATAGCCTTGGTAGCTGCATCGACAACAGACTGCTCGGAATACTTCTTGCCGGCGACATCGTTAGCAAGAGCGCCTGCGAGAGCAGCTCTGGTCTCGGCGGTGTAGGTCTTGTCATAATTCTCTTCGCCCTGCTTTGCCTTAGCCGCTGAGACTGCCGCGTTGTAAGCGGAGTAGTCGGCGTCGTTCTCGCTCCACTGGGAAACGAGGGTCAGGTCAGATGCGGGCATGTTGGCGGGAACTTCGACATTCCAGCCGGTGAAGGTGAAGCCCTCTCTTGCTGCCGGAGCGGCAATGTTAAGAGCTGCGCCATAGTAAACATCGGACTCTACGCCGTCAACAGAAAGCTTGTACTGGTTACGGCTGTAGTAGACCTTAAGAACAAGGCTGCTGTCGGCAGCAACAACGCCGGAGAGGACGCTGTTGTCAGCAACGGTGAAGCCCTCGCGAGCCTCAGGCTCGACGGAGACGGCTGCGCCGGTGGTTGCGGGAACAGTCTTGGTCTCTGCTGCGCCGTACTGTCCGTCAAGACCCATGACATAAGTCTCAACCTTGTAGGAAACCTCGCCTGCGGAGAACTGAGCGTTGAAGGAAACATCCTCAGTGCCCATAACGCCGACTGCGGGATCCCAACCGGTGAAGACATAGCCGGTCTTGGAAGGAGCTTTGGGAGCAACGATCTGCGCGCCGACCTTCGTGGGAACGACTCTGTACTCAGTGCCGTCAACATAGAAGGTTGCGTTGTAGGTCATAAGATCGAGAGCTGCGATTGCGTCGTTGATAGCCTTGGTGGCTGCATCGACAACAGACTGCTCGGAATACTTCTTGCCGGAAACTTTTTCTGCAAGAGCTGCATCGAGAGCCGCTCTGGACTCTGCGGTGTAGGTCTTATCATAGTCAGTCTCGGCCTTCTTCGCCTGAGCCGCTGCGACTGCTGCATCATATGCGGTGTAGTCAGCGCCGTCCTCTGTCCACTTGGAAACGACTGTTACGTCATTCGCGGGCATGGTGTCGGGAAGCTCGGGCTCCCAACCTGCGAAGGTGTAGTGCTCCTTAGAAGGCTCTGCCACGGAAACAGCTGCGCCGTAGTAGACTTCGGAAGCGACACCGTCAACGGTCAGGGTATACTTGTTGCGGCTGTAGTAGACCTTGAGGACAAGGTTGCCCTCAGCTGCGATAGTGCCGGAAAGAACGCTCTCGTCCGCAACGGTGAAGCCCTCGCGAGCCTCAGGTGCGTAGGTAGCGGTCGATCCGGTGGTACCGGTAAGCTTCTCAGAAGTGGGATCGCCGTAAGTGCCGTCGGTGCCCATTACATAGGTATTGACGGTGTAAGCGGTGTCACCTGCTGCTGCGAACACTGCCTCGAAGGTAGCGTCTGCGGTACCCATAATGCCGACTTCGGGTTTCCAGCCTGCAAAGGTGTAGCCTTCCTTGGACGGATCCTTGGGAGCGACGATCTGATCGTCAACCTTCGTGGGAACCTTGGCGTACTCTGCGCCGTCGACTGTGAATATTGCGTTGTAGGTCATCTTGTTGAGACCTGCGACTGCGTTGTTGATAGCGGTTGTTGCCGCATCAACTTCACCCTGCTGGGTGTACTTCTTGCCGGAGACATCTGCTGCAAGAGCCGCTGCAAGAGCATTTCTGCTCTCCTCGGTGTATCTTGCTGCGTAGTCGGACTCGGCCTGCTTTTCATGAGCCGCTGCAACTGCCTTGTTATAGGCAGTGTAATCAGCATCGTTCTCTGTCCACTGGGACTCAAGAGTTACATCGTTAGCGGGCATGGTCGCGGGAGCCGCGGGTTTCCAGCCGGCGAAGGTGTAACCGGTTCTTGCCTCGGGATCTGCGATCTCAAGAGCTGCGCCGTAGTAGACTTCGGTCGTTGTGCCGTCAACAGTAAGCTTGTACTGGTTACGGCTGTAGTAAACCTTGAGAACAAGGCTGCTGTCAGCTTCGACTTTGCCGTTGAGAACGCTCTCGCCTGCAACCGTGAAGCCCTCGCGGGCATCAGGGGTAAGAGTTATCTCTGCGCCGGTGGTTGCTGCAACATTCTTGGAATCGGCTGCGCCGTACTGACCGTCAAGACCCATGACATAGGTCTCAACAGTGTAAGAAACTTCGCCTGCGGAGAACTTAGCATTGAAGGTGAGGTCCTCAGTGCCCATGGTTCCGACCTCGGGATCCCAACCGGTGAAGACATAACCTGTCTTGGAGGGATCTCCGGGCTTAGCGATCTGCTCGCCGACCTTCGCAGTAACAACCTTGTATTCAGCGCCGTCAACATAGAAGGTGGCTTTGTAGGTCATGAGCTCAAGAGCTGTGACCGCATCGTTGATTGCCTTAGCGGCTGCATCAACTTCACCCTGCTGGGTGTACTTCCTGCCGGAAACATCCTTCGCAAGGGCATCGGCGAGAGCCTGTCTGGACTCTGCGGTATAGGTCTTGTCGAAGTTTGCTTCTGCCTGCTTAGCTTTAGCCGCTGAGACTGCCTTGTTGTAAGCGGTGTAGTCAGCGTCGTTCTCGTTCCACTGGGAAACAAGAGTTACATCGGAAGCGGGCATGGTTTCGGGAACATCTCTGTCCCAACCGGCGAAGGTGTAGCCCTCACGAGCTGCCGGCTCGGAAACACTGATGGCTGCGCCGTAATAAACATTGGTCACATTGCCGTCAACAGTAAGCTTGTACTGGTTGCGGCTGTAGTAAACCTTGAGAACAAGGCTGCCGTCAGCCTTGACTTCGCCGGAAAGTACGCTCTCAGCTGCAACCGAGAAGCCCTCACGAGCCTCGGGAGTAACGGAGACGGTCTCGCCGGTAGTAGCGGACTTGTTCTCGGTAGCAGCGTCGCCATAGTTGCCGTTGACATCCATTACGTATGTCTCGACAGTGTAAGCAACGGTGCCTGCGGAGAATACTGCGTTGAAGGAAAGATCCTCAATGCCCATCGTTCCGACCTCGGGAGTCCATCCGGTGAAGGTGTAACCCTGCTTGGAGGGAGCCTCGGGGGCGACGATCTGCTCGCCGACCTTGGTGGGAACGACTCTGTACTCTTCGCCGTCAACATAGAATGTTGCGTTGTAGGTCATCTTCTCAAGACCCTTAACAGCAGCGTTGATAGCCGCGGTCTGAGCGTCGACAACACCCTGCTCGCTGCGCTTCTTGTTGGAGACGTCAACTGTGAGAGCGGCGTCAAGAGCTTTTCTGGAAGCCTCGGTGTAGGTCTTGTCGTAGTTGGCCTCTGCCTTCTTAGCGTTGGCAGCTGCAACAGCTATGTCATAATCGGTGTAGTCTGCGGGATTCTCGTTCCACTTAGCCGTAAGAGTGATGTTCTGTGCGGGCATGGTGGAGGGAACCTCTTCCTCCCAACCCTGGAAAGCAAAGCCAGCCTTCTCGGGAGTACGGGCGGAAACAGTAGCGCCATAATAATATGTATCGGGTTCGAGATCCGTGTTAGCATAAGTTATGGTGTACTGGTTGCGTGAATAGTAAATGCTGAGGACAAGAGAACCGTCAGCGGCGATGGTGCCGGTAAGGACGCTCTTCGCGGAATCGAGCGAAAAGCCCTCTGCGGGAGCTGCGTCGGCGGTTATGTCGGCGGTCGAACCGGTCTCGCCTGCGCCCTGATAGGTGCTGTCGGGAGTAGCCGGATAGTTGCCGGTGGTGTCCATATTATAAACATTCACGGTGTACTTTGTATCCGTGTTGTTTGCGAACTGAGCTTCGAATGTAGCGTCAGCGTCAAACGTTGCGGGTACATTGCCCCAGCCGACGAAGTGCATTCCGACAGGTGCGGCAGGAGCTTCGATGGAGCTGAGATCAACGGGATCGCCCTGGTTGCCGGTGAGAACCGCGTGAGTCACGCCATTCACGGTGAAGGTGAAGGTGACGGTGACAACGGGGTTAGCAATAAGGCGCTTCCAGTTGTAGATAAGGTTGTTCATAGCTTCTCTGACCTGCGTGCGCATGGTCGTAGAGGAGTTGAACGAGGTCGAAACATTCTGCGCGTAGGCAAATGCCTGCGAGTATGCTTCCCATCTCTCCGCGTCATACTTGGAAGCATCGGCGGGGTTGATGGTGCACATTGCTATAGCCGCGTCGAGATACGTCTTAACAGCGTCAAGCTTTATGAGTCTGGGACCCCAAAGCGCAACCTGCTGCTCTGCATAAGCAACATCGACAGCGGATATAGTGGGCGCTTTCCACGTAGCCATCTTGGTCTCCCAAGCTGCGTGATCCTTCTCCCACTGTGCATACTTCTTATTATAAGTAGCAAGCTGGCACTCGTTGGCGCCCTCGCCGGGATGCTTGGGAGCAACCGGCTCCTCGGGAGCCTTGGTCGAGTTGTAGAGATTCATCGCGCGGTTTCTGGCTTCCTTCCAGCCGTTCCAGGAGACGGAATTAAAATCATCGTAACCGAAGAAGTTATATCCCTGATCCCTGTAGACGGAGCCTTCCGGATTGGGTGCGCCCTGAACTGCCTCAACGGCGGTCTTGAGCGAATCAACGGAAGCCGCAACCAGCTTTGCATCAAGAGCCTCGGCAGCTGCGGTCAATCTCGTGGAGATCGTCTGATAGGCTGCGAGATAAGAGGCATTGCTGAAGTTGGCTTTCAGCTTGGGTCTGAGAGAATAGTTGGCGGCTGCTATAAGAGCTGCCTGATACTCTGCCCACTCTGCGTCCGCATCTGCGCTGTAGTTAGCGCGCTGACGCTGCTCGCCGGAATACTGGCTGTACTTGGCAGGAACCTCATAGTCATTGTAGACAAAGATCAAGGCAGAGCCGCTAACCGTACCGGTTTTACCGCCGATAGAAGCCGTTCTTGTTCCTTTAACGGAATAATCAATCGTATATGTTCCGTCGGCAAGCGCTGTTCTGTCTGCTCCTGCTTTTGCTGCCCAAAGGTTTTCGGTTATATTAGTTTTTTCGTTTTCCGTTTCACCCGAGAAGCCTACATCTTTAAAGAATGTTCCGCTATTGTTCTTAAACGTGGATGCATTCTGAGTATAAGTAGATTTCGTCAGATGTCCGCCATCCTTAACTCTGTTGATTCTTACACGGACGCTGTCGATTTTATCAAGAGCCTCATTCTGGTTGATAAATCCGGCGCGAGGCTTAACAAGTCTCAATTTTCCGGTAATCGTCTCAATGTCCTTGGGCTCAGAATCGTCCTGAGTATCGGAACTGTAATAAGTATAGTACGAAGCGTAAACCGGAGTAGTGCCTGTGAGCGATTCGCCGTTCTCGGTGAGGATAAAGTAGCCGACCGTGAGGACGACGGTGGTATCCGTTGCACCGGGCTTGGACACGGCTATGTCCTTGGAGAATCCGCCGTTGATTATATCGCCCTTGCTGACTCCGGAGACGCCGACATTGGTTCCGTTGCCCGCCATATTATAGGCAGTTGCAGAAACGCTGTCGATTCTATACTTATAGAGAGCGTCCTGAGTGAAGTTGCCGTTCTTGTCGGTGTAGCCTCTGTTTATACCCTTGGATCCGTTGTAGATCGTAACGGTGTAAGCATCGGATACTCTGGTCGGACCGGTAAACTTCATCTGGTCGAACTTGGATTTATCCGCCAGACCCATTACCTGGGCCACGATGTTGACGATAGGCGGAACGAGTTTGCCCTTGTTGCCGTTAAGAGAGCTGATAAGTCTCTCAACGATGTTGGCAAGCTCATTGTTCTTCACTATGGCGTCGAGCGAGTCATAGTACTTCGTCGTAATCGTTCCGGGGATAATCGCGTTGAGGATGTCTGTGACAAGTCTTACGATGCTCTTCTTGACAGTCTGCTTGGCGAATGCGCCGTTCTGATTTCTCTCGAAGAGGTCGGTAAGGCAGGTCAGATCCTGATTCATAATCAGTCCGTTAAGGACAGAATAAACGACATCCTTTAAGATGGTCTCACTGCCGCTGTTAGCAAATTTTGCGGGAAGAAGTGATTTGTCTAACAGCTTGAAGATGATATCATCGAGTGCTTTCCATCCGTTAGAGGTATCAACCGTCGTGTCGGGAAGGAGACCTGTGTAGAACTGCGGGTCAGCTTTAAGCCACTGAACGGCAGTAGTCAGCATCTTATCCATACCGTCGCCGTAGTTGAGCGCCTTCTTCAGATCGCTTGCGTTGAGGTCGATACCGGGGTTGACATTGTAAGCAATGTAATCCGCAAGCATATCAAGAATACCGTCAATAGTCTTGGGATAATTGCTGTAATCTCTTTCGGGAAGGAACTGAGCCATGAGCTGCTTGACAGCCTCCCATGTAACTCCGACAACAGTCGTAACATCCTCGGGGATGTACATATAGCCGACTGATGCGTTAATGACCGAGCGAGCAATGTAAGCAATAAGCTCCTCCTTGCTCATAGCATCGATCTCTTCCGGTGTTGCGATATGCTTCTGCCAATCCGGGAAGAAGTAACCGCCGGTCTTCTTGAGAACAAATCTCGCAACCGAGACTACGTTGTCGGTGAGCTTGGAGTTGTCTCCGTCTACCCAGCCGGTGTAGCCCTTCAGAAGTCCGTTGACAATCTGTCCTGCGATATTATTAAGTTCGCCGACCAAAGTGCTGCCCGCGGGGACAGTATAAGTCTGAACCTGATAACCTGTGTTGAACAGATCGGCAAGAGTGCCCGTCTCATCGCAGCGAATCTGCATCTCGAGCCACGGAATAACCTGCTCGTTGAGCATCGGGACAGCCATATCATTATAAGCCGCCTGAAGCAGATCCTCAATGAAGTCATAGGTTGACTTTGTCGAATTGAGGTCAACGAGATTCCTGACACTTTCGGGAATTATCGGTACGCCTGCGAGAGCATTCTGAATGATGGTCTGAAGCATCGTATCGACAGTCGTGCTGCTGTTGTATGCCGTATTCGGATACGCAATACCCCAGAGAAGCTCTCTGAGCATGACTTCGATATTCAGATCGACCTTGACGAACGAGTTGGCAACACCAAGGCTGAGGCCGCCGTCTCGTCTCTGCTTACCGATACCGCCGAGAACAACCTTCTTGATAACCGGGTTGTTGTCCACAAGGAACTGCAAAAGCGAGTTGATAACTGCTACATCGGTTCCGTTGCTTCGACGTGCGTCCTTTATTGCGGAAACATTGACATGTTTCAGGTCGCCGGCCGCACCAAGAATGGCGCTGTTGCTGTCGATGAGCTTATAGACGCTCGAAAGAGCATTGTCTATAGACGTCGCATCAAGTGAACCGAGAATCGAAAGATCCATCGTGATGTTCGCTTTGGCGAGCGCCTCATCGGCATAGTCAAGCAACATAGACGCATACTGCTCTGTGGTCAGAACCGCAGAATCGGTAAAGTCGTACTTTGTCAGCTTTCCATCCTTGTAAGAATCGTACTTGTACGCGCTCGCTGCGGCGGTTGCCGAGGACAAGATGAGCAGCGAAGCAAGGATGACTGCCAACAAGCGTTTCATTTTCTTCAAATTTACACCTCCATTTAAAAATTTCACCATATATCAGAGCATTCCGTCTCCCGCAAATTGACGGAACACATTGGCGACAAAGTCATTTTGCTCTGTTCGGGCAATACAAAGCAAGAGGGTATGATTATCCCCCATGTAAAGAATAACCCTCTGTTCAGCACTTTGTCAATAAGTTTAAAATTTTTTAATCATTTTTGTATGGTTTGCACAACGATTTTTTAATTTTTTATAGTATGCTAACAATACAGATTTGGCAAATATGTTGAAAAATGTAATTTTTGTTTTATATTGCCATTAAAAATGGCGTTTTTATGTTTATCAGGAATTAATAGCCGTTTTTTATGGGTAAAAAATGCACAAAAAATCATGATATTAAAGAATAATATCGTTTATTTACCATATTAATGTTTGTTATAGAAACAAGAAAGCTGTTATTTGCCGACAGTACATAAAAAACGGATTTTTTCGGCTATATTTGTTTTACATATCCGTTATATGAAAAGGCTTATATATAATGTATAGTAACATAGCATTGCGGCAGTGATTTATCGGGGTAAAAAGCAACACAGATAAGCAGAAAAACCGGCTCCGTCACCCCTATACAGACTTCAAAAGCAGGCGAACGAAGTTCGCCGCTACGGTCGATAGAATAAATCTTTGCGAAAACTTTGTGCTGCTCGCGCACAGCGGTGCGTCGAGTCGCCGCACCCTACAAGGTACATATGCGTAAGATAGTGCAAATTTCGCAGGCGGAAGGCATCTGCCCTACATTTACTGCTTTGAGCGAAGCGCGCTAACCCCTCAGTCGCTTCGTGACAGTTCCACTGCAGGGTAGCCTGTCGGTGTGATTTTGTGCGGACAGTGCGTGGGCGGTTGTAGGGGTCGGCGACCTCGACGACCCGTTGACGCGCAAGCGTCACAGTGGTTTTAAGGTGAGCGCAAGTGCAGCAACCAATCAGGCGCTTTATCCACTATACAGACTTCAAAGGCAGGCGAGCGAAGTCCTCCCCTGCGGTCAGTAGAACAAATCTTGCGAAAACTTCGTGCCGCCGTCAGCGGCAGCGGTGCGTCGAGTCGCCGCACCCTACAAGGTACAGGGTAATAAATTTAGTGCGAATTTCGTGAAATAAGCTCTCAGTCTCGGCTTCGTCAATCCGGCTCCTCTGCAGATAAGGCTGTCAAGCATCTGAGAAACACAAAAACCGGCCGTAAAGCAATCGCACTTTACAGCCGGCTTTCGCGGTTTATTCACTTTTTCTCCCTGCACGCGGCTATTATACTCAGCGCCGAGCAGGCGGCTGTCGCTATCGCCGCGGCGGCGATGAGCTTTTTGATTATATCGAGCCAGCGCATCGAGGTCAGCGCGCAGCTGACGAGCTTCAGGCTCTTTGAAACACTCTGCACAGTATCCATTGCTATCCCCTTTCAGTTTGTCAGCAGGACTGCGTGGGCTATCGACGGCACCGTCTCGCCCTGGAGCGGTGAGACTGCCGAGAGCAGCGCGCCCGTTCCGACGAAGAGCACTTTATTGAGCCTGCCCGAACGCATCTCGCTGACGATATGCGAGCAGACCACCGCCGCGCTGCATCCGCAGCCCGAGCCGCCGGAGTTCACATCCTGCTCGTTGAGCCGATAGAGCATCAGTCCGCAGTCGTTGTGGCGGGTCGTGATATCGATATGCTCCTGCTTCCTCATCAGCTCGCGCAGGAGCGTTGAGCCGACATAGCCGAGGTCGCCCGTTAAGATAAGATCGAGATCCTCCGGCTGCGTTTTTGTGTCCTGCAAAAAGGCGGTTATCGTCGAACAAGCAGCGGGCGCCATTGCCGCGCCCATGTTGTTCGCGTCCTTGACTCCGTAGTCGGTTATCCTGCCGAATGTGGCCAATTCAATATGCGGCGACGCTGATTTCCCTATCACGGCGCACCCAGCCGCCGTCGCCGTCCACTGGGCAGTCGGGGGACGCTGACCGCCGTATTCGAGCGGAGTGCGGAACTGCTTCTCCGCTGAGCAGAAATGCGACGAGGTCGCCGCGGCGGCTATACGCGCCGCACCAGAATCGACGCTCAGCGCCGCCATTGCCAGCGAAAGAGCCATTGTCGAGCACGCGCCGTAAAGCCCGACAAACGGTATGCCGAGATCGCGTGCGCCGAACGCCGAGCCGCTGCACTGGCTGAGCAAATCACCCGCCATTAGCATATCTATATCGGCGGCCGTCATGCCGGATTTTTCAATAGCCTTCACCACGGCGCGGTGCTGAAACGCGCTCTCCGCCTTCTCCCATGTTTTTTCGCCGAATGTGCCGTCGGTTATCACCTCATCAAAACTCCCGCCGAGAGGCCCGTCCCCCTCTTTGCTGCCGACTATTGAGGCGGACGCTATTATCCCCGGACGGCTGCCGAACTTCAGCGTATATTTTCCAATTCTCTCTGCCATCGGTTCACCCCATTATCCTGAGCGCGATATAATAAATTACGCCGTAGACGACCGCCGCGGCACTGCCATAGACTATGACAGGCCCCGCGACCTTAAACATATTTGCGCCCGTGCCGAGAATCCTGCCCTCGCTCTGAAACTCCATCGCGGGCGAAACGACTGCATTCGCAAAGCCGGTTATCGGCACGAGTGTACCTGCGCCCGCATGACGGGCGATTTTATCGAACACGCCGAGTGCGGTCAGCACGGCGGCAACGACGACAAGAGTACACGGTACAAGGCTCGACACCGTCTTTTCGTCCGCGCCGAGCGACTCATAGAGCATAGAAAATCCCTCGCCTATCGCGCAGATGAGCCCCCCTATCAAAAAAGCTTTCAGCAGGTTCATCAGCTTCGGGCTCGGCGGCGAGGCGCGCTTCGTCATTTTTTCATATTCTTTTCCGGACAGCGACATACTTTCATCTCCCTTGCGTCTATTTTCTGCACGCGCGAAAGAAATATACCGCCGCGAAAATAATTTACAAATGTTGACTTGACTTGATGAACAACATCGCGATAAAATTATAAAAAACACTTGAGGAGCTTTGCAATGGCGCATCTTATCGAAGTCAAGGACGCATATAAAATATACAATCCCGGCGAAAATGAAGTTCACGCGCTCGACGGAGTTTCGCTGACCGTTGACCGCGGAGAATTTCTGATGATCGTCGGTCACTCCGGCTCGGGCAAATCGACGCTGATGAACATGCTCGGTCTGCTCGACATCTGCACGAGCGGCGAATATCTCATTGACGGCAAGGATGTTTCAAACCTGTCGGACGACGAGCTTTCGGAGATACGCAACAAAGAAATAGGCTTCATCTTCCAGGGCTTTAATCTGATTCCGAGCCTTACGGCAAAGGGAAACGTTGAGCTGCCGCTGATATACAGAGGCGTCAAAAAAGAGGAACGCGAGAAGCTCTCGGTCGACGCGCTGCGCCGAGTCGGACTCGAAAAGCGCATGAACCACCTGCCCTCGCAGATGTCCGGCGGTCAGCAGCAGAGAGTCGCGATAGCCCGCGCAGTTGCCGCGCGCCCGCCGATAATCCTCGCAGACGAACCGACCGGCAACCTTGACTCACACTCCGGCAAAGAGGTCATGAAGATACTCCACGAGCTCAACGACGAGGGGCGCACGATAATCCTCATCACCCACGACAACGAGATCGCCGAAGAGGGAACGCGCGTTGTCAGGATATCCGACGGCAGGATAATCGAAGACCGACCGAGCAACAGAGCATAAAAATTTAGCAATGCTTATAAGACAAAAATCCTATCCGCTATTGGATAGGATTTTTTGTTGGGCGTGGTGGAATAGGCATGAAAAAAGGACTGCCTATAAGACAGTCCTGATTTTCAATTCATCAGAGAACGTAGATTCGCACGCCTCTGTAGCCCCACGCACAGCACTCCTCATATGTGTTCATATAGAGGTCTACAGTGCAGGAATTTCTCTTTGCAAATCCGCCGGTATCGGCCGCTATGCAGTAGCCGTAGACGAACTTGCCGTCAAGCGAGACGATATAAAGCTCGGTTCCGTAGGGGAACTGCTTGGGGTTGACCGCGATGTGTCCGGGCATCGGTTTGCGTCCGGATGCCGTTCCCGTGCCGCCGTAATATGCGGTTGCGGTGCCGTCAACTATTCTCTTGTAGTTCTTGGGCACGCCGTTCGCGTTCAGCTGAACTCTCGAGGGAACTTTGAGCTCGGATATCGGCGTATGAGTCTTGAGTCTGATATTCTTGACGCGCTTGACTCTGCCCTTGAGGATGACCTCGGTCACCATCTGCTTGGTTATCTTTTCGTTGACAGTCTCGGAAGAGTCAAGGTCGCCGTTGACATATTTGTCTTTATAGGTGACTATCTTCTCGCCGTCCACGCCCTCGACGGAGACCTTTGTCTGGTCAACATAGAGATCGGGGGTTCTCTTTGTGACTGTGTCGAACGGGATCTTGACGGTCTCGGTGCGCTCCTTGTACTCAACACGCAGGACGTTTATCTCCATGCCGTTGATGAGCTCCGTATCGAGCGCGGGATCGGTCTCGTCATTCTCGCCGAGCGTGATGCCTGCGCGGGCAACTGCATCTTTGACAGTGCCGGAGGCTATCTGGACATCTTTTGATTTTCCGTCCGCTATAACAGTGACGCCGAACGAACGCTTGATTTCAAGTGTCTTGTCGCTGCTGACGAATTCATTGTCGGCGAGGTTTATCTCGTCGAACTTACCGAGAGCCATGTTGTGCTTCTCGAGCATCTGAGCCGCAGGACCGGCTCCGTTGAGAAAGTGCTCCTCGCCATTGTCGATAACTCTGATGACCTGCGCGCGAAGGACGGTCACTGTGCAGTTCTCGCCGACTTCGAAAGAAGAGGTGTCAAGATAATCATACTTGCCGAGTGACAGGGCGTCCGCGTTATCCTCAACAAATTTTTCAACTGAGTCTGCGCGGGTCGAAACTGTGTAGGCCTTTTTGCCTGCCTCGTTTACGGTGACTTTATAAGTCGCCGCAGCCGCGAATGCCGTTATCGTCACAACAGAGACGATAATCACAAGGGCTGAAACCGTTGCCAGAACTTTGCGTTTTGACATATTTCTCACGGGCAGTTTTGCAAAGAAAGCCTTGATATGCTCTAACATCAGGTAAAACTCCTTTGTTCTTTGCTTTGGGTTCCGTGGGTGTGCTGAGCCGTTTTTGAAACGACTCCTGCTATTATATTGACACAATCGGCATTTGTCAAATTTTTTGAGGCTCTCATTTTGTGCAGTTTGCACAAGAGCGTACTTGCAAATCAAATACGATAACGCTCAAAGTGTGGCACTGACCCTTGAAACCGCCCGTTAAAATGGGAAAAAATGGCTAAACTTTTGTGAAAAGTCCAAAAAGTTACAAATGGTTACAAATCAATGAAAATCCGTAACAAATTCAGCGTTTTAATATTTTTAGAGAATCATTTTCAAGCTCTCAAACTTGTTTTACCCCTCATCAAACTATACTGGCAAAGAAAAATAAACAGGGCTTGTAAACCTCTTCGCTTTACATAATTTTACCTGCAAAAAAGACCGAAAAAGTGTAAAGTAAAACGCTTTACACTTTCTTGATAATTATCCGCCGCCGTACCGTCACATCGGCGGAGCTTTTTACTTGCATTTTTCGACAGATTTTTTGCCCGAAAATGCCCTATATATAAAAGGTATACAGATCACTTTGTTAAGCGCGCATTATTACAGATATTTAAGCAATATATAAGTGATTTTCAGCGTTAAATATAAAAAAACAGCTCCGCCGAAGCGAAGCCGTAATTTTAAAAATTCAGGCAGATTACTGCTCGACAGCGTAAACGCTGACTTTCTTGCGATCCTTGCCCATTCTCTCGAACTTGACGTTGCCGTCGACGAGAGCGAAGAGGGTGTCATCAGAACCCTTGCCGACGTTGTTGCCGGGATGGATGTGGGTTCCGCGCTGTCTGACAAGGACATTGCCTGCGAGAACGAACTGACCGTCGCCTCTCTTGACGCCGAGTCTCTTGGACTCAGAATCACGGCCGTTCTTGGTCGATCCGCCGCCCTTCTTATGTGCGAAAAGCTGAATATTTATCTTGAGCATTGTGTTACACCTCCGTAATGACTTTGATCTTTTTCGGGTACTGCTTTGAAAGCTCAGTCAGATGCAGTTTCAGTCCGTCGAGGATTGCTGCAGCCGAATCATTTTCCTCGCCGACGGAAAACTTCAAGTATCCGTCCTGCTCGGAGATATCGGCGTGAACCTTGATAATCTCGGTGACGGTATTCGCCGCCATATACACTGCGGAAGAAACAGCCGCACAGACTATATCCGTGCCCGCGCTGCCGCCTGCATGGCCGCTTATCTCGAATCCCCTGCCGTTTTCGCCTTCAAAAAATACCGCTCTTATCATTGGTTAAGCGTTGATAGCGGAAATTTCCACCTTGGTGTAGGGCTGTCTGTGACCGAGCTTGCGTTTCTCATTCTTCTTGGGCTTGTAGGTGAAGACGGTGACTTTCTTAGCCTTGCCGTTCTTGAGAACCTTAGCCGAGACAGTGGCTCCTGCGACAGTGGGGGTACCGACAACGACGCCGTCATCCTTGCCGACGACCATGACCTTGTCAAAGGTGATTTCCTGCTCAGGCTCAACGTCCAGCTTCTCGATGAATACGACATCGCCGGCCTGAACCTTATACTGCTTTCCGCCGGTTTCGATAATTGCGTACATCAATATTTACCTTCCTTTTTTAAGACTCGCTATGTGCGGGCGGGATAATCCGCTTCATAGTGCATAGCACTGCCCGAGATATGCGGCATAGGTGATTATATCATATACTGCACCGGGTTGTCAAACATTACGGCAAATTTTTTTGCGGTTTTCCGCAGTTTTTTGCAATTAAAAAGCTCCCCGGCTAAAAACCGGAGAGCCGACGCTGTTACTGATCCACGCTGTTGTCATAAGGAGGCTGAATATCATCCTCATCGGGCATGACAAGCGCCATTATAACATAAACGAGAAGTCCCGGGAATCCGGTGGTGAAAAGCGAAAGAAGTACAAAAAGTACTCTGACGACCGTCACATCGATGTTGAGATACTCGGCAAGACCTGCGCAGACGCCGCAGATTTTCTTTTCGCTCGTCTTTTTATAAAGTTTCTT
This sequence comes from Oscillospiraceae bacterium, assembly GCA_003514385.1. Lineage (GTDB taxonomy): Bacteria > Bacillota > Clostridia > Oscillospirales > Acutalibacteraceae > CAG-177. Next base: position 167,458 of record DOQR01000002.1, on the reverse strand, counting down.
TCCTGATGCCATGAAAAACCATCCTTTCAAAATGAGTTATTCCTGATATCCGCAAAAGCGGTTTTATCTTATATTATTCTGATGCGCCGCTGCTTCGGCGGTGTTTCGCATCAGCATCGCTACCGTCATCGGTCCTACCCCGCCGGGTACGGGCGTTATCGCGCCGGCGATTTTACTGACGCTCTCAAAATCCACATCGCCGCAGAGCTTGCCGTTTTCGTCCCTGTTCATACCGACATCGATGACCGCCGCGCCGGACTTCACCATATCCGCAGTTATCATCTTCGCCCTGCCGACCGCCGCGATAAGAATATCCGCGTTCGAGGTAAACGAGGCAAGATTTTCCGTCTTTGAATGGCAGACGGTGACGGTGGCGTTCTCTCTGAGCATGAGCATTGCCATGGGCTTGCCGACAATATTGCTTCTGCCGACGATAACGCAGTTTTTGCCCGCGGTCGCTATATTTTCATGATTCAGCATCTCGATTATTCCCGCCGGGGTGCAGGGCAAAAACACATTGCCGCCGGTCACCACCGCGCCGACATTCTGCGGATGGAAGCAATCGACATCCTTTTCGGGCGAGATGCGGCGGATAAGCTCTTCTGAGTCGATATGCTCCGGCACGGGAAGCTGGCAGAGTATGCCGCTGACGGACGAATCCGCATTGAGGCGGTCAATGAGCGCGATGAGCTCCTCCCGCTTCGTATCGGCGGGGAGCGCAAATTCGAGCGACTTTATGCCGACCTTTTCGCAGCTCTTCTTTTTATTGTTGACATACACCCTCGAGGCGGGGTCGTCTCCGACGATTATGACCGCAAGGCACGGCTCAACGCCGCGGCTTTTCAGATATTCCACGCGCTCGCGTACCGAGTCGAGCACCTCTGAGGAAATAAGCTTTCCGTCTATCAGCTTTGCCATCTTATCCACTCTTTTCAATTGATTTATTCCGCTTTTTCGCCGTCTTCGTGCTTCTCCTCTTCGGGAGTCTCCTCGATTTTTTCTTCGGGCTCTTTTTCGGGAGCTTCTTCGGAAACCTCCTCGGACTTCTCCGCGGAAGTCTTCTCGGTCTGCGCCTGCATAGCGGCGGCCTCGTCCGCAAGGCGCTCCTTCTTGGTCTTTACGGCGTCCTCCGGGAAGTAATCCACGCCCTCAATGGGCTTGGGATGCTTCGTATATTTGACTGTGAACACTATATACAGCACAAGGCAGACGAGCATAAGCACACCCGAGACTACCTGCGAAACTCTTATAGTCGTGTGTGCGATATAGAGGCTGTCGGTTCTGAAGCCCTCGATTATCATTCTGCCCAGCCCGTACCACGCGCCGTAGCCGAGGAAAAGCTGACCGCTGAATTTTCTGAACTTCTTATAGATAACATAGAGGATGAGGAATCCGATAAGGCACCAAAGCGACTCATAGAGGAAAGTCGGATGAACCGGCTTGTTCGGATCCATTGTTATGCCTTTTTCGGCGAGTAGCTGACTGTCCTGAATTATCGTCGCCGCAATCTTCTTGCTCCACATTCCCCAGGGCGCGTCGGTATTTGTGCCGAAGGCCTCCTGATTCATGAAGTTGCCCCAGCGTCCGATTCCCTGACCGATAAGCAGGCTGATGCCGCCCATATCAAGTAGGTTAAGAATATTTATCTTTCTGACCTTGCAGACTATGAACGCGGCGATGAGTCCGCCGATTATTCCTCCGTAGATGGCGAGACCGCCCTGCCAGATCTGCGGTATCTCCGCCGGATGGAGCTTATAATAGTCCCACTGGAATATAACATAGTACGCACGCGCACCGATTATTCCCGCGAGAGTGCCGTAGATGAGCACATCGAGCATCTTATCGAGGCTTATGCGCCACTTGTAGGCCATTCTGCCGCCGAAGAGCGCGGCGAGTATAAAGCCGAAGGCGATAATGACTCCGTAGAACTTGATGCTTATCTCGTTTCCGAAGAGCGAGAACTCAACGAGGGTCGACGGGATGTTGAATCCCCTCTTGATCCATGTGAAATATACGGTTGTGAAATCGGACATATACATCATCCTCTCATTTTAAGATGTAAAGCTGATTAGCTTTACAGGTTTTGTATCACTGAAATATCGGGCTCGGTCGTTTTAAGTCTTGTTTTTTAGCGCTAAACCCGATATTTTTCAACGCTTTTCGCGTTTATATGCGATTGGCAAACGCAAAGCAGAAATTTGTCAGATCAGCCTGTAAAGTTATATAACTTTACACATTATTTTGCTTATTCCGCCGCGCTAGCGATTATTTTTCTGAGCGTATCCACGCCCTCGCCGGTCTGCGACGAGAACGGAACAGTCTCGTAATCCGGGAAGTCGGCAAGCTCGGTTTTGAACGCCTCAAGGCGCTGGGCGCGCTCGGTTTTGTTGAGCTTGTCTATCTTCGTCAGAGCGATAACGGTTCTGTATCCGCCGGACTTCAGGAAGTTCAGCATATCGTAGTCATCCTTGCTCGGCTTGTGACGCGAGTCTATAAGCTGAACGACGAGCGTTATATTGCGCTCGGAGCCGAAAAAGCCCTCCATAAGCTCCGCCCAACGCAGCTTCTCGCTCTTTGCCGCCTTGGCGTAGCCGTAGCCCGGGAGATCGACAAAATTCACCTTGTCGCCCTTAAAAAAGTTGACGGTGACAGTCTTTCCCGGTACAGAGCTGACGCGGGCAAGATTCTTGCGGTTAAAAAGCTTGTTGATAAGCGACGACTTGCCGACATTCGAGCGTCCCGAAAAAACTATTTCGGGCTCCGAGAATCTCTTGAGCTGAGAAGATGTGCCGTAAGAGCGGTCGAATTCAATGATATCAAATCTCATAAAAACCTCACTGAGTGACGCGGCTTCTGCGTCCGCCTGTTTTATCGTGCGCCGGGATATCGGCGTGTTTGCTGTCTTTAGAGTCATCGTGCGCGTCAACGACCTCGGCAGGCTTACTGACGGGCAGAAGCGCGATGTTCAGCACCTCATCAACATGGCTGACGGGAACGAACTCGACATTCGCTTTCACCGCATCGTCGACCTCGTCGAGATCGGGCACATTCGCCTTGGGGATGATAACGGTCTTTATGCCGCGTATGTAAGCCGCCATGGACTTCTCCTTGAGTCCGCCTATCGGCAGGACTCTGCCGCGCAGGGTGACTTCGCCGGTCATCGCCACATCTCTTCTGACGGGCGCGCCTGTCAGCGCGGAGACGAGCGCCGTGGTCATCGTGACACCCGCGGACGGGCCGTCCTTCGGGACTGCGCCCTCGGGGCAATGGATATGTATATCTTTATTTTTATAGAATTTGCTGTCTATTCCGAGCACATCGGCGCGTGAGCGGACATAGGACATTGCCGCATGGGCGCTCTCCTTCATCACATCGCCGAGAGAGCCGGTGAGCTCAAGCTTGCCCGTGCCATCGAGCACGGCCGCTTCGACCTCGAGCAGCTCGCCGCCGACGGAAGTCCACGCAAGCCCGTTGACCACGCCGACCTCATCGGAATCCCTGAGCTTCTCCTCCTTGAACTTCGGGTTGCCGAGCAGAGCTTGAAGATCGCTCTCTTTGACGCTTATCTTCTCCTCGCCCTCGGCTATACGCTTGGCAGCCTTGCGGCAGACGGAGGCTATGAGCTGTTCGAGCCTTCTGACGCCCGCCTCGCGGGTGTAGCCGTCAATCATATTTCTTATCGCGCCGTCCGTAAAGCGGAGCTGACGCGCGGTGAGCCCGTGTTTCTTGAGCTGTTTGGGGATAAGATGCTTCTTGGCGATATGGAACTTCTCTTCCGCCGTGTAGCTGCCGAGCTCAATGACCTCCATGCGGTCATAGAGCGGCGCGGGGATATCGGACGCGACATTCGCCGTGGTTATAAACAGCACCTTGCTCAGGTCATAGGGAATCTCAAGATAATTGTCCCTGAACGCATAGTTCTGTTCGGAATCGAGCACTTCGAGCAGCGCGGAGGACGGATCGCCCTTGTAGTCGCTGCCGAGCTTATCGACCTCATCGAGCAGAATGAGCGGATTCGAGCTGCCCGCCTGCTGGATAGCGGCAATTATTCTGCCGGGCATTGAGCCAATATATGTCTTTCTGTGGCCGCGTATCTCCGCCTCGTCATGGACGCCGCCGAGAGATATGCGGGCATATTTTCTGCCCATAGCGCGGGCGACCGACTTTGCGACCGAGGTCTTGCCGACTCCGGGAGGGCCGACGAGGCAGATTATCTGGCCGCCGACATCGGGTGCGAGCGAGCGCACCGCCATGAATTCGAGTATGCGTTCCTTGACCTTTTTGAGCCCGTAGTGATCCGCCTCAAGTATCTTGTGGGCGCGGGTAAGGTCGAGGTTATCTTTTGTATATTTGCCCCAGGGGAGTTCAAGGCAGGTCTCAAGATAGTTCCTGCTCACCGCCGCCTCGGGTGACTGAACCGCATAGCGTTCGAGCCTGTCGCACTCGCGCAGAAGCTTCTCTTTTGACGCATCGTCAACGGGCAGAGCCGCGATTTTGTCGCGGAACTCCTGAATCTCCTCCTCGGGAGACACGCCGTTGTTGAGCTGGGACGAAATGACTTTGAGCTGCTCGCGAAGATAGTATTCGCGCTGGCTGTCGTCCATCTGCTTCTGCACCATCTCCTGAATCTCATCCTCATATTCGAGCAGACGGGACTCTTTGAGCAGGAGCACGCAGAGCTTTTCAAGGCGCTTTATCGGGTCGAGCTCTTCGAGAACAGACTGCCTGTCCGAGAATTCGAGAGCTATATTGCCGGCGATGAAATCCGCCATGTCGCCGGGATGGTCAAAACCGAGAACCGCGAGCACGACATCGGGAGAGAGCTGGGGCGCACTCTGCGCATAGCCCTCAAAGATACTCTTTGCGCTTCTGATGAGTGCCTGACCGTACTCGTTTTCTCTGTCATATTTGCGTATTGCGCAGGCTCTTATCGCGCCGACAAGATGCGGCTCGGTCGAGACTATGCCGTTGAGACGCGCGCGGTACATACCCTTGACGGACACGCGCACTATATCCCCCTCGCCCGGGAGCTTCGCGACGCGCGAAACAGTCGCGACAACGCCGAGCTTATAGAGGTCGTTGAAATCGGGATCGTCGACCGCTATATCTTTCTGCGCGGTCAGGAAAATTTTTCTGTCGCCCGCGAGCGCCGCTTTCAGCGCATCTATAGATTTTTCTCTGCCAACATCAAAATGCACCTGCATGCCGGGGAACACCACGAGACCTCGCAGCGCAACGGTCGGCATAAGCAGAGCCGCAGATTCAAATTTATCTTCCATAATATATCTTCCTTTTTCGTTGATATGCCGCCGAAAAGCGGCTTTCCCCGTCTTTAAATCGTAAACGCTTTATCTGTTTATTATACTTCATATTACCCGCTCCGTCAACAGACAGAGCCGACGGTAATATGTAAAATAAAGGACACAGACGGTTTGATTATATAAAAACGCGACCGGAGCGGTGCGTGCCGTTCCGGTCTGAGAAATTATTTCTTCTTTTTGCCAAAGAATCCGCGCTTCTCATCAGGGGTGACATCGCTGTAGCCCATGGTATCCTTGAAGTTTTTGAGTGCCTCGCGCTGAGGCGCAGTCAGATCCTTCGGGACTTCGACGATTATGCGTATATACTGATCGCCTCTGCCGCGCGAATTGAGATACTGAATGCCCTTGCCCTTGAGGGACATGACGGTGCCGGGCTGAGTGCCGGCGGGCAGGTCGAACTTGACCTTGCCGTCAATGGTAGGCACCATGATGCTGTCGCCCAGAGCCGCCTGGACAAAGTTTACCTTGCAGTCATACCAGATGTTATAGCCCTCGCGTTCAAAGAACGGATGCGGTCTGACGAACACGGACACATGAAGATCGCCGGAGGGACCTCCGTTCGAGCCCATGCTGCCCTCGCCGCGCACGGAGATGACCTGTCTGTCGTCGATACCGGCGGGGATATTCACCTCGAGTTCACGGCGCTTGGACACTCGTCCGCCGCCGCGGCACTTCTGGCACGGCTTCTCGACAATTTTGCCTTTGCCGCCGCACCTGGTACAGGTCTTAGTGGTCGAAATAACACCGAACGGTGTTCTCTGCTGGACATTCACCTGACCTCTGCCGCCGCAGTCGGGGCAGGTCTTGGTGGTCGAGCCCTTTTGGGCGCCCGAGCCGCCGCAGTCTGGACAGGTCTCGATGCGGTGTATCTCTATCTTGCGCTTGCAGCCCTTCGCCGCCTCTTCAAACGAAATGGTGACGCGCGCCTGAACGTCGTCGCCGCGCCTCGGGGCGTTGGGGCCGGAGCGTCCGCCGCCGAAGCCGCCGAAACCTCCGCCGCCTCCGAAGAAACTGCCGAAAATATCACCTAAATCGAAGTCAACGCCGCCGGAGCCTGTGCCCCAGCCGCCTGCGCCGCCGCCCGCGCCGAAGTTCGGATCGACGCCGGCATGGCCGAACTGGTCGTACCTGCCGCGCTTATCCTTATCGGAGAGCACCTCGTATGCCTCGTTGACCTCCTTAAATTTCGCCTCGGCGTCAGCGTCACCGGGGTTGAGATCGGGATGATACTGCTTCGCCTTCTGACGGTATGCTTTTTTTATCTCGTCCTCAGTGGCATTTTTGCTGACCCCGAGCACCTCGTAAAAATCTCTTTTATCAGCCAAGGGAAATTACTCCTTTTTACCCAATATACAATTCATCCGAAACCCATTTTAACGGATTTTCATCAATGTATTGCCAAATTTCTAAATAGTCTTTTTCGCCGCGTATCACGCGGTCAAAGAATGATTTCTGCCAAATCGACACGCCGAGTTCTTTTGAGACCCACCGCTTCATCGAGCCCACAACATTCGACACCGTAGGGGCGGATATCATCCGCCCGCACTCATCGGCGGTAATTGTAAGAATCAGATGAACATGGTTCGGCATAATGCAATATTTGTCTACCGCAACACATTCATAGTGTTTTCCGATTGACTCAATTGCAGTTTTCACCGTTTCGCCGCAGCGAGAAAGCCCGAAATCCGCATCGGAGCGTTTCCATAGCAACGGCTTTCTATCCACGGTACAAATCGTTATGAAATAAGCGCCGCTTGAAGAATAGTCATATCCAACAAGGCGAATCTTCTTTCTCGACGGTTTCGTCGTGTCCATAGGCATCATCATATCACGGGCGGATGATATCCGCCCCTACAGCGGTGACCGAACGGGCATGGTTCTCACAACGCAGTATCACGCAGAATTACGCATTGCCGACTGTCAATTCCTGCGAAAGGCAGGCAATCACGGAATTTTGTGCGAGACAAGGCGTGAGGTTCTGAGAACGCGGGAGCGTACGTTGGTACGTGACCGAACGGGCATGGTTCTCACAACGCAGTATCGCGCGAAATTATGCATTGCCGGCTGTCAATTCCTGCGAAAGGCAGGCAATAGCGGAATTTTGTGCGAGACAAGGCGTGAGGTTCTGAGAACGCGGGAGCGTACGTCGGTACGTGACCAAGTTCTCAGGTTCTCACAACGCCGTATCGCGCGAAATTACGCATTGCCGACTTAGTCGTTGTCTTCGGGGACGTCGGTATAATTCGCCTCAGTGTATCCCGCATCATTGCCGGGCTGAGCGCCGTCGGCGCCCTGCTGAGCCTGAGCCTGCTCGGCTGCTGCCTTGTAGACCTTCTCGGAGATCTCATAGAACTTAGCGGTGAGCTCCTCCTGGCGGGACTTGATGAGGTTGATATCCTCGCCCTTGAGGGCTTCTTTAAGGGCATCGACCTTGTCGTTGATGTCCTTCTTGTCGTCCTCGGAGAACTTGTCGCCGTCCTCGCTGACGAGCTTCTCGCACTGATAGACCATCTGGTCTGCGCCGTTTCTGATATCAACTTCCTCGCGGCGCTTCTTGTCTTCCTCAGCGAACTTCTCAGCCTCGTCAACAGCCTTCTGGATATCCTCCTTGGACATGTTGGACGAAGAGGTGATGGAGATCGACTGCTCCTTGCCGGTGCCCAGATCCTTTGCGGAAACATGGACTATGCCGTTTGCATCGATATCGAAGGTAACTTCGATCTGCGGCACGCCTCTGCGCGCGGGCATGATGCCGTCGAGGTGGAACACGCCGAGGGTCTTGTTATCCTTAGCGAAGTCTCTCTCGCCCTGGAGGACATGGACTTCAACTGAGGGCTGATTATCAACTGCGGTCGAGAAGATCTGGCTCTTCTTGACAGGGATTGTGGTGTTTCTGTCGATGATCTTGGTGTTTATGCCGCCCATGGTCTCGATGCCGAGTGACAGCGGGGTAACATCAAGAAGAAGCAGTCCCTTGACATCGCCTGCAAGGACGCCGCCCTGGATAGCAGCACCGATAGCGACGCACTCATCGGGGTTGATGCCCTTGAAGGGCTCGACGCCGGTGTACTTCTTAACAGCTTCCTGAACAGCGGGGATACGGGACGAGCCGCCGACCATAAGGATCTTGTGAAGATCGGAAGTCTTGAGACCGGAGTCCGAGATAGCCTGGCGAACAGGACCCATTGTCGCTTCAACGAGGTCTGCGGTCAGTTCGTTGAACTTAGCTCTGGTGAGGGTCATCTCAAGGTTGAGCGGAGTGCCGTCCGAATTCATGCCGATGAAGGGCAGGTTGATGGTGGAAGTGGTGACATTGGAAAGCTCGATCTTCGCTTTCTCGGCAGCCTCTTTCAGTCTCTGCATAGCCATCTTGTCGCCGCGAAGGTCAACGCCCTCGCTCTTCTTGAACTCGTCGGCGATCCAGTCGATAACTCTCTGGTCGAAATCGTCGCCGCCGAGGCGGTTGTTACCGGCAGTTGCAAGAACTTCCTGAACGCCATCGCCCATCTCGATGATGGAGACATCGAATGTGCCGCCGCCGAGGTCATAAACCATGACCTTCTGATCGTTCTCTTTATCGATACCGTAAGCAAGAGCCGCCGCTGTGGGCTCGTTGATTATTCTCTTGACCTCAAGGCCTGCTATCTTACCGGCATCCTTTGTAGCCTGACGCTGGGAGTCGGTGAAGTAAGCGGGAACGGTGATAACAGCCTCGGTGACCTTCTCGCCGAGATAAGACTCTGCGTCGGTTTTGAGCTTCTGCAGGATCATTGCGGAAATCTCCTGAGGGGTGTACTTCTTGTCATCAATCTTAACTTTGTAGTCGGAACCCATCTGTCTCTTGATGGAGGAGACGGTTCTGTCGGGATTTGTGATAGCCTGACGCTTTGCGACCTGGCCGACAAGTCTCTCGCCGGTCTTGCCGAATGCGACGACGGAAGGCGTGGTTCTTGCGCCCTCGGCGTTGGGGATAACGACGGGCTCGCCGCCCTCGATAACTGCTACACATGAATTTGTTGTACCTAAGTCAATACCTATAACCTTTGACATAATAAATTACCTCCGAAGTAATGAATTGTTTAATTTATATTCCAAAAATGCCTTGCGGCATCAGTTGGCAACCTGAACGACTGCGGGTCTTATGACCGTGTCGCCGAGCTTATAGCCCTTTGTGAACACTTTGACGATAATATTCTCGCCGACGCTCTCGTCCTCAACGTGCATGACGGCCGAGTGGATGTTCGGGTCGAATGCGTCGCCCTCGGCGCCGAACGCCTCAATGTCGAGCGCTTTGAGAATATCGCCGAACTGCCTGTATATCTGCTCGACTCCCTTGCGGTAGCTGTCGGCATCCGCCTCAGCGTTCATCGCCGCGCGTTCAAAATTATCTATGACCGGGAGAAGCTTCTCGACGACATCCGTTTTCGAGCGGATTTTTATGTCGTCCTTCTCGCGCAGCGAACGCTTGCGGAAGTTATCATATTCCGCCGCGAGGCGCAGGAAGTTGTCGGCGCTCTCCTTGAGTGACTGCTGAGCCTTTTCGAGCTCTTTTTCGAGCTCGGCTATGCGGTCTTTCTTCGAGGACTTCGAGGCTTTCTTTTCAGCCTTCTTTGTGTCCTCTGCCGGAGCGGTCTCGGGGGTGGTGTTCTCCTCCACCTGCTCGGGCTTTTTCGTGCTCTCGCTCATTGGTGTTACATTCCTTTCGTTATTCTTCAAGTGCTTTTTCCATCGTTTTGCTGATGCACTGAGAAATATATTTAAGACCGGGAACCAGTCTGCGGTAGTCCATTCTTGTCGGTCCGATAATGCCTATCGAACCGCTGCTGTCCTCGCCGACGGTGTACCGCGCGAGAATAACGCTCGAATTGTCGAGCTGAACGAAGCCGTTCTCTCTACCGATTCTTATCTCAAGCTCGCCCTTCATGCTGTCCGCGAGGGTTCGCAGCGGAGCTCCGCGGCTCAAAAACTCGAGCAGCTCGTATGCTCTGCCTGCATACTCTCTGTGGTGCAGCAGATTCGACTGACCGGAGAGAAAGACGTGCGGCTGAGCGGCGTTCTGCGAAAGCTCGGCGACTGCCGAGAGCATCGGGAACATCGCAAGTGACTCCATTCCGAGCCGCGCCGCTATCGACTGGAGATAAGCGGGGGTCAGGCTGCTGACCGGCACGCCGATAAGCATCGCCTGCGCGACATTGTAAAATGTTTCGCAGATTGTCGTGTCTATCGCGGAGTCAAGCCTGAACAGCTTGCTTCTGAGGATACCGTTGCTCGCCAAGAGCACTATCATCGCGGTGTGCGGTGAAATCGGAACCAATTCGACGCGCTTTATCTTTGTATTCTCGCCAGACGGCGTCGTCATAACGGCGGCGCACTGTGTGAGATAAGCGAGCGCTTCGCCCGCGTGCCTCAGGAGGCTTTCGGGGTCGCCGTTCGCATTGCCGATACCCGCGTCGATAAGCCTGCGCGATTCCTCGCTGAGCTCGCTCTCGGGAACGAGGTTATCGACATAATATCGATAGCCCTCGCCGGTGGGGACACGCCCTGCCGAGGTGTGCGGCTGATCGAGCAGCCCGAGATAACCGAGATCCGCCATCTCATTTCGCACGGTGGCGGAGGAAACGGACATATCAAGAGAATCAAGCAGAGCCTTTGAGCCAACGGGCTCGCCGGTCTTTATATACTGCTCGACAACGGCTGCAAGGATCTTCTCTTTTCTCTCGCTGAGTTCCATTTGTCTCTGCCTTTCGTTTTGTTCGTTAGCACTCTCGATGTCCGAGTGCTAACTTACAATTCATACTATACAACTACATGCAGATTTTGTCAACAATTTATTTGTAAACACTTTGTGAACTTCGCATCTACATTGGCAAGATTTGCGACATACTCACATTGACATACGCGAGATTTGCGATATAATAAGAATACGACAGAAAAAAAGCAAAAATCCGGGAGTTATGACATGAAATACAATTATATTATATTTGACCTTGACGGAACTCTGCTGAACACGCTCGACGATCTTCGGGACAGCACGAATTTTGCCCTGCGCCGATTCGGCTTTCCCGAGCGCACAACGGACGAGGTCAGAAGATTTGTCGGCAACGGCGTGGCGAGGCTCATTCATCTCGCAGTGCCCGAGGGCACGGACGAAAAGAACGAAGCCGACTGTCTCACCGTTTTCAAGGCGCACTACAAAAATAATATGACCAACAAAACCGCACCCTACCCGGGGATAATGGAGCTGCTGAAAAAATTGCGAGCTCTCGGAGTCAAGATAGCGGTAGTCTCGAACAAATTCGAGCCCGCCGTTGTCGGGCTGTGCGAGGACTACTTCGGCGAACTCGTTGACGCCGCAGTCGGTCAGACGGAGGACAGACAGAAAAAGCCCGCTCCCGACGGCGTTTTATACGCGATGAAGCTGCTCGGCGCGAATCCTGCCGAGACAGTCTATTCCGGCGATTCCGAGGTCGATGTTGTGACGGCGAGAAACTCAAGATTGCCGTGCATCGGCGTGTCGTGGGGGTTCCGCGACAGAAAGGTGCTCGTTGACGGTGGCGCGGATTATATTGCCGACCGCGCGGAGGATATATTAGGTATTATGGAATAACGGATTTTGTGGGAGGGGAAACAATGTCCGAATCTATTTACGAATTTTTATGGTATGTCAACAACATAATGCTCGCTCTGCTTCAGGGCGGCTTTCTTTGGTATAACCTGACACCGAAATTTAACAAACACCTTGTCTTTTTGATAACCACCGTTCCGTTTGTATTTTTGGTTGTCTCGCAGAAATTCGTGACCTTTGTTGCCCCGTCGTTTCTGGTTCTGCTTCCGCTCGCGTATTATTTCATCTGCGCGGCGGTGCTATACAAGGACAAGTTCCGAACGAAGGCATTTGTGTCGATAGCAATTTTTGCATTGGAATCCAGCTTCACCGCCGTTGTGGCTTCGATGTTAAATCTGTTTGGAATAGGCAGCAACGACCCTGAGGCCAATCTGGTTCTCACGCCGTTTCTGCTCGTGTACACAGTGGTTTTTCTTGTGTTTACATATTTCAGAAAGCGAAAGCTTGAGGGCGGGTCAATAAAACCGACTTCGATGCTTGCATTTATCATCTTTCCGCTGAGTCAAATGCTGCTGCTCGACACCTGCATGATCCTGTTAAATCACTTCGATTGGGCGGGCGAAAACAGCCCTCTCTCCCTTTTTAAAGACCGCGATCGCACAACAATAATAGTTTTTGCCGTCGTCGCAATTTTCAGTATCGCCGCGGACGTCATACTTTTCTATGTCATGAACCGCTCTTCGCAGAACGAAAAGCTGCGCGAGGCGCTGAAGATGCAGGAATATCAGAACAGCGTCAACCTCGAATACTACAAGAATGTCGAGCAAAACAGCGTTGAGGCGAGAAAGATACGTCACGACCTCGCCAACATGGTACAGACCGCCTGCGAGATAATGGAGAACGGTACGGACAGCGATAAGGAGTCCGCAAAGAAGATGCTCTCTCAGCTCAAAGCAGAGGTTGCGGACATAAAAATAGAGCGCTTCTGCCAAAACACGCTCGTAAATGCGATAGCCTCGAACAAGGCGGCTGAATGCAGAAAGAACGAAATCGATTTCGACTTTGACCTGCGCGTTCCGGAGACTCTCGACATAGAAGAAATAGATATATGTAAGGCTTACGTCAACATTTTCGACAACGCGATAAACGCGGCGAAGGCAATCGACGGGAAAAGATATGTAAAGATAAAGAGCTTTACAGACGAGAGCGACGGGATGCTCTACATAACCGGCGAAAACAATGTGGCTCCGGACTATGAGGACAAGAAAAAGAGCCGCACGGGCGAGCACGGCTACGGATTGAGGATTCTCAGAGACGCCGCCGAAAAATACGGCGGACGGCTTGTGACCGACGACAAGGGAGACACCTTTACAGTCGTCATGACGATGCGCGCGGCCGCGGGCAGCCCGAAAAACTGATTCCGGCGCGGAAAACAAATAAAAAAAGAAGGTCATAATCGCAGCAACCGCTCGAATTATGACCTTTGAATTTTTCTTCAGCTCTGCATTAAAATGCAGTCCCTCTTATTTCGGAATGAACCAGAAAAGGTGCTCAAGAATAAATCTTACATACTCAAAGTACGCTTCTAAAATTCTCTGGATGATCTCCATTACTTTTCCCTCCTCGTTAAATTTAAGCGATTCCGAAGATCAGCTTTATAAGCTCTATTATCGGGCCTATAGTAACCCAATAAAGTGCCTTGCCAGACCACTCGAGTGCCTTAAGCAACAGTTCCAATGCCACTTCCATTTCGTCCCCTCCCTTCGCATTGTAAGATTGACTTATAACTGCATTTATAGTATAATCTCTACGCTTTGTTGCGTCAATCAACAAAAATTTATGATTTGTGCGCAACTGAACAAATCGGGGCTTTTTTGTTCAGTTGACAACCTACGGAGGCAAGATTTCATGGAAAACCGCCGCATTTTAATAACAAAGCAGCTGCTTTGCGAGAGCTTCATTTCACTGCTCAAGCAAAAGCCCATAGACAAAATTTCGGTAACGGAACTCTGCCAAGCAGCCAACGTCAACAGAGGGTCTTTCTATGCCCACTATGCCGATGTTTACGACCTTTTGGATCAAATAGAAGGCATTGTCTACGAGCGCCTCTGCGATGCCGTGAGAAACTGCAACTACACAAAAAGCGACTTCCCCCGGATAAACAAAATAATAGAGACCGTGGAGGCCGAGCGTTCGTTTTGCGACGCGCTGTTCGGCAAATACGGCAGCAAACAGTTTTTAGACAAGTGCTGCGAAATAAACAGACAGGACATAACGAACGAGTGGCGGCAAAAATTCCCCGACTTGGACGACCTGGTCCTAAACACGACATACACATTTATGGTCAAGGGCTCCTTGGGCACAATCGAGGAATGGGTCAACAACGATTTTTCGCAGTCCGCCGACTTCATTTCGCTTTCACTATGCGATATGTACGCCGCCGTTCTTGCTAAGCTTGACAGTATGCAGAAAAGCGTTGCCGCCAAAAAATAAATCACAGACAGTCAAAAAAGCAAAAAGCTGTAAATTACCGATCGCCGCAGGGCAGGTAATTTACAGCTTTGTTTGTTTTGTCTATCAATCGTCGTCGAGCTTGAGAACCGCCATAAACGCCTCCTGCGGCACTTCGACCGTGCCGAACTGGCGCATACGCTTCTTGCCTTCCTTCTGCTTTTCGAGCAGCTTTTTCTTTCGGGTTATGTCGCCGCCGTAGCACTTGGCAAGAACGTCTTTTCTCATCGCCTTGACTGTTTCACGGGCTATGACCTTGCCGCCGATGGCTATCTGGATCGGAATCTCAAACAGCTGACGCGGGATATTATCCTTGAGCTTTTCGGCTATCTTTCTCGCGCGTCCATACGCCTTGTCGGCGTGGATAATAAACGAGAGCGCATCGATTATATCGCCATTCAGGAGAACATCGAGTTTAACGAGGTTCGAGCGGCGGTAATCGGTTATCTCATAGTCAAACGACGCATAGCCGCGGGTGCGCGACTTGAGCGAATCGAAGAAATCATAGATTATCTCGTTGAGCGGCAGCTCATAGAGAATGTCCACGCGGTCGGAGGCGATATAGGTCATGTTCTTGAACACGCCGCGGCGCTCCTGGCACAGATCCATTATAGCGCCGACATATTCGGGCGGAGAATAGATATGCGCGTTGGTGAACGGCTCTTCGCTGTAGTCTATATTGACCGGGTCGGGATAGTGGGTCGGGTTATCTATCTCTATAACGCTGCCGTCGGTCAGGTGTATCTTATATATAACGCTCGGCACAGTTGTTACGAGGTCGAGGTCATATTCGCGCTCAAGGCGTTCCTGGATTATCTCGAGATGGAGCAGACCGAGGAAGCCGCAGCGGAAGCCGAATCCGAGCGCGCCGGAGGTCTCCGGCTCATATGAAAGCGAAGCGTCGTTTAACTGGAGCTTTTCGAGCGCGTCGCGCAGATTTTCGTAGTCCGCGCCATCGGCGGGATAGACTCCGCAGAAAACCATCGGGTTCACCTTGCGGTAGCCTGCAAGCGGCTCTTTTGCGGGATTCTCCGCAGTCGTTACGGTATCACCGACGCGGGCGTCGCTGACGGTCTTTATCGAGGCGGTTATATAGCCGACCTCGCCGGAGGTCAGTTCATCGGCGGGCTCCATGCTCGTGGCGCGCATATAGCCGACTTCAACGACCGTGAACTGCGCGCCGGTCGCCATCATGCGCATGGTGTCGCCGGGCTTTATCTTGCCCTCTTTTATTCTGACATAGACGATAACGCCCTTGTAGCTGTCATAGACCGAGTCGAATATGAGCGCTCTGAGCGGTGCGTTATCATCGGTTACGGGCGCGGGAATATCGAGAACGATGCGTTCGAGAACCTCTTCGACATTCTCGCCCGTCTTTGCCGAGACGCGCGGAGCGTTCGAGCAATCGAGGCCTATGACCTCCTCGACCTCGGAAGCAACTCTGTCGGGGTCGGCGGCGGGCAGGTCTATTTTATTGATAACTGGGACTATCTCAAGGTCGTGGTCGAGCGCCAGATATGTGTTCGCGAGCGTCTGCGCTTCGATTCCCTGCGACGCGTCGATTATGAGCACCGCACCCTCGCAGGCGGCAAGGGAACGCGAGACTTCATAGTTGAAGTCAACATGGCCGGGAGTGTCTATAAGATTCAGTTCATAGACCTCGCCGTCGCTCGCGGTATAGTCCATTTTGACCGCGTGCGCCTTTATAGTTATTCCGCGCTCGCGCTCAAGATCCATGTTATCAAGTATCTGAGCAGTCATATCGCGCTTCGCCACGGAGTCGGTGAGCTCAAGGAGTCTGTCCGCGAGGGTTGATTTGCCGTGGTCGATATGCGCTATGATGCTGAAATTTCTGATGTTTTCTTTCTTGGTAGACAATTTATTGATCCTTTCGTGGGTCTTTTAGTCAAGCTCGGTCACAAGGGTCTCTGCGGAAGGTTTGCCGATCCACATATCGCCGAAGCTCTGACCCGCTATCTCCTCGCAGCGTTTCATCTGCTCGGGGGTCAGTGAGCACTTGCCTGTCTCTTTCTTCTCTTTTATAGCCTCGGTTATCATCTTGTGATCCTCGCGGGTCATCTTATAGGTGAACACGCAGACATAGACGAGGCCGACGAAGATGAGAGGCAGGATGCAGTAAGTCACCTTCAGTCCGAATATACCCTTAGCGGTCTGTTCGAGGGCATTCGCGCCCTCTGCGCCGGTACGGAAGCCGAAGCCTTTAAGAATAAATCCGGTGAACGCGCTCATGAGACCGTTTATGGTCTTTTTGATGAGCGTGTTGAAGGTCGAGATAACGCCCTCGCGGCGGCGTCCGGTTATCATCTCGTCAACATCCGTGACATCGGGCTGGATATTTGTGGCGGTAAATCCGGGGCCGGAGAAGCCGAAGTTATAGAGGATTATCGAAACAATGACGACCCAGAGCGGAGTGCTCTTGCCGATGAACAGGTTTATGATAAGTCCCGCCGCCATGAGCGGAGTCAGGAGCTTTCCGCACAGCTGCTTGCCCTTTTTCATAGTCAGCAGATAATTGACGGGGAAGCCGGATGCCTCAGCCGCACCCGCAATCGTTTGCAGGGTGTTGAAATAGCCGAAGCGCTGGGCACTGTATTTGATGAAATACTGGTTGGAGTTTGCATAGAAGCCCTTTGCCATGGTGTACATCGAGCTCAGGACAAAATAGCGTCTGAACGCCTTGTTGCGGAAAACCTGCTTGTACTCTTCAAAGAGCATAGTCGCGTTGAAAGGCGGCAGCTTCATGTCGAGCGAGCTCGGCTCTTTCGTGCATTTGAAAGTCACGAGCAGCGGCAGTGAGAACCACAAGCACAACACTGCGCCGAAGAACATGAACTTCGGTCTTGACGCGGCGGTCATCTCCATGTTCGTAAAGCCGAGCGACAGCGACACGAGCAGGAACGACGAAACCATGCCGACGGAGTTCATTATATACTGCACGGAGTTATACTGAGTGCGCAGGGAATAATCGGGCGCGATAACGGGCAGCATCGCAACATGCGGCACGGTGACGAGAGTCAGCGCCGTGTTATAGAGCATATACGCGAGCATGTAGTAGAGCATCGTCGCGGTCTTGTTGCCGGTCGCGGAAATGCCGAACGAGTTCCACAGGCAGAAATACGAGATGGCTATCGGAATAACGCCCCAGAGCAGATATCTTCTGTGTCTGCCGTATTTCGAACGCGTGCGGTCGGTTATAATACCCATGACGGGGTCGGTGACGGCGTCCCAGATATGAGCCATGGCGATAACCATACCCGCCTGATCGACGCTGAGCTTTTCGACCTCGGTCAAAAACGACAGAAAATAGAGCGAGATGATGTATCCGCCGCCGCCGAAAAGTATGCTCGCGGCATTGTAGCCCACCATCGGGCCTATCTTCTGAAAGAATGACGAAACTTTTGATTCCTGTCTTGCCACAGTCTTACCCTCTTTGCATTGTTTTCTCAAATATCTACCCATTATAGATAATACTATAATTTTACATTAAAACACGGATTTGTCAATACAGTGTTGAAAAAGCCCCGAATGGGCAAAAAAATATTTTTTAAGGCGGCTTTGGCGAAAAAGTTTTTATTGTGCTTTTTATATCGATATTTTGTTACTGTTTATGTTTTTAAGCCCTTTCACAGCATTATTTTCGGCAAAATGCACAGACAAAAACACATACCCGAAAAAGCGCACAAAAAGGCGGGCGGACAAGGGCTCAAAATCTCTTTTACGTGCCTTGACTTTTGGCATTTTTTAGATTATTATAGGCTACAATGAATAATAGGGGAGTAAGCGCTTATGCTAAATAATACCGAAAAAACAATGGAAAAAATCGTCGCTCTGTGTAAAAACAGAGGCTTCATTTTCGCCGGCAGCGACATCTACGGCGGACTTGCGAACACCTGGGACTACGGCCCGCTCGGCGCAAGAATGAAGAACAACGTCAAGGACACCTGGCGCAAGAGATTCATTCAGGAGCGCAGGAACAGCTACGAAGTTGACGCAGACATTCTCATGCATCCGAAAGTCTGGGAGGCAAGCGGTCACATCGCCAGCTTCTCCGACCCTCTTCTCGACTGCAAGGAGTGCAAGATGCGCCACAGAGCGGACACGCTCATCGAGAACTTTGATCCCGATGCCCACCCCGACAAGATGACGAAAGAGGAGATGTTTGAGTACATCAAGGCTCATTCGATCCCCTGCCCCCACTGCGGCAAGCACAATTTCACGGACATAAGAGAATTCAACCTCATGTTCCAGACCTACCGCGGAGTCACCAACGACGCAAAGAGCGTTATCTATCTGCGCCCCGAAAACGCGCAGGGTGAATATGTCAACTTTCTCAACGTCCAGCGTTCGATGAGAGCGAAGCTGCCCTTCAGCATCGGTCAGATCGGCAAGGCGTTCAGAAACGAGATAACCCCCGGTAACTTCACTTTCAGAACAATAGAGTTCGAGCAGATGGAGTTCCAGACCTTCTGCAAGAAGGGCTCCGACAACGAGCTCTACGACTACTTCAAGCAATTCGGCAAGAAGTATTTTGAGGATCTAGGCATAGCTCCCGAGCATCTTCGCTTCCACGACCATGAGAAGCTCGCCCACTACGCGAAAGCCGCGTGCGACATTGAGTTCCTCTTCCCGTTCGGCTGGGGCGAGATAAACGGCACCCACAACAGAACTGACTTCGACCTGACGAGACATCAGGAATACAGCGGCCAGAAGATGGACTATCTTGATCCCGAGACGAACGAGAAGTTCATTCCCTATATAATAGAATCCACCTACGGACTCGACAGAACCGTACTCGCGCTGCTCTGCGAAGCATATGACGAGGAAGTTATCGACGCAGAGAAGAACGACACCCGCGTGGTGCTCCATCTCTCCCCCGTCGTCGCGCCCTACAAGGCCGCGGTGCTTCCCCTCTCGAAGAAGCTTTCGGAAGAGGCTATAAAGATCTGCGACGACTTGAGCCGCAAGTTCATGGTCGATTTCGACGAGACCGGCTCCATCGGCAAGCGCTATCGCCGCCAGGACGAGATCGGTACTCCGCTGTGCATCACCTATGACTTCGACTCCGTCGATGATCACTGCGTGACCGTGCGCGACCGCGACACGATGAAGCAGGAGCGCATCGCTATAGACGAGCTCGAAAGCTACATCGCTTCGCGCATCGAGTTCTGATTCAAATAAGTTTATAAAATCAAATCCAAAGGAGAGCGAAATATATGAAAGTAAATTTCACTGAGACTGTCCTCAGAGACGCGAACCAGTCGCTTATCGCGACCCGTATGCCCTATGAGGATTTCGAGGCAATACTGCCCGAGCTTGACAAGGCGGGCTACTATTCGCTCGAGTGCTGGGGCGGCGCTACGTTCGACTCCTGCCTGCGCTATCTCAACGAAGATCCGTGGGAGCGCCTGCGCAAGATCCGCAAGGCGTGCCCGAACACCAAGCTGCAGATGCTCCTCAGAGGTCAGAACCTTCTGGGCTACAAGCATTATCCCGACGATGTCGTTCGCCTTTTCGTCAGAAAGAGCGTTGAAAACGGCATCGACATCATCCGTATATTCGATGCGCTCAACGACCTGAGAAACATCGAGACCGCCGTTGACGAGACTATCAAGTGCGGCGCTCACGCATCGGGCACCATCTGCTACACCACGAGCCCCATCCACAACATCGAGAGCTACATCAAGCTTGCCAAAGATCTCGAGAGCATGGGCGTTCAGTCCGTGTGCATCAAGGACATGGCGGGCATCATGGATCCCCAGACAGCATATGATCTTGTCAAGGGCATAAAGGAGAACATCAGTCTCCCCGTTATCGTTCACACTCACTCGACCACGGGTCTCGGCCCTGTGACATTGCAGAAGGCTGTTGAAGCCGGCGCGGATGTTATCGACACCGCTATCTCCTGCTTCTCCAACGGCACCTCTCAGCCGCCCACAGAGACCATGGCTTATATCCTCCAGAAAGAGGGCTACGAAGTTCCGCTCGACATGGCACAGCTCAAGAAAATCAACGATTTCTTCAAGCCCGTCCGCAACGACGCTCTCAAGAGCGGCCTGCTCAACCCCGTCGTGCTGACCACCCAGACCGACGCTCTCAACTATCAGATACCCGGTGGAATGCTCTCGAACCTTGTCGCTCAGCTCACCGCTCAGAACAAGCTCGACAAGCTCGACGAAGTTCTCGCAGAGACTCCGAGAGTCCGCGAAGACCTCGGTTATCCTCCGCTCGTCACCCCGATGAGCCAGATGGTCGGCGTTCAGGCGACCGCAAATGTGCTCGCGGGCGAGAGATACAAGAACATCTCCAAGGAAGTCAAGAACTATATCAAGGGCGAATACGGCAAGGCTCCCGGCAAGATAAACGAGGAGCTCCAGAAGAAGGTTCTCGGCGACGAGAAGCCGATAACCTGCCGCTACGCAGACCTGCTTGAGCCCGGTCTCCCCGCCGCAAGAGAGTATCTCGGCGACAGAGCGACCTGCGACGAGGATGTTCTCTCCTATATCGCTTTCCCGACTCAGGCGGAAGCATTCTTCGACAAGCGCGACGAGAGAAAGAAAAACACTTTCACATATAAGATAGAGAGACTCGACTGAGCCTCGGCAGAAAGGATAGGTTTTATCAATGTTTGATAATTTTGACATGGGTATGCCCCTGGGCGAAAAGCTTGTTTTCGCTCTTCAGGTCTCCCTCTTCGGAATACTTATGGTATTCCTGCTGCTCATTATCCTTGCCGTGCTGATAATGATAATCTCCCGCGTCGTCAGACTCGGCGAGAATCTTGCAGGCAAGAAGGGCAAGAAGAATGCTGCTTCCGATGAACCCGCACCCGTGCAGCAGAGCGCTGCTGCCGGAACTCCTCTGCCCGGCACTCAGTCGCAGGGCACGCTCGAACTTGACGGCGTTGACGAGCCGACCGCCGCGGTCATCATGGCTATAGTCAGCGACGAGAGCGGCATCCCGCTCAACAGGCTGCTGTTCAAATCCATAAAGAAGAAAGACTGATGCGGCTCGCCGCCAACACCTGAAAGGAACGATCATCATGAAATATGTTGTTACATTAAACGGCAAAAACTATGAGGTTGAGGTCGAGGAGACCGACGCCGTTATCACCGCTGTTACCGACGCCGCTCCCGCAGCTCCCGTTGCTGCAGCCGCACCCGCTGCCCCCGCAGCAGCTCCCGCTCCTGCCGCCGCTCCCGCAGCAGCCGCAGACGGTCAGAAAGTTCTCTCGCCCATGCCCGGCACGATACTGAGCGTCAATGTCTCGGTCGGCTCTGCCGTCAAAGCGGGCGAAGTCATCCTCATTCTTGAGGCTATGAAGATGGAAAACGAAATAGTCGCTCCCTGCGACGGCACCGTAAAGCAGCTCGCCGTCCAGAAGGGCTCGACCGTCGCTACGGACGCACTGCTCGCCGTAGTCGGCTAAGGGGGATAGCAAATGGACATACTCGGAATCTTGAAAGGCTTCTGGGAGAGCTCGGGTCTCGCCGTGCTCACCTGGAGAGAGGGCGTAATGATCCTCGTATCGTTCGTCCTGCTCTATCTGGCCATCGCTAAAAAATTCGAACCGCTGCTGCTTCTTCCCATCGCGTTCGGCATTCTGCTCGCGAACCTGCCCGGCGCAGGTCTTATGGATGACCCGACCGGTATCATCGACCCGCTGAGTACGACGATACGGGAGGGCGCGCACTGGTATGACATCGGAATCCTGCGTCTTATCTACGCAGGCGTCAAGAGCAGTATCTTCCCGTGCCTTATCTTTATGGGCGTCGGCGCAATGACGGACTTTGGTCCCCTGCTCGCAAACCCGATGAGCCTGCTGCTCGGCGCTGCCGCTCAGCTCGGCATCTATGTTGCATTCACCATCGCTATCCTGCTTGGCTTCACTCCGCAGGAGGCTGCCGCTATCGGCATCATCGGCGGCGCGGACGGCCCGACCGCCATATTCCTTGCATCAAAGCTTGCAGCTCACCTGCTCGCTCCCATAGCCGTTGCGGCATATTCGTATATGGCTCTTATCCCGATCATTCAGCCCCCGATCATGAAGCTGCTCACCACAAAGAAAGAGCGCGCGGTCGAGATGAAGCAGCTCAGAACCGTCAGCAAGACAGAGAAGATAATCTTCCCCGTCGTCGTGCTTGTCATCTGCGCTTTCATGCTTCCCTCCGTCGCTCCGCTTATCGGCATGTTCATGCTCGGCAACCTGTTCAGAGAGAGCGGCGTTGTTGAAAGACTCAGCGACACCGCACAGAACGCACTGACCAACATCGTCACCATCCTGCTCGGCGTTACCGTCGGCGCAACGGCGAACGGTCAGACCTTCCTGTCGAAGCAGACCATATTCATTATCATCCTCGGTCTGACTGCATTCTGCTTCTCGACCGCAGGCGGCGTGCTTCTCGGCAAGCTCATGTATCTTGTCACCAAGGGCAAGGTCAATCCCCTTATCGGCTCCGCAGGCGTCTCCGCCGTTCCCATGGCGGCGCGCGTTTCGCAGGTCGAGGGACGCAAGGCAAACCCGACGAACTTCCTGCTCATGCACGCAATGGGTCCGAACGTCGCGGGCGTTATCGGCTCGGCTGTTGCCGCCGGTTTCCTGCTCCTGCTGTTCGGCAAATAATTAAAGATAAAACAAAAAATCCGGCAGTCCTGTTTTCATGCAGAACTGCCGGTATTTTTTATGTTCGGGCAGTACATTTTTTTGGCTATCAGCCCATAACGATATAAAACAACGTGCAATAGCCGTAGAGCGGCGGATAGACGACAGCAAGCGGGAACGTCAGGCCTTTTATGCGCCGTCAATATTTTCCTCAAAGATTATATATTTGTTTATTCCTTTTCCACAAGCCGTTCATC
Organism: Oscillospiraceae bacterium; assembly: GCA_003514385.1. Taxonomy (GTDB): domain Bacteria; phylum Bacillota; class Clostridia; order Oscillospirales; family Acutalibacteraceae; genus CAG-177. The sequence continues at coordinate 144,184 of DOQR01000002.1, read as the reverse complement.
AAATCCGCTCACTTTTTAAATCATGTTGACTAAATCGTTAAAATTTAATATAATATGGTACTGTAACAAGCGGAGAGGAGGAAGATCATGTCAGCACCGCTGGCGCAGAGAATGCGCCCACAGACTATCGACGATATCGTCGGTCAGAGGCATCTGCTCGGCGAGGGCAAGCCGCTGAGAAATATTATACTTTCGGGCGAGCTGCCGAACATGGTCTTTTACGGTCCGTCCGGGGTCGGCAAAACGACTCTCGCGAGCATCATCGCAAAGACGACCGACCGCCATCTCGTTAAATTAAACGGCACAACCGCTTCGACAGCAGATATAAAGGATGTCGTCGCAAAGCTCAACACATTCGTCGCGCCCAACGGGATCCTGCTCTATCTCGACGAGATTCAGTATTTCAACAAAAAGCAGCAGCAGACGCTGCTCGAATACATAGAAAACGGCGACATAACGCTTATAGCGTCGACGACCGAGAACCCGTATTTTTATATATACAACGCGATTCTCAGCCGCTCGACCGTGTTTGAATTCAAATTTGTCTCGGCTGAAGATGTAATTCCCGCCGTCAAGCGTGCATTTGATTATATAGGCACCGAGCGGCACGAGACATATGATATAGAGGACGGAGTGTTTGAGCACATTGCCAACGCCTGCGGCGGCGATGTGAGAAAGGCGATAAACTCCGTTGAGCTGTGCGTGCTCTCCTCCCCTGCCGACGAAAGCGGCGTTTGCAAGATAACTCTTCAGCGCGCGCAGGAACTGACCCAGCACAGCGCGATGCGATACGACCGCGAGGGCGACGAGCACTACGACATAATCTCCGCATATCAGAAATCGATGCGCGGCTCCGACCCGAACGCGGCGCTCCACTATCTGGCGCGGCTGCTCGAAGCGGGCGACCTTGTCAGCGCATGCCGCAGGCTTATGGTCTGCGCGTGCGAGGATGTCGGGCTTGCGTATCCGCAGATAATACCTATAGTAAAAGCCGCCGTTGACGCGGCGAATATGCTCGGACTGCCCGAGGCGCGGATACCGCTCGCGGATGCGGTTGTGCTTGTGGCGACGAGCCCGAAATCAAACTCCGCCTACAACGGGATAAACGCCGCGATGGCTGATGTGCAGAAAGGCCGCACGGGTCCCGTTCCGAGGCAGTTACAGAATGTCCACTGCGACGGCGAGGATAACCCGAACAAGGGACAGTTCTATATCTATCCGCATTCATACCGCAATCACTGGGTGCCGCAGCAGTATCTGCCGGACGCGATAAAAGACGCGGTATACTATGAGTTCGGCGACAACCGCACCGAACGCACCGCCGGGGAATATTGGGAAAAGGTGAAGAAAGCAGCTCAAAAGTAAACTATGCCGCGACGCGGCAAGAAAGAAAGGATATTTGGTATATGTTCATCCCCATTCTCTCCGTTGTGACGGCGATATTTGCGACGCTCACGATTCTTCTGCGCCGCAAGGGAAAATCATTCGAGGGCATGCTCTGCAAGTTCATCTCGAGCTTTGGCTTCATGTCCATGGCATTTATCGGCTTCTGCTACCGCATTGAAGAGGCGGATAAATTAGTCCACCCGTTCTATTTCTGCCTCGTGGCGTTCGGACTGCTGTTCGGGCTCGGCGGCGACGTTCTGCTCGGCATAAAAGAGATCGCGCCGAAATACAAGAACAAGCTCATCGCGCTCGGCACTCTCGCGTTTCTGATAGGGCATTTTTTCTACCTTGCGTCTTTTTATAAAGCGGAGCCGACCTTCTCGATAATCCCGTACATAGCGGCGTTTGTAATAACCGCGATAATCGCCATTGTCATGAAAGCGGTCAAAATGAAGCTCGACAGCAAGATGTATATTCTCTGCGTGTTCTATTTCTTCGTCATTGCGCTTTGCACCTGCGTCTCGGGCTATATGCTCTATCTCACGCGCTCGCTGACATTCATTATAACCACCATTGCTTCGGTTGTGTTCGTAATCAGCGACTCGGTGCTCGCGTTCGTCTATTTCACGCCCGTGAAGAGAAAGAACCCGCTCGTTACAATCGAGCTCGCGACATACTACACCGGTCAGATACTCATGGCGGCGACGGTGTATCTGATAAAATAAAACCGGCATAACAGACAGGCGCAGCAGAACAAACTGCCGCGCCCGTTTTATTGAAAACGGAGAATCGCTATGATAAGAAAATTCAAGGAATCCGACCTGTCGCACGTCATGCAGATATGGCTGAGCGCGAACAAAGAGGCTCACGGATTCATAAAAGAAAGCTATTGGGACGAAAATTTCGAAGCGGTGAAAGCCGCGCTCCCCTGCGCCGAAGTTTATGTACACGAAAACGATGAAGCCGAACTCGACGGCTTCATTGGGCTCAACGGCGGACACATTGAGGGGCTGTTCGTAGACAAAACCGCACGAAACATGGGCATCGGAAAAGAACTGCTGGATTTTGCAAAAAATAACCACGCGCGGCTGACGCTCAATGCATACATAAAAAACTCCGGAGCCGTGAAGTTCTACCGTCGCGAGCAGTTTTCAATAGACTCGCGCGGCATTGATGAAGAAACCGGAGAAGAAGATTATCTGATGAGTTGGAATAAAAAATAAAACAGCACAAATGCAAAAGCCCTCCCAATCGGGAGGGCTGATTTGATTTTACGACTCTTTTTCTTTCTTCTGTCTCTTGATGACTTTCAGGCGCGAGAAATCCTCGCGTTCTTTTTCTTCAAGAGCTTCGGTGATATATTTTATCGTCGCGGTGAACTGCGGGATCATGATATTGTCGAGCGCGTTTGCTCGCTTCTGCGTTTTCTTTATCGCATCGGCGAGGCGGTATACGCTGTTCTCTATCTCCGCGAGCTCTGCGGTCATGTGCTTGACCTGCACGAAGCTCAGATAAGCCTCGTCGAGCTGTGAATTCGTCGAGTTGAGTCCGTAATACATATCGAGCTTCTCATCGCCGAGAGTCACAACCGGCAGTTCAACGCCCATGACGCTGCGAAGATCTATATCGAGCGACTCATCGACCGGTATCGCCTGCGCGAACTCGGCGCACATACCGAGCGTGACATTCGCACGCTGGAGCGCAAGATAAGCCTTTGAATAGGTCTCGTCTATCTCCTGCTGTATCTTCGACGCCTTGTCTATGAGCTGCATCATCTCATGCACGAGTATATTTCTTTTGCGGTCGAGCAGATCATAGCCGAGCTTGGCGAGATCCAACGACTTCTTCGTGCTCATCAGATTGCTTTTTGTCGGGAATACCTGTGCCATGACGCTCTCCCCCTTTCTTTACTGCTGCGCGGGCTTGTAATGCTCCTTGAGAACATCCTCATCAACACGGTCGAGCTCGGATTCGGGCAGCATGGAGAGCAGCTCCCAGCCAAGGTCGAGAGTCTGGTCTATCGTCCTGTTCTCGTCATAGCCCTGGTTGATGAATCTCTCTTCAAACGCTCTGCCGAACTCCATGAGGCGCTTATCCGATGCGGAAAGCTCATCCTCACCTATAACGGACGCGAGTGCCTTGGCATCCTGCACCTTGGCGTAGGATGCGAAGAGCTGGTTTGCGAGCATACTGTGGTCGGAGCGAGTGTAACCCTCGCCGATGCCGTCTTTCATCAGACGCGACAGCGACGGCAGGACGCTGACGGGCGGATAGATGCCCTTGTAGTCGAGTCCTCTGTCAAGCACTATCTGGCCCTCGGTTATATAGCCCGTGAGGTCGGGGATGGGGTGCGTGATATCGTCGTTGGGCATGGTGAGAATCGGTATCTGAGTGACCGAACCCTTCTTGCCCTCGACTATTCCGGCGCGCTCATAGAGAGACGCGAGGTCGGAATAGAGATAACCGGGGAAGCCCTTTCTGCCGGGAATCTCGCCCTTTGACGAGCTGAACTCACGAAGAGCCTCGGCATATGAGGTCATATCAGTCAGGATAACAAGCGTCTGCTTGCCGAGATCGAACGCGAGATATTCGGCGGCGGTCAGCGCGCAGCGGGGCGTGATGATACGCTCGATTATCGGGTCGTTCGAGAGGTTCATGAACATCGTAACACGGTTCATGACGTTTGCGTTTTCAAACGAAGTACGGAAATACTCGGCGACATCGTTCTTGACGCCCATGGCGGCGAAGACGATTGCAAAATCGTCGCCGTCGGCAACGTTCGCCTGACGCACTATCTGAACGGCGAGCTCGTTATGCTTCATGCCGGAGCCTGAGAATATCGGAAGCTTCTGACCTCTGATAAGCGTTGCGAGCGCGTCTATAGAAGATATGCCGGTGTTTATATAATTTCGCGGATAAACACGCGAAACGGGGTTAATGGGCGAACCGTTGACATCACGGCGGCACTCGGGATATATCTCACCTAGACCGTCTATCGGTCTGCCGAGGCCGTCGAACACTCTGCCGAGTATCTCTGGCGACAGCGGCATCTCCATGGGTCTGCCGGAGAGCACGGTGGTGCTGTTGTTCATCGATATTCCGCGAGTTCCCTCAAAGACCTGAATGACCACAAGCTCGCCGTCTATTTTGACTATACGGCCCGCGCGCGAGGTGCCGTCCTCAAGCCTGAGTTCGACCATTTCCTCGTAGCTCGCGCCCTTGACGCCGTCAAGCACAACGAGCGAACCGTTTATCTGATTTAAACCGATGTGTTCAAAAATCATAGCTGTTTAAATCCTTCCTTGCCTTCAGAATAAGCGGACTCAGCGCAGCAGCGGAGCGAGCGCCTTGTCTATCTCAGTGCGGTAATCGTCAAACATATCGAGTCTGTCGTTGGGCACATCGTATTTTATCTTGACGAGCTTATCGAACAGACCGAGCTTCGTTATCTTCGAGATCGGCACCTGCTTTGCGACTACCTCGCGGCACTGATGATAGAGATAGAGGATTATTTCCATCATCTTCATCTGCTTCGCGAGCGGAACATAGGTGTCCTCCTTGTGGAAGGCGTTCTGCTGCAGGAAGCCGACTCTGATGACCCTTGCCACTTCCATAACAAGCTTCTGATCGTCGGGCAGAACGTCCGCGCCGATAAGCTTGACTATCTCCATAAGGCTGTTCTCCTCGAGCAGGATGGAGCACAGCTCATCGCGGTAGTTCATGAACTCCGGACCCGCGTTGTCATAGTACCATGCGGACAGGTCGTTGACATATTCGGAATAGCTCGTATTCCAGTTTATCGCAGGATAGTGACGCGCATAGGCGAGCGACTTATCAAGCGCCCAGAAGCAGCGGGTGAAACGCTTCGTGTTCTGGGTAACAGGCTCGGAGAAGTCGGAGCCCTGCGGCGAAACAGCGCCGATTATCGTTATCGAGCCCTCGGTGCCGTTTAGGTTCTTAACATAGCCTGCGCGCTCATAGAACTCGGAAAGTCTCGACGGCAGGTAAGCCGGGAAGCCCTCATCGGCGGGCATCTCTTCAAGGCGTCCGGATATCTCACGCAGAGCCTCAGCCCAACGGGAGGTGGAGTCCGCCATGATAGCCGTGTGATAGCCCATGTCGCGGTAATACTCGGCGAGGGTGATACCGGTGTATATTGAAGCTTCACGCGCGGCGACGGGCATATTAGAGGTGTTCGCTATGAGCACCGTTCTGTCCGTCAGGGGCTTGCCCGTGCGCGGGTCGGATATCTCGCCGAACTCTTTAAGAGCCTGGGTCATCTCGTTGCCGCGCTCGCCGCAGCCGACATAGATGATGATATCCGCGTCGCACCACTTTGCAAGCTGATGCTGCGTCATGGTTTTGCCCGTTCCGAAGCCGCCGGGTATTGCCGCCGCGCCGCCCTTTGCTATCGGGAAGAGCGTATCTATGACACGCTGACCGGTTATCAGCGGACGCTGCGCGGGCAGTCTGCGGCTGACGGGGCGCGGGATTCGGATAGGCCAGCGCTGGCAGAGCGTCAGCTCATGAGCGTTGCCTTTTTTGTCCTTTAAAGTAACTATCGTATCGTTTATTTTATATTTTCCGTCGGGCTTGACTTCCGTAACCTCTCCCTCAAGTCCGGGCGGAACCATAAATCTGTGCTTGACAACAGGCGTTTCGGGGCATTCGCCGTAGATGTCGCCGCCCTTGAGCCTGTCGCCGGGCTTGACGAGCATATTGACCTGCCACTCGCGCTCCTCGTCGAGAGCACTCTCGGCGCAGCCCTTTGATATGAACGCGCCGTTGTGCTCGGCAATAGCCGAAAGCGGACGCTCGATTCCGTCAAATATATTTCTGATTATTCCGGGGCCGAGGGTGGCGAACATTGCGCCGCCGGTAGCATAGACCGGCTCGCCGGGCTTGAGCCCGGTCGTCTCCTCGTAGACCTGAATGGTGGTGAGATCCTTGTCAAGGCGTATGACTTCGCCGACAAGACGCTTCTCGCCGACGTAGACCATCTCCATTATGCTCAGTCCCGTCTCGCCCTTTATCGTAACGACGGGTCCGTTTATTCCGTATATAACATTATTCTCGGACAAGCCGTTCACCTCCGACCGTTAAAGTATTACTGACATTCCCGAATTTTCGAGGAACCACTCGCGCTGCGCCTCAAGGCGCGTGTCGAGCGTATCGTCAGCTACGGTGCTGCCGCCGGCAACTCCGGCGCGACATCCGCCAATAGTTATTTCATCGCTGCTCTCGACCTTGCAGTCCCTGCCGAAAGCTTTCTTTATATCATCCGCAAAGCGCATATCGCCGGGGCGGACATAGACGGTCACATTCCCCTGCGGGAAAACCGCCGCAAAACCTGCCGCGCTCTTTTTGAGAAAATCCGCGTAGCCGTCCGACTCTGTAAAGGCAGCGAGCTTTTCACGCGCGTCACCGAAAACCTCGTCGGTAATTGCGCCGCGCTTGTCGGTCAGGCGGGCGCGCTGCTGAGTTCTCTCATTGGCGACGGTGCGGTTGAACTCCTGCTCCTTGAGCATACGCTCGCGCTCTATTTTAGCCTGAGCCTGGGAGTGCGCCTTCGTCTTTGCCTTTTCAAGCCCGCTTTCGACCGTTTCGCGGGTCTTGCGGGTCATCTCATCGTGGCGTTCCTCGGCGTCCTTGGTTATGGCGTCAAAAAACTTTGCGGCTCTTTCTTCCTGATTGAGCATTGGTTAAACACCTCAAATCTTTATGCCGATAGTGTCACGCACATAGCGCGCGATGGAGTCGCTCCCCTGCGAACCGTGGCGGTCTGGGATCTCGACTATCAGCGGCTTATCGTAACTGCGCTTTGTCTGCGTTATGAAATCGCCGCACAGCTCGCACAGCGGGCGCGTGATGAGAATGATTCCGACCTCTTCATCGGCGAGGCAGCGGTTGACCGCATCCTCGACCGACTGGGCGTCGTGCACAAGCTCGCCGTCGATACCCGCAAGGCGCATTCCGACAAGCGTATCGGCATTGTCGCTTATCAAATAAAAACGCATAACTTCCGTTCCTTTCAACGCAGCGTAAAGTTATATTGCTTTACACTGCCGTTCTTCTGCCCTGCAGGCGTCAGACCTTGTTGAGGATAAGTATGGAGATAACGACACCGTAAAGGGCTATCGACTCACCGAGGGCGACGAAGATAAGCGCTTTACCGAATGCCTTGGGATCCTCGCTCGTTGCGGCGATAGCTGCGGGAGCGCCGGCGGCAACTGCGATACCGCCGCCGATACCGGCAAGACCGGTAACAAGACCAGCGGCAAGAAGTCCGAGACCCTTGGAGTTATCTTTAACGGTTGTCGCTTCTGCGCTCTCGGCGACTGCGTCGGAAGCCTGAGCGGCGGTTGTATCAGCCGGAGCTGCGGTAGTGTCCTCGCTGCCGGTTGCAAAAGCGCCCATAGCGCAGCCTGCAACGAGCAGAACCATGACGGCGAAAGTTGCCGCGTTCATGCGAAGGCTCTTTTTGATGCTCTGACCCTCAGAGTGCTTCTTCATTGTGTACACAACGGATGCGAGAAGCACCGCCGCGGGAACTACGATCATAACGGAATAAAAAAGAGTTGTCATTTTACTTTACCTCCGATTAGTCTTTATTGGCTAAAGCCTTTTTGGCCTTTTTACCGGCAATTTTGGTTTTTATATTTGTCTGAGCCTGCTCGAGCTTTGCGGGTGTGAACGCCCTGCCGCCGCCTTCATAGAAGCGGCTGAACATCTCGTAGAACTCAAGACGCAGTCCCTGAATGCCCGAAAGCAGACCTTCAAGGGCGATGACGATAATATTGCCTATGATGATAACGGGGATGTTGCTGCCGTCACCGCCGAGGGTGAACACAACCATCATCATACTGGCGTGGACTATAACAAACGCGCCGACACGAAGGAAGGACACGGTGTTGCTGAAATAGGACAGGACATATTCGATAAGCTCGAACAGGTTCTGAAGCAGGAAGTCAACGATGCTGTCGGGCTTCCAGTCCGGATGCTTGTCGATAATGCCGATCGGTATCTCTTTGATATAGAGCAGCACGGCGCAGACGCCCATGACGCTGAACAGCACGCTGTTCGGGAGAACCTGGGGGCCGTTCATGAACGCTACGCAGAACGCAACGCCCGCGAGATAGAACAGTATGCCGACGAGTCCGTTGTTGCTTAATATCGCTTCGCCTATCTTTTTATGCTTGAGGCAGGATATTACATTCAGGAGCATCGCGGTCACGACAAGGACGACTCCTATGCCGATAGCAACTATCAGAACGGTGTTTATCGAATCCATAACGCTCAGCGGCTTTGACGCCATACCCAGCGCATGATAAACAGGGTCGAGCATATCTTCATATCCGAACACCGAGCCGAACACGAAGCCGAACACCGCACTCGAAAGACCACACGGAATAAGTATGCGCGCGAGGGGCATCTTCTTTATCTTCCAGCCGAGGATACCGAGCAGGAAGAGCACAAGTCCCTGGCCGAGATCGCCGAACATGATACCGAACAGCAGTGTATAAGTTATCGCGACGAAGCCCGTGACATCGATATCCGAATATGACGGCAGACCGTACATATCGACGAAGTATTCATAGGGCTTGAATATCGCGGGGTTTCTGAGCTTCACGGGCGGAGTCTTTCCGGAGCTCTTGTCGGGGTCATTCTCCTCGACTTCGACATTCTCTATAGCCTCCGCTTTCTTCTCAAACGCCTTTGAATCATGCGCGAGCACCCAGCCGACATAGAAGAAATACTTGTTGTGGCACGCGGCGTAGCGGCGCATCTCAAAGACTGTATTGAGATCGACGAGCTTCGTATATATCTCGTTGCAGCGTTTGCGGTTCTCTTTCCAGAGTGCCGCGGCGCGCTCGTCGAGCTGCTTTAAGTCGCCCTCTATAATCTCGATATTGCTCTTGAGTTGATCTATGACCTGCTCAACGGTACCGACCGCCGAGGGAACCTGGAGACGCTCGAAATTGAGTCCCGCGAAGATGCTGTCGACCTCGTCGACGCGTTCTCTCGGCGCGCAGTAGACGCCCCAATAGTCGGTCGCATCGGTCGAGCACGGGATGAAGAGCACATAGGGGTCGTCGTCATAGGCGACAAGCTTCTCGTAGCTCTCTTTGGGCATATGACCGAAGCGGGTTTTGATGAACTTGCAGTTGAACAGCTCATCGAGTCCGACATCGAAGCCCGTGAAATGCTCATATTTCGCAATGCCGTTTCGGCACTGCTCGAGCTGATCCTCAAGCTCCTTGTACTCATCGTGCATCGCGGACAATTTTTCGTCCAGTTCGTCGATGTAGGCGCTGGTCTTATCGTCGAGCTGAATCTCACGCGAGCGGTCGCCGACTATCGTCGGGTCGGGCGCGGAATCATTCTCGCGGATAAGCTCCTCTATTTTTTGCAGCATCGGCGCATACGGGTTTTCCTCGCTGAGCGTCGAATAACCCATTGACGCAGACATATACTGCGTTGCCTGCTCGGGATGGAACGATCCGTCCAAGCAGCAGGTTGAAATGAAATTGTTAAGCTGGTCGAGCGGACCTGTGACTTTAACAAGCTTCATTTTTGCAACTGCCAAGGTTTATCACCGTCCTTTTAAACTCTTAAAAAGCTGTCAGTCGCCCACGCCGATAAGAAGTCGGCTTATTTCTTCGGGCGGAATATTATATCTTATACCCTCAATAATGTGGGTAAGATTTTCTGCTTCATTCTCCGCGAGCGCGACATAACTCATCATCACGACGCTCGGGAAGGTTGAAAACCGCACAAGACCTTTCGCGCGGTCATATCTGAGCTTTGCACTCACCTGCTCGACCGATCGGTCACCCCGCTCGGCAAATGCGGCATACGCCGTGCCCTTGAGCGTTTGGAGTGCCTTTTCGGCATCCGGCGCTTTCATAAATCCTGTCAGCGCCTTCTCATCGAGCGTTCCGCCGGGCATAAGCATCGTGGTGAGCACGCTCTGCGGCATATTCGTAAGCCTCTTGAGCCTGTAGAGCGAGACGATATTCTCGGCATCCGTGTCGAACGCGTGCATCGCGTCAAGCTCCTTGCGTTCCTTGCCCTTGTAGTTCTTTTTGATGAGCGCCTCCGCCTGCGAGTGGAGATATTTGTTGAGCGCCAGCTCCATGGCGAAATAATCGGGTCTGCCGTCGGAACCGACAGAGGCAAACGGGGCAAGAACCGCTTTATACGGTGAGCCCTCGACTGCCGCCAAAAGCAGATCAACATTTGTCGCGGTCTCAAGCGCTGCGGCGTTGAGCTCCGAGTGGCGCACGAAGAAGTCGGGCACTTTGGCGAGGTTCTTCTCCGGGTGGCGGCTGTTGAGATAGCGCACCGAATGGAGCAGCATATCAACATCGCTCAGCGTCACGAAATATTTATAGAATCCGTCGCCGATGGATTTTTCATATCTGCAAAGGGAAGCGAAGTTGTTTGAAAGATGCTCCCTGAGCAGTATCTCTATCTGCCAGCGTCTGAGCGAGCCCATTGTCACGCCCTCGAACGCGTCGGCATAGGCGGTGTGAGCCTTCAGATAAGCCGCCGCCTCGTTGACGGAACGGCAGGCGAGCAGATCGGTGTAGTTCTGCGCGGTCAGGCGTTTGCCGTACATAGCACGAGCCTTTGCGAGCACTGCGTTTGCGGCGGACGAAACTGTCATACGGCACACTTCCTTTCAAAAGAATCTGATCAGTCGGCGTTCACGGCTCTGTCGGCGAGCTCCTGCGCCCATTTTTCGCGGTTAGCCTTGCTCTGCTCGTCGAGAGTATCGGAGACTGCCTGAGCCTTCTTCTCTATCTCGTCGAGAGCCGCTTTCAGCTTTGCGTCATATTCGGATGCGGTCTTTGCTATCTCGCTGTCGGCGCGTTCCTGCTCCTCAGACTGAATCTTCTTCGCCTGCTCGGCAAGCTCGGAATCCGCCTTGTCGAAGAACTCCTGTTCCTCCATGGTGCGCTTTCGCGCGCGCTTGTCCATATCGACTATCGTTTTAATGATGCTTTCCATAACTGCACCTCTTTTGCGCTGTTTTGGTATACATTTCCGATATACCTATTATATATACTATTTCTGCTTCTTTCAGCTACTAAATTATATCACCAACATGGCAAAAGACAATATGCAAAAACAATAAACAATCTTCATTTTTCAAATTATTTTTGTACCGCGATACAAAAATTTAACAAAGATATCAAAGTTATAAGAAAAAGTGCTTTTCTTGCGCTTTCAAAGCACGGAGCACCCCTCCGGGAAAAGCCGGAGAAGTGCCGCAGTTTACTTTTTGATGTTATCCTCGATGAGGATTCTTATCTTCTCGGCGATGAACGCACCGAGAGCGAACGAACGGGAATGGTAGAACTTCATGAACTTCTGACCCGCTTCGGTCTTGAAAACCCAGAGCGCCCAGCTGGGGACAGGCTTATCTATTCTGCCCTTGTGCTGAAGCTCGAACGGCTGAGAATAGGTCACGCCGCCGCTGCCCTTCATCTGGAAGCGGATGTAGCAGCCGAGATCCTTTTCATAGTCGTTGAGGTCGATAGTGTTGCCAGTGGCGATAACTTTGCCGTCGGCTATCCACTCGATGACCCGGCAATCGCGGGTAGGATCGGTGGCAACGGTTATCGTATTCGCTTTTTGGTCGACTTTGATACCGGTCACGAGCGGCACATTGCCGTCGCCGTCAAAGTCGCCGACTCCGTCGGTGGTCTTGTAATATTTGCTCGCGGCAAAGAAGTTGCCGTCTTTCATCGCTTTTTTGACATTCGCTTCGTTGTTCTCGGGCAGGACGAAGAACTCGAAAGATCTGCCGACCTCGTTGAGCTTTTCGGAATCGTCATCGGCAAAAGCCCAGATATTTCTGCCCTTGGGGATAACGACCTGAAGCAGCTCATCCCAGAGCTCGCGGTCGCCGCGGGTGACTCTGTCGGTGTTGTTGACTATCTCCATGCCGAGGCAGCTCGGGCAGTCGATGAATATGCCCGCGAAATAGGCTATGTAGACGTTCCAGTGCGAGCGGTGCGGGAATCTGCCGGAATCGACCCAGTCGCCGACATGGTTGAGCACGGAATAGCCGCCCGCCTTTTCAATTTCAACGGGAGCGGTTCTGTAGTCGTTTTCGATTCCCCACTCGCCCTGACCGTAGGTGGTGAAATATCCGTTGACATGGGTCTTTGAGATAACAGCCATATTGCATTCGATACCGCCGCGTATATCGGTCATGCCTCTGCCGCCGCGGTCAAGTCCCTTTGTGATGCGCTCGTAGTTTTCTTCGCTCATCGGGTAGACTTTTCTGAACTTGTTGAAAATTCCGTTCGTCTCTCGCTCACTCGTCCAGCCATTTGTGATAACGCCGTGGTCGGTCATCGCAAGGATATCATAGTCCGCCTTATAATATTCCTCGACCATCTCGTCGAGCGTCGGGTCGCCGTCGCTCGCGTCGCAATGGGCGTGGAGGTTTGCTTTGTAGGTTTTCCATGTGCTCCAGTCGACCTGCTCATAGGGGCTGATTATCGTATAATCCGTCTCTTTCGAGCCGAACGCGAACGCCGCCGGGAAAGCGGTGAACAGCATCACGACAACCAGCGCAGCCGACAGAACGCGCTTGAAGTTCTTCTTCATTTATATATTCTCCTTAAATCAATATGCGTCGAAGAAATGATCGAAAGCATTGTAGCCGAGGAAGAAATACTTGAACGCCCAGACAATGGGATTGAACTTGAAATAAGTCCAGTCAAGCACTGTAACTGTGGCGCGCAGGGCGGTCGAGAGGTCGTGGGTTCTCGGAACTCTGACCTTGCCGAAGTCCTCGCCGTTTCTTCTGATAACGAAGGGCTGAGAATAGCAGATGCCGTTGTCGCCGGTGATATAGAATCTGACATAGAGATAGGGCGTGTCGAGCAGATCGTCCGCGTGAAGATCGAGGGTCGCCTTGCCGCTGTCTATATCCGTCTCGCGCTTGATAACATTGCAGTTCGAGACCCAGGTTATCGAATTGAAGTTCGTGCCCTCGATGCTTATCGTGTCATTTTCGTCGTCGACGGTCACGCGGGTGACGAGCGGAGTGTCGTCGCGCAGATAAGCCTCGGTGTCATAGACCTTATCCTCGTCGAAGCCGGGCATCTCTTCCATGCCGTTGAGCTCAACACCGTTTGAATAGTGGGAGACTGCGAAGCACCAGCCGTTCTCCATGCCCTTGCGGACATTCTCGTTGGTGAGTTCCGGCAGAACCATCATGGTATAGGCGTCGTTTATCGAGCGGACATCGTGAGAATCGGAGAAAGCGAAGCCCCACGGGACGACGTTATTGGGTATGGTCTTTTGGAGTATCTGATCATAAAGTATGCGGTCGCAGCGGGTGTGCGCGTCGGTGGCGCTGTTGATGCCCATGCCGACGCTCGAGCCCTTGTTATCAAGGAAGATGCGCGCAAATTTATTGGCATAATAATCGTCTATCTTCTGACCGACATGGTCTTTGCTGTCCTTTTCGGGATAGACATACTCGCCGACATGGGAGAGCATGGATATTCCGCCCTTGCGTCGCACGCCCTTCGACGGAGTCTCATAGTCGCCGTAAACGCCGGCGAGACCCTGACCGTAGTCGGCATAGTAGCCGGTCAGATGGCAGTCGCACTTCGGGGTCGCCATATTGAGCTCTATGCCCTGCGGGACATCGAGCATACCGTTGTTATGCGTTCTCGTCTGCGATGCGGCGGTACCGGTCGTATAGGCCTTGTACTCCTCATCGGTCAGCGGGTAAATTGGCGCGAGCTTCGTGCGCTCATATTTGACGAGTCTTATCAGCGGCACGAGCTGCGGCTTCTGATCCCAGCCCTTGTTTATCGTGCCGTGGTCTGTGAGCGCGAGGATATCGTAGTTGAGGTCATAGTGTCTCTCAACGACTTCGTGGATCGGCAGATATCCGTCGCTCGCGTTGCTCTGAGTGTGCAGCTGAGCCTTATATATTCCCCAGCTGTCCCAATCGACATCCGCATAAGGGTCTGTTATCTCGTAACTTATCTCCGCAGGAGACACCTCGTTCTCCTGTGCAAAGGCACAGAACGCGAGCGAAGGCACCGCAACAAGTAAGCAGAGCAGCAGCGACAGGGTGCGTTTGAACATTGTCATTCCTCCGTATGTTAATTTTTTATTCTGTAACATAGTTTAAAACATTCGGCAAATTAAGTCAACAAAGTTAACATAAATTTCGCAGCAAAATATAATTTTTTATATATTTTTTAGTCACGCTTTTCACATCCTCCCCATATGTTTGTTCAAATTGACAATTTTCGGTGAATTTTCGTTGACAAGTTTTGCATATTTTGATATACTCAATTTGAGATTGACCGAACGGAATTATCCCGCAAAGTCTTCTCAGGGAAAGAAAAAAGAAAGTCAAAAAAAGAAAGGAAAAGACAATGAAAAGAAAACTTATCTCCGCCGTTGCGCTCATCATGTGCGCGATAATGTTCCTCTTCTGCGGCTGCAAGTCGAAGAAGAACGGAGACGACACAACTGCCCCCTCAGAGAGCGGCGCGGCAGTCGATGCAATCACCGATGAGAGCACCGAACCCTCATCCGAAGAGACGACTGAGCCCGAGAAGAAAGAGCCCGCTTCCGACGCCGTCAGAAGGGTTACAGACATCTCAAGAAATCCCGGTCATGTCAACACCACCACTCCCTCGGTCAGAAAGCCCGAGTGGAAAAAGGACGGAAAATATACCTGCGGCAAGAACCTCGCGGCAGGCGAATACTATGTAGTTCCCAATTCAAAGAAATGCTCGCTTATGCTTACCGACGGTAAAGACGGCGAGCTTGAATTTGAGATTCTTCCCTGCGGACTGTTCGTCACCATGAAAGCCGGATATACTCTTGAAGTCAAGAACGGCAAATTCATCCTCGCCTCCGAAGTCGATAAAATGGGCGCCACAAACGGCAAATACAAGCTCGGCTCCTACAGAGTCGGCGTTGACATCCCCGCAGGCATAACCACTCTCGGTTCATCCGAAGGCTCGTTCTTCACTGTTTTCTCATCAAGCGATTATTTTGACGAGGACGCAACGGCAATCATGTTCGCCGAGGATTATCCCGTTTATTACAACCTTGAAAAGGGTCAGCGCGTCCTGTTCATGGAAGACACTTCCCTCGGAGTAAAAATCCCCGGTGCAAACAGCGACGGCAGCTACAACTCCGGAATGTACAAGGTCGGCAAGGATATCAAACCCGGCAAATACACCCTCGTTCCCACGGATTCCGAAAACGGATATATGGTCTATTACGATCTGAGATATATCGAGCTCTCCATCAAGGACTACAAAGAGGATGTTAAGGCAGGCACTGTGATCACGCTCGAGAATGGCACCTATTTCCGCGGCAACAATTTGAAGCTTGTTCCGTATGTCGAGCCCGGCACAACCGCCGCTCCTGAGACTACAACGGATGCCCCCGAGACGACCACAAAAACTCCCGACACCACAACCACTACAGCTCAGGGAACTCCTTCCGAAAGCTAAATAACAAACCAACCGATTGAAGAGTCGCAGAGATGCGGCTCTTCCTTTTTTTGCCTTTTTTGCCCGTGTTGACTTGAATGTTCAGGTTTGGTATAATGGACAAAATGGGTAAGCCCGCAATAATCTTCACGAAAGGGAAAAAAGATGAAAAAGCTTATATCTATTATTCTCTGCATGGCTATGCTCGCCGGTGTTCTGGCGTTTGCAGGGTGCAAGAACAATAAGGACAACCAGGACACAACAGCTGCCTCGACGGGCATCGACGCTGTCGACGCCGCCGACACGACCGAGCCCTCTGCGGACAGCACCGCAGCTGAAAGCTCCACTATAAAAGAGACTAAGCCCTCGAGCAGGCCGACTCAAACTGTTCCCGCCGCGGCAACGACCGACGCGCAGATGGTCACTCTCCCGACTTCAAACTCGACCGAAAAGCCCGATGACGGCAGCTCCACCGGCTGGAACGGCGCGGGCAACTACAAATGCGGCAGCGGAAGCGGCAAGCTCGCCCCCGGCGAATATTATATTGTCAAGACTTCTTCAAAATACTCCGCCCTCCTCTGGGACGGCAAGAAAAAAGATGACAAAGGTCAGCCCCTCGCCTATGATATAACGATAGACGGCACGCATACGCTCGTTACTCTTGAAAGCGGCTACGAGCTCTACATCAGCGGCTGCAAATTCATCAACACCGCCAGCGAGCATCCCAAGGCGGTCAACGGCAAATATGCCCCCGGCACATACAAGATAGGCAGGGATATTCAGAAGGGCGAATACATAATCAAGAAAGCCTCCGGCGCATACGGCGGACTCAGCTTCAAAAAGAGCGTTGACCCCTATGTTCAGAATGTTGCAAACGATTTCAAGATGGTCGATGTCTCGGTCTATTATACGTTGTCAAAGGACGGATATGTCCACATCACAGGCTGTGAGCTCTATGACGCAGCTTCGCACGACATGGCTTCGATAGGCTGCGACGGCACGACTCCCGCAATGTACAAGGTCGGCAAAGACATAAAGGTCGGCACATATACAATAACCCCGGACGGCAGCGGAAAAAGCTACTATGCGGTCTACAAAAATTCAACGGATGCCACAGACTCCGCGAGAATCGCTGAAACGCGCATAACCAAGGCTACAAATGTCGCTGTCAGCGACGGCGAATACATCTGGTTCTACAAGGCTTCGATGAAATACTGCCAGAATCCGAACTCGGGGCTTGACTTTGACGCTACGGCAGCTTCGGAATAAGCAGATATTTTAATCAATTGAAAAGCGAAAGGACATCGGGGCAAACCTCGATGTCCTTTTATTATTTTATTTGGAGATAAATTATGCTCAGATTTGTTTTCCCGACAGAGAGCAGTCGGCAAGATATGCAGTCATTTTACAATGAGTTCCAATCGGACGGAGGCACCTGCATAGGCTACGGCGGATACGAAAATTTTGGTCACTGGCTTGCCGGAATGAACAACCGGATAAGCGGCAAAAATCTTCCCGCCGGATATGTCCGTGAGAATTTCTATCTCTGCTACGACAGAGACGACATGATCGGCGTATTCAACCTCAAGTTCGAGCTGACCGAGTTCCTGCTGAACTTCGGCGGGCACATCGGATCCGTCGCGCAGAAATAGTGGCTACGCCTCGCAGATGCTCGAGCAGGAGCTCGACATCGCCCGCGAACTCGGATTCGTGCGCGTGCTGTGTGTCTGCGACGAGGACAACATCGCCTCGGAGCGCGTGATAATAAAAAACGGCGGAAAATTCCGTTGATAAAATTTGTGCTTATTGTATACGTCATCAACAGGCAAATCGCAATATTGCAAATCATCACAATACATTGGTACAAAACAAGAATCCTACCACAAAAAACTGCGGCAGGATTCTTGCCTTATAAAAATCCCCGCACCTTTCGGTGCGGGGAAAATTTTATCTGATATAGGGCAGCGGGTTTACTGTGCTGCCGTTTATGATTATCTCGAAGTGAAGATGCGGACCTGTCGCGTTGCCGGTTCTGCCGACTCGCGCTATCGCCTGTCCTGCGCTGACATGCTGTCCGACGCTGACAGATATAGAGCCTGCAAGGCAGTGAGCGTATCTCGTCTTGACTCCGCCGCCGTGGTTGATGACGACGCAGTGTCCGTAGCCGGAATTGCTTCGGCGCACGCTCTCGACTGTACCGTCGAGTGATGCGACTATGACCGCTCCGGTCGAACCGCCGCCGGGAAGAGTGAGGTCGACACCGGTGTGGAAGTCGCTGTAACCGCGCAGGGTTCTCCAGCCGTAAGGCGAGCTGACGAATGTACATGCGGGTGCAGGCCATACAAAGCCGCGTCCGGAAACCTTGACATTATATCCGCCGCTGACGCGGGTCGACTTCGTGCCGATAAGCTTCTTTTCGGTCACGGGCTCTTTAGTCCTGACGCGTGAAACCTCCTGCGAAGTGACGCGCTGACCGTCGATATATGTTACAAGCTCGGTTATCGTATCTTCGCCCTTTTCGCCCTTTCGGGTGACGCGGGTAGTACCCTTGAACATCGAGGCGTCGTTGGTCTTTTCGGTGTCGTAATCGACCTCGACCGTTCTCGTCTCGGTTCTCATGACCTTGACGCGGACATAGTTGACCTCGTTCGAGACAACTATCTGATCGCCTGTATGAATATACTCGCCCATATCGGGGTTGAGCGCCATGAGCTGCTTTTCGGTCAGCCCGTTCGCGACCGCTATGCCGTATATAGTATCGCCGTCCTTGACGGTGTAGGTCTTTTTCGCCTGCTTGGTCTGCTCAAGCTGCTTTTTGAGCTTCGATGCATCCCACATGGTCTTCGGGTCGTCAGGATAAAGTCCCTGGACATACTCGACCTTCTCAACGAAATCGACAAAGCTGTTGCTGTCGGTCACCTTGTGCTTTTCAAGAATAGCATTGAACACGCTCGCTGCATCCGTCTCGTTCTTGACGGAACAGATAAACTCGTCGTCGATATAAATTCCGCAGGCATTTGTGACATTACTCTCGGAATTTTCGATTATTCTGTCGCAGAGTATCGAAGAATCGACAAGCTTGTTGACGCTGACAAGTGAAAGCTCATATGTCGGATCATCAAGTTTGGCGGAAGAATCCGTCTTTGTAGTCGTCATTCTCGCCTTTGCGGCGCTCTGAGCCTCGTTATACACCGACTCGTCGGAGATATAGCCGAGCTCCTTGTTGTCGTAGCTGACCTTGAGCGCGAACGTGACACTGCTCCAATAGTTGACGGTCAGCACAAAAGCGAGCACTGCGGCAACGGGCAGAACGAAGTTCGCTATGGTCTTGAACATCTGCGTATGGGTGGTGAAAGCCTTCTTCACATAGTGCCCGAGTATCGGGAACAGTGTTTTCGGCTTATGGCGGCTCTGCCTGAGATAATTCATAGCCGAGCGCACATCGCGCCTGAAGTCCCTGACCTGCTCAACGAATGTATGAGAAATGATGTGGATAAACTTCTTGAATCCAAGCCAGAGGAAACGGAATACATATCTGAAAAAGCCGACGATATTTCTGCCGAGCTTCTTAGGCTTCGCGAGCATCTTTTTAAAAGTTGTGCCGGTTGCGAGTCCGAGCGCCGCGATATAAGAATAAAGTACGGCTCCGGCATCGCCATTATGAACCTTTTCTTTCTTCTTCGCGGGCTTATTTTCCGCGGTTTCCTGCACTTCGGGCTGCGCCGCAGAATCGGCATCCGAAACTATTTCGTCCGCCTCTATCATCACGTTTTCGTCAACAGACTCTTCTTCGTCCGCCGCGCCGCCCGCTTTCTTCATCGCGGCTCTGGTGCGCTTGTCGAGAGTTTTCTCATATGTTGCGAGGATATCGTCATAATCGCTGTCGACATCTATCTTCTCAAAAAGCTCCGAATACTTTGCAGTTTCATTTATTCTGTTTTTAAGCTCGTTCCCGTCCTTTGCGGGCGACTCTGAGCTGTGCAAATCAGGATCGGCAATATTGCCCTTTTTCTTTCCCGACATTGCTTCGCCCCCTTAAAAATATTACAAAATGATTACAAACATTATAACGCCGCCGAGCAATTATTACAAGTCTTTTTGAGAAATATATTGTTAACAATGCTTGGATAGCGCAACACACGACGCATTTTGAAGATAGAAAAATGAGCCGCCGAAAAGGCAGCTCATATCTCTCACAGGATGATTATTTCTTGTCCTCTGTCATGTTGAAACGCTTCTTGAAGCGGTCAACGCGTCCGCCGGTATCGACGAGCTTCTGCTTGCCGGTGAAGAACGGATGGCACTTTGAGCAAATATCGACACGAAGATCCTGCTTGGTGGAAGAAGTCTTGATGACCTCGCCGCAAGCGCAGCGGACCTCAGTGGGCTCGTACTTAGGATGGATTCCTTCCTTCATTATTGTCACCTCTTTCGGATTATCTGCATATAACTTTATCTTTAAGTCTAGCAAACGAAATTTTATCATACGCGGGGCAAAAATGCAAGCCCTTTTTTCATATTTTTTAAGCTGTTCCGACTTTAACGGTCGAATTCATGAAAAATGAGTACAAAAGCGTCTCTTTGACAGGCATACCGAGCGCCTGCGAGAGTGCCTCGCGGTATATCTCAAGCTGAGCCGAATATCGGTCGAGCAGAGCCTCGGCGTCAACGCCCGTGTCGGTTTTATAATCGACAATGACGAGCTCTCCGTCCTCGACGAACACGCAGTCCGCAATGCCCTGAACGACGATTTTTTCTTCAGCCGCTTCGCCCGTCAGCTCAGGATAAAAGAACTTTGCCGGGAAGAGCGACGCAAATTTTCTCTCACGCATGACATTATCAGAAGCGAAGATTCTCTCGGCAAGCGGCGACATAAAGAACCGCTTCGCCGCGCCGATATTCACAGCCTTGCCCTCATCCTCCGAGAGGAAGCCGCCGTCGACAAGACGCGCAAGCTCAGATTCAATGCCGGCGCGCGCCGCAGAATAATCCGAAAACTGCATGAATTTGTGCGTAGCCGTGCCGCGCTGAGCCGGAGTCAGTCCGCCCGAGCTCATGAACGCCGGGCGTGACGAGGCGAAATATTCACGGTTTATGCCGCGCTCCGAGCCGTCCGAAGCGGCGCGCTTCGCAGGCACGGACGAGAGCACCGAGCGTGGGTCGGAATAATCGAGCCGTGCTTGAACTTCGTTGAAGAATACGGGCTTTGCGGCTATTTTCTGTTCATTTGCGGATTCGGTCATAAAGCTTTCCGAATCGCTGACGACAACTTTCAGCTTGAATCTGTCTTTTTCGGACAGGAATATCGGGACATCGACTCCGGATAACTTTCGCAGCTCATCTGCGGCGGGATGGCGCATGAGCGCCGTGAGCACAAGGTCTGAGAAGTTGTTCATTCTGAGCACGGCGAACGGGTTCGCCCGCTCCCCTATTCCGCATTCGACGGCAACCTTCGCGAGTCCCTTTTCGGGATTCGGGACGGATGTTACCATAACGAGATTTTCTTTTGCTCTCGTCAGCGCAACATAGAGCACGCGCATCTCCTCGCTGCGCCCCATGCGCTCGGAAGTTATGACTGCGGCGCGGCGCGAGGCTGTGTCATAAACGCTGATTCCGTCCTCTGTGCGTCTCTTCATGCCGAGCCCTGCAGACGAGCTTATGAGCACTGGTTCGATGTTGTCCCGCTCGTTGAACGCGTGCTGCATATCGGCGAGAATACATATCGGGAATTCAAGTCCCTTGCTCTGATGGACGGTCATTATGCGGACGATATCCGCATTTTCGGACGGTCGCGCGGCGGTTGCCAAATCTCCGCTCGTGCGCGCGACCTTATCTATAAATCTTATAAATCCGCTGAGTCCGAGATTACCCGCCGCCTCGTATTTTTCGGCATAATCGCACAGCAGACCGACATTGAGTCTGCGGCGCTCGCCGTCCGGCATCGCGCCGACAATAGCGTCGAAGCCCGTCTCTTCACACACTCTGCGGACGAGTTCGCCCGCGCTAAGGGTCAGCGACAGTCTGCGCAGAGATTCGATTTTTTTGAGGAATGCCGCCGCTTTTTTGCTGCCCTCGTCAGCCGACACGGCGACGCTGCGATAGAGCGGCTCAGTCTCGCCCGCCTCCAAGCGTTCTTCCGCCGAGGCGCGTATATCCGCAAGCTCGCCCGCGCTGAAGCCGAAGAGCGGAGAGAGCATGACTGCCGCGAGCGGTATATCCTGCACAGGGTTGTCGAGCACGCGCAGGAGTGAGAGTATAAAGCTTATCTCGGCGGCCTCAAAGAATCCGCCGGTCTCCGGAGAAAAAACCGGTATGCCGCGCTCAGAGAGCGCGTTGGCATAGACCGAAGAAACATTTTTTGCCGTGCGCAGGAGAATGCAGAAATCGCCGTAAGACGCGGGATGCAGAGCGCCGCCCTTTGTGACGAGCATCTTTCCCTCCCGCACCGTGCGTTCAATATATTTCGCAACATAGCGAGCCTGCGCTTCGAGCGTATCGGCTCTGTTGCCCTTGTCCGTAACGACATGCAGCTCACAGTCGGGAGTGTCGCGCTCGGGATATTTAGCGGCGGCGTTGAGCGCCTCGGAATCGTCATATTCAAGCTCGCCCGCCTCCGTGCTCATCAGCTGGCGGAAGATATAGTTGACGCACGATGTAACTCCCACGCGGCTTCGGAAATTCGAGCCGAGGGTTATGCCCAGGGGGTATTTCCCACTCTCGAAGCTGTGTGTTGTGCTGCGGCGGCGCAGGAATATCTCCGGCATCGCCTGACGGAATCTGTATATGCTCTGCTTGACATCGCCGACGGTAAACAGATTATTCTCGTCGGCAGATATCGCTCTGAATATCATATCTTGCGCTTCGTTTATATCCTGATACTCGTCGACGAGTATCTCAACATAATGCGACGACAGCTCGCGCGCAAGGTCGGTTTTTATATATCCGCCGCTGCCGTCGGAAACCGCGAGCAAATTGAGTGCGCGGTGCAGAATATCCGAGAAATCGGCGGAGTTCATTTTATCCTTTTCGGCGGAATACTCCCTGCCAAACTGCTTGACGAGTTCTATAAGCTTCGTCACGGGATCGCGCAGCAGGCGCATGTCATCGGCGTGCTCTTCGGACGATACACACATGATGCCGGGCACTTTTTTCAACAGATCCTTGAGCTTTTTGCGGGCGGTAGTAACCACATTTTTCGTCTCGCTCTCATAGTCCTTCGGAACGCGCCCGAGGCTCATATACTTGACCGTTTTAAACGCTTCGAGAGCCTCGTCCCAGTCGCTGTTGATTTTTTCTTGAAGCTCGGCGTACATATTTATATCGCTCTGCACCGCCGCGCCGTAGGCATCCGCTACAATCGGGTCGGACTCCATGGCGGTCATCATATCATTGCTTGATGATACGCAGTAGTCGAGCATATCGCAGACATATTTTTTTATTATACCGCCCCAGCGGCTCTTGTTGATATCGGGCTGTGAATACTCCCCGATAAGCGAATCGAGCCACAGATCAGGGAACGGATAAGCAGTCGAGATATCATACATTTTGATTATCAGCTTCGCGAAATCCTCGTCGCTGCTGCCGGAGGACATCATATCGCTGAGCTCCGAAAATCTGCCGTCCAAATCCTCTTCGTATGCCCGCTCGAGCATTGCCTCGCAGACATCGTTTTTCATTATAACTGCCGTTTCGTTGTCGAGCAGCGAATAGTCCGGGGATATGCCGAGCGCGTGGAAATTTTCGCGCACAAGGTCGTTGCAGAAGCTGTCGATAGTGCATATTTTCGCAAATGGCAGGAGCATATACTGGCGGCGAAGATGCCTGTCCGTCGGATCCTCCGAAAGGCGTTTGAGTATCGCCGCGCCTATCTTCTCGCGCATCTGCGCGGTGGCGGCGCGGGTGAATGTAACTATCAGCAGATCCTCCGCCGAACAGGGGTTATCTTTGTCCGTCAGACGGCGGATAACGCGCTCGACGAGCACCGTCGTCTTGCCCGAGCCCGCCGCAGCACCGACAAGTACAGAGCCTTTACGGCACTCTATCGCGTGTCTCTGATCAGTCGTCCAGTCGACCCCCATTATTCCGCCCCCTCTCCGAGTTTCAGATTGTCATTTAATTCTCTTACAGGCATATTATTCTCATGCGTGCAGATGTTCCAATATTCGCATTTCGAGCAGATTTCCTTGTAGTTTTTGCCCTGCGCCGGGAACGCGGGAATTGAGCCGCGATGCAGCTCTTCGCCCATGTTTACAAGGTTTTCGTCAACCTTGTCCCAAAGTTCGGAGAGCTTTTCGAGATCGAGAGTAGTACCCTTTATATTGCCGTCCTTATCAATCTTTGCCGGGATATACGCCCCTCCGCCGTCATGCTCCATGGCAACTATAACGCCCGCATTTTCGAGCACGAAGCCCTGCATCTTTCTGTCGTTTGAATTGCCCTGTTTGCTGAGATCTTTGTCCCTCTCAGCTGTAAAGGCAGATGCCTTTGCAGGCATATAGAGCACTCCCGCGGGAACCGCGTCGCCGTAGCGTGCCTTTCCGTTGCTCACGAGCGTGAAAAGATAGATGAGCATCTGCATATTGAGTCCGTTTAACACATCGGAAAAGGCAAAAGTCTTGCCCGACGACTTATAATCTATGACTCTGATATACGGCTCTCCGTCTATCTCGGCGAGATCGACTCTGTCCACCTTACCGGAAATATTGATATGCCCGCCGGAGGGTATTTTCAAATCATACGGCTTTATCGTGCCATTATGCGATATATCAAGTTCGAGATCGACCGGGCGGAATTCGCAGTTTTTGAACTCGTCCGCGAGCCGCGCCGCAACCGCATCTATGCTGCGCGCGAGGCGTTCATAGAGATAGAGAAACCGTTTAGACCTCTGCGAGCGGTCAAGGAAGCGTTCAAGATAAGAGTCCAGATATCCGCGTATTTTTTCATAGCGTTCATCGGGATCGAGCTCGGAGAGCTTCTGTGCGCTGAATTCGCTGAGCAGCTGTTCGAGCACGAAATGTATAACCGTACCTTTTTGAAGCGGGTCAAAAGTTGCGCTCTTGTTCTCCTGAAGCTTCAAGCCGTAGCGGCAATAATAAGAAAACGGGCAGCGGTAATATGTCTCAGCCCGCGAGGGTGAGATATTCATGTTCATGCCAAAAAGGCGCGTCGCCGTCTCGCAGCTGTCTATCTTGAAAGTTCTCCCCTCCGCCGCGCTGTCGAGCGACGCGAGTCTGCCGGAATAATCGGCATCTTTTTCAAAATACTTTCTTAGCGATTCATAGAGCTCGCCGCCGTTTCGCATCAGCGCTGCCGTCAGCTCAAACGCGGGCTTCTTGCCCTCGACAAGGTCGATTTTGTCCGCCGTGAGCGTATCGGTCTGATGCACCTGCGGGAAGTGCTCGCGGATGAAAGTGATTATCTCCGACTCGCTGAGTTCTTCCCCCTGCGCGCTCTTTGAAGAATAACTGACTATCAGCTTCTCTTTTGCGCAGCAGCACGCAGTATAGGCGATAAAGCGCTCCTCGGCGACTCTGTCCTCGCCGTATATCGCAGTCTCTATGCCCGCCTGCGCGAGGCGTTCGCGCTCGCCGGCGTTGAGCATACCGCCCTGAACGGGATTCAGCGGCAGTTTTCCCGCGTTTGCGCCGAGGACGAACACTGCCTTGGGCGCGATGGGTCTTATTCTCTGCGCCGAGCCTATCGTCACCTCTTCGAGGGAATGGGGTATCTCGCCGAGGGTAACAGTGGAGAGCATGAGATCAAAAAGTCCGGAAAAGCGCGAGGCTTTTACCAGGGTCTTGCCGAGCGTCTGCGCCGCGACATCGAGCAGAGAGCAGAGGGTGTCCCAAAGCCGCTCCGTCTCAAGAGCGAGCACATTTTCGCCCGAATCTTCGAGATAAATCGCGAGGTCTTTTAGTCTCTGCGCCGTGTCGAGCTCGCACAGCAGTTCGAACACAGCCTTTGCGCAGCCCTCGCCGTCGTTATCTTTGAGCTTGCCTCTGAACTTTGCAAACGGTTCGACCGCCTTTTCGCGCAGGGCATTCAGCCTCTCAAGCTCCGCCGCAGCGTTTTCGGTCATCTCACCGAACCCGTCGGGGCTCGACTCCCATTTTTTCAGCCAGCCCGAGCCGTTTATCTGCCAGAGATAAGTGTAGTTTTCAATGTCCGATATCTCGTCCGCCGCAAGCGGGCAGAGACTGGTTTTCAAAGCTCGCAGGACGCTGTCGGTATCGAAGCCCGTATCTGCTATTTTCAGCGCGGCGCGAACGAGCGTCATCAGCGGCTGATTTATAACAGGCTGGCGTCTGTCCTCAAATACGGGCACGCCGCATTTTGCAAGCGCGGTCAGCATCGGGCGGATATACGAAGTTTCGTCGCGCACGATAACCGCTATATCGCGGCTTCGGTACTTGCCGGTTCTGAGCATTCGCTTTATATGCGCCGCGGCATAGGCGCACTCACTGCGAATATCTGGCGACGCGACTATAGATATGCTGTCGCACGCGCCGGAAAACACATCCGCCTCGGGGCTCAGAAAGTCACTCGCAAACGCATCGAGCGCGGGATCGCCGTTCGGGTCATTGATAACAACAGGCTTTGCGCACGGCACGCCGACGCTGTTCGCGAGTTTAATGAGCTTCTTTGCAGTATTTTTTGTATGATAGAATATATCGTCGCTGTCCCGCTCGATAAGATCGGGCGCGGTCAGCGCGACATAAACATCGTCTGCCTGGGTGAGTATCTTGCCTATAACTCCGAACTCCTGCGCGGTGAAGCCGCGGAAGGAGTCGAAGAACACCGTTTTATTTTTAAAATACCCGCTTTCGAGAATTTTATCTTTGAGGCGGGTCAGCATGCGGCTGTCGTCAAGCCAGCCGTCGGAGACGAAAGAATCATAGACCGAGAAAACGAGCGAAATATCGGCGAGCTTGCTTTTCAGCAGCCCGTCTTCCATGTTGTTCATGGCGGCGGTCATATCCTCCGGAGATATCGCGCACTGGCAGAACTCCTCGTTGAGGCTTAGCAGCTCGCGCACGACCGCGGGGCTGTCCGCGCTGCGGGAATAGACATTCAGTTTATCGGCGCACTGTTCGAGGGCGCGGCTCATCAGAAGTATTTTTCCCGCTTCATTGAGGCGTTTGCCCTTGTCCCAGCCGACGGCGTTAAACACGGTATTCGCAAGGCGCGTGAAGCTCAGCACTTCGACACGCTGGGCGTCCGCCGTTCCGAGGCGTTCGAGCACTATGCGCTCGGCGGTAAAGGAATACTGTTCGGGCACTATCAGCACAGCCTCGCTGCCCGAAGAAGCGATCGAAGCCGCCGTATCATAGAGATACCCTGCGGTGCCGCCCACCGAGGGCGAAAGTATCAGTCGCAGCATTTCAAACCTCCGTCAGAAAGATTTCACACAAAGATTATATCACATCCGCGGAAATTTGCTATACCATATTTGGGACATTGATATTGTATATCCAAAAACTCTCTGATATAATAACATCAAAATGACTTATAAGGCGGTGCGCAGTATGAGAATATCAACACAGACAGACATTATTTTTCCGGCTTTCGGCATTGACGAGGGCATGAAAATATTCAAAGAGGCGGGCTTCGACGCGCTCGATTTTTCGATGTTCTATATGAACAGCTCCCGTGAGAGCGTGCTCGGCAACATGGGTGAAGATGAGCTTATCAATAAGCTTTTGGAGTCGAGTGAGAAATATTCGCTCCCGTTCAATCAGGCTCATGCGCCGTTTCCGAGCTACCGTTTCGGCGACGAGGAGTACAACAAATTCGTCTATGAAAAGCTGAAGCTCTCTATCCGCGTCGCGGGCAAGATAGGCGCAAGCCAGATAATAGTCCACCCGACCGCCTGCCCGGACGGGGTGGATCAAAAGCAGTTCAACATCGATTTCTATAATTCACTCAAGCCCCTTTGCGAGGAGTTCGGGATAAAAATAGCGCTCGAGAATATGTTCGGCCACGACGACCGCCGCCATGTCATGCTCGCAAATGTGTGCAGCTACGGCGAGCAGCTCGCCGAATACTATGACGCGCTCGACCCGAGATATTTCACCGTCTGCCTCGACCTCGGCCACAGCGGACTTGTCGGCGACGACGCGGCGCACGCGATAAGAGTGCTCGGCCACAGGAGACTCACGGCTCTGCACGTCCACGACAACAACTATATGGAGGATCTGCACATGCCGCCCTTCACCTGCAAGCTCGACTGGAAAGCGATAGCGCAGGCGCTCCACGACATAAACTACACGGGCGATGTCACCCTCGAGGACGACGGATTCATCGCAAAGCTGCCGAAGCGCGCCCTGATAAACGGCACACGCCTCGCCGCAGACCTCGCGTCCGAGCTGCGCGACATGATAGCTCTGTAATAATTATATTTAAAAGCCGCATTCACCCGGATGCGGCTTTTTCTTGCAATAACAAATAGATTATGATATAGTTATATTTAATATACATATGCGTAAAACCGCACTGGAGGAATTTTTTTGGATACCCGAAGTTGGGTGCAGATAATTTGCCTTGTACTTCTCATACTGTTTTCGGCATTTTTCTCGGCATCCGAAACCGCGTTCACTTCCCTCAACAGAATAAGACTCAAGACCATGGCGGACGACGGCAACAAAAAAGCCGCCAAGGCATACAAGATGGGCGAGAACTACGACAAGCTGCTCTCTACCGTCCTTGTCGGAAACAATATTGTCAACATCACGGCGTCGTCCGTAGCGACGGTGCTTTTCATCAAGCTCATAAACGAGAGCAAGGGTCCGACGGTCTCGACGATAATAATGACCGTGCTCCTGCTCATCTTCGGCGAGGTCACGCCGAAGACGCTCGCAAAAGAGATGCCCGAAAAATACGCGATGTTCGCAACGCCGTTTTTGAGGGCACTCACAGTTATATTGACCCCCGCCGTGGCGTTCTTCATGCTTTGGAAGAAGCTTCTGAGCAAGATTTTTAAATTCAAGAAGGACGACACGATAACCGGCGACGAGCTTTTGAACATCGTTGACGAGGCGGAGTCCGGCGGCGGACTCGACGAGGACGAGAGCGACCTTATCCGCTCGGCCATCTCCTTTTACGAGTGCCCCGTCGGCGATATCCTGACCCCGCGCGTCGATGTCATTGCCGTTTCAAAAGACGACAGCGTCGAAAAGATAGCCTCGGTGTTCAACGACTCCGGCTTCTCGCGCCTGCCTGTCTATTCGGACGATACTGACGATATAATCGGCTTTATTCACATCAGGGACTTCAACAAATATGTGCTCACAAAGAAACAGCCGATATCCTCGATAATTAAGAAAACCGTCTACATAGCAAAGCAGATGCAGATAAGCGAACTGCTCAAGCTCATGCAGCAGAAAAAGACTCACATGGCGGTTGTCGCGGACGAGTTCGGCGGCACGCTCGGCATAGTGACCATGGAGGACATTCTCGAAGAGCTTGTCGGCGAGATATGGGACGAGAACGACGAAGTTATTGAGGACTTCTCTCCCCAGCCCGACGGCACGGTAAAAGTGCTCGGCGGCGCGCAGCTCGACAAGATGTTTGAATATTTCGACATGGAGGAGGACGAGGAGTCCGAATCCGTATCGGTAGGCGGCTGGGTACTCGAACAGCTCGGCAAAATGGCTGAAGTCGGCGACACGTTTGAATACAAAAATCTTTCCGTCACCGTTACCGACGTTGAACAGCGCAGAGTTATAGAGATCTCAGTGAAGGTCGAAGAGCCGAAAGAAGAGAGCGAAGAGGACAAAGAGGACTAAACAAATAAAAAAGAGAGCCGGATTTTTCCGACTCTCTTTTTTATTTGTTACATCGTACTTGCAAGACCGATAAGCAGCGGCATAGTCACTATCGAAATGAAGCTGACTATTGCGACCGTTTGGGACGCAAGTCCCGT
Organism: Oscillospiraceae bacterium; assembly: GCA_003514385.1. Taxonomy (GTDB): domain Bacteria; phylum Bacillota; class Clostridia; order Oscillospirales; family Acutalibacteraceae; genus CAG-177. Next base: position 114,382 of record DOQR01000002.1, on the reverse strand, counting down.
GTCTTTGTTGTACTTCGCCGCAAATACGACCGTTATATTTGCGGGTGGTGCGCTCGCCGCAATTATCATTGCGGTCAGCAGCGCTCCCGTGATGCCGCAGAGTCTGAAAACGCCGAGGCATATGAGCGGTATAACCGCGAGCTTTATCAGTGCGACGCAGAGTATCCGCCATTCTTTGAGCGCGGATTTTATCTTCGCGTTCGAGAGATACGTTCCGAAAATCAGCATCGCCACGGGCGTATTGAGCGCGGCGAGATAGTCTATCGGCGCTTCTATGACATTGGGCAGCCTTATCTTCAGCAGATACAGCGGCAAGCCGATTATGAGCGATATCGTGCCCGGATTTATCAGGATGTTCTTGAAGTTGAACTTCGTCTTCTCGCCCGTCTCGGAGCGCGACATCAGCCAGATGCCGTGGGTGAATGAGAATAAGTGGAACATCATTATGACGACCGAGCCGTAGAACACGCCCTCGTCGCCGAGCACGGCGTAAGCGAGCGGCAGAGCCATATACCCGCAGTTACCGTAGACGCTCGAATATTTGAATATTGCGGCTTTGCCTATCGGCGATTTGTTGAACACGACAGAGCTGACCGCAACGCCGATAATATGTATCGCTGCGCCGCAGGCAGCGGCTATCGCAAGGCGCGTCGCCGATTCGCGGCTGAACTCCATGGAGATGAACGACTGCACTATCTTTGCGGGAGTGATGATATAAAACATCAGATCCGTGCACAGGCGCGCGGCTTTCTCCGTGAAGAGCTTTGTCCTGTCGGCGATAAAGCCGACAGCGACGAGGATATACAGTATTGCCACCTGCTCGGCGGCGATGAGAAAATTATCTAAAAACATCAGCTCTCTGTTTTCTCAGCCGTTTCGGCGGTCTCGGTGTTTTTCTCGCCGAATTCGACTCTGGTCAGGAGCAGCGCGCAGATGAACACCGCCGCGCCGAGGTCGCACCACTCTATGGGCGACTGATTGCAGAGCAGATAGTCCCTGCCGACAAGGGTCATTATGAATCTCGGCAGGAAGCAAATCAGAGAGAACATCATTGCGGGCAGTCCGTAGCCGACGAGCTTCCAGTCAAAGCCATCGCCGCCAACCTTTGAGTTGAGCTGAGAGAATGCCATTAAAAATGCCATAAGGAACACGCACATAAACAGCTCATAGAGAAGATCGGAAACGTTGAGGAAATTTATCGTGCGCATGAAGCGGTGCATGAGTCTGAAGATGCACCAGAGCACCGGGAACAGCGCCATGAGCTTTGACTCCGAGGCGTTTGACTTGCCCTTTAAGTGACCGTAGCCGAAGAGGACAAAGAACACCGCCGCAACAACGGCGCAGAAGCCCTCAAGACCCCTTGAGATAAGACCCGTTTTGAGATACTGAACCGACTCAGTGCCGTACATGAGCGCAGTGTCAGTAGCAGTTGCGAACACTGTCTTATACTGCGAAACAGCATCGATCATCAGCGTCAGAGCGAACATGAACGCAGCTATCGCGAGCCCTGTTGAGCCGAATTTTTCGGTCGAATAAGATATCTTCTTTCTGCTCGCTATCGCAATTGCAAGAAACGCAACGGCGGACACGGCAAGCAGGATATACGACAGCCAGATGCTCCAGTCGCTGCCGCTGTAAAAGCCCGTCTTGGGTTCAATCACTCCTGACGCATACTGATAGCAGCGCACCGGAATCAGCACTAGAAGAACTGCAGCAAGGGCTATCATCATAATTTTAAGCATTGAAACTTTTTTATCTTTCGGCATTGTATCAAGTCCTAAAAATTATTTTTATCTGTTAAGCGTGCTCGTCGCTGGGTATATATCTGAGCTCGCCGGGATAATTATCGAGTCTTTCGTCAAGCTTTACATAGTTGCGCTGGGCGCAGACGCTCTTATATGCCGGGCGGATTATTCTGCCGCCGGTCATCAGCTCTTCCATTCTGTGCGCCGACCAGCCTGCAACGCGGGCGACGGTGAACAGCGGAGTGAACAGATCCTCGGGGATGCCGAGCAGCTTATACACAAGGCCGGAATAGAGATCGACATTTGCGCACATGATTTTTTTGTCTCCGCGCAGCTCGGCAAGAATCTGCGGAGTGAGGGTCTCGATAAGCTCAAGGAGCTTGAACTCATCCTCAAACTCGGTGTTCTCGGAGAACTTGCGCGCGTGCGATTTCAAAATAACCGCGCGGGGATCGGAGAGGGTGTAGACCGCGTGACCCATGCCGTAGATGAGTCCCGAGCCGTCGCCCGCCTCTTTTTTGAGAATCTTCTTGAGGAAATCGGCGACCTGATCCGCGTCTGTAATATCTTCAACGCCCTGCTTGATATATTCGACCATCTCGGCGACCTTTATGTTCGCGCCACCGTGCTTGGGTCCTTTGAGCGAGCCGATGCCCGCGGCGATAGCCGAATATGTGTCGGTGCCGCTCGAAGTCAGCACGCGGGTGGCGAAAGTCGAGTTGTTTCCGCCGCCGTGCTCGGCGTGGAGCATGAGGCAGATATCGAGCATATGCGCCTCTTCAGGAGTGAATTTTTTATCCGCTCTTATCGAGTAGAGAACCGACTCGGCGGTACTGAGGGTCTTGTCAACCGGGTGGAGATACATGCTCTCGTGATAGAAGTTGCGGCGCTTGACCTGATAGGCGTAGCTCATTATCATGGGCACCTGCGCGAGCAGCTGTATCGACTGGCGAAGGACGTTTTCTATCGAGATATCGTCCGGATTTTCGTCATATGAATAGAGCGCGAGGACGCTTCGCGAAAGCTTGTTCATGATATTGTGCGAGGGGGCTTTCATTATCATATCCTCGATGAACTCGTTGGGGAGCTCGCGGCTCTCGGCGAGAACACTTTTGAATATCTCAAGGCGTCTTCTCGAGGGCAGAGTACCGAAAAGGAGCAGCCACGCGACCTCTTCAAAGCCGAAGCGTCCCTCCTGCTCGCATCCGCCGACTATCTCGCGAACATCGATTCCGCGGTATATAAGTCTGCCGTCTATCGGGACACGCTCGCCGTCCTCGACATAATATCCCTGAACGCTGCATATCTTTGTCAGCCCCGCCATAACACCGGTGCCGTCCGAATTTCTCAGGCCGCGCTTGACCTGGAAACGATCAAAATACGCAGGATTTATCTTGTTATACTTGTCTATTTCTCCGCATAAACTGTTAAGGGCATCCTGCGGGATAGAGGATATATAATTCGCCATGCGTTCGACTCCTTTCTCGCTCCGTATATAAATTTATATAATAATGTATTAGAATACAATTCTACACCAAAACGGCAGCAAAAGTCAAGTTTGCCGAGGTTCGGGAGGTAAAAAATATGAAAAACAGAGGATTTTTATTCATCATTCTGATAGCCGTTCTGCTTATCTGCCCGCTCGCCGCAACAGGCGGCGCAAAAGCGCCGGAGAAAGGCGGCAATGAAGTCACAAAAACGAACACACAAGATGATGAGAACTCGATACTCGTGCTCTCCTCTTCGACGAAGAAGATAAACGAAATAGACATGTTCGAATATGTTGTCGGCGCGGTGGCGGCGGAGATGCCGCCGACATATCATTCGCAGGCTCTGCGCGCCCAGGCCGCCGTATGCTATACATATGCGGTCAAAAAGCGTTCCAGTCCCGACCCCACGCTCGGCGGCGCGGACATAACCGACGACAGCGCGGTGCATCAGGGATATTTGGACGCGGCGGCGCGCAAGGAAAAATGGGGCGACAAATACGAGACATATGAAAAGAAGATCGAAGAGGCTGTCAAAGACGTTTTCGGTAAGACGATAACCTATGACGGGGAGATTATAACCGCGGCGTTTCACGCGATAAGCTGCGGGCAGACCTTCAGCGCGGAGGAGGTCTGGGGCAAGGATGTCCCCTACTTAAAGAGCGTCACGAGCGCGGGCGACAGGCTCTCGCCCGACTACTCATCGACGCTGACGCTGACGGCAGATGAATTCAAAAAGGCTTTCGCCGGCTCGGGCGCGGAGTTCGGCGGCGACGCAAAAAAGTGGATAGGCGAAATCAAAAAGACGGACAGCGGATATATTTCCTGCGCCGTGATCGGGGAAAAAGAATTCACGGGCGCGCAGGTACGCGAAAAGCTGGGGCTCCGCAGCGCCTGCTTCGAGATAAAATGCACGGGCGACGAGTTCAAAATTACCGTTCACGGCTACGGCCACGGGGTCGGCATGAGCCAATACGGCGCGGACTACATGGCACGGCAAGGCTCCGACTGGCAGGAGATAATCAAGCACTATTACACCGGAGTGGAGATAAAATAAAAATCGGGGCTTCCCCGAAAGAGAAAGCCCCGAAGTCGATAATTTCAGCTCTGCTCGATATTGCCGTTATAAGATATTCTGTAGTTGAGCGTCGCTATCTGCACGCCGCAATAGCTGATAACAAGACAAGCGCAATCCAAATCGACAATTTTTTCAAAAGTTATTCCGTCCGCAGCTCCGTTATAAGACACCTCAAGCCCCGTTATCACCGAAGTTTTGTCAACGGGCGAATACATTCCCGAAGCGGTGACTTCAAACGAAGCGAGCACGTCGAGCTTCTCATGCGACAGGATATCGGCAAAGACAACCGACTTTACCTTGTCGGTATAGCCCGAGGCGGCTTTGCTCACGGGAATCTTCATCACCGAGCAGGAATATCCGTTCCCAATGTTCAGCAAATCGCCCACGATGATATCTTCGCAGATAACTATCGAGGGTCTGTCCTCGCCGCTGTCATAGGCTAACGCCTGAGTACCTGCGCCAAAGGCAAATGCAGCGCAAAGCAGCAGTGCCATTAACATACTTACGACCTTTTTCATTTGAAAGCCTCCCTTGAAATTTTTATGGTTAATTCACTTCGGCAATTTCATTTTAAAATATAAATTGCAAAAAGTCAAGTATATTCAAAAAAACGTTTCCGTATTATAAAATAACGCAAATCGGCGCCCGCGCAGCTCTGCGTGGACGCCGAAGTTTTAGTTTTTAATTTACGCCTTTTTTCGCCGCGGCCTGCATAACTTTGTTGGCTATGGGCGCCGCCGCACTGATACCCTCGCCGCCGTGTTCGACAACAACGACGACCGCCAGTGGAAGATCCTCGCGCTCGGAGAACGCGACAAACCACGAGTGGGGCTCGCCGTCCGTGACCTGCGCTGTGCCCGTCTTTCCGCCGAGCTGAAGCCCGGGGAACTTGCCCTCGCCGTAGTGGGTCGTGACATTCTTTCGGAGCATATCTTTGATGGTGTTCGCTATATTTTCGTCGAGATATTTGAGCGTCGGCGAAGTCAGCGAACCGAATGTGCTGTCGTCCTTTAGCAGCTTCGGCGCAGGCGCGCTGCCGCCGTTCGCTATCGCGCCCATCATGGTGAGCATCTGGCAGGGATTCGCAAGGGTCTGATACTGACCGATGCCCGCCCAGCCGCGGTCGACGCTGACTGCATCTTTCAGAGTGAAATAGCTCTTTGTGACGCTTATTCCGTCTATTGTTATCCGCTTGTTGAAGCCGACCTGCTCGGCGGTCTTCGTCAGCGCGTCGTTGCCGAGCTCCTCCGCGATGCAGGCGAAGGTGCTGTTGCAGGATTTGCTGAGTGCCTGCTGGAAATTGAGCTTTCCGTGGACGGAATTACACTTGACTATACCGGTAGAGGTCTTATATTGACCGGTGCAGGTAAAGGTACGCGAATTTATATCGGGTATATTTTCTATAGCGCTTATCGCCGTGACTATCTTAAAGGTCGAGCCGGGAGTGAACACGCCGGAGAGGAAGCGGTTCAGATATATCGCCTCGTATTTCCCCGTGGTGTCGCTGTCGATATCGGTGGGCTTGTAATACGGGTCATAGGTCGGAGTCGAGACCATGCAGAGAATCTCGCCCGTCTTGTAGTTATATACGCCCACCGAGCCCTTTCTGCCGTTCAAGGCGTTATACGCCGTGACGCAGAGGTCGGCGTCTATAGTCAGGGTTATGTCGTTGCCCGCTCCGTTTCTCTTCAGGTCGTATACGCCGTTTAAGAAGCTGTAGCCCGTGAGCTCGCCGCGGAACGCGCTGTGCGCTCCGGTTGAGATAAAGCCCTCGAGGTCGCCGACCGTGTGGAGGGTGGCGCGGCGCACGGTGCTGCTCGAGTTATATTTTCTCTCGCCGTCTACCGTCTGAGCCAGCACCTTGCCGTTGCGGTCATAGATGGTACCCGCCGCAACTATCTGACCCGATGAATATATATGCTTATTGGCGCGCTTGAACACCCATGCTTCGGCGTTGATGCCGAAGGTCGCCGCAAGGACTATCACGCCCGCAAGGAAAAGTGCCACGAGCGCAAACATGAGCTTTGAGCGTCTTGCTATGCCTTTCATTTAATCAGTCCTTTCTGCGGCTCAGGCCTCGGCCTCAAGATAATATTTCGAGCCTATCCAGGTGCGGTTATCCGCCGCCTTTATAAACGCTATCAGCGCCCAGCAGCATATCGCGCTCGAACCGCCTCGGCTGATAAACGGGAGGGTAACGCCCGTCAGGGGCAGAAGATCCGTGACGCCGAAAACATTGAGTCCCGTCTGGAAGAGCATGAGGCAGCCGGCCGCTATACCCGATATGGCGTAGAACGCCGAGCGTGCGCCACTCGCGCAGCGGATGCTGTGGAACGCTATGAACATAATGCAGAGGATAACCAGGATACCGATGATGATACCCCACTCCTCGCAGATCATGCCAAACACCAGATCCTCCGTCGCTGCGGGGACTTCTTTCAGCTTTCCGTCCCCTATTCCGACTCCGAGCAGGCCGCCGCTGACGCTGTAAATGAGCACGCGCGTCTGCTGATAGCCCTTGCCGTACATATCGTCCCAGACATGGCGGTAGGTTGCGAAGCGAGCCATGACAAAATCGGAGCGGATAAGCACCACGAGTCCCGCCGCCATCGCCGCGCCGACGCACAGGAGCACTATCGTGCGGAAGTCGCCGGAGCGCATGAACGCGAGGACTATGAACGTAAAGAAGAATATCAGCGCCGCGCCGAGATCGCGCATTAAGAACAGCAGCGCCACGCAGACGACGCAGAAGATAATATATTTTGTGAGCGAGCGAGTGGTCTGCAATTTATCGAGAGTCGCCGCACCGACAAAGACGAACGCGACTTTGACGAACTCGGACGGCTGGATGGACATTCCGCCGATACTCAGCCAGTTGAACGCGCCCTTTATGTTACGCGCGAGGATAAGAGTCAAAACCAGCAGACCTATTGCCGCCACAGCCATGGGCGTTCTCATCACCATGGCGCGGTCAACATTCGAGATGAGCCAAAGCAGAGCGACAAAGCAAAATATGCCGAGCATATCCGCGACGAACTGCGTCTTAACCAAATCTTTGTTCGCGCCCGCAACGGTGACAAGTCCTATGCCCGTCAGGAAGAACGCTATCATTTCGAGCGCCGGGTCTGCGCGTTTTCTCGCTATCGACATCGCGATGAAATAAACCCACTCGACGGCGAGATATGCGCCGAAGAATATGAGGCACTCCGTGCTCAGCGAGCCGTCATCGTTGAACACGACCTGAGCCATCGATATGACCTGAAACGCCGTGAGCAGAATCAGCGCGGGGAGCCACCATTTTGTTCTCTTCATTGTCTTTTTCATGCGCTCTCCCCTCCCGTCGTTCTGAAAGTGAGCGTACTGCCGCAGATATTGATCGTGTCGCCGTCATCGAGCTGAGTCATGCGTCTGACGGGTCTGCCGTTGAGCAGAGTGCCATATGTCGAATCCATATCCGTAACGCTCCATTTGCCCGTTCCGTCATCGAACACGAGCATGGCGTGATGAGCCGAGACATTCTGCCGCTTTAACTTTATCTGCACATCGTCTCCGCTGCCTATCATGCAGGTTATAAGGCCGTCGATTCTATATGCGTTTCCGGTCTTTTCGTCGATTATATAATCCGCGTGCTCGTCCGCAGGGGCGGTCTGTTCACCGTCCGCCTGTTCAATATGCTCTTCCGGAGCCTGCTCGGGCTCGATAGCCGCATTCTCGACGAATACGAACACCGCGTTGCCGAAAACTATCGTGTCCCCGTCCGCAAGGGCGCGGGGCTTGTCTATCTTCTCGGCGTTGATATATGTTCCGGTTTTCGAACGCGTGTCTGTCACGCGCCAGCCGTTCTTATGCTTTGAAAGCACGGCGTGAAAACGCGAGACGGTGTTATATCCGAGGACGATATCGCACGCCTTGCTGCGCCCGACCGACACTTCATAGCCGGACAGCGGCAGGCGGTCGCCGTTCGCCTCGTTGACAAGATATCCGGTGACGCCGATCTTCTTATTGCCCTTGAGCAGAGAGGGCACGCAGAACGCCGCAACAAGCAGCGCGAGCACGGGCATTATCCACCGCGCCGCATCGCCGAATATGAGAGATATATCTATATTCATGAGTCCACCTCCGATAATCATAACGACTGACGAAAAGTTATTCCTGCTGTCATTTTACTTTTTTCGCAGTCAAAAGTCAACCGCGCGCCCGTACTTAGTTCGTTCATATTTGGGCGATACCCTTGATTTTGTTCGCGATATAATGTATTCTATTATCACGGCGCAAAAAGCGCAAAGGATGTTAAAACAAATATTCTTAAAGGAATGATGATAAAAATGAAAAAAGCTATTCTGTGTATTTTCATGTGCCTTGTGCTCATGCTGAGCTTTGCCGCCTGCAAGAACAAGGACAGCGGATCGGACACCACCGCACCCGACACCACGGAGGGCACCACCTCGAGCCTTGAGGACATAATCAACGCCCTCAACGGAGTTGACACTACGGATTCTTCGAACCCCGCGAGCACCACCGAGGCGACCGAGCCCGAGACGATGCCGAAGGGTCATGAGATAAAGGACAACGGCGCGAAGAAGGACATCAAAAAGACCCGCTTCTACACCTATTTCCAGAAGAACTCAAAGCGCGATTCCTACACCATGACCGCGACCTGCTCCTCGAATATGCAGGGTACATCCGCCAATATGCCCATGACTGTTGTCAAGTCCGGCAAGAAGTCCTATATGAGCATGAAAGCTCCCGTCGGCAACGGCGTATCAATGACAATGTCGTTCATTTCGGACGGCGACAAGTTCTATATGGTATTCCCCGAGGGCAGGATGTATCTCGCTGTTGACGCGGGCGAGGCAGGCGATGTCAACGAGGCTATGAACTCCCTCTCGGCGATAGACTTTGAGGGCATGGAATATGTCAGGACTTCGGAAGTCAAGGCTGACGGCAAGAAATACATCTGCGAAGAGTACAAGAGCAACGACAGCACGATAAAATGCTATTTCTCCGGCGACGACCTCGTCAAGATGGAGATTCTCAGCAGCCAGGGCGTGCTCGTCTGCAACGATATCAAATTCTCCTCAAAGGTCGACGAGAGCCTGTTCAAGGTGCCCGCGGGCTACACTGACATATCCACTCTCTACGGCTCGAACGGACAGTTCACAGGTTTTTCAAAATGAGCGTAAATAACAAAAATGTGATAATAACCGGAGCTGCCGGCGGCATAGGCCGTGCGGCGGCTCTTGCCTTTGCAAAAGACGGATTCGGCGTGCTGATAAACTACCGTACTTCCGAAGATGCGGCGCTCGCTCTCTGCCGCGAGATAAACGAAGAAAACGGCAGGGCGGTCTGCTTCAGAGCCGATGTGAGCGCGAGAAGCGAAGTGGACGAGATGACGGACTTCGCCCGCAGGGAGCTCGGCAGAATAGGCGTTCTTATAAACAACGCCGGAATCGCTCAGCAGAAGATGTTCTGCGACATCACCGAGCAGGATTTCGACCGCATGATGGGCGTCACGGTCAAGGGCGCGTTCAACTGCATTCAGGCGGCTCTGCCCGACATGGTTCACGAAAAGAGCGGAAAGATAATCAATGTTTCCTCGATGTGGGGCGTGTGCGGCGCGTCGTGCGAGGTGCATTATTCCGCCGCAAAGTCGGCTCTGATCGGGCTGACAAAGGCGCTCGCGCGCGAGCTTGCACCATCAAACATTCAGGTCAACTGCATAGCCCCCGGCGTTATCGACACGAAGATGAACGCCTCCCTCGGCGAAGAGACGCTCGAACTTCTAAAAGAAGAATCTCCCATGGGACGCTTCGGCACGCCCGAAGAGGTGGCGCACCTCATGCTCTTCCTCGCGGGAGACGGTTCGGATTTCATAACCGGGCAGACGATAGGCATAGACGGCGCTTTTATCTGACGCACACATTGTGCTCAATTTTTCCGTTCATTTTTATAGTTTTTGTATAATTCTTCTTGATTTCTCATTCTTTTTATGTTAAAATCAATTGAAATGTACACAAACAAAGCCGCGGAGGGGTTTTTCGCGGCAACAAAATCTGTTTGGAGGAAACGATATGGCTAACTGCCCCAAGTGCGGCGCGCATCTCAAGATGACTGACTGGCGCCCCACCTGCCCTCATTGCGGCATCAATCTTATCTACTACGGAATGGAGGAGCGTCTGCTCGAGGATGCCGACAAGGTCGAGAGCGAACACGCCGTATTCCAGAAGAAGCTTGACAGGCTCAAGGCTTCGTTCATCGGATCTCCCCTGACAATAATCAGAATCGTGCTCAGCCTTCTTCCCATCGGAGCGCTCATGCTTCCGCTGGCAAATGTGTCCTTCTGGGGACCGTTCTTCGAGAAGAAAGTGTCGGTCAACGCCATCACGATATACAATGCAGTGTCCTCGCTCGATTTTGACGCGCTGTTCAAGTATATCGGCTCGAGCTTCTTCGGCAGCACTTTCCTGCTCTATTTCATATCGCTTGTGACGATCCTGCTTTCGGCAGTGCTCATCCTCGTCAGCCTCATTATGCTCACGATGGGATGCTCGAAGCACGGCAATCCCCGCAACATCACCCTCAACAGCATCATGCTTGTGCTCGCGACGGTTTCGATAGTCTGCTTTAACTTTTTCTCGAAAGATCTCGCGAAGTTCTTCCCTGATGTTTTCAGCGGTTCGGTCGGTTTCGGCGCATATGTGTTCCTCGGAACGCTCGTCGCGCTGCTCGTCATCAACATCGTTATCGCGAAGGTCGGCGTAAAGGTCAAGTACACTGAGACATTTATCGGCGGTATCCCGTCTGAGGAATACTTCGAATATGTCAAGCAGGGCATGAGCACCCACGCTATCAGAAAGATGATGGCAGAGATCGACGCGAACAACAAGGTCGAGCTCGCCATGAAAGCAAAGGAAGAGGCCGACAAGCTCGAAGCAGAGGCAGAGAAGCTCTCCGCAGAGGCGAAGGCTGCAGAAGCCGCAGGCGCTTCCGATGCGGGTCACAAGACTCAGCTTGCCGCTCAGGCAGTCGATGCGGCTGCGAAGAAGGCCATGGAGGCCGCGGAGCTTGCAAGAGAAGCTACCGCCGCCATGGAATCCCTCAAGCAGTTCAACGAGCCCGGCGCAGAGACGGAAGAAAAGGAAACTGTCTCCGCAGACAAGAAGTAAAAACAATATCGGATTTTCAAAGCCGTACAGTATCCGCTGTGCGGCTTTATTTTTATAATCATTGCAACCGCGCGGTTTTTATGCTAAAATCTACTGAGTATCTTTCGGAGGTGGCAAGTTGTATTTATCGGCTGAAAAACTGAAGAGCGGCGCTCTGCTCGCCCCGATGGCAGGCGTGGCGGACAGATCCATGCGCGAGCTGTGTATGGAGTTCGGCGCAATAGGCTGCATCGGCGAGATGGCGAGCTCAAAGGGCATAAGCATGAACGACCGCAAATCCTCCGAGCTGCTGAGTCTGAGCGATGCCGAACGCCCGGCAGGTGTCCAAATATTCGGCGACGTGCCAGAAATAATGGCGAAAGCAATTGAGACCTGCATGAAATATTCGCCCGATTTCATCGACATAAATATGGGCTGTCCCGCACCGAAGGTTGCGGGAAACGGCGGCGGCAGCGCGCTGATGAAGCGTCCCGAGCTTGCCGCGGAGATAGTCGCGCAGTGCGTGAAGGTCTCCCCCGTTCCGATAACGGTCAAGATGCGCGCCGGCTGGGACGCAGAGAATATTAATGCGCCGGAGATTGCCGTGCTATGCGAGCAGGCGGGCGCGGCGGCGATAACAGTACACGGCAGAACACGCAAGCAGATGTATGCGCCGCCCGTCGATCTCGATGTGATAGCCGAAGTTAAAAGGCGTGTGAAAAGCATACCCGTCATCGGAAACGGCGACATAGTCGACGGCAAGAGCGCTGCGGATATGTTCGCAAAAACCGGCTGCGATGGAATAATGGTCGGCCGCGGGGCGCTCGGCAGGCCGTGGGTATTCACTCAGATAAGCGAATATCTAAAAAGCGGAACTGTTCTCCCCGACCCGCCCGTAGATGAGCGCATGGACATAATGCTTCGGCATATCAGCGCGCTGATAGCGAACAAGGGCGACTATATCGGAATCCGCGAGGCGCGCAAGCACTCGTCGTGGTACATTCGCGACATACATGGGGCGGCGGCTTTTCGCCGCGAGCTCGGCACGCTCGAAAGTTTTGAACAGCTTGAATCGATAGCGAAAAAGGTAGTTGAATCTGCCGCAGAATAAAGAAACGGGAAACCGCCGGAAAGCAAGAAGCTCTCCGGCGGTTCCCCAAACCATATCTCCTATATACCCTTCCGCGCCGATTGCACGGAACGCAGTTAGTATAACACCGAATACATATAACCGTCAATATTATTCAACAAAAAGCACCGCCGAAAAGCTCAGCGGTGCCGTTTTATTTTTTATCTGTTGAAGCTGTCAAGAATAATGCTGAACTCGTCATCGGGATTTATCTCAGCAGGTCTCTTGGCGATATAAGGAGCTTCTTCCCTCTTCGGCTCTTCGGGAGCTTCGGGCTTCACGGGCTGAGTGATGCTCGTCTGAACATACTCGGTCTGCGCCGCCGGAGCTGCGGGAGTCTCCGCCTTGGGCTGCTCTGTGGGATACATCGCCGACTTCGGCTTATCTTCAAAGCCGGTTGCGATAACGGTTATCATCATCTCGTCATCCATGTTCTCGTCGAACGCAATGCCCCATGTGATATCCGCATCGGGATGAGCCTGCTCGGTGATGAGCTCGGCTGCGCCCTCGATATCCTCAAGGTCAACATCGGGAGCAGCGGTGAAGCTGATAATAACGCCCTTTGCGCCCGCGATCGAAGTCTCAAGCAGCGGGCTGGAAATGGAGCCCTTTGCCGCCTCTGTAGCCTTGTCCTTGCCGGAGGCCTTGGCAAAGCCCATGTGAGCATAGCCTGCGTCCTTCATTATCGAAGTGACATCGGCGAAATCGAGGTTGACGAAGCCGGGGACTTTTATAAGCTCGGAGATACTCTTGACGCCGTGGAGCAGGACCTCATCCGCCATCTCAAAAGCCTCGGCAAATGACATCTTCTGTCCGTTGTTCATCGCCTTGAGCTGTTCGTTGGGTATGACAATAAGGCTGTCCACATTCTCGGCAAGGTTTTCTATACCCTTTTGAGCCTGAAGCTGCTTCTTTCTGCCCTCAAACTTGAAAGGACGGGTGACAACACCGACGGTGAGTATGCCCATATCCTTGGCGATTCTTGCAATTACGGGAGCGGCGCCTGTGCCCGTTCCGCCGCCCATTCCGGCAGTGATGAATATCATATCCGTACCCTTGAGCGCGTCGGAGATAACATCGCGGCTCTCTTCAGCCGATTTCTCGCCTATTTCAGGTCTGCCGCCTGCGCCCTGACCCTTTGTCAGCTTTTCGCCGATCTGAATCTTGTGCGTTGCGCGGGAATGAGTAAGTATCTGCTTGTCCGTATTGACAGCAATAAACTCTGCGCCGAGCACGCCGCTGTCGACCATGCGGTTGACGGCATTTCCGCCGCCGCCGCCGACGCCTATAACTTTTATCTGCGTGGTTATCTCGCAGTCATTGTCGAGTTCAAACGCCATTTTGTAACCCCCAAACTGATATGTAAAAAACGGTTAGTTTCCAGATAGATTAATTTTAGCATATATTCAATGAAAAGACAAGCAAAAAATCAAAACAAATTTGCCGTCCTATTCGACCGCCTGTTCCGGCGATATCTCCGCCGTTGTCCGTTCTTCAGACGTCGTTTCGCTCTTCTTAGTTCCGGGTCTGAAATACGCCTCGTCAGTTATGGAGGCGTCAAGAGTGCCATACTCGCTCGAGTCGACTCTGTCTTCATTTTCGACGGCGCCTGCCGCGAGCTTGAGCTTGTCCGAAATATCGGCAAAAGCACCGAGCTTTATCGTTATTCTGCCGTCATATGTAAGCGTCAATGCGGTGGGATCGCTCACATCCGCGCCGGTTATCTTGCCTTTAAGCGAGGTCTTTTCAGCCTCAGCCATCAGATTTTTGTATGTATCAAGCGGAGACTCCTCGCCGTCCTTTGCATCGAATGCAAGAACACTCCCGGGTTCAAAAGTTTTGGCTTTCGGGAACTTTATTTTCTGCGACACATTCTCGGGCTCGGAATCGAGCAGTTCGATAACTTTGTATTTCGTATCGGTCAACGCCCATGTGCCGTCGACGCAGACGCCGTAGAACACCTTCGCCTGCTTATATTCTATAGAGACCGTGTGCGGCAGCTTGCGCTTTATTGTCACCGTTTCTATATACGGCAGCTTCTTTGTTATCCTGTCTTCGGCTTTGTTGAGATTTATCCACATCAGGCAGTCGCCGATATCTATCCCGGACGCGCTGACTATTTCGTCTCCGTCATATCTGCCTTCTCCGCTCAGAGAAAAGCCCTCCACACGGAACAGCACCGCACTGCCGATGAGCGCAGCTGCCGCGAGCACAACAATAACGATCGGCAGAGTCACTATCGCTATTCTCACGCGACGGCGGCGTCTCGCCTTTTTGCTCAGTCTTTTCTTTTTCGGAGTCTTATTTTTCTGCGGCTGTGCTTTTTTGTTTTCCATGCGGGACACCCCTTTTCAACTTTCTCTTTCGATCTCCGCCCCAAGTGAGCGAAGCTTTTCTTCCATATCCTGCCAGCCTCTGTCAATGAGACAGACATTTTCTATCGTCGTGCTGCCCTGCGCCGCAAGCCCCGCAACGGCAAGCGCCGTACCCGCTCTCAAATCGGCGGCGCACACACATGCACCCGTAAGCGTCTCGACGCCCTTTATCACCGCAACCTTACCCTCGGTCATTATATCCGCGCCGAGACGGCAGAGCTCGCGCACATGGCGATATCTGTTTTCAAAAATATTCTCTATCATAACGCTCGTGCCGTGCGCCACGCTGAGCATAGCCATGACCGCCGCCTGGGAATCGGTCGGGAAACCCGGATACGGCATCGTCCGCACGGTCTGAACACTGCGCAGACGAACGGGAGCCAAAATATGCACGCTGTTTTCGCCGCAGTCAACTTTGCACCCTGCCTGCTCAAACACGGGGATTACCGGAGTTATATGTTCGGCGCGGGTGTCTAAAATGCGCACGTCACCGCCGGTCACTGCCGCAGCAGCCATATAGGTCGAGGCGATTATTCTATCGGGAATGACCGTATGCTCGGCAGAATGGAGCTTTTTCACGCCGCAGACCTTTATCTCGCCGCTGTCGGCGCCGGATATATGCGCGCCGCAGGAGCAGAGAAAATCCGCAAGATCGGCTATCTCCGGCTCGCGCGCCGCATTTAGTATAACTGTTTCGCCCTCGGCTGACGCCGCGGCGATAAGTATATTTTCAGTCGCGCCCACGCTAGGGAACGAGAGAGTTATTTTTTCTCCATGGAGACCGTCTGGACATCTGCAAGAGAGTACACCGCCCTCGGTCTCGATTTGTGCGCCCATAAGGCGCAGGGAGGACAGGTGAAGGTCAATCGGACGCAGTCCTATCTCGCAGCCGCCGGGCGCGGATATCTCCGCCATACCGAGCCTTGCGAGCAGGGGCGACAAAAATATAACGGACGAGCGCATCTCGCACATGAGCTCGCGCGGCACGTCACAGCGGCTGACATCTGTCGCATCTACTGTGACCGTGTCGCCCTCGCGTTCGACTTTGCAGCCGATAAAGCGCAGAATTTTTATCGCGGCGTCAACATCGGAAAGGCGCGGGCAGTTATGAATAACGCTCACGCCGTCAACGCTCGCCGCAGCCGCCAAGATAGGCAGTGCGCTGTTTTTTGCGCCCTGGAGGCGCACCTCGCCCGAGAGTCTGTTTTTCCCTGTGATCCTCACCGTTTCCATTTTCGCACCCCGCGCAACTCAATTAGTAACTGCGTGCTATCATATGCGAAAATGATTTGTTCTGTTACCCGACCACCTTGCACAGGCAGTCGTATATGCGCTGCGCCGCGTCGCTGACGCACATTGCGCGGGCGTTTTCGCCCATTTTATCGAGCCCTGCGCGGTCCGCGAGAAGCTTCTCGACCTCTTCGGTCAGCTTTTCGCCCGTCAGGTCTTTCTCTTCGATAACCACCGCCGCGTTCTTTTCAACGAGAGTCATCGCGTTGTGATACTGATGATTCTCCGCAACATACGGCGAGGGAATGAGTATCGACGGCTTGCCGAGAGCCTCTATCTCCGAGAGAGTCGATGCGCCGGCGCGGTTGATGAACAGGTCACACGCCGCCATGCAGCGGGACATATCGTCTATGTATTCTCTTATTGTAACATTCTCGAATTTGTCCGGGTCGACTCCACGCTTTTTGAGCTCGTCCGCGACCCATGTGCCGCTGTGTCCGGTGGCGTGGATGAAGCAGCAGTCGCCTTTGGGCGCGCGTGCCGCTATCAGCTCGACCATAGCCTTGTTTATCGGCTCCGCGCCGAGGCTTCCGCCGGAGGAGAGAATGAGCGGGCGGCTGTCAACGCCAAGTTCAAGGCGGCTGTGTTCTTTATCCGCTGTAAAGAACTCGGCGCGCACTGGGAGTCCCGTCAGCACGCAGGGATTCTTCGGCTCGAGGTATTTTTCCGCCGCCATGCTCGTGAGCATAACAGCATCGACCTGCTTTGCGAGCGTCTTGTTCGTCACGCCGGGATAGGCGTTCTGCTCGTGGATAGCGGTCGGCACGCCGAGCTTCGCCGCCATTCTGATAACAGGCCCGCTGACATAGCCCCCGAAGCCTATTGCAAGCTCGGGCTTAAAATCCTCGATTATCTTTTTCGCCTGCGAGGACGATTTGAACATCTTTGAAACCGTCTTTATGTTATGAACGATACCCGCCGGGCTCAGGTCGCGGCGGAAACCGCTGATATCTATCATCTTTATCGGGTAACCCGCCTGGGGGACAAGCTTCGCCTCCATTTTATCGGCAGTACCGACGAAGAGTATCTCGGCAGTCGGATCCTGCGAACGGATATATCCGGCAACAGAAAGAGCCGGGTTGATATGGCCGCCTGTGCCGCCTGCGGCGATAAGAATTCTTTTTGCTTTGAGCATATTGACTCCTCCGTTGTTTTTATATTTTCTCTATTTTTGCGCTTCGCGATACGCTCAGCACAACGCCCATCTCTATGAGCAATATCCACAGTGATGTGCCGCCGTAGCTGAAGAACGGAAGGCTGATTCCGGTATTGGGAATGAGATCGGTGACGACCGCGATATTGAGCGCCGCCTGAAGCCCGACCTGAACCGCGATGCCCATAACGAGCAGGGACGCGAATGTGTCTTTGGTACGCATGGCGATATCGAAAGCGCGCTTGACAAGAAGCACGAACAGCACGATAACAACCAGCGCGCCGACAAGACCCATCTCTTCGCAGAATATCGAGAAGATGAAGTCGTTCTGCGGCTCGGAAACATACATGTGCTTCTGGCGCGAATTGCCGAGTCCGACGCCGAACAGTCCGCCCGAGCCGATAGCATAGAGGGAGTTGTTCGTCTGCCAGCGGGCGTCGCCGGGGTCATAGCTCTTGTCGAGCCATGCGATTATTCGCTCCGCCGCATAGGCGGGCATCTTATTTCTGAAAATGACCATGAGCACTGCGCCGCCGACGATACAGGCTATGACGAGCGGATACCACTTGCGGTCAATGCCGCCGAGATATGTCATCGCTATGCCGAGCAGACCAACGAGTATAGTCGCAGAGACGTGTTTTTCGAGAGCGATAAGTCCGCACATAACGCCGACGACTATCATATAGAGGAACATCATCTTCCAGTCGGAGCATATGGCTTTTTTGCGTCTGTCCATGCTCCACGCGCAGTACATTATCAGCGCGACCTTTGCAAATTCGGACGGCTGGAACAGGTTCTTGCCGCCGATGACGAGCCAACGCTTGAAATCGCCGTCGCCGTGGAAAATAAGCACGAGAACAAGAAAGAAGAACGCGACGGTTATCGCAAAAAACGATAAATCTTTGAGCACCCTGTAATTTATTCTCGACACCAAAAACATCAGCACAACGCCTGTTACGGCGAAGATCAGCTGACGCTCGATATAATAATACGCATTGCCCTTATGCCTGTTTATGGCGTTGATATAGCTCGCCGAGAACAGGGCTATCAGTCCGATGATGAGCAGGATGACGACGAGCAGGAAGAACTTCGTGTCTATCTTCCCGAAAGCCAGCACTTCGCGCTTGTCGAGCCTTTTTATACCGTTCGGGGTATATTTATAGAACGGGTAATACTGGCGAAAAAGCTTTTTTGCAGGCGACATTTCCTCGCTCTCTCTTTTCGTTTTTTCGCGCTTTGTATTCTTCGTTTTTCCTTTTGACTGCGTCATCCCGATCCCCCTTTCGTCTGCGTTTATTTTTTAAAGTGCGTAGCCGCCGAAATACATCAGCGCAATCGCCGCGGCTCCGCCGATGGCGTTGACTATCGAAAACACTGCGACTATCTTCTTCTCGCTCCAGCCGCTCATCTCGAAATGATGATGAATGGGAGCCATCTTGAAGATGCGCTTGCCGTGAGTTATCTTGAAATAGCCGATCTGGAGCACGTCGGACGCGCCCTCTATAACATATATTATACCCGTCAGGAGCAGAATAAGCGGGCAGTTGAGCGCATACGCGATAGCAACGACCATGCCGCCGAGGAACATCGAGCCTGTGTCGCCCATGAACACCTTTGCGGGGTTGTGATTCCAGATGAGGAATCCGATGCATCCGCCGATAAGTACACTCGCCATGAGCGAAACGCCGAAAAATTTATGCATATAAGCGATAATACACATCGAGAGGCCGAATGTTATCGTAACGCTCGAGCAGAGTCCGTCGATGCCGTCGGTGAAGTTGACCGCGTTTATCGCGGCATAGATAACGACAAAGCCGAAAATCCAAAAGAATATGCCCATCTGAACATTGCCGGCGAACGGAATGAACATATAGGGCTCCTTGCCCATGCCCATATAGAGTGATACGAGATAAGCGATTATAACAAGCGCCTGAAGTATTGTCTTCTGCTTCTCGGTCAGACCGAGATTGCGCTTTTTGACGACCTTTATATAGTCATCGGCAAAGCCGATGAGCGCCACGCAGAGAGCAAAGATAATACCGCTGTAGAACTTCGTATAAAGTTCCGTTGTCGGCGCGCCGGTTGCGCTGCTGGCAACGATATCGCCGCCGAGGAGCTTGTCGGTAATAACAGTCACCGCAACCGCGGCTATCGTGCCGAATATAAACATGAGTCCGCCCATGGTCGGCGTGCCCTGTTTTTTCTCGTGCCACTTCGGGCCGATGTCAAGAATAGTCTGCCCGAAATGGAGCTTTCTCAGCCACGGAATTATGGCAAGCCCGAGCAACGCGGTGACGAGCGCCGCGGCCGCCGCGCCCATTATCAATGCTGCGATAGTGTTCATTGTTTTTTCCTCCCTGTATCGTGCGAAAGCCCGAGAATTTCTCTTACGGTCTCCCGTTCGTCAAGCGGCAATTTTTCGCCGCCGATAAGCTGATATTTTTCGTGTCCCTTGCCCGCGAGCAGGACTGTGTCGCCGGGTTCGGCTGTTTTAAGCGCGAGCGCTATCGCCTTGCGTCTGTCCGGTTCAACGAAAAGATCGCGGCGTTTTTTGTCCGTGCCTTTTAATATATCGCCGATTATTTTCATCGGATCCTCCGAGCGCGGATTGTCGCTCGTAACAATAATTTTATCCGCATATTTGCACGCGGCGGCGCCCATCAGTGGGCGCTTGCTTCTGTCCCTGTCCCCGCCGCAGCCGAAAAGGACTATGAGCTTCCCGCGGCAGGACGGGCGCAGAGCCCGCAGCACCTGTTCAAGCCCGTCGGGCGTGTGGGCGTAGTCTATAATGACGCTGTAGGGCGCTAAACACTCAACGCGTTCGAGCCGCCCGCAGACGCTTTTTGACTTTGCGAGCGACTGCGCGGCATCTTTTGGCTCGATACCGAGATTTATCGCACAGACAGCCGCCGCCATGGCGTTTGAGACGCTGAAAAGTCCGGGCGACGCGAATTCTATATGTTCTATATGCCCTTTTGAGACGAGCTCAAAGCGGACACAGTCCGAAAGAAGCGAGATATTTTTCGCCGTATAGTCGGCGCAGTCGAGCACGGTTGAGAATGTAATTACTTTTCCCTTTGCCGCGGCGATTATCTCGCCGGCGCGCGGATCGTCGAGATTGACTATTGACAGCGTAGAATGTTCAAAGAGCTTTTTCTTCGCAGAAAGATAATTTTCAAATGTGCCGTGATAGTCCAAGTGGTCGCGCGTGATATTTGTGAACACCGCCGCGTCGAAGTCTATTCCCTCGAGTCTCCCCTGCGCGAGCGCCTGAGACGAAGCCTCCATGACGCAGGCTTTGCACCCCTGCGAAACGGCGCGCGAGAGCAGCGAATAAAGCTCCGGCGGCTTCGGCGTAGTCAGCCCGCTCGGCAGATTTTCATCCCCGAGGCGGTTGCAGACCGTTCCGGTGAGCAGTGTTTTCGCCCCCGAATCGGAAAGGATATTTCTTATAAGCGTAGTCACCGTCGTTTTGCCGTTTGTGCCGGTGACGCCTATCATTCTGCTTCTGCGCTCCGGGTGACCGCAGAGAGCCGCGCAAAGGCGCGCATATGCGCTGCGGGAATCCTCGACATGAAGCTCGTTTTCAAGTCCCAGTCTATCCTGAGTCACAACAGCCGCCGCGCCCGAGGCGAGCGCATCTAAAGCCGCCGTGTGACCGTCGAAGCTCCTGTGGCGTATACACACGAACAGCGAGCCGGGTCGGACGAGTCTGCTGTCATCGGTGACAAAATTTATATCCGCATCGTTTTTTATACTTCCGTCAAATTCAACTTCCCGGAACAATTCGGAAAGTCTCATTGAAAATCTCCTTTATCAGCCCGGAGAATCGGAAACGCCGGTATTCGATTTGAAGTACACTGTGACCGTCGTGCCGTAATCGACGCTTTCGCCCTTTGCGATGCTCTGCCCGTAAGATGTGAGCTCGGAGTTGACGAGAGTGTTGCCGGATATCTTGATATTTATGCCCGCGGCAGCCGCAGTGCGGTTGACCTGGGTTATCGAAAGTCCCGTCAGATCGGGCACTTTGGTCTTTGTTTCAACGGGTCCGCCCTCGGTATAGAGCACGACTATGCCGCCCTTGGGCACGCTCTGATAGGCGCCGGGGAGCTGGCTTATAACCTTGTCGCCGTTGCCGATAACCTTGCAGTTGAAGCCCGCCGAGCGAAGCTCCGAAGAGACCTCCGAAACATTCTTGCCGACATAGTTGGAAACCGTCGTGTCGAGCTTTGCAAGCTCGCTTTCGGTATACTGCGGCTCAACGTTGAGATATTTGAGCGTTTTTTCCATGACCTGGGCGGCGACGGGAGCGGCTATCTGACCGCCCTGAATCTGACCGCCGTGCGGCTCATCGATAATAATAATTATTGCAACCTTCGGATCGTCCGCAGGGGCAAAGCAGCCGTAGGATGCGACGTGCTCGCCGGTCTTGCCGAGCTTCTGCGAGGTACCGGTCTTGCCCGCGACGCGGTAGCCGATAACATATCCGTTTTTCGCCGTGCCTTCGTTGACGACGCGGCGCATCATCTCGGCGACTTTTGCAGAGGTCTCCTCGCTTATCACCTGACGCCTGACGGTCGGCTGGGTCTCGCTGACGACATTGCCGTTGTCGTCGAGGACTTTCGCGACGACATAGGGCTTCATCAGCTTTCCGCCGTTGGCTATGGCGGAGAGCGCTGTCACCATCTGAATGGGCGTGACCTGGAACGACTGACCGAACGAGGAGCTCGCGAGGTCGATGAGCGTCATGCCCTCGTGGGCGTGGTAAGTGACGCCCGCCTTGGGCTGAGTCTCCGCTGGGAGGTCGATTCCGGTCTTTTCGGTGAAGCCGAAGGCCTCGAAATATTTGTAGAAATTATCAACGCCGAGGCGCTGACCCATGGTTATGAAATAAGAGTTGCAGGATTTTTTCAGACCGCCGACCATGTCGAGCGTACCGTGAACGGTGTGCGCGTTGCAGTGGTAGGTCTGGGTGAGAATTTTTATTCCGCCCGCCACGCAGTCGACCTTTGTTGACTGATCCGCGACGCCTTGGTCGAGAGCCGCCGAGGCGGTTATGGTCTTGAAAACGGAGCCGGGCTCATATGTGCTGCTGACATTCTGGTTTCGGACATTGTTATAAAACACATTGAGCTTCGCGTTGTTTCTATCCTCTTCCTGACCCTTTTTGATTTCTTCCTCGGTCGGGGTCTTGCCCGATTCTTCATATTTTGCGGCGCGCAGCTCCTGGAGGCGTTTATATTCCTCCTCGACCTCCGTATCGTCCGTTTCGCGCGGATTGTTCGGGTCATAGTCGCTCATGGTCGCCATGCCGAGTATCGCACCGGTATTGACATCCATAACTATACCGTTTGCATAGGCGCACTTGTTGTCGATATACGCCTGCTTGAGCGCTTCTTCAAGATAGCGCTGGATATTGCTGTTGACAGTCAGCTGGAGCTTCTGTCCGTTCGTCGCGTCGTAAAGAGTCTCATACTGGAGCGGCATCGCCCTGCCGTAGGCGTCCTTTGCAGTGACCTTTCTGCCGGGGATACCCGAGAGGATGCTGTTATAATATAGCTCGATGCCCGCCTGACCGTTGCCCTCCGAGTTTGTGTATCCGATGATATGGCTGGCGAGATTGCCGTTGGGGTAGTAACGCTTGACATCCGGGTCTATGCCGACCATCGAACTGCCGTAGGCATACTGCTTCTTGCCGTCCTTCGTGTATTCGTACTTTTTCTTTTTTATCTCGACTACTTTTTCTTTGTTATCGTATTCAACCTGCTTTGCGATGACGAGATATCTGTACTTCGTCATCTGGAGCTTTTTTATCAGCGTGTCGCCGTTTATATCGAGCGCTTCGCTCAGATCGAGGCACAGCTGGGCGCGGACATTATCGTCCGGTACACTGTAGGGATCGATATACACAAGCCACACCGACGCGCTCTGGGCGAGAATATTTCCCTCGGAGTCATAAATAGTGCCGCGCTGAGCCGGTATCTCGGTATCGTAGAGCTGATTTTCCTCGGCTTTGCCTTTGTAATAATCCGCCTGAACCACCTGGATGCGGAAGAGGTTGCCGACGCAGGCTAGGAAAGCTATGGCGATGATTGCTACCATCACCTTGGCGCGCCTGTCTTTTTCTTTTTTAGGCAATGTCTTCTGCATATCTTCACCCTTTCACCGCTCGGTAAAAAACCTTCTTAAATGTCCAAAAAAGGGCAGACCGCGATCCGCCCTTTTCAACGCAACTCAGGCACATCATTATATGCCGTGCGATGCCCGTACTATTCTCCCGCTTTTGATCCGCTGTCGTCATTATAAACGACGGAGTCCGAACCGTTGACGGTTATGTAGTTTATCTGCGAGCGGTTGCCCTTGACCATGCCGAGCCTGTTTGTCGCATAGTCGAGAACCGCGTCCGTGCTCATCTTCTGGGTCAGTCTGCTCTGAAGATCGACCGTTCTGCTCTGCTCTTCCGAGATGCTCGTCTGTATCTTTGCCGCCTCCTGCGCAAGAACGGTAAGGCGTGTGCGCGAATACATATTTATTCCGAGAAGCATGAACATAACGACCGACACGGTGAGAATAACGGCGATGCGCCTGTTTATTTCTTTTGCTTCTGCCTGTTTCTGCGCCTTTGTCTTTTTCGGCGCTTCGACCACTCGCTGTGGACCGACCGGAACTTCCTTTTTCTTCGGCGCGGGCATAGCCTGCTGCGGCTCGAAGAGTTCGAATCTGTAAGCCTGCGCTCCGTTATAATTCGCTGCCATAGTTACCATCCTTTCCCTGTAACTTTTTCCCGTTTATACTAAAAAATTATCTGATTTTCTCTATTACGCGAAGCCTTGCGCTTCTGCTGCGCGGATTCTCTTCGAGCTCCGCCTTGCTCGGAGCCGCCGCCTTTTGCGGCAATCTGCCGCGGCTCTTTCTCCCGCAGACGCACACCGGGAACTCCGGCGGGCATATGCACCCCTCACACAGGGAAGCGAAAGTCTGCTTGACCGCTCTGTCCTCGAGCGAATGGAAGGTTATTATTGCGAGCCTGCCGCCGACCTTGAGCGAATCGAACATATCGCCTATCGCCCTGTCGAGTCCGTCGAGCTCGCCGTTGACATAGATTCTCAACGCCTGGAAGGTGCGCCTCGCGGGGTGGCCTCCCTCGCGGCGCGCCGCCGCCGGAATAGAGCTTTTGACTATCTCGGCGAGTTCCAGTGTTGTTTCTATCGGCTTTTCAGCCCTCGCTCGGACTATTCCCGCCGCTATGCGCGGAGCGAACTTGTCCTCGCCGTATCTGTAGATGATATCCTGCAGTTCACGCTGCGAAAGCGAGTTGACTGCGTCCGCCGCACTCATGCCCTGCATCGACATTCTCATGTCGAGCGGAGCGTCCGCGTGGAAAGAAAATCCGCGTGCGGCGTCGTCGAGCTGATGGGAGCTCACTCCGAGGTCTGCGAGAATGCCGTCGGCGCCCTCGTCGGTGAACTGCGAAAGTATGCTCTTTATATTAAAGAAGTTGTCGTTGACTATGCTGACATTCTCTCTGCCCTCGAAACGCTTTGTGAGCGTCTCTATCGCTTCGGGGTCGCGGTCAATGGCGACGAGCCTGCCGTTTGCCGAGAGCCTGTCCAGTATCGCGTTCGAGTGACCGCCGCCGCCCGCCGTGCAGTCCGCGTAAAGACCGTCCGGCTTTATATCAAGCGCTTCGATCGACTCATTGAAAAGTACGGGTATATGTTTGAACTCCATGTTATGCCGCCCTCCGCATCAAAGCTGAACGAGCTTCGCGAGTTCTTCGATCTTCGCCATATTCTCCGCGCACTTCTCTTCCCACAGCGCGGGGTTCCATATCTCCACGCGGTTGCCGACGCCGGCTATCAGCGCCTCTTTTTCGAGGTGCGCCTTTGCGCAGTGATCGGCGGAGAGGGTTATTCTGCCCTGCTTATCGGGAACGACGCATCTCTTCGAGCTGCTTGCAATACGCTCAGCGAATGCGCGGTCCGCGCCGGTGCAGAGGCTGCGGAGATTCTCAAAATATCTGTCCCACTCTTCGACCGTATATATAATAATGCAGTCTGTGCTGCCGGGCGGAGTGCAGACGACGAATTCCGCGCCTAGCTTGCTGCGGAATTCCGCCGGAATGAACACTCGGTTTTTCTGGTCGAGCGTATGGACAAAAAATCCGCCGAATTCAGTTTTTTCCATGCGCTCGCCCCCTTTTGAGAAAATTTCGGTGTTTTTATCCACCACTTGGGTGCACTTATCCACCTATTGCACCCTAATTATAAACCACAAACTCAAATAGCGCAATAGTTTTGAGCCACTTTTTGGGGGCAGATTACAAAAAATTTTTCGGCGAATAGAAAAAGATCCGGCGCAGTACACAAGATGTTGTATACTGCGCCGGAATGCAGATTTTATTGTAAAATTTACCAGATAGCTTTTTCGGCCACATCGGTCTTTGCGCTGTCAACAAAATCGGCGATGCTCATCGCGCCGATATCGCCCTCGCCGCGCTTTCTGACACTGACCGTGCCGCTTTCAACCTCTTTCTCGCCGATGACGAGCATGTATGGAATCTTGTGGAGCTGAGCCTCACGGATCTTATAGCCGATCTTCTCGCTGCGGGTGTCAACGCTGACTCTGAGTCCCGCTATATCGAGCTGCTGACGGACTTCCTCGGCATAGCTGTGGAACTTATCGGATATCGGCAGAATCTTGACCTGCTCGGGAGCAAGCCACAGCGGGAACGCGCCTGCAAAGTGCTCGGTGATAACGCCGATGAAGCGCTCGATAGAACCGAGAACAACGCGGTGAATCATGACCGGGCGATGCTTCTCGCCGTCCGCACCGGTGTATTCAAGCTCGAAGCGCTCGGGCAGCTGCATATCGAGCTGGATGGTGCCGCACTGCCATGTTCTGCCGAGAGAATCGGACAGATGGAAGTCGAGCTTCGGTCCGTAGAATGCGCCGTCGCCCTCGTTGATGACAAAATCCTTGCCCATCTCGGTGACCGCCGCCTTGAGGGTCTCCGTTGCGAAATCCCAGTCTTTTTCGTCGCCCATGTGATCCTCGGGCATGGTTGAGACTTCGATCTGATAGGTCAGACCGAACACGGAATAGACCTCATCAAACAGGCGGACAACGCCCTTTATCTCGTCCTTCATCTGATCCCATGTCATGAAGATATGCGCATCATCCTGAGTGAAGCAACGCACGCGGAACAGGCCGTGGAGCGCGCCGGACAGCTCGTGGCGGTGAACCAGACCGAGCTCGCCCATTCTCAGGGGCAGGTCGCGGTATGAATGGGGCTGAAGCTTATAGACGAGCATTCCGCCGGGGCAGTTCATCGGCTTTATCGCAAAGTCGGTGTCGTCTATAACCGTGGTGTACATATTCTCCTTGTAGTGATCCCAGTGGCCGCTGCGCTCCCAGAGCGAACGGTTGAGCATCATCGGAGTGGATATCTCGACATAGCCGTAACGCTTGTGCACTTCGCGCCAATAGTCGATAAGGGTATTTCTGAGAACCATGCCGTTGGGCAGGAAGAACGGGAAGCCGGGGCCCTCATCCATGATAGTGAACAGGCCGAGCTCCTTGCCGAGCTTTCTGTGGTCGCGCTTCTTCGCCTCTTCGAGCATATGAAGATAATTGTCAAGATCCTCTTTCTTCGTGAAAGCGGTTCCGTAGATTCTCTGGAGCATCTTATTGTCCGAGTCGCCGCGCCAGTATGCGCCGGTGCAGGAGGTCAGCTTGAACGCCTTGACGCGCGAGGTGTCGGGGACATGAGGGCCTGCGCAGAGCTCATCGAACTCACCCTGGCGGAAGAACGATATCTTCTCGCCCTTGCCTGCGTGCTCCTGAATAAGCTCGACTTTGTAGGGCTCGCCCTTCTTCTCCATCATAGCAATAGCCTCGTCGGGATCGAGCTCGTATCTCTCGAGCGGCAGAGCCTCTTTGACTATCTTCTTCATCTCCGCCTCTATTTTCTCGAGAACCTCGGGAGTGAACGGCACATCGACATCGAAGTCATAATAGAAGCCGTTGTCAATGGCGGGGCCTATCGCAAGCTTCGCCTCGGGATAGAGACGCTTGACAGCCTGGGCAAGGACGTGCGAAGCGGTATGTCTGAGCGCGCGCTTTCCGTCGTCATCGTCAAAAGTAAGAATTTCGAGCTTGCAGTCTTTGTTTATCGGGGTGCGAAGATCCTTGACCTCGCCGTCGATGCGGCAGACGCACGCCGCCTTATAGAGTCCCATACCGAGGCTCTTCGCCACTTCCATGGCGGTTATTCCGTCGTCAAACTCCTTGACGACTCCGCCCTTGAGTTCAATGTTTACCATAAAAATTTCTCCTTTCAGCTTCGAGCCAAAGCCCGTCTCAGGGATGAAAAAAGCTCCACCCCCGTAAAAATTACAGGGGTGAAGCGAATGCTCCACGGTTCCACCCGGTTTGCGGCTCGCGCCGCCACTCATGCGACCTTAACGCGGTCATACGTCGCAGCCTATCCCGCAGGGCTTCGGTGCGCGCTCGGCAGCGGTAACATATCCCGTATCAACACCGGCGCTCTCAGCCAACGGCGCGCGGCTCTCTTTGAGGACGTTCGGAACACGTCTTCTGCTTCACAGCTTTTAACATTATCATTTTATCACCAAACGCGAAAAAGTCAACACTTTCTTTCGCGCGGGATTTTGTTCAACTTCCATAAATTTTTGTACCATGTGTTGCAATAATACCTTGACATTTCTCCCGTTTAAGGTTATTATACATAATAATGGTAGTATTATGTGCCAAGCTATACTCCATATTGTTATTTTACTGAGTTTTACAATAATCAAAATTTTTATTCGGGAGGTGTTATTCGTTTGGACGTTTGGAAAATTATTCTTATAGCCGCCGCTGTCGGAGTCGCATTCGGCATTATCGGTTTCATTCTCGGCGGTTTACATAGGAAGAGAGTTGCCGAAGCCGCAATAGGTTCCGCCACAAAAGAAGCGAACCGCATAGTCAGCGAGGCTATGACCCAGGCAGAGGCCAAGAAGAAGGAAGCTATCCTTGAAGCCAAGGATGAGATCCACAAGCAGAGAAGCGAAAACGAAAAAGAACTGCGCGAAAGGCGCAATGAAGTTCAGCGCCAGGAGCGCAGAGTCATTCAAAAAGAAGAGAGCCTCGACAAGAA
The DNA here is from genome assembly GCA_003514385.1 of Oscillospiraceae bacterium. Taxonomy (GTDB): domain Bacteria; phylum Bacillota; class Clostridia; order Oscillospirales; family Acutalibacteraceae; genus CAG-177. Next base: position 85,819 of record DOQR01000002.1, on the reverse strand, counting down.
GATCGAGAATCTCGAAAAGAAGGACGAGACCCTCAGCCGCAAGATAAAGGATGCGGAGGACAGACTCGCCGAGGCGGAGAGCCTCAAGAGAAGTCAGCTCGATATGCTCGAAAAAATCTCGGGCTACAGCAAGGAGCAGGCAAAAGAATACCTGCTCAAGAACCTTGAAGACGACCTTGTTCACGAGAAGGCAGTCAAGGTGCTCGAATATCAGCAGCGCACAAAGGACGAGGCTGATACAATTGCAAGAGAGATAATCGGCACCGCTATTCAGCGCTGCGCCGCAGATCACACGGCAGAGACCACGGTATCCGTTGTCGCCCTGCCCAACGACGAGATGAAGGGACGCATAATCGGACGCGAGGGCAGAAATGTCCGCACGCTCGAAACCATAACCGGCGTCGATCTGATAATTGACGACACGCCCGAGGCTATAACCGTTTCGAGCTTCGATCCGGTTCGCCGCGAGGTCGCGCGTCTGACACTCGAAAAACTTATATCGGACGGCAGAATTCATCCCGCCCGCATTGAAGAGATGTACGAGAAAGCCCGCCGCGAGGTCGATGCAACTATCAAGCAGACCGGCGAGCGCGCACTCATTGACGCAGGAGTCAACGGAGTGCATCCCGAGCTCATCAAGCTTCTCGGCAAGCTCAAGTACAGAACGAGCTACGGTCAGAACGTACTCAATCATTCACTCGAAGTTTCTTATATCGCAGGTCTCATGGCGGCGGAACTTGGCGCCGACGTCAAGCTTGCAAAGAGAGCCGGTCTTCTTCACGATATCGGCAAGGCACTCGACCACGAGATGGACGGCTCGCATGTTGAGCTGGGTGTTGAGGCCGCGAAGAAATACCGCGAGAGCGAGGGCGTCATTCACGCCATCCAGGCTCACCACGGAGACGTTGAGGCAAAGACGCTTGTCGCCTGCCTCGTTCAGGCCGCCGACGCCGTTTCGGCTTCCCGCCCCGGCGCAAGACGTGAGAATGTTCAGAACTACATCAAGCGCCTTGAAAAGCTTGAGAGCATCGCATCCTCATTTGAGGGCGTTGAGCGTTCGTTCGCCATTCAGGCGGGTCGCGAAGTGCGCATAATGGTCAAGCCCGAAGTCGTCAGCGACGAGAAGATGGTTCTCATCGCCCGCGACATCGTCAAGAAGATTGAAGACGAGCTTGAATATCCCGGTCAGATAAAGGTCAACCTTATCAGGGAGAGCAGGGTCAGCGACTACGCAAAATAAAAACAAATCCCACCGTCAAACGCGGTGGGATTTTTTGAAAGGAAAATCGGAATGAATATACTTCTTATAGGCGACATCGTCGGCACGCAGGGCTGCGACTTCCTGCGCTCTGTGCTCCCCGGCTTCAAGAAGCTCAAGGCCATAGATGTCGTGATAGCCAACGGCGAGAATGCCGCGCCCGGCAACGGGATAACTTCGTCCGCCGCCGAGCACATATTTTCAAGCGGCGTTGATTTTATAACGACCGGCAACCACGCTTTTCGGCGCAGCGAGGTATATCATTTTCTCGACGAGCGCAGCGATATAATCCGCCCGGCGAATGTCGGCGCAGCCTGCCCCGGCAGGGGCTTCGGCGTTATAGACATGGGCAGAGTCCGCATCGGCGTTATAAACCTGCTCGGGCGCGCATATATAAACGGCTCGGACAATCCGTTCTCCTGCATCGACTCTCTCATGGAAGAGATAAGCGACTGTCGGATAAAAATAGTTGATATCCACGCCGAAGCCACCGCCGAGAAGCTCGCCATGGGCTTCTATCTCGACGGCAAGGCGACCGCCGTTGTCGGCACGCACACCCATGTTCAGACCGCCGACGAAAAAATCCTGCCCGGCGGCACGGCTTATATAACCGACCTCGGCATGACGGGTCCCGAGCTCTCGGTGCTCGGAGTCCGCCCCGAGGCTTCGATATCGTGGCTCAAGACGGGACTTCCGACGCGATTTGAGATAAGCGACGGTGCATGCATGATGTGCGGCGTTATAATCGATGTTGACGAAAAAACCGGAAAGTCAAGAAGTATTGAAAGAATCTGTGTAAGGTGAGAAAATAAAAATGCTCAAAGAAATAAGAATCGCAAAAGAAAAAGACTGCCCTAAAATGCTCGAACTGCTCGAATATATCTGCAATCTTCACAGCGGGATAAGACCCGACCTGTTCAAGGCGGGAAAGTCGAAATACGACAGCGAGAGCCTCGCGAAGCTCTTAACCGACGAAAACCGCATAATCTTTGTTGCGGCGGACGAAAACGACCGTGTGCTCGGATATATTTTCTGTATTATAATCGACCACTCCGCCGACTCCGCACGCTGCCCTAACACGGAGCTCTATATCGACGACCTGTGCGTTGACGAAAATTTCAGGCGCGAGGGCATAGGCGACGCACTGTTTCAAAAGGCGCTTTCGACCGCACAAGAGCTCGGCTGCCACAACCTGACGTTAAACGTCTGGGAGGGCAACGACAGCGCACTGCGTTTCTATGAAAAGCACGGAATGAAAATTCAAAAGCGCGAGCTGGAAATAGTGCTCGACTGAGTCAGTCTTTTCAACTTATTTTTTAAAAATATTGAAATTTTATTGAGTCGGTGGTAGAATTATCATCGGCTCGTTTTTTACGGCTTTTGAAAGGAAGATTCAATGGAAAACAGGGAAAAATTTTCGTCGAGACTCGGATTCATTCTGATCTCGGCAGGCTGCGCCATCGGACTGGGAAATGTCTACAGATTCCCGATAACGACCGGCGCATACGGCGGCGCGTTTTTCGTGCTGATTTACATCGCGTTTCTTGTTCTGCTCGGCATACCGGTCATGACGGCGGAGCTCGCAGTCGGCCGCGCAAGCCAGCGCAGCATCGCCTCGTCATACGACGTGCTCGAAAAGAAGGGGCAGAAGTGGCATCTTGCCAAGTATCTCGGCATCGCCGGAAACTATTTGCTCATGATGTTCTACACGACTATCTCCGGCTGGATGCTGATATACTTTATAAAGTATGCGGACGGCTCGATCCTCGCGTACAAGAGCGCGGAAGAACTCGGAGCGGTGTTCGGCACGATGATAAGCAACCCCGTGCTCATGGTCTGCGCCACATTCGCAGTCATTCTTGTCTGCTTCAGCATCTGCTCGTTCGGTCTGCAAAAGGGCGTCGAGAGGATAACAAAATGGATGATGGTGGCTCTCCTGCTTCTCATGGTGGGGCTCGCAATCTATTCCTGCACGCTCTCGAACGCCGCAGAGGGACTGAAATTCTATCTCGTCCCCTCGCTAAAATCATTTGAAAATTCGGGCGTATGGACGGTCATCTCGTCCGCAATGGGGCAGGCGTTCTTTACTCTGAGCATCGGTATCGGCTCGATAGCGATATTCGGCAGCTACATCGGCAAGGAGCGCAGGCTCCTCGGCGAGGCTGTGACAATAGTCGGGCTTGACACTTTCGTTGCACTAATGTCCGGCGTTATCATCTTTCCCGCATGCTTCACCTATAACGGCGGCGTCACCGCAGACGCAGGCACCGTCGGCGCGAGCTTCCTGTTCACGACGCTTTCGAGCATCTTCAACAGCATGCCCGGCGGACGCATAGTCGGTGCGCTGTTCTTCGTGTTCATGATATTCGCAGCGTTCTCGACGGTCATTGCCGTTTTTGAAAACATCATGTCCTTCTGGCTCGAGTTGACGAATCTCAGCCGCCGCAAGGTGGCGCTGATAAACATCGCGCTCATGCTCGTGCTCTCCCTCCCCTGCGTGCTCGGCTTCAATGTGCTCGAAAAAATACAGATAGCCGGCAAGGGCATCATGGATATCGAGGATTTCCTCGTTTCAAATGTTCTGCTCCCGCTCGGCAGTCTCGTCTATGTTCTCTTCTGCAGCAGGAAATACGGCTGGGGCTGGAAGAACTACATCGGCGAAGTCAACTGCGGCGAAAAGGGCGCAAAAATGCCCGGCTGGATAAGACCTTATTTCACATATGTTCTGCCGATAATCGTTATAATCGTCTTTATTATGTCAGTCGTCGGCTGATAAAAAATCATGGCTCGGTTCGGGAATTTCCCCGTGCCGAGCCGTTTTTTATTTTATTCGGAGAAAAGGCTTCTTTCTCTTGAATATCCCCCGTTTATTTGTTATCATTGCCTTGTAAAAAATACGTTTTAAGGACGGTGCTAACATGAAATTTCCAATAGGCGTTATTATCAACAGCTTCCGCACGGATATCCCGACGGCGGTCAAAAAGGCCGCCAAGGTCGGGGCACAGGGCATTCAGGTCTATGCCACCAGCGGCGAAATGTCGCCCGAGGAGCTTATCGGCTCCAAGCGCGCGGATTTCCGCAAACTCGTTGAGGACAACGGACTCGTTATCTCCGCTCTCTGCGGCGATCTCGGCGGCGGCTTCGGCAACAAAGAGGAGAACCCCTGGAGAGTCGAGAAGTCAAAGAGAATAATCGAACTTGCAAAGGAGCTCGGCACGGATATTGTCACGACACACATCGGCGTTGTTCCCGAGGACAGCGGACACGAGCGATACAAGATAATGCAGGATGCGTGCTTTGAGCTCTCCCGCTTCGCGGACAGCCTCGACGCGCACTTTGCGATCGAGACGGGTCCCGAGACCTCGGCAACGCTCAAGAAGTTCCTCGACTCGCTCGGCTCGACCGGCGTCGCAGTCAACCTCGACCCTGCAAACCTTGTTATGGTCACGGGCGACGACCCCGCAAAGGCGGTCTACAACCTGCGCGACTACATAGTTCACACCCACGCCAAAGACGGCGTTCAGATATTCTACAGGGATCCCGAGATAGTTTACGGCATAAAAAAAGACCCGCTCGTCACAGGCAGCTCGTTTGAAGAAGTGCCGCTCGGCGAGGGCAGCGTCAAGTGGGACGAATATCTCGCCGCGCTCGACGATATCGGCTACAAGGGCTTCCTGACGATAGAGCGCGAAGTCGGCGACGACCCCGAAAAGGATATCGGCAACGCCGTAAACTTCCTCAAAGGATACATGGACTGAGGTGATAAAATGAAAACCTGCGTCAGCAGCTACAGCTTTCAGCCGATGCTTTCGAGCGGAGAGCTGACTCAGCTTCAGCTCATAGGCAAAGTCAAAGAGATGGGCTTCGACGGAATTGAATTTATCGACCTCATGCCCGAAGACGGAATGACTACCGAGGAATACGCCAAGCGTCTGCGCGACGAGAGCGAAAAGAAAAATCTGCCGATAGTCAACTACACCATCGGCGCGGAGCTTCTCAACCGCCCGCTCGACGAGGAGTGCGAGCGCCTGTTCAGGCAGGTCGATATCGCGGAGATACTCGGCGCTTCCGGAATGCGCCACGATGCAACAGGCGGCTATAATGCACCCCTTAGCGCTTACTGCGGGTTTGAGCAGGCTCTGCCCACCCTCATCGATGGCTGCCGCAGAGTGACCGAATACGCCGCAGAGAAAGGCATATCTACAATGGTCGAGAACCACGGCTATTTTGCGCAGGACAGTGACCGGGTCGAAAAGCTCGTCACGGGAGTTGCAAACCCGAACTTCGGTCTGCTAGTTGACATGGGCAACTTCGCCTGCGCCGATGACCCTTCGGACAAGGCGGTCGGCAGAGTCGCAAAATACGCAAAGCACGTTCACGCCAAGGACTTTCACATCAAGAGCGGCTCGGAGCCCGACCCCGGGCGCGGATTCTTCCGCAGCAGAGCCGGAAATTATCTGCGCGGCGCGGTGATTGGTCACGGCAACATCCCCGTGGCGCAGTGCATAGGCATACTCAAGCGCGCGGGCTACGACAAATATGTCAGCATCGAGTTCGAGGGCATCGAGCAGACGCTCACGGGCATCGAAATCGGGCTTGAGAATCTCAAGAGATTCATAGCCGAGGCTGAGTAAAAAGTTAAAAGAGTCCAGAAAACGCACCCGAAAGCAAGACGCCTTCGGGTGCACTTTTATTCATTTTCAGCCGATTCGGGCTCAGTCTGCTCCACAAAAATAAATTCGCCGTTTTCAGCTTTGCAGATATACTTTTTGCCGGTTGTTACTTTTCCCTCGAGCATCTGCTCTGAGAGCTTATCCTCGATCTGCTGCTGGATAACACGCTTGAGCGGTCTCGCTCCGTAGACCGGGTCAAAGCCCGCATCCGCCGTCTTTTGAACAGCCGATTCGTCAAAAATTAAAGTTATATCCAGCTGCGCCACGCGCTTTGAGAGCGTTTCGAGCATTCTGCGCGCGATCTCGGATATATCCTGTTTTTCGAGCGAGTGGAAGACGATTATATCGTCAACGCGGTTCAAAAATTCCGGTCTGAATGTGTTCTTGAGCTCTTTCATCACAAGCTCGCGCACGCGGTCATAGCTCGGGACATTGCCGCGCTCCAAAGAGAAGCCAAGTGCCTTTCCGCTGCCCGAAATCAGCTTCGCGCCGACATTCGAGGTCATTATAATAATGCAGTTCTTGAAATCGACCCTGCGTCCCTGCGAGTCGGTCAAGATGCCGTCATCAAGTATCTGGAGCAGCATATTGAAGACATCGGGATGCGCTTTTTCTATTTCATCAAAGAGAATGACGCTGTACGGTCTGCGGCGGACTTTTTCGGTCAGCTGACCGCCCTCATCATAGCCGATATATCCGGGCGGCGAACCGACGAGCCTTGAAACCGTGTGCTTCTCCATATATTCGGACATATCGAGCCTTATCATCGCGTTCTCGTCGCCGAAGAGCGAGTCGGCAAGCGCTTTGCAGAGCTCCGTTTTGCCGACACCCGTAGGACCGAGGAAAATAAACGAACCGGTCGGGCGTTTGGGGTCTTTGAGCCCGACTCTGCCGCGCCTTATTGCCCGCGCGACCGCGCTGACCGCCTCATCCTGGCCGACTATTCTGCGGTGCAGCTCATCTTCAAGATGAAGCAGGCATTCGCTCTCCGCCTGAGTCAGCTGCGAGACGGGTATCCCAGTCCACGCGCAGACTATTTCGGCTATATTATCAGCCGTGACCTCACCTATTTTCTTGCTCGATTCCTCGCGCCAGCTGTGCTTTGCGCGCTCGAGTTCGTCGCTCAGCTTCTTCTGCTCGTCGCGTATCTGCGCGGCGTGCTCGAATTCCTGAGAATTCACTGCCGAGTCCTTTTCCTCGGCGAGGGCGCGGAGTCTGTTCTCCATATCCTTGAGATCGGGCGGCGCTGTAAATGCGCTGAGTCTGACGCGCGACGCCGCCTCGTCTATTAAATCTATCGCCTTATCGGGCAGATATCTGTCGCCGATATAGCGCACCGACATTTTCACCGCCGCCTTTATCGCGTCGTCGGTTATTCTGACTTTGTGGTGCGCCTCGTATTTGTCGCGGATGCCCATGAGTATCGCGACCGCCTCGTCCTCGCTCGGCTCGCCGACCGTGACGGGCTGGAAGCGGCGCTCGAGCGCGGCGTCCTTTTCGATATGCTTGCGGTATTCTTCGAGCGTGGTTGCACCGATGACCTGCATCTCGCCGCGGGCAAGCGCGGGTTTCAAAATATTCGCGGCGTCGACCGCACCCTCCGCCGAGCCTGCACCGATGAGCGTATGCAATTCGTCTATAAAAAGAATGACATTCCCCGCCTTTGAAACTTCTTCAATGGCGGACTTAACGCGCTCTTCGAAATCGCCCCTGTACTTTGTTCCGGCGACCATGCCCGTGAGGTCGAGCGAAACTATGCGCTTGCCTTTGAGCAGTTCGGGTACTTCGCCCGTGGCAATTTTCAGCGCGAGCCCCTCGGCGATCGCCGTCTTGCCGACTCCCGGCTCGCCTATCAGGCAGGGGTTGTTCTTCGTTCTGCGCGAGAGAATCTGAATGACGCGCTCTATTTCCTTCTGCCTGCCGATAACTGGGTCAATTCTGCCCGCCGCGGCAAATGAAGTCAGGTCGCGCCCATATTGATTGAGGGTCGGGGTATCCGTTCTGCCGCCGGGCTTTTTGACCGTCTCCGGCTTTCCGGCATCTTTACCCGACGCCGAGCCGAATGCTTTCAAAAGCTCCTGCAAAATTTCCTGCGGCGACACGCCGAGGCGGGTCATAACGGCGGTTGCCGCGCTCGAGCCCTCTTTTATCATGGCGATAAGCAGATGCTCCGTGCCGACATAGTTGTGACCCATATCCCGCGCCTGAATCATCGCGCTCTCAATAATATTTTTGCATCTGGGCGTAAAATCGCCCGGAGTCAGCACCGTCGGCACGCCGAATCCGATGCTGTTTCTGATGGCATCCTCGACCTTGCCGGCGGTAAGCTTTTTGTTTATCAGAACGGTATAGGCTATCCCGCCGTTCTGGGTCAGCAGGCCGAGCAGAAGATGCTCGCTGCCGATATAGGTGTGCCCCATATTCTCCGCGTATTCAATGGCGGCGTTGAGCACGTCGTTGGCTTTCTGGGTGAAGCCGGTAAACTTATACATATCATCATTCCTTTCCGCGGTGAACCGTACAATAGAGATTATTGCCGGAAAATTGCCGCCGAATCGAAAGATATATGTTTTTATATATGTTTATCGGCGGTATTTTAGGACAATGCCTCGCGCACCGCGTCCGCTCTGAGGCAGTCCCTCTGCCGCGCGTCGATATGCTTGCCGTTCGCAGCGCTTATGGTGGCGGGCTGCATATTGACGAGCAGTTCGTTAAGTTTTTCTATCGGTATATCAAGTATTCCCCTTGCCGAGCCGAGGCGCACGATGGATATAAGATCCATCATCTCGTCGCAGGACAGCACACGCGCGCTCTTCAAAATTCCGAGAGCTCTGTATATTTTGTCCTGCATCGCGACATCGGCGCACATACGCTCCGCCGCCGCGCGCTCCTGGGTGACGAGCTGGCGGGTTATCGACTGGAGATTCTCTATCGCCGCCTGCTCGGTTATGCCGAGGGTTATCTGATTGCTCAGCTGATAGATATCGCCGCGCGACTCCCTGCCCTCGCCGTATGCGCCGCGCAGGGTCAGGCCGAGCTTGGATATAGTAGAGCTGAGGACTGCGAGCTGGCCGCTTCTTCTGAGCGCGGGCAGATGCAGCATGACTGACGCGCGCATGGCTGTGCCGAGATTCGTCGGGCACTGAGTCAGATAGCCGAGTCTCTCGTCAAACGCAAAATTCAGCTTCTTATCGAGCGCGGAATCAATTTTATCGGCGAGGACATAGCAATCCATGAGCGCAAGACCCGCTTTCATGACCTGGACGCGGATATGATCCTCCTCGCAGAGCATGATGCCGACTGTCTCATCTTCAGTGAGCATGAGCGCTCTGCCCTCGCGGACGGAGGCAAACTCGGGGCTTATCAGATGGCGCTCGGCAAGAGATATTGCCTGCTCGCGGCTGAGCGAATCCATTGTGACATAGTGGAGTCCCAGCTCGGGCACGCATGAGAGCAGGGTGTCACGAACTTTTTCGTTGACCTTTATTTTGCTCGCCGTGTCGAGGCGGCACGGGAACGGGAACTCTTCGAGGTTGCGCGCAAGACGCACGCGGGTGCTCAGGACTATATCGCCCTGTTCGCCCTTTTCGACATACCATTTACTCATTTTCGTTCCCTCCCTCAAGCTCTTTTATCCTGTCGCGAAGCTGCGCCGCAAGCTCGAAGTTCTGCGCGGCGACCGCCTCGTCCATCTGCTTTTTGAGCTCCTCTTTTTCGTCGATTTTTGCCTCTTCCTCGCTGACAGGCTCGGCGGTCGAAGCTATCTTGCCGCTGTGGCGAATCTGGCCGTGTATACGCTGGAGTGAGGGCTTGAGCTCGTTATAAAAAACTTTGTAGCACTCCGCGCAGCCGACTCTGCCCTCTCGGACGATATCATTGAACGAAGAGCCGCATTTCGGGCAGCGAACCACTTTTCTCGGCGCGCCGAGCGAATGGACGGCATCGCCGAAGAAATTCCCGAAAAGTCCGGCAACATCGAAGCCGAAGCCCGAAAATGCGTCGCCGTAGCCGAGATGCTCGGCACATTCGGAGCAGAGATGGCGCTCGGCCGTGTCTCCGTTTATGACCTGCTTTATGTGAGTTGTCGCTTCATTTTTTCCACAGTTCTGACAAAGCATATGTGTTCCTCCTTTATCCGTTTCTGCCCATTTCAACGAGCAGCAGTTGTTTGAATACCGACGCTCTGACGGCGTCCCTGTCCCCGACGGCGGCAGGTCGCAGAGCATTGTCTGACACGGCGCTGAGCATCAGCATGGCGGCGTGTTTATCTATAACACCCGTGCTGACAAGCTCCGCGAGATGTGCGCGGGCAGTGCGCTCGTCGAGCTTATCGCCCACAGCGTTGACCGCGTGCATGACCTTCTGATTCGGCTCCATCGCCGCACGCCTTATCCTGATATATCCTCCGCCGCCTCTGCGGCTCTCGACAATATAGCCCTGTTCCGGCGTGAAACGCGACGCGATAACATAATTTATCTGGCTCGGGACGCAGCCTATCGTCTGCGCAAGCTCGTTGCGCTGTATCTCGATACTTCCGCTGCTGCCGAGCATTTCGAGTATCATACCCGTTATCTGACTGCTAAGGCTCATTGCCGACACCTCTTTTCTGTCTTTGACTTTCTTTGACCTTTGACTTTATTATAACCCTGATACAAACTCCGGTCAAAAGTCAGAAAAGGTCAAAAAATCACCCGTCTGGCAAACTATTTTGAATTATCTCGCCCATGCTTTGATTTACTGAGTCTATCTCGTGTTTTCTTTGATTTTTCTCTCTGTATTCCGACATAATTTATATAATAAGATGGGTAGATATGCTCATCTGCACGCATAAGATCGTCGCAGAAGATATCCGACTCGTCGTAGCTCACCACTTCTCCGTTCTTGTCAAACAGCATATAAAACACCTCCGGTTTCTTATTAGTTTACGCCGGAGAAAAGAAAATTATGTTTGGGTTCAGAAAGTGTAACCGCAAAAAGCGGTGCTTCATAATATGTTGATGAAAGCGGTGCTCGAGTCAAAACCGCGGCACTCTTTCTTAGTAACTGAAGAGGAGGCAAAACGATGGGTTGCTCAAACAACTGGTGCATTTTCCTTATCATCATCCTTCTGCTCTGTGACACGGGCTGCGGCTGCAATAATGGCGTCTCCAGAGCTTCGGACTGCGGATGTGGCTGCAACAACGGCTGTGGCTGCTGACATTCCATAAGACCGCTAAAGTGAAAACGACCGCCTTGCCGAAATGGCAGGGCGGTCAAACTTATACGATTTTCGAAAAAGATCAGGCAACTCTGTTGCCCTTTCTGCCGGGAGTCGGAGAGACGGTCTCGGGCTCGAACGCAGTCTTGGCTGCACTGCGGCGCTGAGCGGTCTTCTTCTCTTTGACAAAATGAGTCTTCGTATACTTGTTGGTGCAGAGGAAGTGAGCGATCTTCTTGGCAAGAGCAGTCTCAAACTTCTCCTCAAAATTGATCAGCTTCTTCTCAAACACAAAGCCTGTTATTATAAGAGCCACAGCGGCAACTTCGAGAATCGAAACAATTATGAATGTACTTGTCATTTTTGCTTCCTCCTTACGGAAAAAATCGGAACATTTGTTCTTTCTGTCTCTAATTATAGCACAAATATTCGGTTTGTCAACACAAATGTTCGATTTTTTTGAAGATCTGCGCCGATTCGCGCAGGGTATAATCTCCTACGATTGGATTGTATCACAATATATGCCAAAAGTCAACGGAAAAACCACAACAAATTGGAAAACTAAGGCAATAAAAATTTAACGCAAAACGCCAAAAAATTTTTAAAATCGGTTGTTTTTTGTTCGATTGGGGCGCTTTATTGACTATTGAGCAAATCACTTACAGCATTGAACAATTTATCGGTCGCTTCTTCTACACTCATCGATTTGGGCGAAAAAGGTTCACCGAACAAAATTTTTAAATTTCCGTTTTTTCTGTACTCCCCGCTTATCGCGAACGGCACTATCAGCGCGTTTCCCCTTTTGGCTATCGCCGCAGCTCCGGGTTTGAACGCGAGCAGCGATTTATCCGTCCTGTTGCGCGTGCCCTCAGGGAATATTCCGACTGCACCGCCCCTTTTCAGGATTTTTATCGCGCTTCTGACCGCCGCAGCGTCGAAGCCGTCGCGGTTGACGGGGATGCACCCCGCCCATTTAAAAAGCGGAGCGAGCGCACCGTCGAAGTATTCGCGCTTCGCCATATAATTAATCACACGGTCAGTTGCAAGAAACACGAGGAACTGATCGCGGATATTTTTATGGTTTCCGGCGATAACCACCGCGCCGTCTTTCGGAATATTTTCACTCCCAATAATGGTCGGCGAGAAATGCATTTTAAACGCCGGCTTGATGACAGATGTTATCACTCTGAATCCAGTATCTTTATTTTCTGCCACGCTCAAGCCCCTCTCTGACTGCATTTTCGAGCTCTTTGCCTATCGACACAGCATCCCTGCCCGCCGCATTTATAGCGGGATAGAACTCAATCTCCACGCGTCTGCCGATTATATTGTAATCGCCCTTTATCGCAAATGGGACAATCATAGCCCGGCTTCTTGCCGCCATTCTCGCGGCGCCGGGCTTAAACGGCATGACAGTTTCCTTCGTCCGGTTGAAGCTGCCCTCGGGAAAAATACCGATGACGCCGCCCTTATCGAGTATAGTACGAGCTTCGCTGAGCGCGGAGGCATCGCGAATCCGCCTGTTGACGGGGATAGTTCCGAGAGCGCGGAAGAAATATCTAAACCCGCCGCGGAATAGCTCGTCCTTCGCCATAAAATGCACCTGCCGCCACAGGCATGACGCTATCAGAATGCAGTCGAGATTACTTTTGTGGTTGCCGGCAATAATAACCGCGCCGCTTTTGGGAATATTTTCCCGACCCAGCACGCGCGGATGATACAGCAGCTCGAACAGCGGCCAGACCAATATATAAAGTAAATAGTAAAAAAATATCATGGATATCACCCCTGATATTTTTGCTCTCCGCGCGCCGCAAATATACACATCGAGAACAAACTTGTATTATTTTCATAAATTTTATTTACAGATTGTTTATATCATAGTCAAAAAGCATCAAAGAACATTCGAAAATGCCCTTCTTCATTTTGACAACTGAATTTATATACTGTTATAATCTAATTGTAAGGGACAAACAGTTGCCTTATCAAGGGAGAAGGGAGGACATCGCACATGTTAGCAACTATCTTTGAGATGATCGAAAAGATTCTTGGTTTTGCCGGCGCTTCTTTCGACGCACAGGCTATCGTCAAGGCTATCTTTGATGCTATCCTTGGTCTTATTAAATAAGACACGCAAATACAATTATCAAAGATTGACTTCTTTTTTGAAAATTGACTCCTTTTTGGCAAAACGGGCAGCTTCACCGCTGTCTGTTTTGCTTTTTGTGCTGACAAGCTTTGATATTTTTCGATATAAATATTTTTATACATGAGCAAAGTAACGAAAAATTGAGCTTGAACAGCGGTGCTTTTTCCGATTTGGCTATTGCTTTTGCAGATAAAATATGTTAATATTTTGTTAATTCCCGTAAATATAAAAAGGAGGCAAAAGATCATGGAATTCATCACCACGCTCATTCATCAGATCGTCGAGATTTTCTCGAAGCTTCAGGAGGGCGGACAGGCTTTTATGGAGTTCTTCCAGGCTTTTCTGAAATTCGTCGGTGACATTCTCAGATTCCTTGAGGAACACGGACTGAGCAAGCAGATAGTTGACGCTATCTTCCAGCTGATTCTCAAGATTTTCGGCGCTGCTTAATGTACCGACAAAAAGCTGCCGTACCTTTTGCGGGTGCGGCAGTTTTTTTCTTGCCTTTGATACCCATATATGTTAATATAGGTTGAACAAAAAATCTATTTAGGAGTGATCGAATGCTTTCAAAAACTCCGCCTATGGGTTTCAACACCTGGAACACATTCGGCGAAAACATCAACGAACAGCTTATCAAAGAAACCGCCGACAAGATGGTCGAGCTCGGTCTGCGTGACTGCGGATATGAGTATCTTGTCATCGACGACTGCTGGAGCAAGCGAGAGCGCGACCCGCAGACGGGAAAGATAGTCCCCGACGAGGAGAAGTTCCCCAACGGAATGAAAGCAGTCAGCGACTATGTCCACAGCAAGGGGCTCAAGTTCGGCATGTATTCCTGCGCCGGAACACGCACCTGCGCCGACTATCCGGGCAGCTTTGACCATGAATATCTCGACGCCGAGACCTTTGCCGAATACGGCGTAGACTTCCTGAAATATGACTTCTGCTACAAGCCGGACAGTGCAAACGGTCCCCTGCTCTACAGAAAAATGGGCATGGCTCTCAGAGCCTGCGGACGCGAGATTCTCTTCTCCGCCTGCAACTGGGGCAACGACGAAGTCAGCCGCTGGATTCGCTCGGCGGGCGCGCACATGTATCGCTCTACCGGCGACATAAACGACAGCTTCCGTTCGTTTGCCGATATCGCGCTCAGCCAGATCGACAACCTCGCCTATTCCGCACCCGGCTGTTTCAACGACATCGATATGCTCACTGTCGGTATGTACGGCAGAGGAAATGTCGGCTCGGTCGGCTGCTCTGACGTTGACTACAAGACACAGTTCGCGCTCTGGTGCATGTTCTCGTCCCCGCTGATGCTCGGCGGCGACCTGAGATGCATGAACGACTTCTGCCTTGATCTCGTCAAGAACGAGAGGCTCATCAGAATAAACCAGGATGAGGAATCCCGCCCGGCATTTGTCGCAACAAAGAGCTGGAACGACAAGATAGTCTTTGCAAAACTCCTTTCAAATGACGAAATCGCCCTTCTTTTCGTCAACTTCAGCGAGAGCAAGTGCGGCGTTCCGTTCTATTTTGAGAACATAGGCATATCTGCCGCCTCCGGCTACGGACTTGAAATGACCGACGCGTTCACGGGCGAGTGCATCGGAGTCAAGAAGGAGTTCATGCAGATGCATCTTGAGGCTCATGACTGCGCCTGCTTCATCTGCAAGCTGAAGAAATGACATACTGCATCAAATGTTCAAAGCTGCTGACCAATGACGACATTGGTTTCCACCGCAAGATGGTCAACCGCGGCGCAAAGGAATGTATGTGCATCGAGTGCCTGTGCGATTATTTCGGTATAAGTGTTGAAAGAGCGCACGAGATGATAGAGCACTTCCGCCAATCTGGCTGCACACTGTTCTTATAAAGGAAGATCCGCTGTGAGAAATCACAGCGGATCATTTTTTTGTTATTTCTGGAAGGGCTTGACGATATAGTAAAGTATCAGCTCAACACCGTCAACAAAGTCTGCCCCCATCTTGTTGAGATTTTCTTTTGCTCTTTTTTCTCCCGAGCCGCCTGTCCAGTCGAGCGGATCGGAGATGTTGATTATCTTGAAGGTCGTAGTCGCAGTCACACCCTCATAGTCGCCGATGCCGGTGACGGTAACAGTCGCCGTGCCCTTCTTGACATTGTCAGAATAGGCAACTGTGTAATCAACGCCCTCGGTCAGGACTCTGTCAAGGCACTTGACGGTGACTTCGGGAGTGATCTCAGAACCGGTACGCTTTTGAGACGGAATATGGGCAATTGTGAAGCCCTCATTTTTGAGAGTAAGTGCGCCGGAAAGGAACTCGGTGCGCACCTTCATGAAGTCATAGATATAGTTGACTTCGGCATTATAATTCTGGGCAATGATAGCTGCATCGGTGGTGTCGTAATAATCCCATCTGATAGCATTCATGACTGCCGCATCCTTGACTTCGTCAATGTAGGTCTGGTATTTCTTTTCAGCCATTTTCTTCGCAGCAGGCACAAAAATGTTCTTCATCTGCTCCTCAACAGTCTGTGCAAAATCGGCGTGCCTGTAGCAAAGTGCATAGATGTTGGGGGTTGCTTTTACATTGTCACTACCCATGAGTGAATTATATCTGAGATTTCTGCTCTTGGCATGAAGATTGGTCGGATCTTTCAGATTTGTGCCGTCCCTGCCCTCATAGTTGCCGAGTGCGGTATCGAAATCCCAGACAGGACCTGCGAAGAGCTTGCCGTCAACATCCTTGTAGAAGTAGTTGCTGGTAAGACCCGCATCCCAGTTGCTTGTCCACTCATGAATAAGATACTGTTTCGCCCATGAGACTATATCAATATACTCGGTGTAGTGTTTATCGAGATCATTATAGCCGGTCTCGCTGTAGAGCGCATCCTCCATCTCCTGCCAGTAGCCGCTGATATATTTTACCTGCGCCTCTGAGGCATATTCGGGAGACTTCACAACAATGGGTTGCGTGTTTTTGGTAACAAATCCGCTCGCTTCTTTAGCATAACGACTTGTAAGTTCAAGTTCAAGCAGGTACCCGCCGGTTATGTTCTCGGGCTCGTTGGGAATATCATACCAACGCTGGCTGTTTTCAATATAGCCGCTATATTTGCCATCAAATCCTTGGGGCGCAAGGGTTGAAAAATCGAGATCCGGATTCATATCCTCGGTATCACCCTCGAGGTCGGTTATATTGACTCGGTTCTTATTTATCTCAACTTTCTCTGTAACAAGATAGACGCCCTTATATTCTCCATTAATATAAAGGTCAATACTTCTACAGTCCGGCGACTCAGGCATACCGATATCTGCGCCAAGATTATAAACTATCTGATCCCGCAGAAGGCTGAGATCTTCATAGTTTGCTATGAGGCACCAGCTTTTCGCTTTTTCCATGCCGAAAAGCTTTGCTTTGGAGCCGAGCTTGATGTTGTAGGGCTTTTTCGGATAGCCCCAGGTTGAGTTGCCTCTGCCCTTCATTGAAGCGAGCTCTGCATCATAGTCTACCTTGCCATTTGAGTTAATGGCGAGCATGGTGCATCCCTTTTCTTTGTGCTCCTTGTCGGCGTGAATTCTGTCAAGACCACCTTCAGGAGTGTTTATAAACATTGTCGGGAGATTGCTCGAGTTAAGGAATACTACGGTATAATCCTTATCGCCGACAGAGAGAACGAACTCGCCGCCATTGGCAAAAACGGTTGTTGCAACACCGTTTTCAAGCTTGACATCGCCGCACATCACATCATCAGATGCAGTAAACCAGACCGTTATCGAGGACAGATCCGATTTTGAGGGCATAAACATATAATACTTGCCATCGACATCGCTCTTCCACCACGAGACGGTGCCAAGTGCGGATGAATTTTCTCCGCTTCCCTTTGCCGAAACAGCAAAGCTGCTCAGCGGCTCAGCCTCCTCAGCAAGAACGCCGCTAACGGCGAACACCGAAAAAGCAAGGGACAGAACCAGCAGAATTGCGGTTACTGATTTCAATACCTTTTTCATTTTTTACCTCCTATATTTTGCATATGAAATACAATGCATGTCATATTATATAGGAAGTGTACAAAAAAATCACTTTTTAGTAGAATTATAAATAAAAAATGCTGAAATTTACAATTTCAGCATTTTATATATAAGCTTTCAGCCTCATAACTATTCTTTTTAGCATCGAAGAGCACCAAAGACGCTCATAAATTCGATTTTTGAGACAGTGCGGTTTTTCGGGCTTGCCGTTTCTGTATATCTCATCGACAACGGCTATTATATCCCCTCGCCCGTGTCCGCGCTCCCAACCTCGGCAATTGTCGCCGCAGATTATATAATTATCGCCGTCAAAACCGATAATTCGATGGAGCACATATTCACTGCCCACGCGATAGAGCACAATATCATATTTTTGCGGCGCGGCAGCCGGGCTTACAAGGCGCACAGAGTCCCTGCCCTCCTTGAGAAAAGGGAGCATACTGGTACCGTGCGGTTCGATAACTACACTATCCACAACAGTAAAGAGCACTTCATATGGCGTCAGACCATTCTCGTCCATATTATTCCTCAACAAAACCGGCGGAACGGATAGTACCGAGAAAATCAGCCGTATCTTTTGCAGAAACCTCACCGGAAACACCATATTCAGCCGCAAGCGCATCGGCAAGCTCGCCTTCGGTCGCTCCGTCAATAAGCTTTTTCCAGAGGAAAGCACCCGTTTCATTCAGTCGAAGCATACCGTCGAACACCTTCTTAGCTTCCGGTGTACTGGCGATTATCACAAAATCAGTGCCGATAGCGGTCAGATAGAAACCGTCTTTAACTTTCATAACAACCTCTTTATTCTATGCCGAAAATGCCGTCGTGCGCTGTCTGCGCGGCGCTTAAATCCATGTTGCAGCGCAAAAGATAGAACGGAACGGTATTTATCAGCTTATTTGCAAAATCAAGATATTTCACCATAAGGCGATGTTCCTCGGGCATAACAAGCTGCAGGAACAGGCGGCTCATTATCTCCCGATTATCATCAAGCCGTGAAATCGAATTTTGTTCCGCACGGTCGATAAAGCAGATCGCCTTGAGCGGAACGGTTTTGTTGCAGCCCCAGTTTTCTTTTCCGCACCAAGGCATACCGGACGCGAAGAAGCGACCGGAGCGCAGAGTGAAAAGCGGCTTGTCGCCGTTGATTATTTCAACGCGGTCGCCGTAGAGTCTCTGCCAGAGTTTTATATGCGTCGTCTTGCCGGTACCGCTCGGCGCGGCAAAAGCTATGCCCTGCCCGTCAAAAGAAATGAGGGCGGCATGAAATACTGCGGCGTCATAATCAAGCACGGCGGCACAGATTTTTTCATAAATCGCCATGCTCTCAATATATGCCTCAGAAAAAGCTTCAGAGAAGCCCAAAAAGAACTTTTTGAGCTTCTCCTTATCCGTCACTTCTGCCTGAACACGAAACAACGGATCACCACTTGAAAGGTATTCTTGGCATATACCCTCAGTGAGTGCATATGCGCAAGAAACACCTATATTCATATCTGCAATTTTTATAGTGAATGCAGCCACTTCTTTACCAAATACCACCGGCGTACTGATCGTCACCGCCGACATTCTGACCGTTGTACTCTTTTTCATCAATAGAAATAGGTGCATCGGTTACTTCGGGGGCAGGAGCAGGTTCTGTAGTATCAGGCTCGGGCTTGGGCTTATCTCCCTTGAAACGATCAATAATATTCTTGATTGCATCAGAAATCTTCTTTATAAGAGAACTGAAGAAATTCTTGATGCCTGCCGGCTGCGGGTCAACAGCATGTGCCGAAGCCGCAAACACGGTTGCGCTGAAAGCAAAGCCGAGCGCAAGAACAAGAATCATAGCTATAATTGCTTTGAATGTTCTTTTCATAGCAAAATCTCCTCTCTTTGTCATTGCCGGGCAGAAGCCGACAAGTTAACGAGTACCATCCTTTTCGGCGGCCTTACCTGTCTCGTTCGGGTCACCGTCGCCAACTCCCTGGCCGTGACCTTTACTGATCAACTCAAGCATTCTGACAGAAGCCATGTTGAACAGAATAACTTCCGCCTTCGGTGCTTCATAAAAAGCTTTCATAATAAATCTCCTCTCATGCTTGGTTTCAATCAGTTGCCCGCTTGAGCATCCATCTGCTCAAGATATGCATAGGAGATTGCTCTCGACTTACCGTAATAGTAAGTATTGGTATCCTCATCATACACATACGGGGTGACAAAGTAAATCTGATTCTTCGCTTCAGGGGTAAGATTATTAACAGAATCGGCGATCTTGAAGTTCGTGTAAACGATTCCGCACTTGCCGTCCTGACCGTTTTCGAAGCCAAGGCTGGAAGCTACATTGTATGCATATACCCAAGATTTACCCTTTTCGTTGTTAACAAGAATTCTCTTGTATATCTTACCCTTGATCGAATAATCGTAGCTGCCCTCAACGGTAGGTGTCGGGTTCTCTGTTGAAACAACAAATCCAGCACGTTCATAATCCGCATATTCCTTACCGACAACAGCTATTGCACGAAGGACAACGGTACCGTCATCAAGAATCGCTCTCTGCGACTTAACGCCGGAGATACGTCTTCTTGCCTCGGCAAGCTCTTCCTTAGTGTACCACATAGCGGTCAGCGACGGGCAGGGCTGCGCGTTGAGGTTAGTGTTATTGATCTTTGCAAGGTCAATATCAAATACGCCGCGGGTTCTCATGAACTTCTCAGTTCCGTTGACAGTCTTATATGCAGTCATGTTGGAAACTTCGTCTGCGCTCTTGCCCTTTACGGATGTGGGAACATAAAGCTCAGGACCGTAGCCATACGAAGTATAGAAAGACCAATTCTTGAAGTAGAGATCCTCATCCTCGTTTCCGCCGGTTAAGGACAATGTATCCGCCTTATTCGGAGTGAAGCCGGAAAGATCCTGCGCCTTATACAGTTTGTAATCCGGAACGGGGATACCAAGCGTAAGCTTTGCCTTGAAGCCGGAAACTGTATCAAAGGTCATCTGATTAACAGTTGCATAATCCGTACGATCGCTGCTGAACGAATCAACATTTGCTTTCAGAGCGGAATCATTGAGGTTAAGCCCGCTTCCGCCGAGGCCGAAGTAAGACTTGTTCGACTCAGCGAAGTCGACCGTGACATACATCTTACGGTCTGTATTCTTGCCGAAGCGAAGAACAGGCTTCTCTGAGGTTGTTGCAAAACCGTTTTCTGCATCGCTATCCCAGATAACCTTGTAGTCCATGTATCTTGCAACATTTTCACCGATATTCGCGTTTGTACCGTCGGGCAGTTCCTTTGCGACTTGAGGATAAACAGGATTCAGATAAGAGGTGCTCACAACTTCATAAAGATGTTTGAAATCCGGATAACGAGGGCGTCCGTCACCAGCATCTATCTTTGCGCCCTCATAATACTCCTGATAATCGTATTCTTTATTACCAATGTTAACCGCCTTATATGTATAATACGGAGTTCCTGCGTCATACATTTCCTGCTCTTTATTGACTCCGTAATTTACATAACCCTCGAAAGGAGTCTTTCCGACAATATAATCACCGGAGCCCTCCTTAACTACAGGTGCCTGTGGACCATTTCTATCTCTTTTTGCCCAAACTTTATAATCATCACCTGTAGTATAGACGTCTATATCCGAAGGTTTACTATAACTCTCACGTGTTACTCGCGTATTTTTATAGTTGGGAAGCCAATCATACTCATTATACTCATAGGTCTTATTGTTATCATTCAGATAGAAATACTGAATATCGCGCGGTCTGGGAGAAGCAGAGGTCGTGCCCCAAACATCGTAGTCAAGAGTATCGGAGCTTGTGGCAAAGACTCTGTTGGATTCCTTACCAAGCTCGCTCTCGCTCTTGCTTGCAGCACCGTTACCAATCATATCATAGTAGTTGATACCGACCTTGCACTCGAACAGAGACTCGCCGACCGACAGCGTAACACCGTCCGGAAGATAAATATCATCGCGGGTATCGGACCAGCAATAACCATCGCCAACGCTGTACTTATGGTTGCCGTTGGGGTCTGCCTCGCGGTTAGTCATCTTGTTTTTATCAAATTTATTATCGGTGCTGTATACATACGCCTGCTTATCGACATCCCAAGTGCCTTTATTATATCTTGTTCTGCCAAACGCCTTATGGTTATCGGTAACAAGATCCCAGTTATCGTATATCCATGTGCGGGAGCCGATAACTATCTTACCATCCGGAGCAACCGAGTTGCCCGAAGACGCAAGGCAAACGCCCGCGCCATTAGTGTAGATCTTTGAACCGCCGGTATAAGCCATACCGACGCCGAACTTACCGCTCGTCTCATGGAGAAGCTGCTTGGTTTTAAGCTCGCCCTTGTCGGTTGTACCTGTGCCGTATACGGCAAGACCGGTATTAGGATCTCTGTCAACAGAAGTTATAAGCCAACCGGCGGGAACTGAGGTGTTATCAAATCCGCTATCCGAATCTGCATATCTTGAGAACTCGCAGAAATCGTTTGCGGAGATAACCGCGTTCTTTACATTGAAGGTTCCGTTTGCGGCAACATAAACACCGGCACCCTCAGCATAGCCTTTCTGACCCTTGGTACGGACATAAACACCTGCACCGTTACCGGTAACCTGCGGGAAACCGGAAAGACGAGACTCTATCTTCTCCTTCTCTTGGCCGCGGCTGAGATTACCCATCATGTTAAGGGTCGCACCACCGGCAACATAGATACCGCCGCCCTGCGATGTCTGATCCGTATCCTTGTTGGACTCGGCATAGGTGCCGTTATCAGCAACCTTGCCGCCCTTGAAGTTCATCGTAGCGCCGGCCGCAAGATAAACGCCGCCGCCCATTGCATAGGGCTCAAGGTTCGCATTCTTCTGATAAGAACGAACCGCGTTATGAGAAACCTCGCCGCCGAGCATATTGAAGGTCGCATTTTCTGCAACATATACGCCGCCGCCGCAAGCGATGGGAGCAGCGCTTGCATCGAAAATGGCTGCTCCTCCGCGCCATGCGCCGTTCTCAGAAATCTTGCCGCTTAAAAGGGTAAAGGTTGCGCTATCATCAACATATACTCCGCCGCCGTGAGCTTCTTTAACGCCGGTGTAATATTTGGTATAATAGTACGAATAAAGGCGGTAGTTACCGGCAGAGTGATCCCAGCTGGCATCAAGAGTTGTATCCCATTTACCTGCCTCCTCGTTTCCTTCAATGGCAGAGCCACTTTTCTTGACTTCAATCGGAGTCCATTTATTATCTCTGTCAACATAGAAATAGGCAGTGGACTGGAAACTGGCACTGTCTACAGTAGCGTAGTTTTCACCGCCGTTGCGCTGTGCTTTGCCATAGATTGAACCGGAGCCTCCCATTATCATGCCGACAGCATTCGCTACATGAGTGCTGCTGCTCTCATCGCAGACAGTCAAGTTGCCTTTGACATTAAAAATCGAATACTGGCAAGAAGGGTCTCCGGTAAAAGGATTGCCGGAATCAAAGCCTCTTTTTCCGGAAACCTTATGCCCGTTAAGGTTAATAACAACCGTTACTCCTTTTTTTATCAAAAGGATTGAATCATCGTATTCCTGAAGCTTCGTAGTATCAATACTGCCACTACGACCAATTTTGTTCTCAAGACCTACAAGGTGCTGCTTCTCAGCAGTATCAAGCTCCTCATACAGGTCAAAGTATTTTGTTTTTGCCGCCTCGTCTCCTGAAACATTTTCATTAAAAAATGCTCTTGTTTTATCCCCGCGAGCGGCATATTTAAGCACAGATTTGAGCGGGTTGTTAACCATAGACGGGGTTTCTCCAAAGAACGGTTTGCTGAAACCCTCCGTCTTAAAGAAATCCGATTGGTTAGGCTTGCATGCTTCGTTATTCTTTGTGCCCGTCCATGACTGCTTACCGGGTTTTGCAGCGTTTTTCTTCTTATAAGCGTCCTTAAAAATACCATATGTAGCAAGAGCATAACGAGGGCCGTCTGAAGTCTTGTTACCGTTAGTGTCATACGACTCAAACGCAGGAAGATTTACATCTACATCCAAACGGATATGGAGAGTATCTCCGACCTTGGCATTGTGGAGGACTTCATTAAGCTGTTTATAAGCAGCATCGGCATCCTTGGTCTCGGTTTTACCATCAATAACCGTAATACCTTTGCCATCCCAGTTAACCCCGGAGGTAACAGCATTGCTGCCGGTATCTGCGAGGACACTGGCGGCAGGAATCATGATCGTTGCAACGAGCACTATGGCGACGAGCAGCGACACTATCTTGCCGACTTTTTTTGTCTTCATAATTATCACCTTTCTTTTGATTTTTGCACCGGGCTTGTACGCATGGCGTACGGTGCATTTTCTTGCCCTTTTTATTTTTCCGCAGCGGCGTCATTGGCGCTGCCGCAACTGCAACGGCATCGGTTTCTGCGAAAAGAGGCCACCTCTCCGCATACCTATACCATTACACTGTAACCTTATTTTACTCGCGCCTCTTTTGTTTGTCAACAGAAAAGTTCAAATTTTATATATAGATTAGAAACGATTTATTTTTTAAATAACATTTTAGCAGTTTGCACAAAAAAATGTTTTATAGATATAATAAGGCGGCGATTTGAAGTCCGAAATTGGGGACAGAGTGTGCGTTTTCTATATTCATGCTGTTTAATTCGCTTTGTTTGGAGCTTGAGTTCTGTGCCGCCGGCGGCGGCAGCGGTGCGTCGAGTCGCCGCACCCTACAATGGACTGCGGAGAATTTGAGAAAATGCAAGAAATGTTCGTGCCGTGCCCGTGCGTTGTCGGTATGATTGCATTGTACGCGCCTACCCTGTAGGGGTCGCGACCCCGACGACCCTTTGACGCGCAAGTGTCACTGAAAATTTTATTGTTTCGTTTGTGCTGCTTAATTCGTTTTGTTCCGGCCTGCGTTCTGTGCCGCCGGCGGCGGCAGCGGTGCGTCGAGTCGCCGCACCCTACAAAGGGATTGCAGAAAGCACGAAAATTGCGATTGATTTTTGTTCTCTGTATGATAATATATTGGTGGGTGATTAATATGGCGTTACCGGACAGAAAACCGAACAGATTGAAAAACTTCAGCTACAGCAGTGCCGGCGCATATTTCATAACCATATGCATAGCCGGAAGAGCAAAAATTTTATGTGACATTGTAGGGGGCGGCGACCTCGACGCCCCGGAAGTAAACCTGACCGACGAGGGTCAAATCATTTTGAAATACATAATCGGGTTTGAAAAGGTAAAGGGTGCGCACATTGATAAATTCGTTATCATGCCGAATCACATACATATGATAATCCGCATCGATGAGACCGATATTTCCTCAACACGCGCAAATGAAAAAATCCCGCGCATGGTCGCGGCGTTCAAGCGATTCTGCAACGCCGAGATAGGCAGGGATATCTTTCAGCGGACATATTTTGATAGGGTTATCCGCGACGAGCACGATTATGAAATGATATGGAACTACATCGAAACAAATCCCGCGAAATGGGAAAATGACTGTTTCTATTAATTCATATATCTTTCGTGCCGCCGACGGCGGCAGCGGGTCGTCGAGTCGCCGACCCCTACAAAGAAATTACAAAACGCATCTGCAGCCCCCTACAGCGTCAATCACCGCTCGGCTATCACGCGCCACCGCTCGCACAAATCGTCAAGACTGAATGCGGCATTGGCGGGGCTGGTTGACGGGAGGGCCGTTATGGGGATATTTGTCTGCGGCATGATGAATCTTTCGTAGAGCCGCGCGGCGGTCTTGCCGTTTGCGAAAACGCGGTCGATGCCGGTGGTGTATAATAATGTATATATATCGTTCGGGCGGACGTTCTTCATACTGCTGTCGCTCGAACCGTTTATCTCGCAGCTCTGCGCGACATCCCAGAGCGCGACGCCGTTATCAAGCAGCAGTTTTTTCTTCTCGTCTATGCTCTGCGGCACGGGCGAAGAAAACACGGCGGAGAGCACTTTCCAGAAGCGGTTCTGCGGGTGTCCGTAATAAAATCCCTGCTCGCGCGACTTCACGGACGGGAACGAGCCGAGTACCAGCACGCGCGAATGATTGTCGTAGACGGGGTCAAAGATATGATAAAATATTTCTGCCATAGCTCCTCCCAAAATTTCAAAAAACTCTTGCCGCGGGCAAACGGCGTATATATAATAAAGGTATATAAATTATACAGGGGTGTATAAAGATGAAAAAAATCAAACTTGTTGAAGAATTCAAGGCGTTTATCTCAAAGGGAAATGTCGTTGACATGGCGGTCGGCGTTGTAGTCGGCGGCGCGTTCGGCAAGATAGTCACTTCGCTCGTCTCCGACCTCATCATGCCGCTCGTCGGTCTGATAACAGGCGGCGGCAGCCTCAAGGATATGTTCGTCGTTCTCGGCGACCGCACGGGATTTGACCCCGCGAAATACACGACCCCCGCACTCGCGGCAGAGGCAGGATACGCCACGCTCAACTACGGCAACTTCATTCAGACTGTTCTCGATTTTCTGATAATTGCGCTCGCAATTTTCCTCGTCATAAAGCTCATGGCGACGGCAAAATCGAAGCTCATCCACGAAAAAGTCGAAGAGCCCGCTCCCGCGACCACGAAAGTCTGTCCGTTCTGCTGCACCGAAATTCCGATCGATGCAGTCAAGTGCCCGCACTGCACGAGCGACCTGCCCGAAGAGGAAAGCGCGGAATAAAATACATACTAAAAGGACTGCCCGGATGAGCAGTCCTTTTTATTTATGTTTTGTCAGAAACCGATTATCAATCCGCCTTTTTCGGCGTAATAGCTGCAAAGTCCGCGCGCGTGGACTATCTTGACCTCCGCCTTATCCCAGACGGACTGGATAGCCGACTTGACGCTCTCGGCGAACTCCGCGTTGCGGCAATGGCTGATGACGACTTTGCCGCAGTTGTAGCCGCGCTCTTTCATATCCTCGATTATCGCATCGAGCGCTTTCTTGCTGCCGCGTATCTTCTGCTTTATCTCGATCGTACCCTGCTCGCTGCCGATGCCGATGCCCCAGAAGCCGAGCTTATTAGCGACGAAGCCGACGATTTTGCTCATGCGGCCGTTTTTAACGAGATTGTTGAACGACGAGAGAGCGAAGACGACATGGGTGTGGCGGGAATAAAGCTCCGCCTTTTCAACGACGGTCTCAAAGTCCGCGCCGGACTCGATAAGCTCGCAGATTTTTTTGACGAGCAGAACGAGCTCCGAACCAGCGGAGCGCGAGTCGATAACGGCAATTTTCTTATCGGGCTGCTCTTCGAGCACCATATCTTTTGCGGCGCATGCGCTGTTGTAGCTGCCGGAGAGCTTGCTCGAAATAGTGATGGCAATGACATTGCCCTCCTGCTCGAACTTCTCCTGCCACGCATGCGGCGACGGACATGCCGTGTGGCTCGCCTCTGCACAGGCATCCATCGAGTCGATCATTCCGTCAACATCGAGGTTGCGGTCGTCAACAAAATTTTCGTCTCCTACGCTGATAGTGAACGGCACGGAAGAAAACACGATGTTCTCATGCTCCTTGTCAAAGCCGAACATATCACAGCTTGAATCGGTGATTATGTTCCATTTCATTTTTGAATTTCTCCTCCCTTTTTAAGCGTCTGATTGCCGCTTTCTATCCATTATATATGTATTATGGGCGCGAAGTCAATGCTTTTATGTCATAACGAAAATAATTTACAATTACTTCATTTATAACAGACATCTTGACAAAGCGGGCGGCTGTTGGTATAATAAAACAAATCAATTTTTAAGCGGTACAGAGATGCCGGCAAGATTGGTGATGAATACGGATAGTCGGCGTTGATGTTCCGGCGTTCTTTGCATACACAGTCTTGCGGCAGCAGGACTTTTTCTTTTATATTTTTAAAGGAGACGCAAAAATGACGCACGACTTCGCTTGCAGATACGAAAAAATAAGAGCCTTTGCGGAAAAGTTCCTTGCCGACGGAGGTCTTTCGTCCGCTGTTGAAAATTATATTATTGTCCCCGGTCTTTGTGATGTTCATGTGCATTTCAGAGAGCCGGGTTTTTCTTATAAAGAAACCATTGCATCCGGCTCATCTGCCGCGGCGCACGGAGGCTACACGGCGGTCTGCACCATGCCGAACCTCGACCCCGTGCCGGACAGCGCGGAGCATCTGCAAGTTCAGCTGGACGCGATAAAGCGCGGCGCGGCAATAAAAGTTCTGCCCTACGGCGCGATAACCGTCGGCGAAAAGGGTGAAAGGCTCGCAGACATGGAAGCTATATCCGACAAGGTCTGCGCGTTCTCCGACGACGGAAAAGGCGTGCAGAATGACGAAATGATGCGAGAGGCGATGACCGCCGCCAAGCGTCTCGGCAAGATAATCGCTGCCCACTGCGAGGACAACTCCCTGCTCTTCGGCGGATATATCCACGACGGCGAATACGCAAAAGCGCACGGACACAGGGGCATCTCGAGCGCGAGCGAATATAAGCAAATCGAACGCGACCTGCGCCTTGCGGAGGAGACGGGCTGCGCATATCACGTCTGCCACATCTCGACAAAGGAGAGCGTTGAGCTGATAAGGCAGGCGAAGGCGCGCGGAGTCGATGTGACCTGCGAGACCGCGCCGCACTATCTCGTGCTCTGCGACGAGGACATGCAGGAGGACGGGCGATTCAAGATGAACCCGCCGCTGAGAAGTCTCGAAGACAAGCAGGCTCTTATAGAGGGCATAAAGGACGGCACGATAGACATGATAGCGACCGACCATGCGCCGCACAGCGCAGAAGAAAAAGGGCGCGGACTCGAAAAGAGTCTCATGGGCATTGTCGGGCTCGAAACGGCGTTCCCGGTGCTCTACACAGAGCTTGTGACAAAAAATATCATAACGCTCGACAGGCTCGTTGAGCTGATGAGCTTCAAGCCGAAAGAGCGCTTCGGGATAGACACAAATAATGACTTCGCAGTGTTTGATATAAGCGAAGCGTATAAAATAGACCCAAAAGATTTTCTTTCGATGGGGCGCGCCACACCGTTCGCGGGGCGTGAGGTATTCGGCAGATGTCTGCTGACAGTGCATAATGAAAAAGTAGTTTACAAGGCGGAGGAGAGAGCATGAAGCAGGGTATTTTCAGGATAACTTCAAATAAAAAGATCGCGCGCGACATATTTAAAATGACTCTTGCGGGCGACACCTCGGCAATAACCGCGCCGGGACAGTTCGTGAACATAAAGCTTGACGGATTTTTCCTGCGCCGCCCGATATCGGTCTGCGACTGCGTCGGAGAAAATCTGACGCTGATATATAAAACAGTCGGCCACGGCACGGAGCAGATGAGCCGCATGACAGCGGGCGAAAATCTCGACCTGCTGACGGGACTCGGCAACGGATACAACACAAAAAAGAGCGGCGGCAGTCCCCTGCTCGTCGGCGGCGGAGTCGGAGTTCCGCCGATGTATATGCTCTGCAAGAAGCTTATATCAGAGGGCAAAAATGTCACGGTCGTGCTCGGCTTCAACTCAAAAGACGATGTGTTCTATGAAAATGAATTTCGTGCGCTCGGCGCGGATGTACACATTGCGACCGCCGACGGCACCTACGGCATAAAGGGATTTGTCACGGATGTGATAAAAGACATGCAATACACATTTTTCTACACCTGCGGACCCGAACCGATGTTCCGCGCGATGCACAAAATCATGAAAACTCCCGGGCAGTACAGCTTCGAGGAGCGCATGGGCTGCGGATTCGGCGCGTGCATGGGCTGCTCGTGCAAGACACTCACGGGCAACAAGAGGATCTGCAAAGAGGGTCCCGTAATGGAAAGCGAGGAGATAATATGGGCAGACTGAGCGTAAATCTTTGCGGCGAAGAGCTCGACAATCCCGTTATCCCGGCGTCCGGCACATTCGGCTACGGATACGAATTTGCTGAGCTCTATGACATAAACTGCCTCGGAACCTTTTCGTTCAAGGGCACGACGAAAGAGCCGCGTTTCGGCAATCCGACCCCGAGAATAGCGGAGTGCACCGCCGGCATGATAAACGCCGTCGGGCTTCAGAACCCCGGCGTTGACAAAGTTATAAGCGAAGAGCTCCCGAAGCTCAGGAAGTGCTTTGGCAAAAAAGTGATGGCGAATGTCAGCGGCTTTTCCGTTGACGAATACGCTTACACCTGCGAGAGGCTCGACAGTCAGGAGCAGGTCGGCTGGCTCGAAGTCAATGTCAGCTGCCCTAACGTTCACGGCGGCGGAATGAGCTTCGGCACAGACCCGAAGGCGGCGGCGCAGGTTACAAAAGCCGTCAAGGCGGTCACGAAAAAGCCGGTTATCATAAAGCTCTCGCCCAATGTCACGGACATCGTGAGCATCGCAAAAGCCTGCGAGGACGCGGGCGCGGATGGAATCAGCCTCATAAACACCCTGCTCGGCATGAGAATAGACCTGAGAACAAAAAAGCCCGTGATAGCGAACACAATGGGCGGCTTCTCCGGCAGTGCGATATTCCCCGTGGCGCTCAGAATGGTATATCAGGTCTCGTCGGCGGTCAATATCCCGGTAGTCGGCATGGGCGGCGTATCGTCCGCCGAGGATGTTATCGAGATGATGCTCGCCGGAGCGACGGCAGTCGAAATAGGCGCCGCAAATCTCGTTGACCCGTTCATATGCAAAAAAATAGTCGAAACCCTGCCCGCGGCTGCGGACAAGTATAATATAAACGAACTCAAGGACATCATAGGAGGAGCACACAATGGGTAAAGATGTGATAATCGCCTGCGACTTTGCAGACAAGGAAACCGCGCTGAACTTTCTCGACAAATTCGAGGGCAGAAAGCCGTTCGTCAAGATCGGCATGGAGCTGTTCTATGCCGAGGGTCCGCAGATAGTCCGCGAGATAAAGGCGCGCGGACACAAGATATTCCTTGACCTCAAGCTTCACGATATCCCGAACACGGTCAAGAAGAGCATGGCTGTACTCTCGCGGCTCGACGTCGATATGTGCAACCTCCACGCCGCGGGCACCTCGCGCATGATGGAGGCGGCTCTCGAGGGGCTGACCCGCCCGGACGGCACGCGCCCCCTGCTGATCGCCGTGACCCAGCTGACCTCCACCGATCAGGAGGCGATGGAGCGCGATCTGCTGATAAAAGAGCCTATAGACAAAGTTGTCATGCACTACGCCGAGACCGCGAAGAACGCAGGACTTGACGGCGTTGTCTGCTCCCCGCTCGAGGCGCAGAAAGTCCACGAGGTTTGCGGCGAAAAGTTTTTGACCGTCACGCCCGGAGTCCGCTTTGCGGACGGCGACATAGGCGACCAAAAGCGAGTCATGACGCCCGAGCAGGCGAAGAAAATCGGCTCCGACTACATCGTCGTCGGCAGACCGATAACCGCCGCGCCCGACCCCGTTGCGGCATACGAGAGATGCATAAAAGAATTTGTTGACTGAAGGAGAAAAGAAAATGACTGAGACAAGCAGAAAAATCGCAAAAGATCTTCTTGAAATACAGGCAGTGTTTCTGAGCCCCGATAAGCCGTTCACCTGGGCGAGCGGAATAAAGAGCCCCGTCTACTGCGACAACCGTCTGACGCTCACGGCACCCGAGGTTCGCACGGATGTTGAAACCGGGCTCAAGGAGCTCATCGAAGAAAACTATCCGGAGGCTGAAGTTCTCATGGGCACTTCGACCGCCGGCATCGCCCACGCAGCGATAACCGCGCATCTGATGGGACTGCCGATGGGCTATGTCCGCTCCGGCAACAAGGATCACGGCAGACAGAACCGCATCGAGGGCAAGCTCGAAAAGGGTCAGAAAGTCGTCGTGGTCGAAGATCTTATCTCGACGGGCGGCAGCGTTATCGAAGTCGTTGACGCTCTGCGCGAAGCGGGTGCGGAGGTGCTCGGAATAGTCAGCATCTTCACCTACGGAATGAAAAAGGGTCTTGAGAGACTCGCCGCGGCGGATGTCAAAAATGTGAGCCTGACTAACCTCGACGTGCTCTCCGAAGTCGCGGCTCAGGAGGGATATATAAAGCCCGAGGATGTAAACAGACTTATAGCGTTTCGCAACAACCCCTCGGACGAGAGCTGGATCGGTGGTGCAAAATGAGGAGCATAATAAACATCCTCGACCTCTCCGCCGGGGAGATCGACCAGCTGATAGCCGTCGCCGATGACATCATGGCGCAGCCAGAAAAATACAACGAGGTCTGCCGTCACAAAATTCTCGCCACGCTGTTCTTTGAGCCCTCGACGCGCACAAGACTCAGCTTCGAGAGCGCGATGCTCTCGCTTGGAGGTCAGGTGATAGGCTTCTCCGGCGCGGACTCAAGCTCCGCCGTCAAAGGCGAGACTATTGCCGACACGATAGAGGTAGTCAACGGCTACGCGGATATAATCGCCATGCGCCACCCGAAAGAGGGCGCGCCGGTAGTTGCATCCATGCACACGGCGGTGCCGCTGATAAACGCGGGCGACGGCGGGCATTTTCATCCCACGCAGACGCTCGCCGACCTGCTGACCATTCATCACGAAAAGGGTACGTTTGATAATCTTACAATAGGACTCTGCGGCGACCTGAAATACGGCAGGACCGTTCACTCGCTCATAGCCGCGATGACGAGATACAAGAATGTAAAGTTCGTGCTCATCTCCCCCGAGGAGCTGCGCCTGCCGCAGTTCGTTATTGACGACTATCTCGAGGGAAGCGGGCTTCGATACGAGGAGTGCCGCTCGCTTGAAGAGGCGATGCCGAAGCTCGACATACTCTATATGACCCGCATCCAGCGCGAGCGTTTCACAGACGATGCGGAGTATCAGCGGCTCAACGGCATATATGTCCTCGACAAGGAGAAGATGAGCCTTGCAAAGAGCGACATGTGCGTGCTGCACCCACTGCCGCGAGTCAACGAGATATCGCCCGAGGTGGACTCCGACCCGCGCGCGAAGTATTTTGAGCAGACGCGGTGCGGCAAGTTCATGCGCATGGCGCTGATAATGAAGCTGCTCGGGCTTATACCAAACGAGGTTCAGCCCGAAAAGGCGGAGGAGCCACAGTATATATACGACAAATACCGTTGCGACAACCCCGCCTGCATCAGCGTATGCGAGCCGGATGTCAGAAGCATTTTTAAGACTTTTGACGCAAACGGCGGCGCGTGCAGATGCATTTATTGTGACAAAGAGCGAAAGTAAAAAAGTTCTCCGATGCGCCTTGACTGAAAGGTCTTGTATTTGGTATACTTTAGGTACAATACAGATGAGTTTTCTGCGACTGACGGATTATTGCAGAGCACTGCAAGGGAACAGAAAAACTCTTTTTCAGCCGACCGTCTGGGCACACCTGAGATACATTCTCGGAGTGTGCCCTTTTTGATTTTTTCAGGAGGTATGAAATGAAGAAAGTCGGTATAGTAATGGGCAGCGACAGCGACCTGCCCGTCATCAGAAAAGCGACAGACACCCTGCGCGCGCTCGGCATCCCGTTTGAAGCGCACGTCTATTCGGCACACAGAACGCCCGACGAGGCTATGGCTTTTGCCCGCTCGGCAAAGGAAAACGGCTTCGGAGTCATTATAGCCGCAGCAGGCATGGCAGCACATCTCGCCGGAGCCATTGCGGCGAACACCACCCTGCCCGTTATCGGCATTCCCTGCAAATCCAATACTCTCGACGGCATTGACGCCCTCCTTTCAACAGTACAGATGCCCTCCGGCATACCCGTTGCGACTGTTGCGATAAACGGAGGAGCCAATGCCGCTTTGCTTTCGGCTCAGATACTCGCGCTGAGCGAGCCGGAGCTTGCAAAGAAGCTTGAAGGAAAACGCGCCGCCGACGCCAAAGCAGTCCTCGAAAAGGACGCCGCCGTTTCGGCAGAACTCAACTCGGAGGTTTAAAACATGAACGAGATATCAAAGTCCGATGTATACGCCGACGCGGGCGTTGACATAACCGCGGGATACAAGGCAGTGGAGCTTATGAAAAAGCACATCGCTCGCACACTCACCTCGGGCGTCTGCTCTGATGTCGGCGGCTTCGGCGGTCTGTTCGAGCTCGACCTGACAGGGATTTCAAAGCCCGTGCTCGTCAGCGGCACCGACGGAGTCGGCACGAAACTCAAGATAGCCTTTCTCATGGACAAGCACGACACCGTCGGCATCGACTGCGTGGCTATGTGCGTCAACGATATAATCTGCTGCGGCGCAAAGCCCCTGTTCTTTCTCGATTACATAGCCTGTGGCAAGAACTATCCCGAGAGGATAGCCGATATCGTCAGCGGCGTCTGCGAGGGCTGCGTTCAGTCGGGCGCGGCGCTCATCGGCGGCGAGACCGCGGAGATGCCCGGATTTTATCCGATAGACGAATACGACCTCGCGGGCTACTGCACGGGCGTTGTCGACAAGGACAGAATTATTGACAATAAAACAATGACCCCCGGCGATGTTATAATCGCGCTCCCCTCGAGCGGCGTTCATTCAAACGGCTTCTCGCTCGTGAGAAAAGTTTTTGATGTTGAAAACCGCAATCTCACCCTCCCCGTTGACGAGCTCGGCGGCAAGAGCATCGGCGAGACTCTGCTCACGCCGACAAAGATATATGTAAAGCCCGTTCTCGCCCTGCTCGAA
Organism: Oscillospiraceae bacterium; assembly: GCA_003514385.1. Taxonomy (GTDB): domain Bacteria; phylum Bacillota; class Clostridia; order Oscillospirales; family Acutalibacteraceae; genus CAG-177. The sequence continues at coordinate 51,924 of DOQR01000002.1, read as the reverse complement.
AAGATAAAAATCAAGGGCATATCCCACATCACGGGCGGCGGCTTCTATGAAAACATCCCGAGAAGCATCCCCGACTCGCTCGGCGCGAAGATAGACCGCTCGGCGGTAAAAGTTCTGCCGATATTTGATCTCATCGCAAAGGCGGGAGATATCTGCGAGCGCGATATGTTCAACACATTCAACATGGGTGTGGGCATGAGCATAGTCGTTTCAAAGGACGACGCCGACGAGGCGCTCGGTATTCTCAGAGCCTCGGGCGAAGAGCCCTATATCATAGGCGAAATAGTCTCGTCTGCGGAGAAAATCGAGATATGCTGAAAAACTTTCTGAGTTCTGTCTGCGCAGGTGTGTTGATTTCCATCGGCGGCTGTGTATTTCTCGCTTGTGAGAACAGATATGTCGGCGCGGTGCTGTTTTCGGTGGCTCTGCTCTGCATCTGCCTCAAGGGCTACGCGCTCTACACCGGCAGGGTGGGATATATAATCGAGAGCCACAAGAAGAGTGATTTTGCCGCTCTTGCGGTTATACTCATCGGCAATCTTATAACGACATTTCTTCTCGGCATGCTCGTGCGAGTTTCTATGCCGCAGCTCGGCGAGACGGCGGCTGCAATCTGCTCCGGCAAGCTCACCCAAGCGTTTTGGCAGACTCTTGTCCGCGCATTTTTCTGCGGAATACTGATGTATCTTGCGGTGAGCACATACAAAGAGAAGAGCACTGTTTTGGGTATTCTCTTCTGCGTGCCGGTGTTTATTCTAAGCGGATTTGAACATTCGATAGCCGACATGTTCTATTTCGGCGCATCGGGCATCTTCTCGTTGAGTGTCGCGCTGTTCATGCTCGCTGTTGTTATCGGCAACTCGCTCGGCGGAATGCTGCTGCCGGCGCTGACTCTTATCGGAGGGAGAAAAAATGAAAGCAAGCAAAGCTGAAATCGCCGTTTTTGTCTCCGGCGGCGGAACGAATCTCCAGGCTCTTATCGACGCGCAGAAAAGCGGAATAATCGAGCACGGCGAGATAAAGCTGGTCGTTTCGAGCAACCCGAACGCCTACGCGCTCGAACGCGCGGCGAAAGCGGGAATCAAGGGCGTCACGGTCAGCAAGAAAGAATTCGGCAGTCAGGCGGCCGTTGAAGAAAAAATAATTGAAATACTCGAAGAAAATAATATAGACCTGATAGTCCTCGCGGGCTACATGAGCATACTGAGCGCGGACTTCACGCGCAGATACGAGCGCAGGATAATAAATGTCCACCCGTCGCTCATCCCGTCGTTCTGCGGCGAGGGCTTCTACGGGCTGCGAGTCCACGAAGCGGCGCTGAAAAAAGGAGTCAAAGTGACAGGCGCAACGGTTCATTTCGTCAACGAGATACCCGACGGCGGCGAAATAATCATGCAGAAGGCGGTCAAAGTCAGGGACGGCGACACGCCCGAAACGCTCCAGAAAAGAGTCATGCGGCTCGCCGAATGGAAGATTCTCCCGGCGGCAGCCGAAAAAATATCGGACGAAATAGTCCGTAAAAAAGCGGAGGAAAAATAATGGATATTTACGCAGTCAACGACATAGCAAAGCTCATTGAGGGCAACTCCTACGTCGGAAGAGGCATCGTCATCGGCAAGAGCGCCGACGGCACAAAGGCGTGCACCGCATATTTCATCATGGGCCGCTCGGCAAACAGCCGCAACCGCATATTCACCGAGCGCGACGGAGTGCTCTATACCGAGCCGTTCGACGCTTCAAAAGTAGAAGATCCGAGTCTCATTATTTACGCCGCAGTCAGAAATTACGAAAACAAGATAATCGTCACAAACGGCGATCAGACGGATACAATAAACGACGCGCTGAAATCAGGCGGTTCGTTCAAGAGTGCGCTTGAGACCCGCGAGTTTGAGCCGGACGCGCCAAACTTCACCCCCAGAATCAGCGGCATGCTGACCTTCGAAAACAAAGATTTCACATATGAGATGAGTATTCTCAAGAGCGCGGACGCCGCGGGCAGTGCGTGCAACAGATACACATTCTCTTATTCCCCGCTCGCAGGTCTCGGTCATTTCATCCACACCTATGTCTGCGACGGCAACCCCATTCCAACTTTTCAGGGCGAGCCGGAGAGAGTCGCTATCCCGAACGATATCGACGAGTTCACGCAGTCACTTTGGAACGCTCTCGATGCGGACAACAAAATCTCGCTCTATGTCAGATACACCGATCTCGTGACCGGTGCGGAAGACAGCAGACTCATAAACAAGAACGCTTGAAAAGGAGAATAAAAATGAAAGAATTCGAGCTTAAATACGGCTGCAACCCCAACCAGAAGCCCTCCCGCATCTATATGGCGGACGGCAGTGAGCTGCCCATAGAGATCCTCTGCGGCAGACCCGGATACATAAACTTTCTCGACGCTTTCAACTCCTGGCAGCTCGTCAAGGAGCTCAAAGAGGCTCTCGGTCTCCCAGCGGTCACTTCTTTTAAGCATGTCAGCCCCACCTCGGCGGCGGTCGGCATTCCACTCTCCGACAAGCTCAAAAAAGCCTGCTTTGTTGACGACATAGAGGGCCTTGACGACTCCCCGCTCGCCTGCGCCTATGCGCGCGCACGCGGCACGGACAGAATGTGTTCGTTCGGCGACTGGGTCGCCCTCTCCGATGTCTGCGATGTTACTACCGCGAAGATGATAAAGCGCGAGGTCTCCGACGGCATCATCGCCCCCGGATATGAGCCCGAGGCGCTTGAAATTCTCAAATCCAAGCGCAAGGGCAACTACAATATAGTGAAAATCGACTCGGATTATGTTCCCGAAGAGACAGAGCGCAAGCAGGTCTACGGCATAACCTTTGAACAGGGCAGAAACAATTTCAAGATAAACAGAGAGCTGCTCTCGAATATAGTCACCGAAAACAAAAATCTCCCTGACAGCGCGGCGCGCGACCTCATAATCTCGCTCATCACACTTAAATACACGCAGTCAAACTCTGTCTGCTACGCAGTTGACGGGCAGGCTATCGGCGTCGGCGCAGGTCAGCAGTCGAGAATCCACTGCACCCGCCTTGCGGGCACAAAGGCCGACACATGGTTTTTACGCCAGCACGAAAAAGTCCTTAACCTCCCCTTCAAGGATTCGATAGGCCGCCCCGACAGGGACAATGTCATTGACGGCTACATCAACAAAAACGAAGAGGATGTCTGCGCCGAAGGCAACTGGCAGAAATATTTCACCTCCCGCCCCGAGCCGCTGACCGACGGAGAGATAAAAGAATATCTCGCTTCAATTGACGGCGTATCGCTCGGCTCGGACGCGTTCTTCCCGTTCAGCGACAACATCGAAAGAGCAAAGCGCAGCGGAGTAAAATATATCGCAGAGCCCGGCGGCTCCATCCGCGACGACCTTGTGATAGAGTGCTGCGACAAATACGGCATGGTCATGGCATTCACCGGCATGCGCCTGTTCCACCATTGACGGAGGACTCAAAATGAACATTCTTGTAGTAGGTTCCGGCGGAAGAGAGCACGCCGTTATAAAAAAGCTCCGAGAGAACAGCGAAGTAAAAAAAATATACGCCCTGCCCGGAAACGGCGGCATCGCCGCGGACGCGGAGTGCGTCAACATAGGCGCTACGGATATTGACGGCATTGCGGAATTTGCGAAGAACAATCAGATAGATTACGCGGTTGTCACGCCGGACGACCCGCTCGTGCTCGGCTGCGTGGACAGGCTCGAAAGCCTCGGCATCCCCTGCTTCGGTCCGCGCAAAAACGCTGCAATAATCGAGGGCAGCAAGGTTTTTTCAAAGAACCTGATGAAAAAATACGGCATACCCACCGCACAGTACGAAGTTTTTGACAGCGCGGAGGACGCGCTCGCCTATCTCGATTCAGCCCCCGTTCCGACCGTTATAAAGGCGGACGGTCTCGCGCTCGGCAAGGGCGTTATAATCGCCGCGACGCGCGACGAGGCGAAAGAAGCGGTCGTTGAAATCATGCGCGACAAGAAATTCGGCAAGAGCGGAGACAGCATCGTTATCGAAGAATTTCTGACGGGTCCCGAGGTCTCGGTGCTCTCGTTCACGGACGGCAAGACCGTAGTCCCCATGATATCGTCGATGGATCACAAGCGCGCGCTCGACAACGATAAAGGTCTCAACACCGGCGGCATGGGCACCGTTGCTCCGAATCCGTATTACACGAAAGAGATCGCCGACAGATGCATGAAGGAGATATTCCTGCCGACGATAAACGCGATGAACGCGGAGGGCAGAACTTTCAAAGGCTGCCTTTATTTCGGACTCATGCTGACGGAAAACGGTCCTAAAGTCATTGAATACAACTGCCGCTTCGGCGACCCGGAGACGCAGGTCGTGCTCCCGTTGTTAAAGAGCGATCTGCTCACCGTTATGGAAGCTACTACAAACGGCACGCTCGCCGAGACACCCGTTGAGTTTTCGGATAAAAACGCCTGCTGCGTCATCATGGCGTCAAAGGGCTATCCCGTCGCATACGAAAAGGGCTATGAAATAGATATCCCGGACGAGATTCGGGACAGCGTATATGTCGCGGGTGCTGCCGAGAAAAACGGCAAGCTCGTGACGAGCGGCGGCAGAGTTCTCGGCGTGACGGCGGTCGAAGATACGCTTCGGGAGGCAATAGCCTCGGCATACGAAAAGGCAGAAAAAATTCATTTTGAAAACGCCTTCTACAGGCACGACATCGGCGCGAAAGCGCTCGCCGCAAGGGAGGAAAAATAAATGGTATACAGAGTATTCATCGAAAAGAAAAAGGAGCTCGCGCAAGAGGCAAAGTCCCTGCTCAGCGAGGCTAACGACCTGCTCGGGATAAAAAATCTCAAAGACGTGCGCGTTATCAACCGCTACGATGCGGAGAACATCACGCCCGAACTTTTTGACTACGCGAAGCGCACCGTGTTCTCCGAGCCCCAGCTCGACATTGTATCGGACAGCATCGAGATAAACGGCAAGTGCTTTGCCGTCGAATTCCTGCCCGGTCAGTTCGATCAGCGCGCCGACTCGGCGGCTCAGTGCATACAGATAATCTCGCAGGGCGAGCGCCCGCTGATCCGCACGGCGAAAATATATATTCTCATCGGCGACATAACCGACTCCGACGCTCAGAAGATAAAGAAATATGTCATCAACCCCGTTGAGGCGCGCGAGGCAAGCCTTGAAAAGCCCGAGACTCTCGCCGTGAAATACGATATCCCGACCGAAGTCAGAACTCTCGACGGATTTATAAAACTCGGCAGAGCTGGGCTTGAGGACTTCGTCAAAAAATACGGTCTCGCCATGGACGCGGACGATATTGCGTTCTGTCAGGATTATTTCAAATCCGAGCACCGCGACCCGACGATAACCGAGATTCGCATGATCGACACCTACTGGTCGGATCACTGCCGCCACACGACATTTCTGACCGTCATTGACAGCGTGAAATTCGAGGACGAGTTGCTTCAGAGCGCCTACGACGAATATCTCGCGGTCAGAAAAGAATTAGGCCGCACGAAGCCGATATGCCTGATGGATCTCGCGACGATAGCGGTCAAGCATCTCAAGAAGCACGGCAAGCTCGACCGTCTCGACGAGTCCGAGGAGATAAACGCCTGCACGGTGAAAATCGATGTAGATGTTGACGGCGTAACGGAGCCGTGGCTTCTGCTCTTCAAAAACGAGACGCACAACCACCCGACTGAAATCGAGCCTTTCGGCGGCGCGGCGACCTGCATCGGCGGTGCTATCCGCGACCCTCTCTCGGGGCGTTCGTATGTCTACGGCGCTATGCGCGTAACGGGCGCAGCCGACCCGCTCAAGCCCATTGACGAGACGATAAAGGGCAAGCTTCCGCAGAGGAAAATAGTCACGACTGCGGCGGCGGGCTATTCATCATACGGCAATCAGATAGGTCTCGCGACGGGTATAGTCGACGAGATATACCACCCCGGCTATGCGGCGAAGAGAATGGAGATAGGCGCGGTCATCGCGGCGACTCCCGCAGAGAATGTGCGCCGCGAAGTTCCCGCTCCCGGAGATATTGTTATCCTGCTCGGCGGCTCGACCGGACGCGACGGCTGCGGCGGAGCGACGGGCTCTTCGAAGTCCCACACGGTTGAATCGCTCGAAAGCTGCGGCGCTGAGGTTCAGAAGGGCAACGCTCCCGAGGAGAGAAAGCTCCAGAGACTTTTCAGAAACAAAGAAGCCTGCCTGATGATAAAGCGCTGCAACGACTTCGGCGCGGGCGGCGTATCGGTTGCTATAGGCGAGCTTGCGGACGGGCTTGAGATAGACCTCAACGCAGTGCCGAAAAAATACGAGGGTCTCGACGGCACGGAGCTTGCGATAAGCGAGAGCCAGGAGCGCATGGCAGTCGTTGTTGAGCCGCACAATGTTGACGCTTTCCTCGCGCTGGCTAATAAAGAAAATCTCCAGGCAGTGCCTGTGGCGAAAGTTCAGGCTGAGCCGAGGCTCGTCATGAACTGGAACGGCAAGAAAATTGTTGATATCAGCCGCGAATTTTTGAATTCCAACGGCGCCGACAAGCATATAGACATCACCCCCGAGGCTCCCGCACTCAAAGAAAAGGAAATCTCCGGCTCGTTTGCGGAGAATTACTCGGCACTCGCATCGGATTTAAACATCTGCTCGAAGCGCGGACTTTCCGAGCGTTTCGATTCGACGATAGGCGCGGGCACGGTGCTCATGCCGTTCGGCGGCAAGAATCAGCTGACGCCCATTCAGGCGATGGTGCAGAAAATATCCGTCGAGAAGAAGCATACTGACGACTGCTCACTCATGGCGTTCGGCTACAATCCGTTTATCACCGAGCAGAGCCCTTATCACGGCGCGTACCTCGCGGTTATCGAATCGGTCTGCAAGCTCATCGCTTCGGGCGCGGAATTTAAAGATGTATATCTCACCTTCCAAGAATATTTCGAGCGTCCCGGCAGGGACGGCAAGCGCTGGGGTCAGCCTTTGGCGGCGCTTCTCGGCGCATTCAAGGCGCAGATGGAGCTCGGTATCGGCTCGATAGGCGGCAAAGACTCGATGAGCGGCTCGTTTGAAAATCTCGATGTCCCGCCGACCCTCGTCTCGTTCGCCGTGACAACGGAAAAGACTTCTTCAATAGTCTCGCCCGAGTTCAAATCGGCGGGTCACAAGGTCGTTTTCATCGCGCCGGAGAAAGACAAAAACGGTCTGCCGAAGACCGACTCGCTAATAGATGTGTTCTCCCGAGTTATCGGGCTTCTTCGCTCGGGCAAGGCAGTCGCCTGCTACACCCCCGGCATGGGCGGCATAGCGGAGGCGGTCATGAAGATGGCGTTCGGCAACGGCATCGGCTTTGAATACAGCAAAGATATCACGCTCGAAAAGATATTCGGACTCAGCTACGCGGGCTTCATTCTCGAACTCGCAAACGGCGCAGAAGAAACTGGCACGCTTCTCGGTCACACGAACGACAGCGGCTGCATCAGCCTTAACGGCGAGAGCATCGCTCTTTCGAAGCTTCTCGGAATATATGAGAACAAGCTCGAAAGCGTCTACAGCTGCAATATCAAAAACGCAGGCAAGGGTGCTGAGAACTTCTCATATGAAACTGTTGAGCGCAAAGCTCCTGCGATAAAAGTTGCAAAGCCGCGCGTGCTCATTCCGGCGTTCCCCGGCACGAACTGCGAATATGACAGCGCAAAGGCAGTCCGCGACGCGGGCGCAGAGCCGGAGATAATTGTTATAAACAACCTCAGCGCGGACGGCATCAGCCGCAGCGTCGAAAAATTCGCGGACGAGCTTCGCTCCTCGCAGATGATATTCATCCCCGGCGGCTTCTCCGGCGGCGACGAGCCGGACGGCAGCGGAAAGTTTATCACGGCATTCTTCAGAAACGCCGCGATAAAAGAGGGCGTCACCGACCTGCTCGAAAACAGAGACGGACTCATGTGCGGAATCTGCAACGGCTTCCAGGCGCTGATAAAGCTCGGACTCGTCCCCTACGGCAAGATAATCGACACGGACGAAAATTGCCCGACGCTCACCTTCAACACCATCGCGCGCCACCAGTCGCGAATAGTGCGCACCCGCATTTCTTCGAACAAATCGCCGTGGCTCGCGCTGACGCAGGTCGGCGACATATATTCCGTGCCGATATCCCACGGCGAGGGTCGCTTCCTCGCAAGCGACGAGCTCATAGCCAAGCTCGCCGCGAACGGGCAGATAGCCACGCAGTATGTTGATCTTGACGGCAACGCTTCAAATGATATACACTTCAACCCCAACGACTCCGTCTGCGCTATCGAGGGCATCACATCGCCCGACGGCAGAGTCTTCGGAAAAATGGGACACAGCGAAAGAATCGGAAAAGGTCTTTACAAAAATGTCCCGGGAGATTATAATATTCGTATGTTTGAAGCGGCTGTTAAATATTTTAAATGATGACAAGGAGAATGGAGCATGGCCTATTTATCCGACATTGAAATTGCGCAGCGCTGCAAACCCGAGCACATCGGCGTTATCGCAAAGCGCGCCCATGTTGACGAAAAGTACATCGAGCAATACGGAAACTACAAGGCGAAGATAGACCTGTCCCTGCTCTCGGAGACGAAGCGGGAAAACGGAAAGCTGATTCTTGTCACCGCCATAACCCCCACGCCCGCGGGCGAGGGCAAGACCACGACGACGATAGGCCTCGCAGACGGACTGCGCCGGATAGGCAAGGATGTCACGGTCGCACTGCGCGAGCCGAGCCTCGGCCCGGTTTTCGGAGTCAAGGGCGGAGCCGCCGGCGGCGGATATGCGCAGGTGGTTCCCATGGAGGACATCAATCTCCACTTTACCGGCGACTTTCACGCAATAGGTGCGGCGAACAACCTGCTTGCCGCGATGCTCGACAACCACATTCAACAGGGCAACGCCCTGGGCATAGATGTCCGCAAGATAACATGGAAACGCTGCGTTGACATGAACGACCGCCAGCTTCGATTTATCGTCGACGGCATGGGCGGCAAGGCGAACGGTATGCCCCGCGAGGACGGGTTTGACATAACCGTCGCGAGCGAGATAATGGCTGTGCTTTGCCTTTCAAGCTCGATAACCGACCTCAAAGCGAGGCTCTCGCGCATGATCGTCGGCTACACCTATGACGACAAGCCCGTGACCTGCGGCGAGCTCAAGGCGGCCGGCGCAATGACCGCGCTTTTGAAAGACGCCCTGAAGCCCAACCTTGTCCAGACCCTTGAGGGCACGCCTGCGTTCGTCCACGGCGGACCGTTCGCGAACATAGCGCACGGCTGCAACTCCGTCATGGCGACTAAGATGGCGCTCAAGATGGGCGATTATACCGTCACCGAAGCGGGATTCGGCGCGGATCTCGGTGCCGAAAAGTTCCTCGATATAAAGTGCCGCATGGCGGGACTTGCGCCCGACGCGGTGGTCGTCGTTGCCACTGTCCGCGCGCTCAAGATGCACGGCGGGCTCGACAAAAAGGAGCTTGCGGTTGAAGATATCGGCGCGCTCGAAAGAGGTATACCGAACCTGCTGCGCCATGTTTCCAACATCAAAAATGTCTATAAACTCCCCTGCGTCGTCGCGGTCAACAGATTCCCGACCGACACCGACGCCGAGATAGATTTCATCATCGCAAAATGCCGCGAGCTCGGGGTCAACACCGTGCTCTCCACCGTGTGGGCCGAGGGCGGCAAGGGCGGCGAAGCGCTCGCGCGCGAAGTAGTCCGCCTGTGCGAAGAGGAAAAGGGCGATTTCACTTTCGCCTATGAAGATGAGCTTTCGATCGAGGAGAAGATCGAAGCCGTTGTCAGAAAAGTCTACGGAGGCGACGGAATAACCGTCATGCCCAACGCCAAAAAGCAAATAGCCCAGCTTGAAGCTCTCGGTTTTAGCAAATGCCCCGTATGCATAGCAAAGACCCAGTACAGCTTTTCGGATGACCCGACAAAGCTCGGCGCGCCCGAGCACTTCACCGTGACGGTGAAAAATGTCAAGGTCTCCGCGGGCGCGGGATTCGTCGTCGTTCTGACCGGCGACATTCTCACCATGCCCGGGCTGCCGAAAGTTCCCGCCGCAGAGAAAATCGACGTTGACGAAAGCGGCAGAATAACAGGTCTGTTCTGAGATAATAATTCCGCTCGGAGAATATTTCTTCTGCCGAGCGGAGTTTCTATAAATATCGGAGGTAATAAAATGGCTTATTATTTCAACGAAGTATCGCATACCTTTAATGAGTATCTGCTCGTCCCCGGCTATTCGTCGAGCGAGTGCGTGCCCGCGAATGTGTCGCTCAAGACGCCCCTTGTCAAGTACAAAAAGGGCGAGGAGCCCGCGATTTCGCTCAACATTCCGCTGACTTCCGCCATTATGCAGTCCGTCTCCGGCGAGAGACTCGCCGTTGCGCTCGCAAAAGAAGGCGGCGTATCGTTCATCTTCGGCTCTCAGAGCATCGAGGACGAGGCGGCCATGGTCGCAAGGGCAAAGAATTTCAAGGCCGGCTTCGTCATCAGTGACTCGAACATCACTCCCGACGCCACTCTCAACGACGTTATCGCGCTCAAGGAGAGAAACGGCCATTCCACTATCGCCGTGACCGAGGACGGCTCGGCAAACGGCAGGCTTGTCGGCATAGTCACGAGCAGAGATTACCGCGTCAGCCGCATGACCGGAGACGAGAAAGTTTCGTCTTTCATGACTCCCCTCGAAAAGCTCGTCACCGCTCCGGACACCACCACGCTCAAGGAAGCCAATGATATAATCTGGGACAACAAGCTCAACTCCCTGCCCATAGTCGATTCCGAGGGCAATCTCAGATATTTTGTTTTCCGCAAGGACTACGACGCCCATAAGGACAACCCGAACGAGCTTCTCGACGCCGACAAGCGCTATGTCGTCGGCGCAGGTATAAACACAAGAGACTACGCCGAGCGTATTCCCGCACTTGTCGAGGCGGGCGCAGACGTGCTCTGCATCGACTCCTCCGAGGGCTTCTCGGAGTGGCAGTCGCGCACCCTCGCATGGGTCAGAGAGCACTACGGCGACAGCGTCAAAATCGGCGCGGGCAACGTAGTTGACAGAGAGGGCTTCCTCTTCCTCGCCGAGGCGGGTGCGGACTTCATAAAGGTCGGCATCGGCGGCGGCTCAATATGCATTACCCGCGAGACAAAGGGCATCGGCAGAGGCCAGGCCTCCGCGCTCATAGACGTCTGCAAGGCGAGAGACGAATATTTCGAGAGAACGGGCGTATATATCCCCGTCTGCTCCGACGGCGGCATCGTCTACGACCACCACATGACCCTCGCGCTTGCAATGGGCGCGGACTTCCTGATGCTTGGCCGCTACTTCGCGCGCTTTGACGAGAGCCCGACAAACAAGATTTCACTCAAGGGCACTTACTACAAAGAGTACTGGGGCGAGGGCTCCAACCGCGCAAGGAACTGGCAGCGCTACGACCTCGGCGGCGACAAGAAGCTGTCGTTCGAGGAGGGCGTTGACTCCTATGTCCCCTACGCCGGCAGCCTCAAGGACAATGTCACGCTCTCGCTGAGCAAGGTAAAGTCCACTATGTGCAACTGCGGCGCGCTCACCATCCCCGAGCTGCAGCAGAAAGCGAAGCTGACCCTTGTCTCCGCAACGAGTATTGTTGAGGGCGGCGCGCACGACGTCGTGCAGAAAGAGACATACTCCGATCTGAAAAAATAAGCCTGATTCTTTACGGCAGGGCGCGGTGAAAACCGTTCCCTGCCTTTGAATTTAGGCAAATTTACTTGCACAATCACCAATAAATGAAAAGTTACGGCGCAAAAGGCTGTTAAATCCGACGTTTTTACCGAAAACGCCCGTTAAACTGTTGACACGTCGAAAATGCAATGCTATAATACAGACAATTTAAGACAGCACTTGATAGAGGATGCGAACGAGAAGAGTATCCAGCAGCAACGCCGGCAAGCGGCAGCTGGAGAAAGGCAAGTTCGCCGAAGTGATACCGCGGTTGCCGCCGCTGTAACGCTGGGCCCTCGCCGAACAGGCGACGGACTGTCACATGACTTATGTGGAGCGCTATCATCGGTTTTTCTGCACATATAGCAGCATATACAAAGCCTGTGATACCTCTTCGGGTCGCAGGCTTATTTAATTTTTTCCAGGAGATGGTACTAATGAACAGAACGAAGAGAATTGTGGCCGCCATTCTGGCTATCGCCATGTGCGCAGTATTATTTGCAGGCTGCGGCACGAAAACCGAAAGTGCCAAGACCGGCGTTGAAGACGGCGTTCTGACCGTTGCCATGGAGTGCGCATACGCTCCCTACAACTGGACTCAGAGCGATGATTCCAACGGCGCTGTCCCGATAAAGGATTCCAGCGACTACGCCAACGGATACGATATCATGATGGCTAAGAAGATATGCGAAGCAAATGGCTGGAAGCTTGAAGTTGTCCGCCTTGACTGGGATTCACTTGTTCCCGCAGTCCAGACCGGCAAGGTTGACGCCGTTATCGCAGGTCAGTCGATGACCGAAGAGCGTATGCAGCAGGTCGATTTCGCAGGTCCCTACCTCTATGCGAGCATCGTCTGCATGACAAAGCAGAACAGCAAGTATGCAAACGCTACCTCCCTTGCTGACCTCGCAGGTGCAAAGTGCACCTCCCAGCTCGGAACCATTTGGTATACCACCTGCCTTCCGCAGATAAACGGTGCTCTTATCCAGACCGCACAGGAGACCGCTCCCTCGATGCTCATGGCTCTTGAGACCGGCGCTGTCGACTTCATCTGCACCGATATGCCCACCGCTCAGGGCGCGCTCATCGCTTACAGCGATCTGAAGATCCTCGACCTCCCCGAAAATGCTTTCAAGGTTGACGAGGGCGACATCAACATCGGCATCTCTGTCAAGAAGGGCAACACCGAGCTCAAGGACAAGATCAACTCCGCCCTTGCAGGCATGACCGCCGACGACTTCAACAAGATCATGAACGAGGCTACCAAGATTCAGCCCCTTTCAAAGTAATCAACAATAATCAGAACGGAGATAACAAGATATGAACAAGCTTGCCGAGCTGTGGAGCGACATAGTCCAGTGCTGGAGCGATAGCTCAATGCAGTATCTGACCGGTGCGCTCAAGACAATAGAGCTCGCTGTTATAGCGACAATCATAGGCTGCCTCATCGGCCTTATCTGCGGAATAATCCAGACTATTCCGTGCGGCAAAAAAGACAATATCGTAAAGCGGGTCATCCTCGGCATAGTCAAGGCTATAGTGCGTATCTACGTCGAAGTTTTCAGAGGCACGCCGATGATAATCCAGGCGATATTCATCTTCTACGCCCTGCCCTACTTCTCGAACGGTGCGATAAACCTTGAACCGACTTTCGCGGCATATCTCGTTGTCTCCATCAACACCGGAGCATATATGGCAGAGACCGTCCGCGGCGGTATAATGTCGATAGACGTCGGTCAGACGGAGGGTGCAATGTCCATAGGCATGAACCACTTCAAGACCATGCTCTATGTCATTCTTCCGCAGACCATACGCAATATCATCCCGCAGATAGGCAATAACCTCATAATCAACATCAAGGATACTTCCGTCATGTTCGTTATCGGCTACGCCGAGCTCTTCGCGGCTCACAAGGCTATCGTCGGCGCAAAGTATGTCTACTTCCCGTCGGCAGTTATAACGCTGACTATCTATCTGATAATGACGGTCATCTGCTCGCTTATACTCAGACTGTGGGAGAAGAAGCTTGACGGTCCGGAGAACTTCGATCTCTCGACCACCGACACTCTCGCCCACACCAGCGGAATGTACTCATATGTCAAGAAGTCAAAGAAGGAGGGAAGATAATGTCAGAGCCTATTTTACAGATAAATCATCTTTCAAAGAACTTCGGCAGCCACGAAGTTCTGCGCGACATTGACTTTTCGGTCAATCCCGGCGATGTCACGAGCATCATCGGCGCGTCCGGCTCGGGCAAATCAACTTTGCTCCGCTGCATAAACCTCCTTGAGACTCCGACCTCCGGCGAGATACTCTATCACGGCACGAACATCGACAATATAAAAGGCGGCGCGAGCGCATACCGTTCGCACGTCGGCATGGTGTTCCAGTCGTTCAATCTTTTCAACAACATGACCGCTCTCAAGAACTGCATGATCGGTCAGACGAAGGTTCTCAAGAAGTCCAGAGCCGAAGCCAAGGCTTCCGCACTGCATTATCTTGAAAAGGTCGGCATGGCGCCCTACATCAACGCCAAGCCCTCCCAGCTCTCCGGCGGTCAGAAGCAGCGCGTCGCAATAGCCCGCGCGCTTGCGATGGAGCCCGAAGTTCTGCTGTTCGACGAGCCGACGAGCGCACTCGACCCCCAGATGGTCGGCGAAGTGCTCGAAGTCATGCGCAACCTCGCCAAAGAGGGCCTGACGATGATAGTCGTCACCCACGAAATGGCGTTTGCGCGCGACGTTTCAACGAATGTCGTATTCATGGCGGACGGACTCATCTGCGAGCAGGGCAGTCCGAAGGACATCTTCGAGAATCCGCAGGATCCAAAGACGCAGGAGTTCCTTTCAAGATTCCTTGCGAAATAAAATTAAACAGGATATCTCCGACAAGGAGATATCCTGTTTTTAATTGTATCTGAACAACCGATATACATTTATTCACCCTCTCTCCCATTCTCTTGTCAATTTTTACAAAGCTGTTTGCCAACGGACGAAGGTATGGTACAGATTGACAAAATTGAATTTATTTTGCTGAAACACTTGAATATTTATGCATATAGTAGTATATTATTAGTCAAATAGTTGAATAATTTTGCACCGTCGGCGAATATTGGATCGTTTTTATAAACGCCGTGTTCGCCGAAAGCGCATTAAGCGGGAGACACCATGAAAATATTTATCGACGGCAGCGCCGGCACGACCGGGCTGAGAATAAAAGACAGACTGATGAAGCGAAGCGACGTTGAGCTGATAACGCTCAGCGAGGAGCAGAGAAAAGATACCGAGAGCCGCAAGCAGGCGCTGAACAGCGCACAGGTCGCTTTTCTTTGCCTGCCGGACGCCGCCGCAGTTGAGGCGGTCGAACTGGTTGAAAATCCGGACACTGTTATTATAGATACCTCGACGGCGCACCGCACGAGCGAGGGCTGGGCTTACGGCTTCCCGGAGCTGTCAGCAGAATTTGAAGATAAGATAAAGAACTCCAAACGCATCGCCGTCCCCGGATGCCACGCCGGCGGATTTATCGCGCTGGTCTATCCGCTTGTTGAGGCGGGCGTGCTCGGAAATGATGCACTGCTCAGTTGCTATTCTCTGACCGGCTACAGTGGCGGCGGCAAGAAGATGATTGCCGAATACGAGAGCGAGGATAAATCTCCCCTGCTCTTTGCCCCCAGACAGTACGGGCTGACTCAGCAGCACAAGCACCTAAAAGAGATGAAAGGCATAACCGGCATTGAAAACGCCCCGATATTCTGCCCCGTGGTCGATGATTTTTACAGCGGAATGCAGGTCACCGTGCCGCTGTTCGCGGAGCAGATAAGCTGTTCTTCAAGCGAAATCGCCGACATCTACAGAGCGAAATATCAGGGTCCCGTCGTGACATTCTGCGACAAATCGGACAACGACGGCTTTCTGTGCGCGGGCGCGCTCTCGGGCACGGACGGCATGAAAATATCGGTCTACGGCAACGATGAGCGAATACTGCTGACCGCCGTATACGACAATCTCGGCAAAGGCGCATCGGGCGCCGCGCTCGAAAATCTGAACCTTGTCATGGGCAAGGACAAGGCTTTCGGACTTGATATCTGAGGAGGTAAAATAAAATGAAAATAATATCGGGCGGCGTCTGCGCCGCAAAGGGATTCAAGGCTTCCGGCGTTCACTGCGGCATACGCAAGAATAGGACGAAGCGCGATCTCGCGCTCATATACAGCGAAAAAGTCGCCAACGCGGCGGCTGTCTATACAACTAACCTCGTCAAGGGCGCGCCGCTGATCGTCACGAAAAATCATATCGCAGACGGCAAGGCGCAGGCGGTCATATGCAACAGCGGAAACGCGAACACCTGCAACGCGAACGGTGTTGAGATAGCCGAGCGCACGAGCGACCTGCTCGCGTCCGTGCTCGGAATAAAGCCCGCCGACATCGTTGTCGCTTCGACAGGCGTTATCGGCCAGCCGCTGAACATCACTCCGATAGCCTCAGGCATACCCGCTCTGAAAGCAGGACTCGGCGACCACTCAGATCAGGCGGCAGAGGCGATAATGACGACCGACACGATTCCGAAGGAGATTGCCGTCAGCTTCGAAATAGGCGGAGTTGAATGCAAAATGGGCGGTATCGCAAAGGGCTCGGGCATGATTCATCCCAACATGGCGACGATGCTCGTTTTCATAACCACCGACTGCGCGATAAGCAGTGAGATGCTCCAAAAAGCTCTGTCTTCGGACATCGCGGAGACTTTCAATATGATAAGCATCGACGGCGACACTTCGACGAACGACATGGTGACAGTGCTCGCAAACGGGCTCGCCGGGAACAAAGAGATCAGCAAAGAGGGCGATGACTTCAATGAATTCATGAAAGCCCTCAATACCATAACCGTGTGGCTCTGCCGCAGGATTGCCGCCGACGGCGAGGGCGCGACGAAGCTGCTCGAATGCAAGGTCAGCGGCGCAAAAGATAAAGAAACAGCCAAGACTGTTGCAAAGAGCGTTGTCTGCTCGTCGCTGACGAAAGCCGCCATGTTCGGCTCGGACGCCAACTGGGGCAGGGTTCTCTGCGCCATCGGCTACAGTGGCGCAGATGTTGACGTCAACAAAATCGATGTTTGGTTCAAGTCAGATAAAGGCTCGATCCTCGTCTGCGAAAACGGCGCGGGAGTTGATTTTTCGGAGGAAAAGGCAAAAGAGATACTCTCCGAAAATGAGATAGATATTCTTGTTGATTTAAAGAGCGGCGACGCGTCTTCAACGGCGTGGGGCTGCGACCTGACATATGACTATGTCAAGATAAACGGAGACTACCGCACCTGATTGCGAAAAACGGAGGGAAAGATATGAACATTTCAAACGCGGAGCGCGCAAGGGTTCTTGTCCACGCGCTGCCGTATATACAGGATTACGCAGGCAAGATAGTTGTCGTCAAATACGGCGGCAACGCGATGACGAGCGAAAAGCTAAAAGATTCCGTCATGCGCGACATCGTTCTGCTCTGGCTTATCGGCATAAAAGTCGTTCTGGTTCACGGCGGCGGTCCGGAGATAACGGATATGCTCCAAAAGACCGGCAAGAAAAGTGAATTCGTCAACGGTCTGCGCGTCACGGACAAGGAGACCGCCGATATAGTGCAGATGGTGCTCGCCGGAAAGGTCAACAAAAGCCTCGTCAACCTCGTTGAAAACAAAGGCGGCAAGGCGATGGGACTCTCCGGAATAGACGGCCACATGATTGAAGCGAAGATAAAAGACGAGAAGCTCGGCTTCGTCGGCGAGATAACAAATGTAAATATTCAGCCGATACTCGACGTTATCGACAAGGGATATATCCCGATCGTTTCGACCGTCGGCTGCGACAGCGAGGGCAATGTATATAACATAAATGCAGACACCGCCGCGGCGAAGATAGCCGGCGCGCTCAACGCGGAGAGCCTTATATCCATGACGGATATCAGCGGCATTCTTCAGGACAAGGACGACCCGGACACGCTCATCTCGGTCATAAAGGCGGATGAAGTTCCCGCGCTCATAAAGAGCGGCATCATCGGCAGCGGCATGATTCCGAAATCCGAATGCTGCATCGACGCGATAAAATGGGGAGTCCACAGGGTTTTCATTATTGACGGCAGGATACCGCACTCGATACTTATTGAAATGCTGACAGACGAAGGCATGGGCACGATGTTCACGGCATAAAAAGGAGATATAATGGATATATTACAGCAGCAGGACAAGGAATACATAGCCGGAACTTATGCGAGGTTCCCGCTGACCATCGAGGGCGGCAAGGGCTCCGTGGTCTGGGACGACGCGGGGAAGATATACACCGATCTGTCCTCGGGCATAGCGGTCAACACCTTCGGCATAGCCGACGACGAATGGATAAAGACGATAACCGAACAGGCGGGCAAAATTCAGCACATGTCGAACCTCTACTACACAGAGCCTTGCGTGAAGCTCGCGCAGATGCTCTGCGACCGCACGGGCATGAAAAAAGTTTTCTTCTCGAACTCCGGCGCGGAGGCCAACGAATGTGCAATAAAAGCGGCGAGAAAATACGCCGCAGAGAAGCACGGCGCGGACTGCTACAACATAGTTACACTGAAAAACAGCTTCCACGGCAGGACGATAACCACCCTCGCCGCAACGGGTCAGGATGTGTTCCACAAAGATTTCCTGCCGCTGACTGAGGGATTTATCTATGTTGAGCCAAATGATATCGAGAAGATTGAAAAAGTTCTCTTTGAGAATCGCTGCGCCGCAGTCATGCTCGAAGTCGTTCAGGGCGAGGGCGGCGTTATGCCGCTCGACAAAGACTATCTCCAATCGCTCGAAAGAATCTGCCGCGAGCGCGACATTCTGCTCATCTGCGACGAGGTTCAGACAGGCAACGGCAGAAGCGGCAAGCTCTACAGCTACATGAACTACGGCATATTCCCCGACATCGTATCGACCGCAAAGGGACTCGCGGGCGGTCTGCCGCTCGGCGCTACGCTGTTCAGCGAAAAGACAAAGGATGTTCTCACCCCCGGCTCCCACGGTTCTACTTTTGGCGGCAACCCGATATGCTGCGCCGGCGCGATAAATATTCTTTCGAGGCTCGATGAAAAGACTCTCGCCGGAGTCCGTAAGAGGTCGGAATATATATTTTCGGAACTCAGCGGCGCACCGGGCATAAAAGAAGTCTCGGGACTCGGGCTGATGATCGGCATAAAGACCGAAAAGGACGCCTCCGAGGTCATAAACACCTGCATGAAGAAAGGCGTTCTCGTTATCAAAGCGAAAGACAAGGTCAGACTGCTCCCGGCGCTCAACATTCCCATGGAGCTGCTCGAACAGGCAGTCGGCGTTATAAAAGAAGTCTGTGCAGACAAGGAGGCTTGAACATGACATTCAAAGACAGAGATTTTTTGAAGCTTTTGGATTTCACTCCCGAAGAGATTGAATATCTTATCGACTTCGCCGCCTCTCTCAAGGCGAAGAAGAAGGCGGGCATACCGCACAAAATATGCGACGGCAAGAATGTTGCGCTGATATTCGAAAAGACGAGCACGAGGACAAGGTGCAGCTTCGAAGTCGCGGCGCGCGACCTCGGCATGGGCACGACTTATCTCGACCCCTCCGGCTCGCAGATAGGCAAAAAAGAGAGCATCGCCGACACGGCGCGCGTGCTCTCGGGCATATACGACGGCATTGAATACCGCGGCTTTGGCCAGTCGATAGTTGAGGAGCTCGCGCAGTATGCGACCGTCCCCGTCTGGAACGGTCTGACGAACGAGTTCCACCCGACGCAGATCCTCGCGGATTTTCTGACGATAAAAGAGCAGTTCGGGCGTCTTAAAGGCATCAACTTCGTCTACATGGGCGACGCCAGATACAACATGGGCAATTCGCTCATGGTCGGCTGCGCAAAGATGGGCATGAACTTCACCGCCTGCGCGCCGAAGAAATATTTCCCAGACAAGGCGCTTATTGACACCTGCATGGAGATTGCCGCGCAGACCGGCGCTGAGATAAAATTCTGCGAAAGCCCCGACGAGGCGGTAAAAAACGCCGATGTGATATACACCGACGTGTGGGTCTCGATGGGCGAGCCTGTTGAAGTCTGGGAGGAGCGCATAAATGACCTCGCGCCCTATCAGGTCAACTCCGAGCTCATGGCAAAGGCATCGCCGAACGCTGTGTTCATGCACTGCCTGCCCTCTTATCACGACATGAAAACGACGATAGGCAAGGAGATGGGCGAAAAGTTCGGGCGCGACTCAATGGAGGTCACTGACGAGGTGTTCGAGAGCGCTCAGTCCGTTGTTTTCGCCGAGGCGGAGAACCGCATGCACACGATAAAGGCTGTCATGGCGGCAACGCTGACCGACGAGAGATAATATATATAATGTAAAAGGAGCTGTCAAAAATGACAGCTCCTTTTTATCAGTTTGACAATTGTAATTTGTCTATTACTTGAACCATAACGAAGTAAAAGCAAAGGACCAGCCGACTTTTACAGTCAGGCTTTCAATAGCCGCGCCGCAGTGTTTGATAAGCCAACTAAGAGGAGCGAGGGAACGGCTTGCGAAGCAAGACGCACGAGCGACTCTCAAAACATAGTCGCCTATCGCCCTTGGAGCGGGCGCTATGCTCCTTGTTTTTCGCCAACATCGCCTCGCTTCATCCGCCACCGGCGGCGCTTCGGTGATGTTGCACACTAGTTCAAGCTCCGGCGCGTTTGCGTGCGAATGTGCCGAGCAACTAACGGAGAACCGCGAGCTAAGTACTGCGGCGCGGCGTTGCGGGTGTCGAGCGGGAACGGCTCGTTTGTTTTTCTTTTGCAGGCGTTTTCTTTTTCAAATAAAAAGAAAATGCCGAAACGCGGAAAGTGTATATCGTTTGATTATTGTGGGGCGCAAAGGTAGTAGCTAATTATCAACAATCCGCAATTACTATAAATTCGTATCGCTATCGCCGATAGCGGACAGCCGCAAGGGCTGTCCCTGTAGGTTTCGTCTCAATAAATTGGTTCAAATTTCGCGGGCGGATAATATCCGCCCCTACCGCATGACCATAAGCGAAGCGAAACAACCCCTCAGTCTCGGTTTACGCCGAGCCAGCTCCCCTTGCAGGTGAGCCTTAAATAGATTCTACGGTGAATCTAACATTTCCGCTCCGTTTATCGCATCATGCGGCTTCGATATACGCAGAAAAAGTCCCGGCAGACATTCCTGCCGGGATTGAAGCTGTTTTATGAACACCCTGCTTTTTATTCTTCCTCTGTTTTGCCTTCGGCTTTGTCGTTCTCGTTGAATTTGTTGAGAAAATAAAGATAAGTCTCGGCATAGACGCGTTTTCTTGTCTCAAACCTGTCGCCGTCGTTGTGGTGGCGCGTATAGTGATCGATATCGGGCTTCAATATCTTCGTTATCTCCAGCGCTATTTCCTGATTTGTCATTTTATCACCTCCGCGGTTTTCATCTATATATTACCACCGAAGTAAATATTTTTCAACTATCGGGGCTCATTATTATTACTCAAAAGAAGCAAATATTAAAATTATAAAATGACGGTTCACTATTCGATAAGAGAATACTTTTTTGTGCATTCTTGCTATTGACTCACAAAAAGCAAGGTAATATAATGACATTGATGTTAAAAAAGACACCCGATGCAGCAAATTTCCCACTTGTTTTAAGGAAGGAGATTGCTACACCAACCATCAAGGAGAGGAAGATCTATCCATGGAAAACAAGAATCAGCGCATCTGCATCATCGGCGGCGGCCCCGCAGGCACGAGCATGGCTATGTACCTGGAGAAAAAGGGCTATGACAACTATGTCATCTATGAGAAGTCCGGCAAAGTCGGCGGCAAGGCATTCTCGCCCATGATGAAGGTCAAGAACGCACAGGGCAAATGGGAAGACCGCACCATTGAAATGGGCGCGGTCATGGGCTGCGACACTTACTTCGCAGTTCACGAGTGCGAAGAGTTCGGCGGCACGACCCATCTCGACGGACCGCCCATGGGCAGAAGATTTATGAATGTCGACGGCACGCCCCAGAAGTCTTCTCCCCTCGCACTGCTCAAGAAGATCATGAAGATGAGAAAGCTCTCGAAGCTCCTCGAGACGAAGTACAAGGGCTACGATGTCAACGGTCACAGAGGTGTGTCCGAGGGTCGTTATGAGGGTCCCTGCCCGTCTCCCGAGATGAAGCTTGCTCACGTCGAGGGCGAGAACCCGAACCTGAAGGATCTTTCGATGCCCTTCTCCGAGTTCCTCAAGCTCAACCACTGCGAGGACGCAGAGCTTGTCTGGAAGGGTCCGTTCACTTCTTTCGGCTACGGCTACTTCGACGAGATCCCGGCAGCTTATGTTCTCAAGTATCTTGATGCCTTCACCGTCAAGCAGTTCCTTTCCACCGGCAAACTGTGGACTTGGTACAACGGCACCCAGAGCATCTGGGAGGGCGTCAACAGCCACCTGAAGCATCCCGCTCTGCTCAACTCCGAAGTCACTAACATCAAGCGTGAAAACGACAAAGTCTATGTCACCGTAAACGGCAAGACCGAAGAGTTCGACAAGCTCATCATCTGCACCCCGCTCGAGCTGTTCCTCGGCTACGGCGATCCCCGCCCGGAAGAGAAAGAGCTGTTCTCCAAGATAGTCCACAAGGAGTATTTCACCATGGCTGTCCGTCCCGAAGAGGGCAACGCGCCTGACATCTCCTACTATTTCTTCGAGAACATGACCAACGAGACCCGCGGACATCTTATGGTGTTCTATCATCGCTGGTCCGACGGCGTCACCGATCAGCCGCTCGTCACCTTCACCCTGCGCAACCACGAGGGTATGGAGGATGTTCCGTTTGAGGACGCAAAAGCGACTACCCTTGCAGACATGGAGAAGTGCGGCCTGAAGGTCGACAAGATCGAGCGTATCGACGACTGGTATTATTTCCCGCATGTCGGCAGCAAGGATTACGCCGACGGCTGGTATGAAAAGGTCGAAGCTATGCAGGGTAAGGACAACACCTACTATGCAGGCGAGGTTATGGCATTCGGCGACATGGAAGAAACCGTTGAATACAGCCGCGACCTTGCAAGAAGATTCTTTTAATTGAAGAGGTAAAATCATGCCGGAACAGAATAAGAAAATAATCAGCAAATATCAGGGCGACAAGAACCCCGATGAACGCTATCTCAAGCTCGGCAGAAAGATAACCGACGCTATGGGACACAAGATCTCCGGAGTGACATCCGACGACCCGGAGTATTGGGGACTCAGAGAAGTCCTTACTCCCGAGATGTGCGATATCGCCAACAAGATGAAGCTCCGCCAGCACTACACTTTCGAGCAGCTGCTCGAGATGAACCGCGACTACGAAGCTATCGATCTGCAGAAGATACTCGACGAGATGTCTTACATAGGCATCCTTGAGTATGACTACGGCGACAACTACGACCACACTCACGAGCTCAAGGATCGCCCGCGCATCAGACGCTACAGACTGCCGTTCTATGTCCCCGGCTCCGCTGAGCTGTTCAACTCCTCGGTCGACAGGATCGCAAAGAACCCCGCAGTTGCCTCGTTCTTCGAGCGCATGACTTTCATCCCCCTTGCGGGCATCACTCAGATGGTCCCGCCCGGAGGCGACGGAATCGGAATGCATGTCATCCCGGTCGAGAAAGCTATCGATGCCGAGAGCAAGTCGATAGACCTTGAGCACATCTCATATTGGCTCAAGAAATACGAGGGTCACATCTCCGCAGGTATCTGCTCCTGCCGCGCTTCGCGCGCAGTGCTCGGCGACGGCTGCACCGACGATTTTGACGATTGGTGCATCCAGCTCGGCGACATGGCGGACTACACCGTTGAGACCGGACGCGCGCACTACATAACCAAAGAGCGCGCTCTCGAGATACTCGAGCTTGCCGAGAAGAACGGCTATGTCCATCAGATAACCAACATCGACGGCGAGAACAAGATTTTCGACATCTGCAACTGCAACGTCAAGATCTGCAACGCTCTGCGTACTTCTCTGCTGTTCAATACACCCTATCTTTCCCGCAGCTCCTACACCGCAAAGGTCGAGAAGGAGAAGTGCGTAGCCTGCGGCAAGTGCGTTGAGACCTGCCCGGCGGGCGCTGTCAAGATGGGTCAGAAGCTCTGCCGCAAGGACGGCTCCGAGGTCAAATATCCTCATGCTCCCCTGCCGGACAACAACATCTGGGGACCCTATGCATGGGATGAGGACTACCGCGACACCGCGCGTATGTCCAACACATATGCCAGCGGCTCCGCTCCGTGCAAGGCGGCATGTCCCGCGCACGTGCCCGTTCAGGCTTATCTGCGCCTCGCCCACGAGGGCAAGTACCGCGAGGCTCTCGCGATGATAAAAACCGAGAACCCGTTCCCGGCTGTCTGCGGACGCGTCTGCAACAAGAGATGCGAATCCGAGTGCACCCGCGGCAAGATTGACGCTCCCGTTTCGATAGATGCGGTCAAGAAGTTCGTCGCCGATCTCGACCTCAACGCTGAGGACAGATTCGTGCCCGAAAAGACCGTTCAGTCGACCCACGGCGCGTTCGACGAGAAGATTGCCATCATCGGCGGCGGTCCTGCCGGCCTGAGTGCGGCATACTATCTCGCACAGATGGGTTACAAGCCCACCGTTTTCGAAAAGAACCCGATCCCCGGCGGTATGCTCACCTACGGCATCCCCAGCTATAAGCTCGAAAAGGATGTTATCGCCGCAGAGATTGATATTATCAAAGAGCTCGGCGCCGAAATCAAGTGCGGCGTTGAGGTCGGCAAGGATATCACAATAGCTCAGCTCAAGGAGCAGGGCTACAAGGCGTTCTATATCGCCATCGGCTGCCAGGGCGGCAGACGCCCCGGAGTCAAGAACGACGACGCACCCGGCACGCATATTGCCGTTGAGTATCTGCGCCACTGCTTCGAGCACCGCGAGGATACATTCGACGGCAGCGTAGTTGTCATCGGCGGCGGCAATGTCGCTATCGACTGCGCAAGAAACGCTCATCGTCTCGGCGCTTCCGAGGTCAGCATGTTCTGCCTCGAGTCGCGCGATGAGATGCCCGCGAGCCGCGAAGAAGTCGCAGAAGCCGAAGAGGAGAACATCAAGGTCAATCCCTCCTGGGGTCCCAAGGAAGTCCTCGTCGACGAGAGCGGCAAGGTCACCGGCATCGTGCTCAAGAAGTGCGTGCGCACAATCGACCCCGAGACCAAGCGCTTCTCGCCCGCATATGACGAGAACGAGACTATCGAGGTCAAAGCAGACAAGATTGTCTTCGCTATCGGTCAGGCTATCGAGTGGGGCAACCTGCTTGAGGGCACTAAGGTCACTTTCTGGCACGGCAACTATCCCGTCGCAGACAAGTTCACCTATCAGACCGAGGATCCCGACATCTTCGTCGGCGGCGATGTTTACACAGGTCCGCGCTTTGTTATCGACGCTATTGCCGCCGGTCACGAGGCAGCAGAGAGCCTGCACCGCCACGCCCGCCCGGACGCTTCCATGACCATCGGACGCGACCGCCGCAGCTTCACTCCGCTGAACAAAGACGATATCAAATTCCCGTCCTATGACACGGCAGGCCGTCAGGAGGCCGGTATGGACGAGTCGATAGACGCGAAGATGTCCTTCAAGGACGCGCATCTGGATCTGACCGAAGAGCAGGTCAAGATTGAGACCGGGCGCTGCCTCGGATGCGGCGCATCGTATGTCGACTACAACAAGTGCATCGGCTGCGGCCTCTGCACGACGAAGTGCGAATTTGACGCTATCCATCTCGTGCGCGACCATCCGGAATGCTCGACGATGTGCGTTGCCGAGGACAAGGTCGGCGGACTTCTGAAATATTCCGTCAAGCGCGCCTTCAAGATTCTGGGTCACTTAGGCTCGGACGAGGCGAAGGAGATGGCGAAAAAGCGCAAGGCCTATAAGCAGGCTCAGCAGAACAAGGATTGATTTCATGCATGAATTAGGCATAGTTCTCCATGTCATAGATCAGGTGGAGGAGCTCGCCAAGGAAAACAATGTCAGCAAGGTGACCCGCCTCACGCTTGAGGTCGGCGAAGTGTCGTCGATAGTTCCGTCGTATTTTTCGGATTGCTTCGAGTGGGCGAAGAAAAAGACGGAATATATGCAGGATACCGAGCTTGAAATGATTATTCTCGAGGGCGTCTCCTACTGCAAAGACTGCAAAAAGACCTACAAGACAACGGAATACGCAAAAAAATGCCCGCACTGCGGCAGCGACAACACCTATCTCGTGACAGGCAACGAGCTGCGCATCAAGGACATTGCGGTTGTTGACAAAAAATAGCCGTGCGGTAAAACAAAAGACAGCACCGTTTCTGAAAATTGAAACGGTGCTGTAATTTTTTATTTTTCAGTGTCTCTCGTCAAAATTTGAATAGGTCTCGCAGAAGCGTGCCTGGAACGACGCGGGTTCATCGCCTGCATAGAGGTGCGAGATATCGCCGAATGCGTTGCATCTGAAAACAGCTTTCCCCTGCTCGCGTTCCTCGGTTATCAAAGTAGTCACCGAGGTCGGCAGCGCGACAAAATTATGCCAAAGCACAACGGGCGATATCTTTAAAATATGCGAGAGCAGAACGCACTCCACGCCGAAATGGCAGAAGAGCACCACGGTGTCGCTGTTCTCCCGCTCGACTCTGTATATCTTGCCGTCGTGGATATAGCCGTGGCGCGCAAGCAGCTCGTCTATGCCGTCGCAGACGGTTTTGTATTTTTCGGGCACATCCCCGCTGCTGTAAAACGGAGTGGATATCCACTTGTCCTTGTCGTAATAGTCGTCGTTTTCGCTCAGAAACGCAGGCGTTCTGTCCCAGGGATAGGTGCGCTCCCCGCTCTCCGGGTCTATTACATAGCCGTCGAACTCGCGAAGCCAGTCGAATATCTCCGCCGTTCTGCCGAGCGCGTTGAGCGTCGCTTTTGAAGTGTCCTTCGCCCTGCCGAGCGGCGAGCAGTAGAACGCCGCAACATCGAGCTTCGTCAGCCTGTTTTTGAGCAGTTCTGCCTCGTGCCAGCCCTTCGGGGTCAGGGAATCTATCGAATAATCCGGGTCTCCGTGACGAACGATAAGAAGTTTCATATAATACCTCCGCAGTTGAGTCTTTTAAAATTATATTACTTTCGTCGGAATTTTTCAACAGGAGTGAATATTTAAAAAGCCGAATGTAAATAAAAAAGATCATGATCCGTAAACCATGACCTTTTTGCGTTCTATGCCGTGCGTAGCTCTCGTTTATTCCTCGCTGACTACGTTTGAATATGCGGTAGTCACGCTGAGCCCCGGAACGGTTCCGAGCTTTTCGGCAAGCGAAGAGATAGTCTCAAGCGGCGCGTCGAGGGCGACGGAGACGAGATTCACGCCCTTTGCGCGGTAAGGTATTCCCATCCTGCCGATTATGTGTTCGCCGAAATCGTGCAGAAGCGCGTTGAGGGACTCGACGGACTCCTCTTTTTCGACAACAACCGACATCACGGCAACTATCGTCTGCATAAAAACATCTCCTTACTTGAGAATCTTTATATTTCCGATAATCGGCAGCTCCTTTGCAGTGCCCTTGGCGGCATTGATGATTCCGATTACCGTAAACACCGCAAACGCGATGTTAACTAAGCTGCACACGCCGCCGATAATAAGAGAAACGGTTTCGTTGACGGCTCCGACAGCGCTGACTATTATTCTGCTAACGAACGTCCATGCGAACTGGGCTATCGCGAGAACAAGTCCCTGATTCGTGTGGAAGCGCGCATATCTCGATTCCCTTGCGGCAAAGAGCGGAACAAGCACGAGTATTCCCAAATAAGCGAGTACCGCCATAACCTTGTTCGACTGAATGTCGTTTTGGTCGAACTCGGACGTTGTGTCGGGCGTGTTATTGAGCTCATTGATTTTTGTTCCGAGATCCTTCTTTTCCTCTTCCCACGGCTCTGCCTTAGGCGCTCCGGGCACAACGGGTGCGCCGCAGTCTGGGCAGAAGCGCGCCTCGTCATCTATCTTTGAGCCGCAGTTGGTGCAAAATGCCATTATTGTGTATCCTCCCTGATTCCTTAAAGTATTCTAATTATACCAACATTCCGCAAAGTTTACAAGCGCAAAGCGGCACTCGCTCTCAAAGCTCTCTCTGTGCATCGGCAAGCAGGCTCTCTTCCTCCCTGTGCCAGAGATAAGCGAGCGTGCCTATGTAGCCCTCTTTCCACGGCTTGTATTTGCCGTTGTAGTGGACTATCGAGCAGTTCTTCTCAATCCACTCGTGGGTCTTGAGGCTGTGGAGCGCGGTCTTTTCGTCGAGGTTATATATCTCCGGCGAGACATAACGCGTTTTGGTGCAGTAGAGCGCGTTTATAACATCCTGGTCGCCGAGATAGAGCTTGTCCGCGTTCTTGTCGATATAGTCGAAGAGCTCCTTTGATGTGTAGCTGCGCCTGAGCTCGTCGAGGTTCATCATAAGTATGCCCGCATTGATATATCGTGAGCCCTCAGGCATACCCAAACGAATATGATTGATATCCTCGACCACGCCAAAAGTGTGGCTCGCCCCGGCGAAGCAAAAGCAGTCGAGATCCATGTTATAGAGATCAGATATGGAGTTGAGAATCAGCGTGTCCGGGTCGATATAAAGTATTCTGTCGAGCTCGGCGGGCAGAAATTCGTGCGCGGTGAGTCGATAATATGTCTCTTTGGTTATCCTGTCCTCCGTCGGAGCGTCGGCGTTGAGCTCGTGGGAAAGGCGGATGGAATGGACATTGAAGCGGTTGCGGTCGATGCCGCGGAATATGCTGTCGATATTCTCGTCGGTCAGCGACGAGTGGGCTATGTATAAATCGAACTTCGGGCAGTCGTCCGCGCGAACGAGCGAATGGAGCATCACGGACAGCGGCCGGATATAATTGGCGTCAAGCGTTACGAGTATGTTCATCAAAGACCTCCCGGTTATAGATTCAATTAGATTATAATATATTTTTTCCTCCGTTTCAAGCGCAGAAAACGCCGCCACAAAGGACGGCGTTTTGTACTTTATATTTTCTTCTGCGCGCAGGCTTCGATAAGCTTATCGTGTAATCAAACCTTTCGGTCATGCTCACTCCACCTGTCGATGAAGTGAACTTTGACACGTTGTTGTTACAAGCAACTTGCTATGTACCTGCAAGCATCGTCTTTGTGATACCACAGCACTTGTCAGGAATGTTCCTGAAGCCTTAAGTACTCAGGGCGGTCTCAACAAACTGCCCTTTGTTCACCAAAGGCCATGCTCGCTAGTATGATCTCTTTACTCTTCAAAATTAACTTTAATGTTTATGCAGGAGCAAGCACAAGTTACCTTCCCAAACCTCATTCCTACATTTTCGGGCTTTTTCAATGCAAATATTTATCGCATCACGGAGAGAATTGTTATCCGCGTATCTTTGCAGCCTATTTAAGATGCAAAAAGCCCCCGGCCAATTCATATCTTGCAACCATCCTAACAATTCAACTAAATAAGGCTTAAGATCTTCATCGCTTTTCTCTGCTATGATTACGGCACAACCTTCCCATACATTTTTATTATGCTCTGGTGTTAACGGTTGTATAAACGGAATGATTGTTTCCGTGTCCCTTGCCAATGATACTCCTTTGATTCGAATTTCGGATGGCATATGCCAATCGATCATATCCATAATTTCTGCAATATCTGCCATTTTAACACCCTCCGTCCCATTTAATGACGACTGAAATTATGAAATGCTGATGAAAGACATTCAGACAGAACAGGAACATTAGAACAAATGCCATCTGCTTTGCAATCTAAATTTTCACAGCAACATAATTTTCTTGACATAAGTATACTTCGATGCAAGATTGTCCTTGCCGCAATCGAATTTTTCGGTCATGCTCACTCCGCCTATTTTTTGAAGAAGGCATAGAGAATAATAGAATAAAAAATCAATGTCATGATTGGAAGAAGCGCCACTCCGACAGTTACGGTCTTTCTGTATTTCTGCTCAATATATCCGCGTTTCAATCCCCATACCTGAGCGCACCACAATGAGACAAACGCTAACAGCGGCAAGAAAAGTTGTATTTTTGATAAAACATCGGACACCGGTCCCGGTATGTAAGCCCGAAAGAATCTTTCTACCGCGGCAAATATAGCGCAAAAAATAAACGCCGGCATAGCATAGAGCCACGATTGTTTGCCGATCTCTCCCCTTTTCACCTTGATTGCATAACGAACCGTTTCAAAAATCAATATCCCGGTAAATACAAGAGTCACCGCAATAAAAGTCCCGGGCGGCAAATAGCTCAATATTATGTACCTCCTAAGCCTGCATATGACTTAAACGCTTATTATAAAGTTCAATCTTTTTCGATATAATAATACAAATCCGCGGCGGCATATGCTTTATACAAATCCCCCGTTTCACGGTCTACGATATACCAGCCATGTGTAAACGTAAAATCTCTTCCGACTGTATATGCATGAGCCAAGAAATACGGCTTACCATTTATAACTACCTTATGGTCGATTTCCCTTATCATCTTGTCATTGTCCGGGGCGATTCTCGCATTAAGTATTGCTATAGCCTGCTTTTCTGTTAACAATTTGTCGTTATCATCGCCGGGCATTGTTTCGCTTTCCCTTGGATAATAATCTTCTCTTGTCTTAGCTATAATCCATTTCGTGTTCTCGTCCGTCGTTTCCAGTAAGGCACTGACCGCTTCGGAGAACTCCGTTGTGCTTTCTGCATCGGTCGCCTCTGATGTCGTATTTTCATCAAATGTTTCACTCGGCGAGGAACTTGACTCTGACGACTTACAAGCTGATAACAGCCCCAAAGAAACGCACAGAAGTGAAATGATTATCGCCGCAAACATCAATTTTGTTGCGACTCTTGTCTTTTTCATTATTAAATCTCCTCTTTGCATAAAGTTCGATAGTCTATCCTCTGCCGCTGCGCGGAGAATATAGTCGCAACACTTTTACTCCGTCTTTTCGCCGGGACAAGGGTCTGTTCCGCTTTTCTGCAGTTTTGCACAATACCGTTTAAGGAATATTACCCGTTCCAGCCAAACAGCTACTACCATCACCGCGAAAGCCGGAATACCTATAACAACAGCTCCAAAAAGTGCGCTCAAAACCTGAAGCGAAAATTCCGGGACTTCATAATAAGTCAAAACTATTTTGGAAAAAGCATCCGCAGCTTCGTCGCAAAATATAACCATGGAAAAACACAGCGGTATAACTATAAGCCACCGTATAAGATTACTCCTTTTTTTCATTTTTTCATAGTTGTCTAACTTTATTTTTCTGCCACATTTCGAACATTGATATTCTTCTTTAAGCACATCTTTTTCACCGCAGAACTCCCTAAAGCCGGGATATATTTTATGTCTGTCCGCATTTTTATGTTTATCTATATTTTTATTTCTTTCGTACCGCGCAAGTGCTTGCCGTGGTTGAGCCGATGCTGAAAAATGTATAAATCTTTTACTCCGTCTTTTCGCCGCAGCATGGGTCTGTTCCTCTTTCTGCAGTTTTGCACAATACCATTTAAGAAAAAATACTCGTCCCAGCCAAATAACTACCATCAGCAACATAAAAAATAAAAATCCTGCAACAACAACGGCAAAAAATACGCTCAAAAGCCGAAGCAAAAAATCCGGGATTTCATAAACTATTTTCAAAAAAGCATCCGCAGCTTTGCGAGCAAATATAATAAAGAAGTAGAAATACAGTATATATAGAAACCATTGTATGCAGCTATCTCTGTATTTCATTTTTTCATAGTCGTCTATCCTTATTTTTCTGCCGCATTTCGAACATTGGTATTCTTCCTTAAGTGTACGGTCTGCTTTAAATAATCCCTTACCATAAAACTCCCTAAAGCTGGGATATATTTTATGCCTGTCTGCATTTTTATGTTTATCCATATATTTTAATTCCTTTCATACCGCACGGATGCTTGCAGTGGTTGATATCTGATTGGAGTGATATCTCGAACTATTCTGCCGCAGTTCTATAAAATTTACATCTCTCTTCCATGCAAATTTTCAATAATTTTTCTCGCAATCGTTTCGCACTCCTGCGGACTTTTGTCAAATGTCCCGGCATCGAAATCCCGGACAAATATATTATATATATCGTTTTTCAATGTTTCGACATCGGTATCAAAAGTCAGCATTTGCGCCAGCTCCATGCTGATATCGTCGTATTCATCGGAGGGACAGTGGCAGCAGGTCAAAAGATCGACCGGATCCCACCCGTCGATTATCGCTTTTACTTTTTCAAATGCCTCGCGCATAAAACACCCTCTTTTCTCTCACTTTCCCGCTTCGGATTTTCCGTTTATTTTCAATTGTTCTGCCACAGTTTTATAAATTTCACATCTTTCTCCTATGTAAATTTTCGATAATCTACTGTGCAATCAATTAAAACTTATCGGCATCGCCGTTGTGATACCACGGCACTTGTCAGGAATACTCCTGAAACCTTTAAGGGCTTGGGATTATCTCAGCATAATGTTAAAAATCCGTTGTTAACACTTCAATAAAATACCTATCTGCCTCCTGGCTTTCATCAAAACATTCTGAAATATGTTCTCTCACTTTCTCCCTGTATTTCTCGATTTCTTTCTTGGAGCAATTCTCCACTGCATATAGTAGTTGAGCAAACATATTCCCATTTTTGCTTGCCTTTTCAATTAGAGCTTCTCCTTGCTGTTCTATTGCAGTATACTCCAATCCAGAATTGAGAAATAAATCTGTTCGAACTGTCATCATATAGCCAAACAACCATTGACAATTTTCATCATGGGAAAATGATGTCCTGAAAAAGCTATAGGACTGATTCAACATTTGGTTTAATGCATCGAATTCCTCTTTTTTCAATGACAGTTCGGGGCCATCCAATGTCAAGGTGTACCAAGTATTAACCGCAATTTTTAAGAACAATGAAATGTCTTCTTTATTCATTTTCCATTGGTCATGTAAATACTCGATACAGGTGAACCACTGCCCATTAGATTCAAGCATTTTAGTATGCACATCACTGTATAATATCAATGTCTCACCTCGTTTTTACCCATGCGTCGGATATTTTAATTACGCCGTCAATGACTGCAATGTCGGACAACAACATATTTCTAACCTCTATCGTTAAATACGGTTTAATTGAATTTGATATCCAACCGGATTTCTCTTCAATTGAACTGATTTTTCACATTCATCAATTCGTCAAAGAAACGCGAAACACTTCTTCATTAATTTTTATCTCATATCCGTCTTGAATCCTCGGGACATAAGTATAAAATGTATATGCACACATCTCAGTTCCCGGCGCAGGTGTTTCTATGCAAAAGAAATCGGAGTTTCTGCTGTCCGAAACCTCAATCTCATTGTCAAGGAAGTTGCTGTTAACATTAACATAATAATCATCTGTTTCTTTTACTCTAAAAATTGTTATCGTACATTTTGTATTTTCAGTTCTTTTGAAATAAACCGTTTTGAATGTCGATAATGTTTCTAACTGCCAGCCATTTTCCCCTTTAGGTATAAGGCACTGACCCTTTTCACCTTCATCCGTATACAGCACCATTGCCGACTTCTCGCCCTCTATAACTTTCACAATCTCACCCTGCTGAGAATAGTTAAATACCTCTTGCGGCGACGAGAATTTTCGCAAAAATTTCTCGGGCGGAAGCTCCGACATAAATATCGAGCCTATAGCAAAGACTAAAACGCCAACAATTATCGTAAGCCATTTTTTCCTGCCATTACTTTTTTTGATTATCAATACAACCGCAACAATTACGGCAAGAGAAAATAGTAGCCTGATGATTTTAAACATTATTTTTCAACCTTAATTTCATTATTACCGAGCCAATGTTTTAATAAGCACGGACGTTTTCAATATAATTACCCGCTTCATACCGAACGGATGCTTGCAGTGGTTGATATCTGATTGGAGTGATATCTCGAACTATTCTGCCGCAGTTCTATAAATAACCGGCTCGTCCGTATGTCAGACATCCCAATAAAACCTGCCTCTCCACCATGACGGAGGGAACCACCAATGGAAGCCTTTACCTTTACTGTGAATCTCAAACCACAACAAGCACGCAAACGATACTGCCATAAGCCCAAATTCACAATACTTATAAATTGAAGTAGAATTAACTCCGAAAGAGTCCATTACCAGAATCAGAAGAACTAAATCTGAAGTCATCAAAAAAACATATATCGCATAGATAACTCTTATGTAATTTCTGCACCGCGATTCGTTCATATGTTTCTTGCTATAGACATAGCCCGTAAAGAATTTATACAAAAAATTATGACCCTTTCGATATCTGCGCCTGTTTGACTTGGATTTATCAATAAAGAAAAGGTAATCCAAGACGATTTTTGATACTAATTTAAGGATAAAAAATATACATATATTACTTGTGATTACCATTTTAGCCATAGAGCACCTCAGATGTTTAAAACCCTGCGTCGTTTGTTCAGTTTTATTTAAATGTATACTCTCCCCAAAAGAAACCAACAAATCGTCCTTTTTTATCGCGCGATGTTATATGCGAAAGATTAAAAACGGCCGTTGCAATCGTAGTTGCTTCGTGAATTGCGTAAGTTACTATAATAACCCAGTTAATTTCTCTTGTAAGATAATAAGTCATGCTCACTATCGCAAAAGTTATTATAGAAACAACAATTGAAACCACATCCGCAAGATGCTACTTCTCGATATTGGAGCTGAAATTTTGATTGGGAAGACTCTTTATCGTCGTTCTTATGTAGCGCATGGTTTTTCTTTTGAAATATTTCTCTTTTCGCCACGCACGCCTTTGGCGGTTAGTCATGCCTTTTTCAAACAGAAAGATTACGGAATCCTTATATATAAGATGATTGACAAATCCATTTATTAAAATTAAAACTATTACAATAAATATTGGGGCTGTTCTTACTTCATCCAATGTAAGCGCCATTTCGTCCTTATTTCAGTCTTTGTCCTTGATTATAAGTATAACAGCAAACATTTCCGGTATCAATAAACAATCGCAAAAATTGACACTTTGCGCAGACGGGCGCGCAAGTTTACCGTATATAAAAACTCCGCCCGGAGAACCGGACGGAGCTTTTGATTTAGATTTACGCGTTGTGCTTCTTGATAGCTGCCTGAGCTGCGCTGAGGCGTGCGATCGGCACGCGGAAGGGCGAGCAGGAAACATAATCAAGGCCGATGTCGTTGCAGAACTCGACGGAAGTCGGGTCGCCGCCGTGCTCACCGCAGATACCGCAGTGGAGCTTCGGGTTGACGGGCTTGCTCATAGCGATGGTCATCTGCATGAGCTTGCCGACGCCGTTCTGATCAAGCTTTGCGAACGGATCGTTCTCAAAGATCTTGGTGTCATAGTAAGCGTTGAGGAACTTGCCTGCATCGTCACGGCTGAAGCCGAAGGTCATCTGAGTCAGATCGTTGGTGCCGAAGCAGAAGAAATCAGCCTCAGCAGCGATCTCGTCAGCGGTGAGAGCCGCTCTCGGGATCTCGATCATGGTGCCGACCTCATACTCAAGGTCAATGCCGGCAGCCTTTATCTCAGCGTCAGCAACCTCGACAACGATCTTCTTGACGAACTTGAACTCCTTGACGTCGCCGACAAGGGGAATCATGATCTCGGGAACGATCTTCCAATCGGGATGCTTCTTCTGAACATTGATAGCAGCGCGGATAACAGCAGCAGTCTGCATCTTTGCGATTTCGGGATATGTGACAGCCAGACGGCAGCCGCGGTGGCCCATCATCGGGTTGAACTCATGGAGAGAAGCGATGATAGCCTTGATATCCTCAACGCTCTTATGCTTTGCAGCTGCAAGAGCCTCGATGTCAGCCTCCTCGGTGGGAACGAACTCGTGGAGAGGCGGATCAAGGAAGCGGATGGTGACCGGCTTGCCTTCGAGGGTCTCATAGAGCTTCTCGAAGTCGCCCTGCTGATAGGGAAGAATCTTCTCAAGAGCTTCTTCTCTCTCTTCAACAGTATCGGAGCAGATCATCTCGCGGAAAGCAGCAATTCTGTCAGCCTCGAAGAACATATGCTCTGTACGGCAAAGGCCGATGCCCTCTGCGCCGAGCTCAACAGCCTTGGCTGCGTCGCGCGGAGTATCTGCGTTGGTGCGAACCTTAAGGGTTCTGTACTTATCAGCCCAGCCCATGATTCTGCCGAACTCGCCTGCGATGGAAGCGTCGACAGTCGGGATGATGCCGTCATAGATGTTACCGGTGGAGCCGTCGATGGAGATGAAGTCGCCCTCATGGAAGGTCTTGCCTGCAAGGGTGAACTTCTTGTTCTCCTCGTCCATGATGATCTCGGAGCAGCCGGAGACACAGCAGGTACCCATACCACGGGCAACAACAGCTGCGTGAGAGGTCATACCGCCGCGGACAGTCAGGATACCCTGAGATGCCTTCATGCCGGTGATGTCCTCGGGAGAAGTCTCAAGGCGGACAAGGACAACCTTCTCGCCTCTTGCCTTCCAAGCCTCAGCGTCGTCAGCGGTGAAGACGATCTTGCCGCATGCAGCGCCGGGAGAAGCGCCAAGACCCTTACCGATCGGGGTAGCGGCCTTGAGTGCCTTTGCGTCAAACTGGGGATGAAGGAGGGTGTCGAGGTTTCTGGGCTCGATCATAAGAACAGCCTCTTCCTCGGTTCTCATACCCTCGTCAACGAGATCGCAGGCGATCTTGAGAGCTGCCTGAGCGGTTCTCTTACCGTTACGGGTCTGAAGCATGAAGAGCTTGCCGTGCTCGACGGTGAACTCCATGTCCTGCATATCTCTGTAATGGTCTTCAAGAATCTTGCAGACCTTCTTGAACTCTGCGAACGCCTCGGGGAACTTCTGCTCCATCTCAGCGATCTTCATGGGAGTACGGACACCTGCGACGACGTCCTCGCCCTGTGCGTTGGTGAGGAACTCACCGAACAGACCCTTAGCGCCGGTTGCGGGGTCGCGGGTGAACGCAACGCCGGTGCCGCAGTCATCGCCCATGTTGCCGAACGCCATGGACTGGACGTTAACGGCAGTACCCCACGAATAGGGGATATCGTTGTCGCGGCGATAGACGTTTGCGCGGGGGTTGTCCCACGAACGGAAAACAGCCTTGATAGCGCCCATGAGCTGCTCCTTGGGATCGGTCGGGAAATCGGTGCCGATCTTTGCCTTGTACTCAGCCTTGAACTGAGAAGCGAGCTCCTTGAGATCGTCAGCGGTAAGCTCGACGTCCTGGGTCACGCCCTTCTTCGCCTTCATAGCGTCGATGAGCTGCTCGAAATACTTCTTACCGACCTCCATAACGACGTCGGAATACATCTGAATGAATCTTCTGTAGCAGTCCCAAGCCCAACGGGGATTGCCGGACTTCTCTGCTATAGCCTCAACGACTTCCTCGTTAAGACCGAGGTTAAGAATAGTGTCCATCATGCCGGGCATGGAAGCACGGGCGCCGGAACGGACGGAAACGAGGAGCGGATTCTCCTTATCGCCGAACTTCTTGCCGGTGATGCCTTCCATCTTGACGATGTACTCGTTGATCTCTGCCATGATCTCGGGATTGATCTCGCGGCCGTCCTCATAGTACTGTGTGCAGGCCTCGGTGGTGATGGTGAAGCCCTGAGGAACAGGAAGACCGATGTTTGTCATTTCAGCAAGGTTCGCGCCCTTACCGCCGAGAAGCTCTCTCATCTGAGCGTTGCCCTCGGAGAACAAATAAACGTACTTGTGAGCCATGATATACCTCCGTAAATAGTGTTTTTAGCTGCGAAGAAGATGCAGAAACCAAAGGCTGCATCTTCGCCTCATGTTATTATAGCAGACCGGCAGGAAAAATACCATATATTTTTACAATAAAATAGCGATTTTTGCGACTTTTCTTTTGTACAGATTTGACTATACAAATATATGTGGCACAAAATATGTTTCCCCACGCCGAAAATTTAAAAATCCGGCGGATATAACCTGCTTTTTCAACCGCAGAGCCGACCCGCTCATTTTATAAAATCTTTGAAAAATCGCGCCGTCATATGCACAATGGCTTGTAATTTCACTCTTTTTCTGTCATAATATATTTTAAGATACCGCACGGGTATCAATAAGGAAAGGACAATGAGCTTTATGGATAAGAAATGTGCTGTTATTCTCGCCGCCGGCGAAGGCACGCGAATGAAGAGCAAAAAGCCGAAGGCTCTCGCCGAGGTTCTGTTCGCGCCGATGATCGACTGGGTCATAGGCGCCGTAAAAGAAAGCGGCATAGACGACATATGCGTTGTTAAAGGCTTCGGCGCAGAATATCTCGACGCGCACCTTGCAGGCAGCTGCGAGACCGTGCTCCAGAGCGAGAGACTCGGAACGGGTCACGCCGTTTTGCAGGCGGGAAACTTTATTGAAAACAACGGCGGCGATGTCCTCGTTTTAAACGGCGACGCTCCGTTCATCGACGCAAAAACAATATACGATGCACTCGCCCTGCACAAGAAAGAGGGCAACAGCGTCACCGTTATCTCTGCGGAGATAGACGATCCGACCGGCTACGGCAGGATAATTCGCTCGGCGGACGGTTCGGTTGAAAAGATAGTCGAACAGCGCGATGCGAACGCCGAAGAGGCGGCTGTAAGAGAAGTCAACTCCGGCGCGTTCTGGTTTGACGGCAAAGTTCTGATGCGCGCGCTCAACAGCCTCAACGCAAAGCGCGCGAGCGGAGAGAACACGAAGAAAGAGTTCTATCTGACCGACGCTCTCGAAGAGATAAAATCCTACGGTCTGCGCGCAGGTTCGTTCACGGCACAGAGCGAGGATATAATCCTCGGCGCGAACGACAGGGTTCAGCTCAACGCTCTCAATGAGCTTGCCCGTCACCGCGAGCTTGAGAAGCATATGCATGCGGGCGTGTCGATCCCCTGCACCGACGGCGTCATTATCTGCCCCGGCGCAAAAATCGGCAGGGACACCGTGATTCTCACCGGTTCTGTGATAAAAGGCGACAGCGTTATCGGCGAGGACTGCACGATAGGTCCCGACTCGCTCGTTGAAAGCAGCACGATAGAAGACGGCGTTTCGTTCGTCCGCTCGGTCTGCTACTCATCAAAGATACTCGACGGCGCGGACATCGGTCCGTTCGTCCGCATCCGTCCCGGCAGCGTTATCGGCAGTTCCGTCCATGTCGGCAACTTCGTTGAAGTCAAGAACAGCACGATAGGCGCAGATACAAAGATATCCCACCTTTCATATATCGGCGACTCCGATCTCGGCACGGGAATCAACATCGGCTGCGGCTGCGCGACGGCAAACTACTCCGGCAACAAGAAGAGCCGCACCACAATCAAGGACGGCGCATTTATCGGATGCCACACCTGCCTCGTGGCTCCCGTTGAGGTCGGCGAAAACGCATACACGGCGGCAGGCTCGACCGTGACCGAGAATGTCCCCGACAACTCGCTCGCAGTCGCCCGCTCCAGACAGACGGTCAAAAAGGGCTGGGTGAAGATAAAGCAGCCCTATAAGCATAAAGTTTAAAAGAAAGACGGTGAAATTGCCATGAAGAAAGGCAAGAAAGCGGCGATAATCATTATTGCCGTCATCGCGGCCGCGGCGATAGTTGTCGGAGGACTCGTCCTCGGAGGAGTCATCCCTGTCGGCAACAAGAGAACGGCATCTGCACAGGAGATAGCTGTTGACGACACCGCAATGACCGCATACAAGACTATCCCCCAGGTCTACAAGATCACACTCAAATCGCTCTACGGCATGAGCGCCGACGATGTTGCAAAGTTCTATGAGAACAACTGCGAGGGCTGGAACGTTTACGCCCAGACAGTCTCAATAAAGAACCGCAGCGACACTGCGATAGTCATCTCCAACGCGAAGAGCGAAGCGAACGGAACGGACAACATCTGGGTCTGCTCGCGCACCAACGAGGCCGACTATGTGACCATCGCTCCCGGCGAAACCGGGACATTCACATTCAATGTCCTCGCCAAGGGCTACAACAGCCCCGACGCTGTCAAATCGGCTCTCAAGAAGCTCAACCCGAGCATCGTGTTTGCGGAGAACAAGTCCGCCGCGAACCAGTCGTTCGTAAAATTTGACATGGCAAACGCCGAAAAATTCGCGATCGATATAAAGTTCTGATAAAGTCAAAATAACATACGGGCGCTCGGGTTTCCGGGCGTCCGTATAAAATGTAAGGGAAAAAGATATGAATTTTTTCAGACGCACTCCCCGCGCTGTCGGCGCACCCGAATTTTTGATAGTCGGGCTCGGCAACCCGGGCAAGGAATATGAATTTACCCGCCACAATGCTGGCTTTCTCTGCCTCGATCTCTTCGCGCAGGAGAACGATATAAAAATAAACCGCCTGAAGTTCAACGCACTCATCGGAGACGCGGAAATCGGCGGCAAGCGCTGCATTCTCGCAAAACCCCAGACATTCATGAACAACTCCGGCGAGGCGGTGCGCGACATAGCCTCGTTCTACAAGATTCCGCCCGAAAAGATAATCGTAATTTTTGACGACATCTCTCTCCCCTGCGGCAGGCTCAGAATACGCCGCAAAGGCACGGACGGCGGTCACAACGGAATAAAGAGCATAATATATCAGCTTCAGAGCGATCAGTTCCCGCGCATCAAGCTCGGCATCGGCGCGAAGCTCCACCCCGAGCAGCCGCTCGCCGACTGGGTGCTCTCGGTCATGAAGGGCGACGACCTCGAAAATCTGCGTTCCGCCTGTCTCAAGGCGTGCGACGCAATTCCCCTGCTCGTAAACGGAGAGACCGAAAAGGCAATGGGACTCTACAACGCCGCAAAATAACCGCGCGGCGACCGAGTCCCATTAAAAAGTCAGATCTTGAAGTTTTTCATCGAGGACACATCGTCCATTATGCCGCTGACGGTTTTCATCGCCTTTGCGGCGCTCTTCTTGACATTCTTCTTCGCCTTTTTGAGCGAATTGTTTGAGCCCATCATCATCGCACCCGACACTGCGGCCGCCGCGCCGCCGACTGCAAGGGCGACCATGACATTTTTGGCGGTCGATCCGGACTGAGCCATCTTCATAAAATAACACACCCCTTTTTATTTTTCAGAACGCTTCGGGCGTTCCCTTTATATTTTGAGCAGGGAGCGCGCCGGGATTCAAGACAAAATTTGTTTTGTCAAAATGTACGAAACAGGAGGACAAAAATGCAGCTGAACATAGTTCTCGTTGAACCGGAAATACCGCAGAACACCGGCAACATCGCGCGCACCTGCGCCGCGACCGGCTCGCGCCTGCACATAGTCAAGCCAATGGGATTCACCATTGACGACCGCAAGCTCAAAAGAGCCGGACTCGACTACTGGCATCTGCTCGACATAACATATTATGAGAACCTCGCGGACTTTTTTGAGAAGAACGCAGGCGGAAAATTTTTCTATTTTTCAACCAAGGCGGAACACATCCATTCGGATGTAGTTTATCCCGACAACGTATACATAGTCTTCGGCAAGGAGACAAAGGGACTGCCCGAGGAGCTTCTGCACGACAACCCGGACAGCTGCGTGAGAATACCGATGATAAACAATTCGGACGCCCGCAGCCTGAATCTCTCGAATTCCGTCGCCGTCGGCGTATACGAAGTTCTGCGCCAGTGGGGATATCCCGAACTGCTGACAAAAGGCAAACTTACAAAATTTGACTGGGATGAATAACATCAAATGAATTGACCGGCATACCGCGTTTTGCAGCTATTATTAAATTTATAAACGGCATGACTTTTCGGTAGCACCGTTGTTTTTAAGTTGTGAGTTATAGGGCTGTACAAACTGCAAATTCCAAATTATTTCATCGCCGCTCTCCGCCGAAAAGTGAATGACGCAAAAATAGCCACCGAATCAACCGGTGGCTATTTTCATTTTCCAAGCATTTTATCAAGCTTTGCTTTTTTCACATTCCCGAGCAATCTTTCAAGCTCTTTCAGTTCATCGGGAGTCAGGCGGGATTTATCCATAAGCACGACATTGTTATCGATACGCACGAGATAGACATATCCGTCCTGCTCGCCCCATCGGTCAAATGCCGACCAGTTGTTTTTGCCCGTGCCGAGCGGCGAAGTTATCGCCACGCCGTCATCGTCAATGACATATTCCAAAGTTCCGCCCGAAACAGCATTGTTTTTCTTTTTCATAACCTTTTGCATTATGCTGAGCTGAAACTTTTTGGAAAACAAAATTATCAGCAGAAAAAGCACTGCAAAGCCGAGCAGCAGGAATCCGTTGCCGACAAC
The DNA here is from genome assembly GCA_003514385.1 of Oscillospiraceae bacterium. Taxonomy (GTDB): domain Bacteria; phylum Bacillota; class Clostridia; order Oscillospirales; family Acutalibacteraceae; genus CAG-177. Next base: position 9,865 of record DOQR01000002.1, on the reverse strand, counting down.
ACCGCGCGCGAACATCCACACGGCGAACGCCGCATATATGACACAGAGAACCGCCGAAACTGCAGAAGTCACCTTGCGCCTTTTCAGATTGTTCGGCGTGTTGAGCGAAATTTCTGCGAGGATTTTCTGCTCCTTTTCGCCGGCTTCGGTCTTGTATCTTACCATGTTTTCATCCCTTATTTAAGCTTGTGCACAAACAGGCCGCTGAGCAGTTTCGGCTCGAACCATGTCGATTTCGGCGGCATTATCTTACCCGCGTCGGCTATGTCCATAAGGTCGTCAACGGTCGTCGGGAACATTGAAAATGCGAGGCACATATCACTCTGCGCCCTGCGCTCAAGCTCCTTGAGACCGCGTATGCCGCCGACGAAGTCAATTCTCTTGTCGGTGCGCGGATCGTCTATTCCGAGCACGGGAGAGATGAGATTCTGCTGAAGTATCGAAACATCGAGCGCCGCGACCGGGTCGGACGCATCGAAAGTGCCGTTCTTTGCAGTGAGCTTGTACCACTTTCCGCCGAGGTACATTCCGAAGGTATGCTTCTCCTGCGGCTTATAAGGTGACTCAGGCGCGGATTTAACGGTAAAGCTTTCGCTTATTTTTGCTATAAACTCGTCCTGAGTCAGACCGTTTAAGTCTTTTATGACTCTGTTGTAGTCCATTATCGCGAGCTCGCTCTGCGCGAACAGCACGGCGAGGAAGAAGTTGAACTCCTCATTTCCGGTATAACCGGGGTTCTGCTCCCTGCGCTTTTTGCCGACTTTGACCGCCGAAGCGGCGCGGTGATGACCGTCCGCAATATAGAGCGAATCGATGCCCGCGAAGAGAGACGAAAGTTTCTTTATCGTCTCGGGGCAGTCGATGACCCAGACTGTCTGGGCGACGCCGTCGGAGACGAAATCATAGACCGGCTCATGCTCCACCTGCCACGCCTTGACGATATCGCCAACCGCGGCGTTGTCTCTGTAGGTCAGGAAAATAGGTCCTGTGTTCGCGTCGCAATAATCGACGTGATTTATTCTGTCCTGCTCCTTGTCGGCGCGGGTCAGCTCATGTTTCTTTATGACATTGTTCATATAGTCGTCTATCGACACGCAGCCGACGAGACCCGTCTGGCTTCTGCCGCCCATTACCTGACGGTATATGTACATGCAATCCGACTTGTCCTGCTTGCAGATGCCGTCGGTTTCGAGCTTTTTGAGGTTCTCCGCCGCCTTGTTGTAGACAACTTCGGAATAGAGCTCTGTGCCGACGGGCAAATCGACCTCCGCCTTGTCGACATGGAGGAACGAATAGGGATTGCCCTTTACCATCTCGCGGGCTTCATCGCTGTTCATAACATCATAGGGAAGAGCCGCAACACGCGATGCATATTCGGGGAGCGGTCTTACTGCTTTGAAGGGTCTGAATACTGCCATAATGAGACATCCTTTCTTGAGCTTAATTACATTTTGCCCGTCTTTTTGCCGCCGAGCTTTATGCCCGAGAGCACATTGGTGTCGAACGAATAGGTTATCGACTCGCGCTCGCGTTCACGCTTCATGGCGAGCGATATCATCTCGTCGATAAGCTCGGTATATTTGACTCCAAGAGGCTCCCAGAGGTAGAACGAGAGCGAGCCGGGAATCGTGTTTATCTCGTTGAGCCAAACCTTGCCGGTCGATGCGTCAATCATGAAATCTATACGCGACACGCCGCTGCATCCGAGCACTCTGAACGCCTTGACCGCCATCTCGCGTATCTCGTTTTCGGTCTCTTTCGGGATATCGGCAGGGATTCTGCGCTGAGTCGACGCCATGCCCTTTGAGCCGGATTTAGAAGCATTGCCGATATATTTATCCTCATAGCTCAGTATATCCGTTGCATTGAGCGGCTCCTCGCAGACCGAGGCGCGCGCCGAATGTCTGTCGCCGAGGACGGAGCAGTTTATCTCGCGCAGATTCTCTATCGCGGGCTCAACAAGGACTCTGTCCGCATAGTCGAACGCGTTCGAGAGCGAATTTTCAAGTCCGTCGGTGTCATGCGCCTTGCTGATGCCGATGCTCGAACCGAGGTTTATCGGCTTGACAATAACGGGATAGCTGAATTTCTTCTCGATATCCGCAATTATCTTTTCCGGGTCGGCGTCATAGTCCTCCGCGTCGACGCAAACGCAGTCGAGCACGGGAATGCCGTTATCTTTAAAGACGGTCTTCATAACATATTTATCCATTCCGACCGCCGACGAGATAACATCACAGCCGACATACGGAAGATTGAGCATCTGTAGATAGCCCTGCAAAGTGCCGTCCTCAACATTCGTGCCGTGGACTATCGGGAACGCGACATCGATATAATCAATAACATCCTTTGCAAAAGCCTTGTGCGGATATCTGACTATCAGCGTGCGGTCGCCGTCGTTGACGAGATTCACGCGCGTGCTCTCCGCGATAAGCGCATTGATATTTTTATAAGCCTCGATCTCGCCGATATGTTCGCCGACATACATCTCGTTGTTCTTTGTGATATAGATCGGGATAACATCGTATTTGTCTTTATCTACCGCGTGGATCGCCTGAATGGCGGAAATGACGGAAATCTCATGCTCAACGCTTCTGCCGCCGAACAGGACTGCAAGCTTTATCTTCATAGGAATACCCCCATTAATAATTGTCGGGAAGGTCGTTTTCGAGCAGGACGATCTTCTTTTTATCCGTTCTTATCGCGCCGACCTTTGCGAGCGCATCGCCGAGCGCGGGAGACACAAATATGTGCGACTCGTCAAAGCCTGCCTCGATAAGACCTTTGTATATGCTCTTCGTCTGCCTTTCGCCGACAAGGGCAACATAGTCGCAGACTGCGGCGGCATTTCTGCCGAATTCGCAGTTGTATTCCTCCTGCTTGTCGCCGAGTTCGACCATGCCGGGCGTGACAAGAATCTTCTCGCCCTCGAAGAAGCTCAGAGTCTCAAGCGCCGCTTTCGTGCCGCTCGGGTTTGAGTTATACGAATCGTCTATGAGCGTCATGCCGACGCGCTTTGATAGCTCGAGGCGGTGCGGCACGGATTCGAGGCGGCGCACCTGCGGGCGCAGCTCGGCGAGCGAGATACCCAGTTCATGCGAAACGGCTATCGCGCCGAGGATGTTCAGGCAGTTGTGGGTGCCGATGAGCTTTGTCGTGAACTCCTCTTTTTCGCCGTCGGGCGTTGTGACTTCAAAAGTAGTGCCCTTGTCGCCGACGCTTATGAGCTTTGCTTTATACTTGCTGTCGGAATTGAGTCCGTAGGTTATCGCGCCGTCGGGCGCCCTTTCGGCTATATATTCATTGTCGCCGTTCAAAAACAGCATGCCGTCCTTCGGCAGTGCATCGGCGAGCTCGAACTTCGTGTTGATAACATTCTGAAGAGACTTGAAGCTCTCGAGATGCTGAGGACCTATCGAGGTTATTATGCCGTGCTTCGGGTGGACTATATCGCACAGCTCTTTGATATCGCCGACATATTTCGCGCCCATCTCGCAGATGAAGATTTCGTGCGTCGCTCTGAGCGAACCGCGCACGGTCTTGACGACGCCCATGGGAGTGTTGTAGCTCTCGGGGGTCATGAGGACATTGTACTTCGCCTTGAGCAGGGTGTTGAGATAGAACTTGACGCTCGTTTTGCCGTAGCTTCCGGTGACGCCGATAACTGTAAGATTCGGGCAGGCGGCGAGCATTTTTTTCGCGTCGTTCGTGTAATATCTGTTTATCGAAAGCTCGATGGGCTTATTTATAATATTGGCGAGGATTATAACAAACGGCGAAGCTGCGGCAACAAGACCGACGACAAGCGCCGTTATGCGCCCGGATGCGAACACCGCGAGCAGAACGGTCATTGCAGCATAAAGCACCGCGACGGTGACGAGCATACGCCTGACTCTGGGGGTATATTTCAGCGGCTTTTTCGCTTTCTTAGGCTTATAGAACAGGCACGCGAGCAAAATGAACACGGCGCAGACTATCATGCCGGCATTCTTCCCACAGATAACACCGATAACCGCTCCGATAAGCGGCAGAGCGAGCGGCACTACCTTGCCGCGATTCTTGAGCATCCAGTGCCACTGATCGTCGGCGCGGTATGAATTCAGCTGGAACATATGCATATAAAACAGCGTCGAGAGCACCGCGAACAGCCAGAACGCCGCAAAGATAAGCACCTCGGAAAATATCGTCATTTAAAAGATCAATCCTTTCACAAAAGCTGTCGTGTCGGTCAGTCTATCTCCATGAACGAGGCGAGCACCTTGTTGAAGGTGAACTGCTGTTCAAGGAACGAATAGTGTCCGCAGTTCTTGAGGGTAACGAGTCCGGCATCGGGCATGAGCTGCTCCATCAATTTCGCGTCGCTCAGCGGAGTTGCGTCGTCGTTCTCGCCCCATACCAGCAAAACGGGCATCTTCATATTCGGCATATATTCCACGAGATCCTCGTTGACCGTGTTGACAAGCGTTTGGCGCATAACAGGCGTTGCGCTGTTATAATCGGCAGAGCCGTGGCTGCGGCGAAACTCCTCGAGCGCGTCGGGGAACAGCGCCTTTACGGGTGCGGTTTCAAGAATCTTTCTGCCTATTTTATAGTTGCGCTGTCTTATCTTCTGCGCCGCCGTCTTTTTCGGCTTGACTCCCGCCGAGTCGACCAGAATGACCTTTTCGATCTCAAACGGCAAATCGCGGCTCGCCATTTTTATAATGACCCTGCCACCGAACGAGTGGCCGAGGAAAGTCACCTTCTTCGGCGCGAACGGCTCAAGAAATTTCAGCACGAAATCGACATAATCATCAACGCGCCAGGGCTCTTTCGGCTCATCGGACAGCCCGAAGCCGGGCATATCGGGCGCGACAACATGATATTTGCGCGCGAGCAGTTCGGACATATTTTCGAAAAGCTCTATGTTCGAGCCCCAGCCGTGCAGCAGAACCACAAGCTCGCCCGAGCCTTTGTCCATGTAGTTTATTTTCAGCGAATCAACATTTGTCTGCAACAAAAACACTCCTAAAGCAGTAGTGACAGTATATGCCAGTATAATCTTCTATATTATAGCACAGCAAAGCCGAAAATTCTATCATATTTTGAGGTTTATTTTGAGCCGCAAAGCAAAAGCATCGTCACCTGCGATGTCGCAGACGGAGTTTCCTTGACTGCCGCATTGTGGGTATGATATAATTCTTTCAGCGCAAAGGAGGCGATCAGGCTGAAGTATATAATCGAAACTATCCGCGGCGCATGGATGCTGCTCGGATTTACTGCTGGAGGTTCGTTAGTAGGATTGCTGCTCACGATGTCGGTTTTCAGGGATATCATTGAGTCGATTTTCATCGACGGACTGACGGAGAAAGAATATCTTGACTACCTGCGGCGAACCGAACGCAGAAAATATTCCGCGCGCAAAATGGTGCGTATATACAAAGAGCGTCCCCGCAAATTCAGCTCGAGCATCATGACGTATCGCATAGTGAGCTTCGTGTTTCTGGTGATTCACCTGATTCTCACCGCCGCTATAATAATCTGCACCTTTCTGCCGATTCATTTCGGGGCTCGGCAGGCGCTCGGGCTGATGGCGGCAAATCTGATTATAGGCGGAATACTCGAAACTTTATATAAGCGACTGTCAAGCCAAGCCGCCGCCGGAGACAAACGCATCGGCGGAAGGTCAGTGAATTATACGAAAAATCTGTTCAAATAAAATGACCCTCGGCGCAGCATTTGCGTCGGGGGTCTTTATGAAATTACGGAGGATTTTACTGATGATATCTTGTGTTTTTTGAAATTACAATTTGTCCTGCGGCAATCAGCAGAATGCCAATCAGCGCAAGCGGAAGATAGAATTCCAGGCAGTTTTCCGCCGTGGCAGAGTTAAGGTCATAGCAGAAAGGGAAGATCGGATAGCTGCGATAAATGAGCATTCCACCGAGCGAATAGATAAACAGCGTCATGAGCGTGATTGCTGTCGAATGGGTCAGGAACATCAGAAAATAGACCAATCCGAAACAGAATATGCCGCTGAGCAGCAGGCGAAGAAGCGCAAACAGCGATATCCCCGCAACCGCGTTCATGATTATATAGAACGGCGCCGCCGAAACGGCAAACAGCAGATAAAATAGAATTGCATCGGGCAGGAAGCCGCGCCTGTTGTGGAGAAACAGAACTTCGCAGCCGTCCGCCTCAAAATATTCGCGCACGCCGAATATAACCCACCAGACGGAGAGCACCGAAAAAACGCCCTGCGAAAACTGCGATACGAACGAGCGCAGCTCTTCCGCGTTGCCGTTTCTGCTCTGTACAATGCACAGCGGCAGAGCCAGCACATAAATCGCCGCTATCGGAACGGGCATGAGGGCGCCCATATTTTTGACCAGATATTTTTGTCTCTGAAAAAGCAGCTTTATATTCCCTTGAGCGCGCATATGTATCCGTCCTCGACATTCGGCTTGACGGGCGCAAAGTCCTGCGGCGCACTGCTGACAAGGCGTAGGTAGTACTTTCCGTCGCTGTCGAACTGCTTCTGCTTATAATAAGGCTCTTTGAATTTCGGCAGATCGTCCATGTCTATGATATATGTTTTGCCCTCGGCGCACGCTGCCATCTCCTCGCGCGTGCCGCTTTTTATTATCTTGCCGTCTCGCATTACCGCAACAGTCTCGCACACCGCATGGACATCTTCGACAATATGCGTCGAGATAAGAATTATTTTGTTTTTCTTTATCTCGGAGATAATGCTCTGAAAGCGCAGGCGTTCTTCGGGATCGAGTCCCGCGGTCGGCTCATCAAAAATGAAAATATCCGGGTCTCCGAGCAGAGTCTGGGCTATTCCCGCGCGGCGAACCATTCCGCCGGAGAGCGCCTTGACCTTCTTTTCGGCGCAGTCGGTGAGGTTAACTAACCCGAGTGCTTTTTCAACTCCCTCGCGCGCCGACTTGTCATCGAGCCCCTTCATGTTGGCTATGAGCAGCAGCATTTCGTTCAGAGTCAGGTGCTGATACATCCCGAATTTCTGCGGCAGATAGCCGACATGGCGCGAGAAACTTTTGTCCTTTTCAACCGGCTTGCCGTTATAGAAAATGTGCTCGCCCTTGACATTATAGAGCCCTGTTATGCAGCGCATGAGCGTTGTTTTGCCCGAGCCGTTCGGTCCGAGCAGGCCGTATACGCCATTCGTAAACTCAAATGACAGGCAGTCGACCGCCGCTTTCTTTCCGAATTTATAAGTAAGTCCGTCAATTTTCAACATTTTCAGTACCTCTGTTCAGATCGTCAATGAATTCGTCGGGCGTGCGTGTATCGCTCTCGTCATACAGATATTTATCTATCGCTTTTCTACAATATTCGTCGCCGTACTTATCGGCCGCCGCCTCCACGCGGACATAACGGGTGTTCATACCCATGCTTTTATCATCCGCCGCATATTCAGCAAACTTACCGCGCATATATTCAAAAATATAAGCCTGCAAGCCGAAATCCCCTCTGCTTTCGGGAATCTGCGACAGGAGGTAGTCCATATCTATATTACCGAGAGATGTACCGGCGAACACAAGCGTGTCACCGTAATCGCGCATAGAATCGTCGCTTATCTCGGCAACCATTATGGTATTGAATGATCTTTTGTATCTCTGCATCAGATCCGAGAACATTCTCTTCACATTCTGAGTGTTTCTGCCGATATATGTATAGACGAGGTTCGTCTCGCCGATTTTGTCCTCTTTATAGAATCCGCCGACAACCGTCAGACCTGTGGTCTTGCCGGAGAATGTATTTTTTCCGGTGCGGTCGAGGTTCGTAAAAAACTTCTTGCGGTTTTTAATTTTCACATCGAACTGCGTCGGCTCGTCGAGAGTCAGCGTTTCATATCCGTTATCACCGTAACAAGTGACATACCCGGCACGGGGATAGTACGCAAATGTTCCCGGCAGAGATGCGCCCTGTCCGTTGCTGTAATGAGTGTTGGAATATCCGCTGTAAGTGAATGTAAGCGACGAAGTCTCGCCCACCGACTCGACCTCTATCCAATCATCATTCTGTCTGAACTTCAGCGCTCTGCCGCTCTCATCCCTAACCGATTTCACCTTATATCCGTGATAAAGTGTGAAGCCGTAGATATCCAAATTGCTAGGAGAAACCGAAACTTTAACATCGGCATGAAGCACATTGCTGAACTTCAGATCCATATCATACGCGGTTATTTTGAACTCGGGGCAAGCCTCGGGAAGTGTTACTTTATTTCTCTCATAATAGCTGATTTCGCGTCCTGCGCCCTCGCTGTTCATGTCATCATATATAATATCCGAATTGCTCCTGAACACAAACGGAATCAGGCACAGTCCTGCCGCCAAACAGACGGCGGCAGAAAGCAACTGTTTCTTTTTTCCGCGCTCATTAGACATATAGAAAAGCAAAACAGCGCAGAGGACAAGAATCCACACAGCATAGGCAAAAATCCTGTACGGTCTGAGTGAATATCCGTAAGCCATATTAGGAGAAATAAGCATTGTTGACGGCGTCATAAACGGGAACAAACGCATCAATATGCCGGCGGAAAAGCCCGTTGATTGATAAATTGTAGCGCCAAAACTACCGGCTATAGGACTGGACAGAAATGTTGCAGCAGCCATTATTATATATGCCGCCCCGCGCTTTGCTCCGCACGCCAACACTGCGCCAAATAAAATACCAACCGCGGGAAGAACAGCGAGGTTAAGAATCAAATGTCCCAAAATCTGCAAAAGCGCCGCTCCGACATGCCCGACAATTGCTCCGATGACTGTCACAATTATATTTAAAATCAAATTAGGAATAGTCAAACTCATCAGCACGACTATTTTGCTCAACAGCAACCGAGATTTTCCGTTCTCAATTGTTCGCGCAAACTCATCAATGCCAACAGCCTGATCTGAACAACAAAATTCGTATGAGATAAGTGAATAAAAGATGAAATGCAAAAGGCTGGCAAGTAAAATAATCTGAACGCCATAAAGGAATTTATCCACAGAAAGACCGGCTAACATATTCAGCAGGGCATATGCCAATACAGCAACCGTCAGCAAAAAATATACTATATATGCAATTCTAAAAACAGCATTATTTTTAAATTCTCTGAAGAGAAACAGCGTTCTTTGTCTCAAAGTCTCAACTCCTTATAAATTGCGGCATCAAGCTATAAAGCAGATGCCGCAATCCGCATAAATGCGTCAGTTTCTGATAGTTCCTTTTGCTATGCAACCATATCTGTTTGCTCCGTCAACATTTAAGCGAAGTCTCCAATATGTTTCATGATCCAACTTATCTGTAGAAAATTCATCTGCCTGTTCAAAGGAACTTACCAATTTCGATTCACCCTTACTTTTGCATGTTCCTTTTCCCATTGCTAGCATAATCTTAGAGCTTTTCTGTGTCCACCAAGAACCTAAGTATTTATATTGCGGAAGAACATGAACTGCATACGCAGAATCCGCGCTATTATACGCCCTCACCAATTTCCATGAGCCATATACTTCAAGACTGTTATTGGCTTTATCCGAAGTTGACAGTGTAACTGTTCTAACCACCGCAAATGCTGAACTGCTCAGCATAGCTGCAAGAACCAATACACAGAGAATAATCGATAATGCTTTTTTCATCAAGCAAATCTTCCTTTGTAATTTCGTATAAATTTTGTTTCAATACATTGTCACAATCACATAATAGCACGCACCAATTTTTATTTCAAGCAAAAATGTCATAGTCAATCACATTTTGTATACTTGAACAAATTTTCAAATCAAACTTTGTTTATTCTTACAATAAAAAAAGACCCATCGAAAGATGAGTCTTAAGAAAGGTGCATATTTGTCTCACACACCCTGAAAACTGAACAAAG
>DOQR01000001.1:168842-168981 GCA_003514385.1 Oscillospiraceae bacterium | reverse complement strand
TATTATATCACATCAGTTTTAGGAAAACAAGTATCTAAAAGAAATTTTTCTTCCCCTTATATGTAACAATCATACCGGCTTCCTAACGTTCAGAATGGTTTCTACTGTCTGCTGCGGTGTTTGGTTGGAATTGTCCAGC
>DOQR01000001.1:168415-168588 GCA_003514385.1 Oscillospiraceae bacterium | reverse complement strand
ACAAATTCAATGTATACAGAAAGAAATATATAAGGAGTGGGAGGGATTCCGCCGTAGTCGGCATTGTAGGAAAATCCAAAAGTTTAGATTTTCTCAAAATGCTTATCTTTTGGTCTTTGGTTCGGAATAGTGTAGTGCTGGCGGTCTATCTATTGTTTTCGGTTGCTTGCTTC
>DOQR01000001.1:0-168206 GCA_003514385.1 Oscillospiraceae bacterium | reverse complement strand
CTTCTTTACCGTACATGAGCATTTTCGCCGGGATTGAACACATCGTAATATATCGCCATCGCCTGCGAGGTCTGGCAGGAGCCTATCGCAGTCATAGTACCGAAGTCTATCAGATGCCGTCTGACCGCGTCTCTTATCTCATTATAGAGCTTTTCGCAGAACTCGCGTTCGAGCGAAAGTCCGAGCTGCGAGAAAATATAGGCGGCTTTCTTGAGAATACTCATGCATGTCACGCTGTCCGTAAATTCGAGCGGCGATTTGACCCTCGTCACCGGGCACCAGTCTCCGAGCCCAATCGCTACAAGCCCGCGCTCGTCGCGGCGGCGCGAGATATACTCGCAATAGCGGAATATCGCCGTCGCGTTCTCTTCGATTATTTTTCTGTCGCCGCGCAGGACATAACAGAAATACGGAATATACGTCAGCGCAGCGTCCCACGCGGGGCCGTTGCCCCATTCAAAGCCCCAGCCGCCCGTCGGCACAATGCCGGGCAGCGCACCGTCCGCACGCTGAGCGGCGCGGATATTGCGCAGCCACTCGCGGTAGCTGTTGACTGCATCGAGATTCATCAATATGTGCTCGGCGGAGAGAGCGGCGTCGCCCGTCCAGCCGTTTTTCTCACGGTGCGGGCAGTCGGTCGGAAAATAATAGAAATTCGAGAGATCGGAGTTTCTCGTCATCGCCTGAAGTTTATTTGTCATATCGTCGGAGCAGACGAACGAGCCGATCTCGCGCAGAGCCGAGTTCTGCACAACAAAAGTCAGAAGATCGGAGGTCGCCTCCTGCTCAGTTATACCGAGCACCACGCAGTATCTGAATCCGTGATAGGTGAACACAGGCTCAAAAGTCTCTTCGCCCTCGCCTTTAAGTATGTACATATCGCGCTGGGAATATCCGGCGGGATAGAAGCAGATGTTGCTCGTGTCCGGCTCGCCGTCGGGCGCAAAATATTCGCCGAACTGCAGATCGATTTGCCGCCCGCGCTCGCCGCTTATCCTGAGCTTTACAGTGCCCGCCGAGTTCACGCCGAAGTCATATAAAAATCCGTCACGCTCGTCGCTCGCGATTTTTTTCGCCTCTTTGACAACGTCGCCGCGGGTTATGTATTCCTTGAGCCTGCATTTTCTTATCAGAACCGGCTTTATCTCACGCACGGGCGCTATCGGCTCCGCCTCGCACAGGCGCTTTTCGCCGCGCGGGGTCTCCGCAGGCAGGGCATTTTTCCAAGCACTGTCGTCAAAGTCCGGCTCGGACCAGCCGGGAATTTCAAGGCGCGCGTCGTAGTAGCAGCCGCAGCGCAGGTCATCGAAAATGACCGGGGAGGGCGCAGTTTTGACCGAGCCGTCAGCCTCGAAAGTATCGATTTTGCCGTCAATATATTCCGTCGAGACGCAGAAAGCCGTACGCGGCGCGCCCCTGAAGGCGGCGATATCAAAGTCCCAGATCTGACCGCCCGGCGCGTTCTGCATTCCGTTGCCGAGCATGATGCCGAGAACATTTTTGCCCGGCACGAGGCACTCGGTTATGTCATATTCGTCGTAATAGACAAGATCGTCGGGGTTCGAGATATACGGGGCCAAAATGCCTTTAGTCAGCCTCTGCCCGTTGACATAGAGTTCATAAAATCCGAGTCCCGTCAGCGTAATAACGCACTTTTTGACTTCGCCGTCTATCTCAAAAGTCTTTCTGAAATAAGGCGCGGGGACATGGGATGTATAGGTTGTATAATCATAGCCCGCACAGATAAATTTTTCCGAAAACATAACAGCACTCCTTTACGCTAATATCATAACCGAGGACGGGAAAAACTGCAACAGATAATAAAAACATTGCCATACTTTTTTAAATGTGCTAGACTAAATTTAAACGTTTATTACTCAAACAATGCTAAATACAGTTTATTGTACACCAAATGTGATATTATTAATTTAGGGAAGTATTTATCATGAATGAAATAGAATCTATTTCTTATCTAAAAATATTTATGTCAAGATAACGGAATGGTAGGTGTGATTTATGCGAAAGTGTTTTGTTACAGTGTGCGTCATATCTCTGTTTCTACTGTTCGGAGGACTAAATGTGTATGCAACGACAAATTATGGATTCGAAACGACGGACTTATCAGAGAATGAAGTTGACCAAATATGGCAAAATATTAATTTAAGGAAATCTTCTGATTTGAAATCCTTAGACAGCATCGAATTGCCTATTGTTTCTTTTGATGTTTCTAAAGACGGCATAATACTTTTGGGCTTTAAAGAAAATAAGATTGCTATATCAAATTCAAATAATGTGTTGACATTATTCGAATTTGATAATGACGGTTCATTTTATGTTCAATGGAATGATGGCAATATTCTGCTAATGTTGGTCAGAGGTTCCATAGTTATTGAATTTTCGCAAGACGGGCAGTTAATTAATATGGTTAAAACTGATGATAGCAGTGTGAAAAACAATTCCCTATGGAATCAAATAGCAAAAAGGAAATCTGTAAATATTGGACAGGCTTCTTATTATGTCAAAAACGACATGGGAATGTTTAACTTTTTGGCATCATCTTATTCGCAACTTATAACTGAGGATAGTCAAGGGAATCAAACAATCCTTTATGATGTAAACAATACTCAGATGACAAAAACAATTGTTGCATTTTTTGCTGTTATTGTATTTGCCGCAGTAGTCGTTTTGATGATTTTAGTCCAATTTGTGAAATTTCGCAAGCGATGAGAAATTCGTTCGTCTCTGCAAGCCAGTTTTTACCAAGATATGGATATAGTGTTGTCAAGGCTACAGCAAAGCGAAACAATGAATACTCTAAACTTTTATACCATTGCGACAATGTAAGCAACCACTGGGAGCTGATTGAAGGGTCCTTAGCTAATGATGAAATACTGGCTGCGCAAAATGTTCCCGATTTATTAATCATATAGAAACAGTGAGGTATTATCATGGCAAAGGCAGGCTGCAAAAAGCGGAAGATAATAATATGCATCGTTTCGATAGTCGCGGTCATTGCGCTGCTTTTCGGAGCGTGCGCCGTCTATCTCGGCGACTACTATCACGCGATAACGCCCGCAGGTGAATCATTCGGGCTTCAGGACGGCAGTTCCCTGACCGAGACAATCAAACTCGACAACGGAAATATAGTCTGCAAGGGCGAAAACGCGACAAAGGGACTGATATTCTATCCCGGCGGCAAGGTCGAATACACGGCATATCTGCCGCTCATGGAGTCGCTCTCCCAAAAGGGCATACTTTGCGTGCTCGTCAGGATGCCGTTTAATCTCGCGGTATTCGATGTCAACGCCGCAGACGGCATACGGGAGATCTTCCCCGAGATCACCGACTGGTACATAGGCGGCCACTCCCTCGGCGGCTCGATGGCGGCGGCGTATCTCGAAAAACATCCGAGCGATTTTAAAGGTCTGCTGCTCCTCGCCGCATATTCGACCGCCGACCTCTCAAACGAAAATATAAGGACGCTGTCAATTTACGGCAGCAACGACGGAGTGCTCAACCGCAGACAACGCCCGTCAGATAAATCTGACGGCGGATGCGGTTGCGAAGTGGGTTGGGTGAAGCTCACAGCGTGTCCGTTCAGATAAATCCACGATATAAAAAATATATACCCCGCTATGCATTTTTCGCACAGCGGGGTTTGTTATTGGAGTTTTGCCCGTGATGTGTGGAGAACCTATGAAGTTATTTTCGTTTTTTCCTCTTTTTCGCACTTGGCTTCTTCTTTGAGTTTGGCCAATTAATATTGCTGTTTTGGTAAAAGATATGCACCGTCTTTGGGCTGAACTTTTCAACATGCCGACCGACATAGAATCCTGCCGCCACAAACAGGAGCATTACTATAGGAGGGAAAATCATTAAAGTCGTAATCGGCTTAGGCATTACTTTCCACCGTTGTATGAACCTTTCCTTCTGCAGCGCGTCTGATTTCTCGAATGTAACAAACGTTCTGCCGTCATTGCTCTCGGCAGTATATACATATACGTCTTCATTAGCATAGACTTTGGCATATCCGAGTATCAGCGTGCCTCCGTTTTGATATTCATCAAGGAACTCGTCGGCATCCGGCATTATCCTTTTGTATTCCGGTATTATATAGCACTTCTCACCGTCGCCATACAGCCGAATTGCGTCGTCCTGTATTTCGCAGTGATTAAAAGCGACCGTAGAGACTGTAAGTTCATCTTGCGTTTTTGCAGTCAATGCCCACATGCCATACAAAAAAATCCAGTAGATCAGTGCCATACCGCCAATGAGTATGATGCCGACGGCTATGGCTTCACCGGGATTTTTTATGTTGCCGTTGAATATATCGTTCTTTTTTCTCGGCACCAGCGGGATACCTTTATCATATACGCGATGGTATCCCTCTCCCGCACAGCGGACAAATTCTTTCTTTCCGACTGCCCTGTCATAAATGCGGACTTTCTGCTTTCCCAAAAACAAGTTGACATCTCCGTCTATGCGTATACCGGTGATATCCTCATATCTGTACAGTCGCTTAATGCCCCAGAAGTTTTTATGGACAAACATTTCGTCTGTATAATATATGCGCTGATTGAAATATGCAATAATAAGTGCCAAATCAGGCAATGCGAGTATAGCAAAGCCGGCAGCAATGCCAATCATATGGGGAATCCTGCCGCAAAGGAATGTAGCCGTCGCCAAAAAAACAAAACCGATAATCCAGATAACAAAAAAGACTTTCGGCATCGTCACACGCCCGGCCTTGGCTTTTTCGCTTTGCGCCGCATCCATAACAAGTCTTGTCGCCGCTCGTGTAGCCGCATAATTTTTTAAATGCTTTGACATATATTTCACCTCCGCCCGGACAGTACAGTAATTATACAACAGAGATTAGGTTTTGGCAATAAAGCGCAGGATACTGTCGGTGATGTAGCAGAACAAGCAAAAAGCAGGGGCTGACAGAATTGTCAGCCCCTGCTGGTCCGAGTGACAGGGTTCGAACCTGCGGCCTGATGGTCCCAAACCACCCGCGCTACCAACTGCGCCACACCCGGTTATATTTATTTTTTAGTTTGCTTCCTGCTTATTATCTTTCTGCTGTCCGTCCGCGGCGCTTCCCTCAGAAACATAGTCGCGGCTCTTCGCTTGGTGCGCTCGCTCCGCTCCTTGTTTCTTCACCTCGGAGCAATGCCTCTATCCGCCCCCGGCGGCGGCATTCCTCCTCGCCCAACTGCGCCTGAATCACTTGTGATATTTTACCTTTTTTAGCTTCGTTTGTCAACCTCGGCAAGCAGTTTCACACGGCAAGCGGCAAGCTGATATTTTTCCGTAACCTGACAAGCGTGCGGTGAATACTCTGTAATATGACTTTTCGGGAGGCGTATTATGGGTAACATCAGCTATTTTCTCGGGTGCAGTTCGCCCGAGGGGTTTCACTCATTTTTCGGCGAGCTTTGTCCGACTCATTCTGGCGGGTATACATATATAATAAAGGGCGGTCCGGGCACGGGCAAATCAAGCCTGATGAAACGGATAAACTCCGCCCTGACAGACGCGGGGATAGAGACGGAGCTGATATACTGCTCATCCGATCCCGCTTCGCTCGACGGCGTATATGCGCCCGCGCTCAACTGCTGGATAGCGGACGGCACTTCTCCGCACACGCTCGAGCCGAAATATCCGGGCGCCGCGCAGGAGATAGTCGATTTAGGCAGATTCTGGGATAAAAATATTCTGCGTTCGCGCGCGGATGAGGTTATCGCACTGACCGATGAAAACGCCGCGTGCCACCGCAGATGCAGGCGCTTTCTCGAAGCCTCCGCTCTGCTGCGCGAGGATATATTGCGCCTGACGCTCGGCTGCACGGACACGGCAAAAATCAAGCGCGCGGCTTCGCGCATCGCGTCGCGCGAGTTCGGCAAGCCGACCGGGCGAATCGGCGAAGAGAGTCACAGAATGATATCCGCCGTCACACCGGACGGGATAACATTCTTCACTGATACGGTAAGACAGCTCTGCGAGCGCATATATATCATCGAGGACGACAACATCGCGAGTTCCGCCGCCCTGCTGTCACTGCTTCGCGGATATGCCCTCTCCGGCGGTCATGACATAATCACGAGCCCGTCTCCCCTTTCCCCGGACGGCGAGCCCGAGCATCTGCTCATCCCCGACCTGTCGCTCGGCTTCGTGACCTCAAACAGGCTGCATCCTGCGGAGTTTGACGGCGCGATAAAGATAAACTCATCGCGCTTCACCGACCGCACCGCGCTGCGCCGGCACATGTCGCGGCTGAACTTCACCAAAAAAGCCTACGGCGAGTTTATCGGCGAAGCGATAAATTCTCTCGCGAGCGCCAAAAGTATACACGACGACCTCGAGAGCATATATATCTCCGCCATAGACTTCTCGCACATGGATGAGCTCGCGAAGAGCATTGCGGAGGATATGTTGAAGAGGAAAATATAAAAAACGGGCGTCCGCATAACGGACGCCCGCGTCAACTCTGGAGAAAATTATTCGCCGACAACGTTGACAGCTCTGAGCTTGCTGGAATCCTTGGGATCCGGCTCGACCTCGAAGGTGACCTTCTGACCCTCGGTGAGAGTTCTGTAGCCGTCTGCAACGATAGCGGAGAAATGTACGAAAACATCGTCGCCGCCCTCATCGTTAGCGATGAAGCCAAAACCTTTTTCTGCGTTGAACCATTTGACTGTACCCTTCATTGTGGTACCTCCGTGAAAAAATTTGCATTCTATATTATATGTTGTGCAATGGACCCGCACATTTTTGTGAACCATCAAACGGTCAATGGCTTACAAAAACATGCGAGTCCACAGAAACATTTGTCAGAATACGCATTAATTATATATTCACATTGCGCTTTTGTCAAGAGCGATTTTGTCGAATAAAAAGAATAATAGATAAAAATTTATAAATTTTTAATTGACATTTCCTCTTTTGCGGAGTATGATAAATGCATATCCATTGGGGAGTAGCTATGGGCAAAAGCCCATCTCGCTGTCACCAACCGCTGTGTCGGCCGTGATAACCGGTCGAACCCGGCTGGCAGCAGACATATGCATCGAATGCGTTTGAAGCAAGACCTTTGGCAGACATAAGTCTGTCGAAGGTCTTTTTTGTTTAACCTAAAAGGAGGCACAAAGGTGAAATACTATCTTGAAGATGTCCGCGAGGTGTTCGAGCGGACAGAAAGCTCGGAAAACGGCCTTACGCAATCCGAAGCCGAACGCCGTCTTGAGAAATACGGCAAAAACAAATTGGCGCAGGCGAAGCAGAAATCGCTCGTCAGGCGGTTTCTCGAACAGCTTGCCGACCCGATGATAATTATTCTTATCGTCGCCGCCGTAATATCCGCCGTTACCACGGTATACGAGGGCAAGGTCTCCGGCTCGCCGTCCTTCCCTACGGACACCGTGATAATCCTTGCAGTCGTACTCATAAACGCGGTGCTCGGCGTTTTGCAGGAGAGCAAAGCGGAAAAAGCCATTGAAGCGCTGCAGGAGATGAGCGCGGCGACCTCAAAGGTCATTCGCGAGGGCAGGATAATGACTGTCAAGAGCGAAGATCTGACCGTCGGCGATATCGTGGTACTCGAGGCGGGCGACGCCGTTCCCGCGGACTGCCGCATATTTGAAAGCGCGAGCCTCAAAATCGAAGAAGCCGCGCTGACCGGCGAGAGCGTGCCCGTGAGCAAGATAATCTCCGCCCTCGGCACAGGCAGCGGCGGCGACATCCCGCTCGGCGACAGAAAAAATATGGCTTATATGGGCAGCGCCGTTGTCTACGGACGCGGCAAGGCCGTTGTCACCGACACGGGCATGAATACCGAGATGGGCAAAATAGCCGACGCAATAACAAAGGCTGAGGACGGTCAGACCCCGCTGCAGAAGAAGCTCTCTCAGCTCTCCAAAACGCTGACATTTCTCGTGCTTGGAATCTGCGTTTTCATCTTCGCGTTCTCGCTGTTCATGGAGCGCTCCACTCTCGCGGGCGGCAACCCTGCGCTGATATTCAAGAGCGTTATCGACGTGTTTATGGTAGCCGTCAGTCTCGCCGTTGCCGCCGTTCCCGAGGGACTCGCCGCCGTTGTCACTATCGTGCTGTCGATAGGCGTCACGAACATGTCGAAGAAAAATGCGGTTATACGCAAGCTCACCGCAGTCGAGACGCTCGGATGCGCGCAGATAATCTGCTCCGACAAAACCGGTACGCTCACGCAGAACAAGATGACCGTCGTCGATCATTACGGCGACGAAAAGCTGCTCGCAAGAGCCATGTCCCTCTGCTCCGACGCGGAGGAGGATGCGGACGGAGCAGTCACGGGAGAACCCACCGAAGCGGCTCTCGTGAACTTCGCGATAAGCCTCGGGATGCACAAGGGCGATTTGAAAGCAGACAGCCCGAGAATCGGCGAAGCCCCGTTTGACTCGGGCAGAAAGATGATGTCCACCGTCCACAAGACACCGGACGGCATTATTCAGTACACAAAGGGCGCGCCCGACGTCGTTGTCGATCTGTGCACCCACGCTTTTATTGACGGAAAAACCGTACCCATGACGGATGAGATAAGAGCGAATATAGCCTCGGAAAACAAGAGGATGGCTGACAAGGCGCTGCGCGTGCTTGCGGCGGCGATGAAAAAATACGACGCCGCGCCCGACGATTTTTCGCCCGAGGCGCTGGAGCATGATCTTGTCTTTATCGGACTCACGGGCATGATTGACCCCGTCCGTCCGGAGGTCAAGGCGGCAATCGAAGAATGCCGCGGCGCGGGTATAACGCCCGTCATGATAACCGGCGACCACAGAGACACCGCCGTTGCGATAGCCTCCGAACTGGGCATACTCACCGATCCGTCACAGGCAATAACCGGCGCGGAGCTCTCCGCGATGAGCGACGAAGAGTTCGCGGACAGAGTCGAAAATATATATGTATACGCGCGCGTGCAGCCGGAGCACAAGACGAGAATAGTCAACGCCTGGCGTTCAAAGGGCAAGATAACCGCCATGACGGGCGACGGAGTCAACGACGCGCCGTCGATAAAGAGCGCGGATATCGGAATAGGCATGGGCATCACCGGCACGGACGTTACAAAGAATGTTGCAGACATGGTGCTCACGGACGACAACTTTGCAACTATCGTCAACGCCGTTGAAGAGGGCCGCCGGATATATGACAATATCCGAAAGGCTATTCAATTCCTGCTCGGCTCAAACCTCGCGGAAGTGCTCGCGATATTCACGGCGACGCTCCTCGGCTTCACGATTCTCGAAGCGCCGCACCTGCTGTTTATAAATCTCGTCACCGACTGCTTCCCCGCTCTCGCGCTCGGGCTCGAAAAGGCGGAGAGCGACATTATGCGCCGCCGCCCGCGCGACCCGTCGGACGGAATATTCGCAGGCGGGCTCGGGTTCGACGTTCTCTATCAGGGCGTACTGGTCACCGCACTGACCCTCGCGGCGTTCTTCATAGGCGAACGCTTCGAGACGGGACACTGGGCGTTTATGAACATCGCACAGTGCGAGCAGGGCATGACCATGGCATTCCTCACCATGTCGATGTGCGAGATTTTCCACTCGTTCAACATGCGCTCGCAGCGCGGCTCGGTAATAAAAATGAGCCTTCGCGGCAGCCACAACATGCCGCTGTTCGGCGCGATGGTAGCGTCTCTCGTGCTGACTACGGCGGTTATTGAGATACCATTCCTCGCAAACGCCTTCGGCTTCACTCCGATAGGCTTCGCCGAATATGCCTCTTCGCTCGCGCTCGCGTTCTCGATAATCCCGATTGTTGAGATAATAAAAGCGATCCAGCGCGCGGCGGCAAAGAGAAAAATCGCCGCATAATATAATGATTTAGAATTATTCTACGCAAAAAGATATTATTTTATTAAATACGCCTTGACTTTTTCCCCGAATATGATATTATTTGTTCGTACAACCAATGGGGAGTAGCTATGGGGATTATCCTATCTGTTTGCCAACAATCTCGCTTCGGCTGGCAGCAGACAGACGGCTTTCAGGCGTTTGAAGCAAGACCTTTGGCAGAGAGTGCTGAAGGTCTTTTTTAATTCTCCTTCAGCACTCTCTGCTATTCAAATCAAAAAGAAAGGTCTTGAAAGCGCATGAAATTCTATCTTGAGCCGACAGAGAAAGTTTTCTCGGCGGTCGAGAGCTCCGAAAAGGGTCTGACTTCGGCCGAAGCGGAGCAGCGCCTTGCCAAATACGGCAAGAACAAGCTTAAAGAAGCCGAAAAAGACAGCCTCTTTAAGAAGTTTATCAACTCCCTCGCAGACCCCATGATCATCATGCTCCTCGTCGCGGCAGCCATTCAGGCTGTTGTCACGGTGCTAGAGAACGGCGCAAACTTCGAATTCAAGGATTTTGCGGACGTGCTGGTCATCCTCGTCGTTGTTATCATCAACACCATCATGAGCCTCGTTCAGGACAGCAAGGCGGAGGCCGCCATGGACGCTCTTATGGAGATGACCGCAGCAACGAGCCATGTTCTGCGTGACGGAGAAGTCGTCACGATAAAGAGCGAGGATGTAGTTATCGGCGATATCGTCGTGCTCGAAGCGGGCGACGCTGTTCCCGCGGACTGCCGCATCATCGAGAGCCACAGCATGAAAGTCGAGGAGGCAGCCCTCACGGGCGAGAGCGTCCCCGTAACAAAGATGATCGACGCGCTCAACTGTGCCGCAGGCAATGACGACGTTGCCCTGGGCGACAGAAAGAACATGCTCTACAGCGGCTCGACCATAGTCTACGGCCGCGGCAAGGCCGTTGTTACGGCAGTCGGCATGGACACCGAGATGGGCAAGATAGCCGACGCCCTTTCGGATGCCGAGCAGGAGCAGACTCCTCTTCAGAAGAAGATGGCTGAGCTCTCGAAGTTCCTCACAAAGCTCGTTATCGTCATATGCGTAGTCGTGTTCGCAGTCGGACTCATCGAGTCACTCGTCCTGAGCGATCAGCCCTTCTCATGGGAGCTGCTCGGAAACACCGCGCTCGACACATTCATTTCGGCAATCGCTCTTGCAGTCGCCGCAATCCCCGAGGGACTGCCGGCAGTCGTCACGATAATCCTTTCGATAGGCGTTACCGCGATGAGCAAGAGACAGGCTCTTATCCGCAAGCTTACCGCAGTTGAGACCCTCGGCTGCACCCAGATAATCTGCTCCGATAAGACCGGCACTCTGACCCAAAACAAGATGACCGTTGTTGACCACTTCGGCGACAACGAGAAGCTTATCGCCGAGGCGATGGCACTTTGCTCCGACGCTCAGATAGACGACGCCGGCAAGGTCACCGGCGAGCCCACCGAGGCGGCTCTCGTCGGCTACGCTTATGCGCTTGGCATGAGCAAGAACGATCTGGTCAAGGCGAGCCCCAGAGTCGGCGAAGCTCCGTTCGACTCCGGCAGAAAGATGATGTCCACCGTCCATCAGACGGCATCCGGCATCGTCCAGTACACAAAAGGCGCGCCCGATGTTGTTATCAATCTGTGCAAGAACGCCCTTGTTGACGGCAAGATAGTTCCCATGGACGACGAGTTCAGAACTAAGATAGCTGCAGACAACAAGAGAATGGCAGACAAGGCTCTGCG
This sequence comes from Oscillospiraceae bacterium, assembly GCA_003514385.1. Classification (GTDB taxonomy): domain Bacteria; phylum Bacillota; class Clostridia; order Oscillospirales; family Acutalibacteraceae; genus CAG-177. The sequence goes on along the minus strand of DOQR01000001.1, from coordinate 156,590 downwards.
CGTTCTCGCAGTCGCCCTCAAAAACTACGATTCAGTTCCCGCATCCTTTGAGCCCGAGGCTCTTGAAAACGACCTCGTGTTCGTCGGTCTGACCGGCATGATCGACCCCGTCCGCCCCGAAGTCAAGGCGGCTATCGAAGAGTGCCGCGGCGCGGGCATAACCCCGATAATGATAACCGGCGACCACAAGGACACCGCAGTCGCCATCGGCCGCGAGCTCGGCATAATATCCGACGCATCGCAGGCTGTCCTCGGCGCAGAGCTCGACAAGTTCAGCGACGAAGAATTAGTCGAGGAAGTTACGAAATACTCCGTCTATGCGCGAGTCCAGCCCGAGCATAAGACAAGAATAGTCAAGGCGTGGAAGGCACGCGGCATGGTCACCGCAATGACCGGCGACGGCGTCAACGACGCGCCCTCCATCAAAGCAGCAGATATCGGCATCGGCATGGGCATCACCGGCACGGACGTCACCAAGGGCGTCGCCGACATGGTGCTCGCGGACGACAACTTCGCTACCATCGTCAACGCTGTTGAAGAGGGCAGAAAGATCTACGACAACGTCTGCAAGGTGCTTCAGTTCCAGCTTTCGACGAACATGTCCGAAGTTATAATCATGTTCATCGCATCGATACTCAACTTTGAGCTTCTCTCCCCTGTTCACCTGCTGTGGATCAACATGGTCACCGACTCCCTGCCCGGTCTTGCGCTCGGCATGGAAAAGGCAGAGGGCAGCCTGATGAAGAGAAAGCCCAGAGCGACAACGGACGGCATATTCTCACACGGCGCGGGCTTCGACATGGCATGGCAGGGCATCTACCTTGCGATAATCGAGATCGCCGCCTATGTCATCGGCTACCGCCTTGAGGTCGGCAGCTTCGAGAATATGTTCTTTGGCGGCTCCGCCGGCCACTGCGTCAACGCCATGGCTATGGCGTTCCTGACGGTCAACTTCGCAGAGATGATGTGCGCCATCAACATGCGTTCGAGAACCGGCTCCATCTTCTCGAAGAGCATGTTCAAGAACATGAACTGGTGGCTCATTGGCGCGTTTGTCGTAACGACTGCGCTGACCCTCACAGCTATCTATATTCCCGGACTCTCCAACGATGTCTTTGACATCGCGCCCGGCACATTCCAGCTCAACGAGCTGCTCATTTCCGCAGGTCTCGCGGTCTCCACTATCCCGGTGTTCGAGATAGGCAAGGCTATCAGACGCGCGGCAGAGCGCAGAAAAGAAAAGAAAGCTGCGTAAAAATTGATATAATGCATCCCCTGCGCCGAGAGGTGCGGGGGATGTTTTGTTATAACTTTTATCACAAGGGACTGCGGACCGCCGCAATCCTTATTTTTATTTTGAGATAAACAGCCCCGATGTGACCAAAACATACTATTTTTATATCCTTTTATAAGTGCAAACTGCGCTCAATTTGTTTATATAACGTTAATGAATATATTTTTATTTTTTTGTTGAAATCTATGGTAATGTATGCTATAATTTCTTCAAAACTGTGGTTAATTTTTATGCAGTAAATCTAAACGCGCAGCGGCGCTTTGATAAGGAGGACTTTTTTTGAAAGCCTATAACGCGAAAGACATAAGAAATATCGCCATAGCAGGTCATGGCGGCAGAGGAAAAACAACCCTTGCGGAAGCAATGCTCTACACCGCGAAGGCTACCGACAGACTCGGCAGAGTCGCCGACGGCACCACCGTGCTCGACTTCGACGCCGAGGAGAAAAAGAGAAAGGCCACGGTTTCAACCGCTGTTGCCGCTATCGAGTGGAACGGCGCGAAGATAAATATAATCGACACTCCCGGTCTTTTTGACTTTGCGGGCGGCATGAGCGAAGGCATCCGCGCGGCGGACAGCGTGCTCATCGTCACTGCGGCTGGCTCCGGCTTTGATGTCGGCGCAGAGAAGGCTCTCAAGGCGGCGAACGCCAGAGGCATTTCGAGAATGTTCGCCATCACCCGCTGCGACGCAGACAATACAGATTTCTATAAAACATTTGCAGCTATAAAAGACGCAGTCGGCGGCGCTATCTGCCCCGTTATCGTCCCCTATATGGACGGCGGCAAGGTTGCGGCATATGTCAACCTCGCGTCCCGCAAGGCTTTTGACTACAGCAGCGGCGAGAAGAAAGAGGTCGCAATGCCCTCCGACCCGCAGCTTGACGAGATGCTCGATATACTTACAGAAGCAGTCGCTTCGAGCGACGACGAGCTGATGGAGAAGTTCTTTGCAGGCGAGACTTTCACCCGCGAAGAGATAATCAAGGCTCTCAACTCCGGCGTCAGCGACGGCTCCGTTATCCCCGTATACGCCTGCGCGGGCTACACCTGCGAAGCTATTGATATGCTCCTTGACGAGATAGTTTATTCCGCTCCCTCCGCAGCCGACAAGGCAGGCGAGAACGGTCTTGCCTGCGACGAAAACGGCCCGCTTGCGGCTATCTGCTTCAAGACCATCGCCGACCCGTTCGTCGGCAAGATGTCCTTCTTCAAGGTCGTTTCCGGCAAGATAACTTCGGACACCCCCGCTTATAACTCACGCACCGAAGAGAGCGAGAGAATGGGCAAGATAATCACCCTCAGGGGCAGCAAGCAGGAGGACGCATCCTGCATCCCCGCGGGCGACATCGGCGTTGTCACAAAGCTTGCGGGCATCAAGACCGGCGACACGGTCTGCTCGGCAAAGAACCCGATAACCCTCGAGGGCATCAAGTTCCCGACCCCCTGCCTTTCAATGGCAGTCAAGGTTCGCAAGAAGGGCGACGAAGAGAAGGTCGCGGCGAGCTTGCTTAGACTCCTCGAAGAGGATCCGACAATTTCGTTCGTCATCAACAAAGAGACCCGCGAGCAGATTCTCTCCGGTCTCGGCGAGCAGCACCTTGATGTTATCGTTTCCAAGCTCAAGAACAAGTTCGGCGTTGAGGTCGACCTCAGCGTGCCGAAGGTCGCATACAGAGAGTCCATCCGCAAGAAGGTCGAAGTTCAGGGCAGACACAAGAAGCAGTCCGGCGGACACGGTCAGTTCGGCGATGTGTTCATCCGCTTCGAGCCCTGCGAGAGCGACGATCTCGTTTTCGCCGAGGAAGTTGTCGGCGGCTCCGTGCCGAAGAACTTCTTCCCCGCAGTTGAAAAGGGTCTGCGCGACAGCGTCAAGAAGGGCGTGCTTGCAGGCTATCCGATGGTCGGCATAAAGGCAACCCTTTACGATGGCTCTTACCATCCGGTAGACTCGTCCGAAATGGCGTTCAAGACCGCCGCGAACATAGCATACAAGAACGGTATCCCGCAGGCGAACCCCGTTATCCTTGAACCCATCGGCACTCTGAAGGCTTATATGCCCGACGAGAATCTCGGCGACATCATGGGCGATGTCACAAAGCGCCGCGGCCGCGTGCTCGGCATGGGTCCGTCCGACGAGCCGAAGATTCAGGAGCTCATCGCGGAAGTTCCCATGGGCGAGATGGGCGATTTCTCGACCGTCCTTCGCTCCGTGACCGCCGGCAGAGGCTGGTTCACCCTTGAGTTCACCCGCTATGAGGATGCGCCGCCCGTAGTCGCGCAGAAGGTCATCGACGAAGCCAAGGCTGCCGAGGCCGAAGCCGATAAATAAACATAAAAAACAGAGAGAGCTGTCAAAAGGCAGCTCTCTCTTATTGCCGTGAAAAAACGGGACTGTCGCGTTTAGCCGCAGACAGTCCCATATTTTATTTTTTTACGCCGTTGCGAAGCGTCGTTCCGTCATTAGTCTTTATGACGTAATCGACCGCGCCGCCGGTATCAGTTATCAGCATACTGTCGCTGCCCGCTATACTCGCGTATATATTATCTACATCTATATCGACGGTGTAGCTCCATGTGCCGCTGACTATCATTCCGCTGGCATTATCGATTTTGACAACGACCTTGCAGTCGTCATATCTGAGCGTAATGCTGCCCTTTGAGGTGTCCACCTTGATGCTCGGCATCTCGTCAAAGACTCTGTCAAGGTTCCCGACCGTTCCGACAGTCCTGCCGACCGGACCCTGATGCGCGTCCTTAGTATTCTGATCGTCCTGCTGCATCCTGACGTTGAGCGTCACTATAGTGTAGTTGCCGTAAGCGACAGCGTTCGCCGAGATAAGATCGCTCGCCTTTATCTGCTTATATTTTCCGGGAATTGTAGTCACCGCTTTGCTGTTTGCCGCGAGAGCCGCCGAAGCGATTCCCGTGAACACGGTGAGCATACCTTTCTGGAAACTGTTGCGCGGAGTATAATCAACACGCTTCATGGACATATACTGCGTGGCGTCAATGGTCCTTGTATTCGCCGCCGCAGCTTTATAATACTGGAGCACCCGCGAAGTGTTCGTGGAGTTGAGCCCCTTGTAGACGTTGACAGTCTCGGTCTTTGTTCCGCCGGAAACATTGGAGCGCGTCGCGGTTCTTGATTCGGTCGTCGGCTCGGCAGTTGTCAGCTCCGCAGAGTCGGTGGACTCCTCATGAATATTCCCCGCATCAGTGACCGAGGGTTCGTCCGTAGAAGACTCCGAACCGTCATCATTCGTTCTGCACGCCGAAAAGGAAAAGAGCATAGCCGCCGCAAGCAAAGCCGCAGCAAATCTCATGAGCTTTTTGTTCATTCTTCTCCCTCCCGACAGATTTCATCTGAGTGTTGCACTTGATTAGGTTTATATTTTAAGCTATTAAAGCGTACAGGTCAAGAAAAATCTTATAAAAAAACATGGTAAAAAATTAATTTTTAATAAAGCCGCAGTTTATCAGTCATTTTTCCGCAAAAGCCAACAAAAAACCGCCCGTCTGAAAAGACGGACGGCTTTATTTTTTTCAGATATCAGCCCTTAGCGGTGTAAGAGAAGTTAACAACACCCTTGAGGTTCTTGACGGTATAGCCGACAACCTTAATGCCGTTTGCATAGACATTGACCTTATAGCCCCAGCTGCCGTCAACGATCTTGCCGGTAGTATTGTCTATCTTAACAACAACTTTGCAATCGGTATAAGTCAGCTCGATCTTACCGTTGGTATAATCAACCTCAAATCCGAGCTCCTTGATAGCAGCGTCAACATTGCCAAGAGTTCCGACTGCGCAGCCGACGGAACCGCTGTGGTTATCAGCCTTTGCGCCCTGAGTCTGATTCTTGACGTTGAAGGTAATAGTGGTGTAGTTGCCGTTGGTCACCGCGCTGGCGCTCTTCATGTGGCTCGCCTGCATACCGGAGGGGTTGCCGGGGATATCGGTACGGTCGCTGGAGTTCTTAGCAAGAGCATTGTCAATGGGTCCCTGAACAAGTTTGAGAACGAAGCCGAGACCGCCGTCTGCAGTGATCGCGCTGCCAAGGCTCATCTTCTGCCTGCCGCTCTTGAACTGCTTAGTCTTTTTGACTGCTTCCTGATAAGCTTTGACACAAGCGGCTGCATCGTTGGTGTTGAGTCCCTTGGAGGGAGTTGTGCTGTTGCCCTTGGTCGTGGTCTTTGTATCGGAGGACTGAGGAGCCTTAGTCTCGATAACGGTGTGACCCTCTTTATCGGTGACTACTTCGGTCTCGACCTCGGAGGAAGCCTCTTCGGAAGAAGCCGTCTCATCGGAAGCGGAAACATCCGCCGCCTGACCGGAGGTCTGAGCGTCACCGGCAGTAGTGTCGTTGTTTGTGTCATTCTTCTTGCACGCCGCGAACGAGAGAACGAGGACAGCGGCAAGGATTATTGCCAGAATCTTTTTCATCTTATTTCACTCCTTATTGATTTATATATAATTGTATAATCGTTGTTCCAACCAGTCAATAGACAAAAGATAAAATTTCGTTTAACGGGGGTAGTCCAAATTGTGTAAATGCGTCATTAGTGAAACACGTCGGGGAAAAGTGTTTTGATTTTGACAGCCCATGGTTGTCCCGATAAAATTGAATTTATATGACCTCAAGTGAAAAGCCCTCCGCACGCATTGTGCAGAGGACTGAATTTCGTGTTTTGTTACGCGAGAATCTCGCCCATGAGACCGGGAGTTGCGCCTGCGGCGTTGGACTCATCGGTATCAATGTGCATTGCCAGCGCATACTTCGGGCTGACTCTGACGACGACATCGCCGAAAACGAGCGAACGGCCGTTCGAGTCGATCTTGACGCTGACTATCTGCTTGTCCTGAAGACCGTATTTCTCGGCATCCTCGGGAGTTGCGTGGATGTGTCTCTGCGCTGCGATAACGCCGCACTCGAGCTCGACCTCACCCTTGGGGCCGACAAGCTTGCATGCGCCGCTGCCTGCGATATCTCCGCTCTCTCTGACGGGAGCGGTCACGCCGATGGAACGGGCATCGGTAAGTGAAAGCTCAACCTGATTCTCGGGACGCACGGGGCCGAGGATGGAGACTGCCGGGAAGCTGCCCTTCGATCCGACAACGGCAACACGCTCGTTGCTCGCGAACTGGCCGGGCTGAGAGAGCTCCTTCTTGACGGTCAGCTCATAACCCTCGCCGAAGAGAATATCAAGAGCTTCCCTGGTGACATGTACATGGCGCGCGGAAGTTTCAACAAGAACTTTCTTTTCCATTTTAAATATCCTTCTTTTTCACTTGATATGTTTGTAAATGCATTTTGAGGCAGGAAACTCCTGCCTCAAAACAGTCATTTTGTTTAATTAGTAAGCGATGTTGTAAATGGTCTTTGTGCCGAAAGGAAGCACTACCATTTCGTCGCCAAGAGGAAGGTGAATTGTCCATTTGGCATCATATGTAGCATTGATAACACGGCTGGTCTTAGCGTCAACCTTAACGGTAACTGTGCCGGAGGGATACTCCATCTGAGCGGTGCCGATTTTAAAGGCTTTAGCGACAGACTTAAGCACGCCGCTGCTAAACTGATCGTTGATAACAGACGGGAGAACCACGCTGAAAACCTTCGGGGCATGACCCGAGCCGTGATGAACGTTGGAGGAAGCCTTGTCGGCAACCGTCTTTATAGTGATGGTGTAAACTCCGCCCGCCTCGGTGCAAGTTGCGCTTGCGACATCATTCGCAGTAAGCTTGCTCGACCAGGACTCGTTCTCAACAGGGAAGTTAGCCTTTATAGCCGCAGAATTGGAGAATGTTTCGGAGCCCTTGCTGTTCTTCTTGAGCTGACCGTCAACAAAGCTGTCTATACCGCCGACAAGCTTATCGACGATGGAGGGCACTCCGGTGATTTTGCCGCTTCTGTAGTTCGTCTCAGAAACTCTTGTAACGCTCTTCGCATTGGGCTTAACGCCGTTAATGGCCTTGTTGAAATACGCAACTATCTCAGCCTTTGTCGCGGGCTTGGAAGCAGTGGTGCTGTCGCCATGGTTGCCGCCATGGCTGCCGCTGCCCTGAGTGTTCTTCTCGGTCGCGGGAGCAACAGTGTTGCCGGAAGCGTCGGTCTGAGCCTCGGTGGACTCGTCGCCGCTGACGGACTCAGCTTCGCTGGACTCGTCGTTTGCAATCGTCTCGCCGTTTGCCGAAGTGTTGGGCTCGCCTGTGGTTGTGTCGCCGTTGTCCTTATCCTTCTTGCAGGCTGCAAAAGCAAAAACGAAGCAGAGAGCAAGGACAAGAGCTATGATCTTCTTTGTCATTTCAGTTACCTCCGAAAAAATTTTTCTTCATTTCAGCGCGCTTATCCAGGTGCCGTTTTGGAGCGTATGAGCCCATGAAAAACAGTCTCCTGCCTGCGCGGTCAAATTCATTATAAAATAAAAACGCCTAAAAATCAATGGAAAATACAAGATTTATGAAAGATTTATCTTTTTAAAAGCTTTGCTCAAAGAAAATGTCCGCCAGCTCTTGATTGACGGGCGTTTTTCTGCAATAATATAGTGTATATATTTACCTACAGAAACGGAGTGCGGTTTAATGACTGATAACGAAAGACTCGCCGATCTCCTGTTCGGCTCAAACGGGCTGACGCCGGAGGACTGCGAGCTGAGATTTCCCCCGCGCGGGCTGCCCGAGGGGGCGCGTGTGACCCGATTCTCTCCGAGCCCGACGGGGTATCTCCATATAGGCGGACTGTTCGGCGCGCTCGTCGATTTTCTTACGGCGAGAGTCAGCGGCGGACTTACTTATCTGAGAATAGAGGACACCGATAAAAAACGAGAGGTCGCCGACGGCGTGTCCGCGATAATCAACGGATTCAAAAACTTCGGCCTCGAATTTGATGAGGGCGTGACCGGATTCGACACGGAGAAGGGCGCTTACGGCCCTTATACCCAGAGCAAGCGCGTTGAGATTTATCACGCGGTCGCCAAGCGTCTCGTGCAGGAGGGCAAGGCATACCCCTGCTTCTGCACTGCGGACGAGCTCGCCGCCATCCGCGAAGAGCAGGAAAACGGCGGCGCGGCGATAACCGGATATTTCGGCAAATGGGCGAAGTGCCGCGACCTGAGCTTTGACGAGCAGAAGAGACGCATCGAAGCGGGCGAGCCCTATGTTCTTCGCTTCCGCTCCGAGGGCGACGAGAACAAGAGAATTGTCTTTGACGACATGATCCGCGGCAAAATTGAAATGCCGGAGAATATAATCGATGAGGTGCTTTTGAAGAGCGACGGCGTACCGACCTATCACTTTGCACATGTCTGCGACGACCACTTCATGCGCACGACACACGTCATTCGCGGCGAGGAGTGGATATCCTCCGTCCCGAAGCACATCGCGCTGTTCAAGGCGTGCGGCTACAGAGTGCCGAAATACGCGCACACTCCGCAGGTCATGAAGATAGACGAGGAGACGGGCGCAAAGCGCAAGCTCTCGAAGAGAAAGGATCCCGAGGCGGCGGTCAGCTATTTTGTCGAGCAGGGCTATCCAAAGGAGAGCGTTATCGAATATATCATGACGCTGCTCAACTCTAACTTCGAAGACTGGCGCAGGGCGAATCCCACGGAGGACTGCTGGAAGTTCCCGTTCAATCTCAAGAAGATGAGCGTGAGCGGATGCCTGTTTGACATGGCGAAGCTCAACGACGTGAGCAAGAATATTATTTCGCACATGACGGCGGACGAGGTGCTCGGCAATATACTGAACTGGGCGAAAGAATATGACGAGGAGCTCTACAAGCTTCTCGACTCTGACCGCGATTTTGCGCGCGGCATATTCTCGATAGACCGCGACTGCCCGAAGCCGCGAAAGGATATCGCAAACTGGGAGCAGGTCAAGGACTTCGTCTCGTATTTCTACGATGAAATCTACACCCCCGACTACACCCTGCCCGAGAATATCAGCGCAGGCGATGCGGCGGCGATACTTCAAAAATACATCGGCGAGTTTGACATAAACGACGACAAGGACGCATGGTTTGCGCGCATCAAGGCGATGTGCGAACCGCTCGGCTACACGCCCAACGTCAAGGAATACAAAAAGGATCCCACGGCGTTCAAGGGTCATGTCGGCGACCTTTCGACCGTTATCAGAATCGCGGTGACTTCGCGCCGCAACACGCCCGATCTTCATTCGATAATCAGGCTGCTCGGCGAGGACAGAGTCAGAGCGAGACTCGCTGCGGCGCTCGCACACTACAAGGAGGAGAACTAAATGGCGGACAGCACCAATCTCAATTCAAATTTTATCACTGATTTTATAGACGAGGATCTTGCAAACGGGGTCAACACCCGCGTGCAGACGAGATTCCCTCCGGAGCCCAACGGCTATCTGCACATCGGCCACGCAAAGGCGATATGCATCGACTTCAGCATCGCGGAAAAGTACGGCGGAGTGTGCAATCTCCGTCTCGACGACACGAATCCCTCGAAAGAGGATGTCGAATATGTCGACGCGATAAAAGAGGACATTGAGTGGCTCGGCTACAAATGGAACGAGATCTACTATGCATCGAGCTATTTCGATTTTCTCTATGAGTGCGCGATAAAGCTCATCAAAGAGGGCAAGGCGTATGTCTGCGACCTGTCGCCCGAGGAAATACGCGAATACCGCGGCACTCTTACAGAGCCGGGCAAAAACAGCCCCTACCGCGACCGTTCGGTCGAGGAGAATCTCGACCTCTTCCGCCGAATGACCGAGGGCGAGTTTGCAAACGGCGAAAAGGTGCTTCGCGCCAAGATAGACATGGCGAGCCCGAACATCAACATGCGCGACCCGGTCATCTACAGAATCGCGCATGTCTCCCACCATCAGACAGGCGACAAGTGGTGCGTCTATCCGATGTATGACTTTGCCCATCCCCTCTCCGACGCTGCGGAGAAGGTCACATATTCCCTGTGCTCGCTCGAGTTTGAGAACCACAGACCGCTCTACAACTGGTTCATCGACGCTATCGGCTTTGAAGAGCCGCCGCGCCAGATCGAGTTCGCGCGCCTTAATCTCAACTACTGCGTGACGAGCAAGAGAAAGTGCCTCGAAATGGTTCAGACCGGCGTTGTCAACGGCTGGGACGACCCGAGAATGGTCACTCTCTGCGGTATGCGCCGCAGGGGCTATCCCGCCGCCGCAATACGCGATTTCATAAGCCGCGTCGGCGTTGCAAAAGCGTACAGCGTGGTTGACTACGGTCTGCTCGAAGCGTGCGTCAGAGACAATCTCAATCAGAACGCCCCGCGCGCCATGGCGGTTCTCAATCCTCTCAAGCTCGTTATCGACAACTACCCCGAGGACAAGACCGAGGAAATCGAAGTCGAGATAAATCCCGACAAGCCCGAGCTCGGCCGCCGCAAGGTCACATTCTCCCGCGAGCTCTATGTTGAGCGCGAGGACTTCATGGCTGAGCCCGTGAAGAAATATTTCAGGCTCTTCCCCGGCAACGAAGTGCGTCTCAAGAGCGCATATTATGTGACCTGCAACTCATATGATACCGATGAAAACGGCGAAGTCACCTGCCTGCACTGCACCTACGACCCCGAGAGCCGCGGCGGCGAGACGCCCGACGGCAGAAAGGTTCGCGGCACCCTGCACTGGGTCAGCGCGGCGGACAACGTGAAAGCTCAGGTGCGCCTCTATGACCGCCTATTCAACACCGAGAACCCCGCAGGCGAGGACGGAAACGGCGACTATCTTCAGAACATCAACCCCGATTCACTCAAAATTATCGACGGGTGCCTGCTCGAGGGCGGACTCCGCGACGCAAAGCCGGGCGACACATTCCAGTTCATGCGCCAGGGCTACTTCTGCGTCGACAAGGACAGCACTCCGGGCAACCTTATCATAAACCGCACCGTTGCGCTCAACTCCTCATGGGACAAAAAGAAGAAATAAACAAGTAAGAAAGGTCGGTCAGCATGAAGGCTCTCAACAGGATAGTGACTGCGCTGCTCGCGGCGGCAATTTTTCCCGTCGCATATTTCACGGATATAATCACCGTCTATGCGCACGCAAACCTCTATGACTCGAATATCGTAGAGGCGCTGAGCATAAAGCGCATCGTTGAGCTTTTCACGGGAGACGGTCTTTTTGCCGGCGTTTTTAACAAGGATAATATGTCCGAGATTCCCGAGGTACTGCTTAAATTCAAGGGCAACTTCATAGCCTTTGCCGTTTGCTTCGCGCTCGCCCTGCTCATCGCGCTCGCCATTATCATTGTTGCCGCGGCGACCAATTCGAGAAAAACGACCGCCGCACTCGGCGCGGCAGGCATTTTGTGCCTCATCGGCATGAAAATAGCATTTTCGGATATCGCGGCCGCCGTCGACGCGGGCAAGCTGACCCTCGGCTCGCTAACCGACATGTCGTTCATGAATCTATTCGGCAAGATAGTGCTCGTCACGATGAGCACGGCGCCGGCGGTGATGACGGTTTTGTTTTTGGCGATACTCATCTGGAACGTCGCGTTTATCGTAATCGACCTCGGCGAAGAACAGCCGAAGAAGAAAGCCAAGCACGCGAAGAAAAAATAAAAAAACGAGGGAGTCGGATTTCCGGCTCCCTTTTTTCAGCGAAACAAACTATCTTCAATTTAAATTTTTTCGGCTATCGCCGATAACAGGCAGCCGCAAGGGCTGTCTATACGAAGTGCGTTGTCCGAAAACCACAGAAAATTTAAAGGCGAACGAAGTTCGCCCCTACGGTCGGTAAGATAAACTTTTGCGAAGATTTCGTGCCGCTTACGCGGCATAGGTGCGTCGGGTCGCCGCACCCTGCAAGCTGCGTGCCAATAAAATCGTGCGAATTTCGCGGGCGGATAATATCCGCCCCTGCAATATTGTGTTGATTTGTAATATTATTGCGCTTGCCAATCAGCAACATCTGCAATAACGAAGCCCCGGAAAACTCCGGGGCTTTATCATATGTATCACTGTGTCAATCCGAGCTTCTTTGCCATCTCGGCGGTCTTGAGTTCGAGCAGTTTGGAAACTCCGTCCTCCTGCATCGTGACTCCGTAGAGGACATCAGCCTCCTCCATCGTGCCGCGTCTGTGCGTGATTAGGATGAACTGCGTGTTCTTCGTCATGCGGCGGGCATACTGTGCGTAGCGCGTGACGTTTACATCATCGAGCGCCGCCTCGACCTCGTCGAAGAAGCAGAACGGTGCGGGAGTGACCTTGAGGATGGAGAACAGCAGTGCGATTGCCGCAAGTCCCTTTTCGCCGCCCGAGAGCAGGTCGATATTCTGAACATTCTTGCCCGGGGGCTGAACCTTTATCTCAATGGCACATTCGAGCACGTCGAGCGGATTCTCAAGAATAAGTTCCGCCTTGCCGCCGCCGAACAGCTCCGAGAACGTCTGACCGAAGATAGTGTTTATGCGGTCGAACTGCTCCCTGAACCGCTCCGACATCTTGCCGGTCAGGTCGCCTATGAGCGTGAGAAGTTCCGCGCGCGAACTTTCGACATCGTCTATCTGAGTTTTCATGAACTCGTAGCGCTCGGAGACCTCTTTGTATTCCTCGATAGCGCCGACATTGACGTTGCCGAGGACTCTTATCTTGTTCTTTATATCATTGAGATCGCGCTGCGCTTTTTGCGGGTCTTCAATGACTATTCCGAGCTCCTCCGCCTCGCGGCGAGTGAGCTGATATTCGTCATAGAGCTTGTTCTGTGCATTTTCAAGCTCACGCTGCATTGAGTCGCGGCGCTCTTCGAGCCTTGCCCGCTCGCCGGACAGCCTCTCGCGCCTGTCGCTGACCGAGCGCTCCTGGGCGCGAAGTTTGGTGCTCTCGCCCTCGACTCCGCTTCGCTTCTGGGCGAGCGAGGATATCTCGTCTTTCTTCTGCTGAGCCTCGGCGCGAAGTGATGCCGCCTCGCCTTTGAGCTGTTCAATCAGCTCGTTCGTCGCGGTCATCTGCTCGGTTATCGAGTCAATCTCCGATTTGAGTTCATCGGCATGACCCTCATGGGAGCTTCTGCGGCGTTTGAGCGTTTCGATAACTTCCTCTCGTGCCTGAATATCCTTTTTGAACGCGAGGATGCTGAGGTTGATACTGCTCTCTTTGTCCGCGTTCTGCTCGCGGGTGCTGAGCAGTTCATCGCGGCGCGATTCGATTTCTGTTATCTTTTCATTAACAGAGTCGAGCTGAGCAGTAAATTCATCTATCTTATTCTGCGCCTGAGTCTGAATCTCTTCGAGCTTTGCGGTGCGCTCTGCGGAGCTGCGCTTCTCCGCTTCGAGGTCATTGAGCGCCGACTCGGCGGTTTCTATCTTGTCGTCTATCATGCGCAGTTCGCCCTCGCGGCGGATTTTTTCTTCCTGCGCTTTCTGGAGCTCCGCCGTCACGCCGTCGTATTCCGCCTGCGCCGCCGAAACTTCGCCCGCGAGCTCTTTGTATCTCTCCTGCCGCTCGGCGAGGTCTTTTTCAAGCTTCGCGACGGTCTTTTTGAGCTGTTCGATATCATTGCCGCGGCTGAGTATGCCCGCGTTCTGCCCGCGCGAACCGCCCGTCATCGAGCCGCCCGCGTTCATGACCTGGCCGTCGAGCGTGACGACTTTGAATCTGTGGCCGAAGCGTTTGGAGATGGCTATCGCGCTGTCGATATTATCCGCAACGGCGGTGTGGCTGAGCAGATTCCTGATTATCGGCAGATACTCGTCGTCGCATCGAAGAAGCCTGTCCGCCATGTCGATGAATCCGGCGCAGGAGTCGAGTCCGTCCTCCCTGAACGGGCGCGGCTTTATCGCCGTCATCGGCAGGAAAGTCGCGCGTCCTGCGCGGCTCTCTTTAAGATAGGCTATGGCGCGTTTTGCCGCCGACTCGTCGTCGGTTACTATATTCTGCACGGCGGCGCCGAGAGCCGTCTCGACCGCCGCGGCGTACTTCGCATCAACGGTTATCAGCTGGGACACGGGGCCGTGGATTCCGCGCAGCGTTCCGCGCTTTGCTTCGCGCATGACCGCTTTAACGGAGCCTGAATAGCCCTCCATGTTCTTCTCGAGATCCTCGAGCATTCTGATTCGCGCCTGCTTCTGGTGGATATCGAGCGTTGCAGCGTCGAGCTCGCGGCGCATCTTCTCCGCCTTTTCGGAGCGCGAACGGACTATCATAGAGTAGCCGTCTATTGAATTTGAAAGTGATTCTATATTTTCAAGGCACGCATCAAGATTTCTGCGGCTGACTTCGGCCTGCTCACGGAGTGCGTCAAGCAGTCCGCCGCGCGAAGCGATGACTTCGTCGACTGTGCCGAGGCGCGCGGCTATCTCCTGCGCAGAGGAGCGCGCCGTGCTCTGCTCGATTTTTGCGGCAGAGAGAGACTCGTTTATGGCCTTCGCCTGCGCTTCTGCGCTGTCGCGCTCGGCGGTTATCGCGCTCTCCTGCTCCTTGAGCTTGCCGGTGCTGTCGAGCAGTTCGAGCAGCTGCGCCTGGCAGCCCTTTATCTCGGCGTCTATAGATTCTATTTCTTTTTGGGCGGCGTCGATCTGCTCCTCGAGGTGCTGCTCGGTGGCGGTCGCCGCTTCCATGTCGCGCTTTATGCGCTCTATCGTCTCGCGGTTATGCGCGAGGTTGTTGTGCTCGACGGCGATTCTGCCGTCAACTGCGGTCGCCTGCTCCTCGTCGGAGGCGGCTTTCGTTCGCAGTTCTTCTATCTGCACGGTTATTCCGCTGCCCGTGCTCATGAGCTCTTCTATCTGAGCCGATATCTGTTCGAGCTCGCGCTCCGCCTGCTCATAGTCCGCGGCGGCGAGGGATATTTTATCCTCCTGCGCCTTGAGTCCCTCGCGGGAGCGCTCTATCGTCTTGAGCCAGAGACCTATCTCAAGCTCCTTCTTTTCCCCTGCAAGCACAAGGAATTTCTGCGCCTTTTCGCTCTGCGTTTTGAGCGGTCCGACGCGTCCTTCGAGCTCGGTCAATATATCGCGCAGGCGAACGAGATTTTCCTCCGCCTGTTCGAGTCTGCGTGTCGCGTCCGCGCGGCGGTATCTGAAATGGGATATTCCAGCCGCCTCTTCGAGCATATCGCGCCTCTGCGGCGAGCGCGAAGAGATAAGGTCGGCGACTCTGCCCTGGCTGACCATGGAATAGCCGTCGCGTCCGAGTCCCGTGTCCATAAACAGCTCGTGGATATCGCGCAGGCGGACAGTCTCGCCGTTCAGAAGATACTCGCTCTCACCCGAGCGGTAGTAGCGGCGGGTAACGGAGACATCGTCTTTGTCGCAGTTGTTGAGGGTTCGATCGGTGTTATCGAGGCGCAGAGTGACCTCGGCGAAGCCCATCGCTTTTCTCAGCGAAGTACCGCCGAAGATGACATCCTCCATTTTCGAGCCGCGCAGGCTCTTTGACGACTGCTCGCCGAGAACCCAGCGAACGGCATCGGAGATGTTGCTCTTGCCGGAGCCGTTGGGTCCTATGACGGCGGTTATGCCTTTTCCGAATTCGAGCGTTGTCTTGTCGGGAAAGGATTTGAAGCCCTGCAGTTCGAGTGCTTTTAGTAACATTTATCTGCCTGCCTTTATAATAAGTTGACTTTTTCCAAGGTTATATCGCGCGCCGAGAGAGCCGCATTTTCTTTTATCCTGCATTCATAGCCGAGTTCTCTGAGCTTTTCGATATTGCATCTTCTCTGCCCGGAAGCTTTTGAAACTTCACGCGGGGCGACATATATTATGTACTTCCCCTTTTCTTTTCCGGAGAGAGCTTTATTAATAATATCAAAAAATATATGCCCCTCGCACATCTCGCGCAGAGCCGGATGATATGCGCCGGCAACGAAAGAGCCCTCGACATCGCCGCCGGAATGGAGCCCGAGGCGGATGACCTTTATCCCCGCTCGCTCGAACATCGGCAGTATCTTCGCGCAGAGCACCGCCGCCTCTTCGGGAGTCTGCGGGCGGTATTCGCCATTGCGGTATAGCTCGGCGAGCTCCGTGTTTTCTATAACTACCGTCGGATATATCCGCGCGGTGTCCGGTGAAAGTGAGATTATATCCCGCGCCGTCCCGATGCTGTCCTCATCATTCGAACCGTAGAGCCCGGTCATCATCTGGAGCCCCAATTCGAAGCCGCGTTCTTTTAAAAGCCGCGCCGAGCGGAAGATATCCTCGCGCGTGTGACCCCTACGGTTCATCGCGAGCACTTTATCATTCGTGCTCTGTGCGCCGAGTTCGACCGCCGTAACGTGATATTTTTCGAGGATATCGCATATCTCGCCGTCAACAGCGTCCGGGCGGGTGGATATTCTGATGCCCTTGAAGCCGTTTTCGCCGATGAACTCCTGCGCCGAAGAGAGCAGCTCGATCATATAATCGCGGTCGATAGCCGTGAAGCTGCCGCCGAAAAATGCTATCTCCCCGTCTTTTATCCCCTCGGGGGACGAGCGCATGGCGACGAGCGCCGCGTCGTGCACATCCTGCGCCGTCGGCTGGCTCTTCGCGCCCGAAATACTCCTCTGATTGCAGAAGCTGCATTGGTGCGGGCAGCCCGCGTGGGGAACGAATACGGAGACGTTTATATGTTTCATGCCTTGAGCCCCATGAGCTCCAGAGCCTCTTTTGCCGCCGCCTGCTCGGCTATCTTCTTGCTTCTACCCGAGCCGTGGCCGATAACATTGCTGTTGAGATGGACTTCGACGCTGAAGGTCTTGTTGTGGTCGGGTCCGCTCTCGCCGACAAGGACATATTCGACCGCCTCTTCGGGATTACGCTGGACTATCTCCTGCAAGGTGGTCTTGTAGTCCGTGACGACCGGCTTCTCCTCGTCCGCCTTATCGATAAAACGGAAAACAAACTTCTTCGCCGGCTCTATGCCGCCGTCGAGATAGATAGCGGCGAGCACAGCCTCAAACGCATCGGCGAGGATAGACGGGCGATCCTTGCCGCCGGTGAGCACCTCACCCTTGCCGAAGAGCAGATAGTCGCCGATACCGAGAGTGCGCGCAAATTCGCTGAGTGACTTCTCGCAGACGAAATAAGCGCGTCTCTTCGTCAGCTCGCCCTCAGGCAGGTGCTTGAAGTGATGGAAGAAATGCTCGGCGGAGATAAAGCCGAGCACCGAGTCGCCCAGAAATTCCAGGCGCTCGTTGCAGCGCGTGCCGTCCTGCCGCTCGTTGGCGTATGACGAGTGGGTCAGCGCCTCGGTGAGCAGCTTTTTATTCTTGAAATTGTAGCCTATTTTCTTTTCGAGTTCTCTGTTGTCCATTTTCTTACTCCGCGTCGGCAGCTTCCTTTACGCTCTGTGCAATGGTGCCGACTATATTTTTTTCTGCGCAGGTCTTGGCCTGCTTTATGGCATTGCGGATAGCCTTTGCGTCGGACGAGCCGTGCGCCTTTATGACAACGCCGTTGACTCCGAGCAGCGGCGCGCCGCCGAACTCGGAATAATCCATTCTCACCTTGAGCGCGAGCAGTCCGCCCTTGACCATCATGGCGGCGAGCATGGTTATCGAGCTCTTTTTGAATATGCTCTTGATATTTGCCATCATCGCGCCCGCGACACCCTCATAGAGCTTGAGGATAATGTTGCCCGTAAAGCCGTCCGCAACGAGCACGTCGCAGCAGCCGTAGGGCACGTCGCGAGTCTCGACGTTGCCGATGAAGTTGACGCCTTTCGTCTCTTTGAGCAGATCGAACGCCTCATGGCGCAGGCGGTCGCCCTTGCTGTCCTCGGTGCCGATATTCGCAAGAGCCACGCGCGGAGACTGAACTTTTACGAACTTCTCCGAATATATCGCGCCCATCTGGGCGAACTGCTTTAAATGCTCCGCGGTGCAGTCTGCGTTCGCGCCGCAGTCGAGCAGAAGAAACGGCTTGTCATTAGAGGGCAGGACGCTGCCTATCGCCGGGCGTTTTACGCCCTTGATGCGCTTTACGATAAAGGTCGCACCCATGACGAGCGCGCCGGTTGAACCGGCACTCACAAATGCGTCGCCCTTGCCGTCCGCAAGAGCCTGGAGTCCGACCGCCATGGAGCAGTTTTTCTTGCTCTTGAGTATCTCGCCGGGCTGATCGGTCATGGCGATAACATCCGGGGCGTCTATAATATCAATGCCAGTGAGCGATATCTTGTTCTGCGCGGCGCAGGAGAATATCTTTTCCTTATCGCCGACGAGCGCTATGTCCACGCCGAGATCGTCCTTTGCGTTGCGGCTGCCCTTGATAACCTCAAGAGGTGCATTGTCGCCGCCGAAAGCATCAACTATAATCTTCATTTTTCATTCTCTCCTTCGATATATTTTCCCGCAGACTCGAGTCCCCGCTGCGAGATCTTCTCATAACGTTCCTGCTTCGAGCGGATACGCTCGTCGAGGGGCGGAAGTATTCCGAAGTTTGCGCCCATGGGCTGAAAATCCGTCACGCTCTCGTCGCTGATATAGCGTGCGAGCGCACCCATGACGGTGTCCCCGGGCATGACGAACGGGTCTTTTCCGTTTATATACCGCGCGGCGTTGATGCCGGCGAGTATTCCCGAGGCGGCGGACTCCATATAGCCCTCCACGCCGGTTATCTGACCCGCGAAGAATATTCGTCTGTCGCTCCTGAGCGAGAAGTCCGCGCCGAGAAGCTTGGGTGAATTTATAAATGTGTTGCGGTGCATGACGCCGTAGCGCACGAACTCCGCGTCTTTGAGCGCGGGTATCATAGAGAAAACGCGCTTCTGCTCGCCGAATTTCAGATTCGTCTGGAAGCCGACGAGATTGTACATAGTACCCGCCGAGTTCTCTTTCCTGAGCTGGAGCACCGCCCACGGTCTGTGTCCCGTACGCGGATCGCGCAGACCGACAGGTTTCATCGGACCGAAGCGGATAGTATCCTGACCGCGCAGAGCCATGACTTCTATCGGCATACAGCCCTCGTAGACTCCCTTGCGCTTGTCGAACGAGTGAGTTTCGGCGCTCTCTGCGCCGACAAGGGCTTCATAAAACGCCTCATATTCCTCTTTGTTCATCGGGCAGTTTATATAGTCATCCTCGCCGCCCCTGTCGTAGCGCGACTGCTTGAACGCGCAGGACATATCGAGGCTCTGAGCCGAAACTATCGGCGCGGCGGCATCGTAGAAGCTCAGATGTCCGGGGCAGATTTTCTCTATCTCATTGGAGAGCGCGTCGGACGCGAGCGGACCTGCGGCGATAATCACAACGCCGTCTGCGGGTATCTCCGTCACCTCGCCGCGGACTATATCTATAAGCGGATCTTCTTCGACCGTCTTTGTGACAAGGGCGGAGAAATCGTCCCTGTCAACGGCTAAAGCGCCGCCTGCGGGGACGGCAGTCGCCTTGGCGCAGCTCACGCAGAGCGAGCCGAGCATCTCCATCTCGGCTTTGAGTTCGCCCGCGGCGCTCGCGGTGCGCAGAGCCTTGAAGGAGTTCGAGCAGACGAGCTCGGCGAAATTCGGGCTCGAATGGGCGGGCGAGAATTTTTGCGGCTTCATCTCGCACAGGGTAACTCTTATCCCCGCACGCGACAGCTGCCTTGCGGCTTCAACGCCCGCGAAGCCCGCTCCTATAACGGTAACTTTATTCATCGGTTTTTTTACCTTTTCTTGCGCTCTTTTTCGTATATCCGCAGCCCTCGTTGAGACATTCGACAACGCCGCCCTTCTTCTTGAACAGGGACTTGCCGCACTGCGGGCATATCTCATCCGTCGGCTTATCCCAGGTCATGAAGTCGCAGTTCGGCCAGTTTGAGCAGCCGTAGAAAGTATAGCCCCTCTTCGTCTTTCTCTCGATGACCTTTGCGCCGCACTTGGGGCACTTTGCGTTCGTTTCGAGCACGAGCGGCTTCGCATTCTTGCACTCGGGATAGCCGGGGCAGGCAAGGAATCTGCCGTAGCGTCCGGTCTTTATGACCATCATTCTGCCGCACTTCTCGCAGGGGATATCGGTTATATCCTCTTCGAGCTGGATCTTGACATCCTTCATCTCGGCTTTCGCCTTGTCGAGCGACTTCTCGAACTCGCCGTAGAAATCGTCGAGGACGGAGACATAGTCGATATCGCCGGAATCGACGCGGTCAAGCATATCCTCCATCTGCGCGGTGAACTTGACGTTGACTATGCGCGGGAACTTCTCTTTGAGCAGCTTCGTTGTCGCCTCGCCGAGCTCGGTGGGCACGAACTGCTTCGACTCGCGCTTGACATAGTTTCTCTTGACTATGGTGGTGATTATCGTTGAATAGGTACTCGGCCTGCCGATACCCTTTTCCTCGAACTCCTTGACGAGCGACGCTTCGGTGAAGCGCGGCGGAGGCGAGGTGAAGTGCTGCGAGGGGATGAGCTCCTTGAGCTTCGCGGTGTCCCCGACCTTTATCTCGGGCAGGAGCGAACCCTTGCCCTCGTCGTCGCTTATCTCATATACTTTTGTAAAGCCGTCGAAGCGCACGGAATAACCGGCGGCGGTGAACAGGCAATATTTGCCCTCGGCGGCGTCCTTCTCGTTTGCTCCGGCTATTTCAAGCTTCACCGTATCCTGGACGCAGCTCGCCATAAGGCTCGCCATGAAGCGCTTCCAGATAAGATTATAGAGCTTATACTGATCCGAGGTCAGCGAATCCTTGACGCGCTCGGGGGTTATCGACGGGGTCGCGGGGCGGATAGCCTCGTGGCCGTCCTGCGCGTTGGCCCCGGTCTTGTAATAGCGCGGCTTGTCGGGCAGATACTCCTTGCCGAAGATATCTTCTATGGCGGCGGCTGCCTGGGCGCGCGCCTCCTCGGAGATTCTCAGCGAGTCGGTTCTCATGTAGGTTATAAGACCGGTCGTGCCGATGCCCTGAACATCGACGCCCTCATAGAGCTCCTGCGCGGTGCGCATGGTCTTCTGAGTCTGGAAACCGAGCTTCCTCGAAGCCTCCTGCTGGAGGGTGGAGGTGGTAAAGGGTGGCGCGGGGTTCTTCTTCCTCGTGCCCTTTTTGAGGGTTTTGACGGTATACGAAGCGCCGTCGAGACGGCTGAGAATAGCGTCCGACTGCTCTTTGTTCTCTATTTTTATCTTGCCGTTTTCGTCGCCGTAGAGCGATGCGGAAAACACCTTGCGGGACGGGGCGGTGAACTTTGCGTCTATCGTCCAATATTCCTCGGGCTTGAACGCACGGATCTCCTCCTCGCGGTCAACTATCATGCGCACCGCGACGCTCTGAACGCGGCCGGCGGAAAGTCCGCGGCGTATCTTCTGCGAAATAAACGGGCTCAGGCGATAGCCGACGAGTCTGTCGAGTATTCTTCTCGCCTGCTGTGCGTTGACGAGATTCATGTCGACGGCGCGCGGATGTTCCATGCCGTTCTTGATTCCGGTTTTGGTTATCTCGTTGAAAGTGACTCTGTTCTTGTCCTCGAGATTGAGATCGAGCAGGGTCGAAAGGTGCCACGATATCGCTTCTCCCTCGCGATCAGGGTCGGTTGCGAGGATAACTTTATCGCTTTTTTCAACATCTTTTTTCAGCTCGCTGACGAGCTTCTCTTTTCCTTTTATAACGGCGTATTTCGGCGCGAAGTCATGCTTGACATCGACGCTCAGCTTCGCCGCGGGCAGGTCGCGGACATGACCCATCGAGGCGACTACCTCATAGCCGGGTCCGAGATATTTTTTAATTGTTTTCGCCTTTGCGGGCGACTCGACTATAACTAAAGTGGACATTTCGTTTGCTCCCCTGTTCAAATTTTTTTGTATCGTTTCCCTGCGCACAGACACACGAGATCTTCAAGCTCCAGCTCGGTCATCGAGCTGACAACCTCCCACGGCGCAAATCCGGTCTTTGCCGCTATCTCGTCTGCAAACAGAGGTTCTTCTCCCATTGATTCGTATATTTTCTTTGCCTTTTCAGAGAGTCCGACGGGTATCGACACGAGCTTTTTGACCCGGAACTCCTCGGGCTTCGGCTCGGGCTCGAACTTTTTGACCGATTCGTGCGGAAGCTCGACGGTCTTCGGCTCTTCTTTCGCCTGTTCCTGCGTCAGCTCGCGCTTGCCGCTCAGATATTCGAGCGCCTTCGCCATATCCCCCGGCTTTATCTTGTCGGGATAGCGCACGGAGTATTCCGTTATCAGATCGTAAATTGACAAAAGCGGTCTTGCGCCGTCTCTTATCAGCCGATTTGCCCCGGCGTAAGACGAGTTGAACACATCGCCGGGCGGCGCGAACACCTCGCGTCCCTGTTCTATGGCGCAGTTCGCGGTGATGAGCGAACCGCTCTTAACTCCCGCCTCGATGACTATTGTAGCGTCGCAGAGTCCAGAGATTATTCTGTTTCTTATCGGGAATGTTCTCGCCGAGGACGGAAATCCGGGCGGGAACTCCGTTATCAGCGCGCCGCTTTGAGCCACGCAGTCACGCAGATACTCGTTTTCCATAAGATATTTGTATCCGAAGCCGCAGCCGAGCACCGCCGCCGTGACTCCGCCGGAGTCGAGCGCGCCGTTGTGCGCGCAGCTGTCGATGCCCATCGCCGCGCCGGAGACGACGCAGATGCCGGAATATGCAAGCGCCGCGGCATAGCGGTGCGCGAGATAGCTGCCCTGGAACGAGGCTTTTCTCGTGCCGACAACAGCAATGCACACGCGCTGTGTCACGCGTTTTATGTCGCCCCTGACGAAGAGCGCCAGCGGCATGTTGCGCAGACTTCTGAGCTTCGGCGGATAGTCCTCGTCGTCCGGAGTGAGGACGGTCCAGCCGTTATTATAACAAACATCAACAATGCCCTGCGCCTTTTCGGGAGAGCATTGTTTGAGTTTTTCTATCTGTCTGTTGGTGAGTACACCGCTCAATCGCCATTCTATCTCGCCCCTTGAGTACATCTCCTCGGGGGATGGAAACACAGCGGTAATCTCATCTGTGACAGCTCCTGCGCCAAGAGCTTCCTGGAGCCAGAGCCAATAGGCTTTCTTGTCCATTGAAGCCTCCGTGTGTTATTTTGTCAGCTCCCACATAAGCACTGCGGCGGCCGCCGCGGCGTTCAGCGACTCGGCGCGCCCGCGCATCGGAATAGTCACGGGCAGAGTGCAGGCGGACATGACCTCGGGCGATATTCCGCTGCCCTCGTTGCCGACAACGCAGATAACGGAGCCGGAAAAACTCATATCGGTTATCCTCTTTGCCCCGTCGGACGGCGTGGAAGCTAAGGTAAGCATACCCTTTTTGGCGGCAAAAATCAAGAGAGAGGGCAAATTTCCTGTTGTCAAAACAGAAATTCGCATCGAAGAGCCCATCGCGGCGCGAAGCGCTTTCGGGTTATATATATCGCATCCGCCGCCGACTATGACGCCGCTCATGCCGAACGCCTCCGCGGTTCTGAGCACCGCGCCTAGATTCGACGGATCCTGCATATTGTCGAGCGCTATATATGTCCCCTTGGGGTCAATTGTCTCCAATTTCGCCTCTTTTCGCTTGACGCAGATGCAGAAAACGCCCTGCGCCTCGCGGGTATCGGAGAGAGTTCCGGCGAGCTCATGCGGTATCTCGAACGCCTGCTCCGCCTTTTCGGCGACGGCAGAGATATAGTCCGGATACTTTTCGAGAGCTTCTTTTGTGAAGAACGCGGTCTTTATTTCTATCCCGGTCTTTGCGACATCCGAGCACAGGCGTGCGCCCTCAAGCGCAAACAGCCCCGTTTCCCTGCGGAACGAGGCACTCTGCGACAAATGCCGGAAAAGCTTCACTTTTTCGTTGGAACGCGACGAGATTTTTTCGAAATCCATCTTTTTTCCTCCGATATGAAATAAGGGACTGCATCAGCAGCCCCTTAACTTTCAGATTGAGTCTCTACCCGAAAATCTCCGATCACTTACTTGAGGGCAGCCTTGGCCTGCTCGGTCAGAGCGGTGAAAGCGGCGGGATCGCTGATGGCGATCTCGGAGAGCATCTTGCGGTTGAGATCGATGCCGGCCTTCTTCAGACCGTTGATGAACGTGGAATAGTTCATGCCGTTGAGCTTCGCGGCAGCGGAGATTCTGGTGATCCACAGGCTGCGGAAGTCACGCTTCTTCTGCTTGCGGCCGATGTAAGCGTACTGGCCGCTCTTCATGACAGCCTGCTTGGCGGTCTTGAAAAGGCTGTGCTTTGAGCCATAGTAGCCCTTGGCAAGCTTCAGAACTTTATTTCTTCTCTTGCGAGTCATTGTTGCACCTTTGATACGTGCCATGGTTTTCTACCTCCGAATAATTAATGAGTGGTTGGCTGTCTCTTATTTGTAAGGGATAAGCTTCTTGATCTGCTTGACGTTGGTGGTGTCTGCAACAGAGGTCTTGCGAAGATTTCTCTTACGCTTTGTGCTCTTCTTGGTAAGGATGTGAGACTTGTTTGCGTGTGCACGTATCGGCTTACCGTTTTTTGACAGCTTGAAGCGCTTTTTAGCACCGCTGTGAGTTTTGATCTTGGGCATGAGTTCTTTTCCTCCTTCAACTTTTTGACCGGTATTTTACCGGGATAATCACTTTGCGCTCTTGGGAGCGAGGAACATGAGCATCTGGCGTCCCTCAAGCTTTGCCGGCTTCTCGACCGAGGCGATATCCGCGCACTTCTCCGCAAACTGAGCCATTATGGTCAGTCCGAGATCGGTGTGGGTCATCTCGCGTCCGCGGAAGCGGATCGAGACCTTGGTCTTGTTGCCTGCCGACAGGAACTTTCTGGCGTGACCGACTTTCGTATCAAAATCATGTACGTCAATGTTGGGCGAAAGGCGGATCTCCTTTATCTCGATCACACGCTGATTCTTCTTCGCTTCCTTCTCCCTCTTGGACTGCTCAAAACGATATTTGCCGTAGTCCATGATCTTACAGACGGGCGGCTTTGCCTGCGGAGCTATCTTGACAAGGTCGAGATTTTTCTCTGCGGCAAGCTTCTGAGCCTGAGCGGCGGAAACGATACCGAGCTGTTCACCGTCATTGCTTATGAGCCTGACCTCTTTGTCCGTGATCTCTTCATTGATCTGCATTTCTTTGATACCTATAACCAGCACCTCCATATGCTCTGACCGGTTCTACCGGAAAAATCAAAGCGAGGGCACAGAGATGCCCTCGCTCAATAATCAACAGAAATAAAAATCCGTTCTTATTGACCCGCGCGGACAAAACCCCGGAGGTGAGAGCTGCGGCACAATGCGTCACTCTGCTTTGTTGTACGCACTATTTTAACAGCCACAAAGGATTTTGTCAAGCGGTTTTTCGGATTATTTTATAAAAAGTACCGACGACGCTATTACAAACTGCGCTGCATAGTAAGAAACATGGTTTATGATTATATTCGCCTTCGTGTTTCCGCCCTCTTTGAAATACATGGTCGAGAGCACGGCGTCGGAGAACGCGAACAGAAGCCCGCCCGCCGACATGAGTATCCACTGCTTTGCAAAGGAATTGTTGAGCATCGCGACCGCGCTGATGGCAAAGGTCATGAACAGGAAGAAGGTATAGACGCCGACTATCGTTCTGAACTTGCCAAATTTCAGCTTGAGCAGCTTTTCGCTGACGATAACATTTCCTATGGCGACAACGACCGAGATTATTATCGGCAGGACAGCCGTGAGCACGCTCCAGTTGCCGGCGAATTTATAAATAGCGCCTATGTAGAACACATGGCCTATCATGAACGCTATGAATCCGGCGTTGAGGAACTTCTCCATATCCTTTTCATATATCCATTTCAAATCGAGCCATATGTCGCCCGAGAGACCGAGCACAAGACCGAACACGATGAGCCCGGCATACACCTCGTGACCCGGGTTGATCGCCGCCGCGGAGAGCGCCGTAAGCAGGAAGAAGAAGCTCGCTATCGCCTTTGAATAGAGCCCCTTGAGCCCGCCGTATTTCACGCGCAGGACAAGGAAAACGACGACCGCTGCGATGCCTGCCGCGAGCGCGGCATAAAAATATGCTGTTGACAAAATATATCCTCCTCGTTGTATCCGCTCATCAGACGCGGGAAAAATTCATCCGAAATGAGTATACAACATCCGACACGATTCAACAATAAGTTGAAATGTAACATTATTGCAACAGTTTTTCGCTTTTTGTCTTTATATTATATTCAATGCAACATTATCGCGGCACAAAAAATCCGCCGCATCCGATTAAAGACGCGGCGGAAAAATCTGCTTTTATTTCTTGCTGACGCCGAGAGTCATCTTCTCGCCGTTGATGTTCCACTCCTTGGAGCTGTCGCCGCCGAGGGAATAGACTATCTCATCCGCGAGGACATCATGCTTTATGGACTCGGCGTTCTTCTTAATAATACCGTTGAGCTTTTCATTCTCGCCGGTGTAAAGAACAATTTTGTCCATAACATCGAAGTCTGCCTCTTTGCGCATCGTTTGAATCTTCGAGATTATCTCTCTGACGAAGCCCTCCTCGATAAGCTCGGGGGTGAGGTTCGTGTCGATAGCGACGGTGATGCCGTAATCGGAGACTGCGAAGCTGCCCTCTTTCTGGACGGAGTCTATGAGCAGGTCGTCAACGCCGAGCTCTATTTCGTTGCCGTCGACGCTGAACTTCAGCGCGCCGTTCTCGTCGAGCTCCTTCTTTGCGGCGGAGCCGTCGAGGGAGGAGAGGTGCTCCTTAATCTTTCCGAGGAATCTGCCGTATTTCGGGCCGACGGTCTTGAGCTGCGGCTTGAAGCTGTAGCTGACGAAATCCGCCTCGCCGTCAACGAATTCGAGTTCCTTGACATTGAGCTCGTCTTTGATTATCTCCGCATATTCGCCGCCGAGAGCCTCGTCCGCGCGGACAAACATCTTGCCCAGCGGCTGACGGTTCTTGATGTTCGCGCCGTTTCTTGCGGCACGGCCGAGCACGACTATATTGAGAGCCTCGTTCATTCTCTCCTCAAGAGCCTTGTCAACATATGCGGCATCCGCGATGGGATAATCGCACAGATGGACGCTCTCGGGAGCGGACTTGTCGATGCTGCACACGAGGTTGCGGTAGATATCCTCGGTCATGAACGGAATCATCGGAGCGGCAAGCTTCGAGACGGTGACGAGCGCGGTGTAGAGAGTCATATAGGCATCTATTTTGTCCTGGCTCATGCCCTGCGCCCAGAAGCGCTCGCGGCAGCGGCGGACATACCAGTTGCTCATCTCGTCGACGAAGTTCTGCAGCGCACGCGCCGCCTCGGGGATGCAGTAATCCGCAAGGTAATTGTCAACGGTGGTGATAAGGGTGTTGAGTCTCGAGAGCAGCCATCTGTCCATGGTCGGCAGCTCCTCAGCCTTGCGAAGCTCATGCTTCGTGGCGTCGAACTCGTCTATATTTGCATAGAGCACAAAGAAAGCGTAGATGTTCCAGAGTGTGCCCATGAACTTGCGCTGACCCTCGATAACAGCCTTGCCGTGGAAGCGGTTGGGCAGCCAGGGAGCGGAGTTGGTGTAGAAATACCAGCGGACTGCGTCTGCGCCGTAGGCGTTGAGCGCGTCGAACGGGTCGACGGCGTTGCCCTTGGACTTCGACATCTTCTGTCCGTTCTCATCCTGAACGTGGCCGAGGACGAGAACATTCTCATAGGGCGCTCTGTTGAACAGCAGGGTCGAAATGGCGAGCAGCGAATAGAACCAGCCTCTCGTCTGATCGACAGCCTCGGAAATAAACTGCGCCGGGAACTGCTGCTTGAACAGGTCGTGATTTTCAAACGGATAGTGGTGCTGCGCGAAGGGCATCGAACCGGAGTCGAACCAGCAGTCGATAACTTCGGGCACGCGGTGCATCTCGCCGCCGCACTTCGGGCACTTTATTGTGACAGCGTCGATATAGGGGCGGTGCAGCTCGATATCGTCCGGGCAGTTAGAGGACATGCTCTTGAGCTCTTCGATAGAGCCTATCGAATGTCTGTGACCGCACTCGCATTCCCAGACGTTGAGCGGAGTTCCCCAGTAGCGGTTACGGCTGATGCTCCAATCCTGGACATTCTCTATCCAGTCGCCGAAGCGTCCCTTGCCGATGCTCTCGGGGATCCAGTTGACGGTGTTGTTGTTGCGGACGAGGTCGTCCCTGACTGCGGTCATCTTTATGAACCACGAGTCTCTTGCATAGTAGATGAGAGGCGTATCACAGCGCCAGCAGTGGGGGTAGCTGTGTTCAAACACGGGAGCGGAGAAGAGAAGTCCGCGCTTGTCGAGGTCAACGAGCACATCCTTGTCCGCATCCTTGCAGAACTTGCCCGCCCACGGGGTGCTCTTGTCCATGCAGCCGGCGGCGTCGACGAGCTGAACGAACGGAAGATCGTAGTTCTTGCCGACGTTTGCGTCGTCCTCACCGAATGCCGGCGCGATATGGACGATACCGGTGCCGTCCGTCAGAGTGACATAACCGTCGCAGGTGACGTACCAGCCCTTTTTGCCGTCATTCGACTTTGTGCACTCGAACAGCGGCTCATACTCTCTGTATTCAAGCTCCTTGCCCTTAAAGGTAGCGAGAGTCTCGACTCCCTCGGGGAAGAACTTCTCAACGAGGGCCTGCGCCATATAGTATACGGTGCCGTCCTCAACCTTGATTTTAACATAGTCCTCTGCGGGGTTGACGCAGAGCGCGACGTTCGAGGGCAGAGTCCACGGAGTTGTCGTCCATGCGAGGAAATATGCGTCCTCGCCCTTAGCCTTGAACTTGACTACCGCCGAGCGCTCCTTGACATCCTTATAGCCCTGAGCGACCTCCTGAGATGAGAGCGGGGTGCCGCAGCGCGGGCAGTAGGGCACTATCTTGAAGCCCTTATAGAGCAGACCCTTGTCCCAAATCTGCTTGAGCGCCCACCACTCGGACTCGATAAAGGTGTTGTCATAGGTGACGTAGGGGTGCTTCATATCGGCCCAGAAGCCGACCTTGCCGGAGAAATCCTCCCACATACCCTTGTATTTCCATACGCTCTCCTTGCACTTCTTGATAAAGGGCTCAAGACCGTATTCCTCTATCCCCTGCTTGCCCTCGATGCCGAGCAGCTTCTCGACCTCGATCTCAACGGGCAGACCGTGGGTATCCCAGCCCGCCTTTCGGGGCACCATATAGCCCTTCATGGTCTTGTAGCGCGGGATCATATCCTTTATAACTCTCGTCAGCACGTGGCCGATATGCGGCTTGCCGTTTGCCGTCGGCGGGCCGTCATAGAAAGTGAAAGTCTCCGCATTCTTGCGCGAGTCGATGCTCTTCTCGAAAATGTGGTTCTCGTTCCAGAAATCGAGCACCTTCTTCTCGCGGTTGACGAACTCAAAATTCGTCGATACCTTGTCGTACATAATAGCTATCCATCCTTTCAGGGAATCGCGGCTGATAACAAAAAAGGTCCCTGTCCATAACAGGACAAAGACCCGGCTTTGCAACCACCCACTACATTCAATTAAATGCCACCCGGTAACGGTGGGACGCGCCGTCGGGATCTACTCGGTTTTCGCCTTTCGTCCCGCTGCTCGGGAGTGATATTCGCTCCTGCGCCGAGTACCAGCTTTCCACTGCCGCCGGCTCACTTTGTCTCTTTGCGCAAGGCTACTGTCTCCGTCATAGCCTTTCAGATATGCTCATTTAGTGTTGCACCCGATAGGTACAACATTAAGGTGATTATAATACTTTTGGATTTATTCGTCAATAGGTTTGAGCCGACTATTTTCAGTCGGTATCGGTATTCATAATCAACTCATAAGCCCTCATGCATTCGTCGGCGGGCAATCCCGTCTCGTTCTGCATAAATGCCACGGCCTCCTCCGATTTCTCGAATTTCTCCAAAACATCCTTCGCCTCGGAAAATCTTTTTACCGCTTTTTCGAATTCATTACCCATAACTTTTCTCCTCTCAAGGTGCCGCACCGACGGGTGAAGCAGGTTTAGTTTATATGAGCCCCGACAGGCTGACTGCTGTTTCATAGGCGTTCTTCGCGGTCTGATATACTGCGACGCCGTTTTGCTCCGCACGGACGCGCGCGTCCTCATCGAGAGGCGCGGACTCCGTTAAAATAATGCAGGCTATGTCCGCAAGCGCCGCCACGCCGATGGAGTTAACGTTGCCCATGACGGTCATCCAGGCATCCCCCGCCTTTGCGCGGGACATGACCCAGCTCAGAAGGTCGCCGCAGTAGCCGCCCGTGACCTCGCGCGAGAGCGAGTCTTCGTTTTCGCAAAGAGCTTTGAGCCCCAGCTTTTCTTTTATATCCCCGACCGTCATTTCGTCTCCTCCTTTTTGCCCGTGCTTCTGAACGGCGCGGGAATATATTCCTGCATATCAGTGCCCGCGAGCTCATCGCGCATGGCGAAAACGCAGTCGTGCAGCGTCGCGCTGCCCCTGACTATATCCTCCGCGAGGGCGCGGCAGGTGGGCGCGCCGCAGGTGCCGCAGTCGAGCCCCGGCAGGCGTGCGATTATCTCGGTCATCTTCGACATCATCGCCATGGCGTCGGAGACATTGTCGGCGAGCTTGAGAACCGACGAGCCCTCGAGCGGCCGCTGCCAGCTCATAGTCTCGGGCACTTCGTCGCCCGCCAGATGATTC
This sequence comes from Oscillospiraceae bacterium, assembly GCA_003514385.1. GTDB lineage: Bacteria > Bacillota > Clostridia > Oscillospirales > Acutalibacteraceae > CAG-177. The sequence continues at coordinate 125,815 of DOQR01000001.1, read as the reverse complement.
GCCGCAACGGGCAGATATCTTCTGAGCTGCTGGATCCGCGCCTTTGCGACATACGGGTTTTCCGCAGTCAGCGAGCCGCCGACGCAGCCGCCCGAGCAGGCGTTGAGCTCGACAAAATCGAGCCTGTCAAGCTTTTCGTCCTCTATCTCTTCGAGCACTTTTATGACATTTTCAATGCCGTCCGCGGCGAGATATTTATCCTTGAGCAAAGCCGCCGACTCGCCGCCGCTCGACGCCCAGTTGACTCCCATGAGCCCCGACTTGCAGGCGTCCTCGGGCGCGCCGAGGTGGTTCATCTGCTTCAAAAGCACGGGATATATATCCTTCATCGCTATCACTGCGTCGACATTCGACTCCGGCAGGCAGATGGGCTGCTTGACGGCGGTTATCTTCGCGGGGCACGGCGTGATAAAAAATATTCCGATATCCGAAGAGTCGAGTCCCGTTTTTGCCTGCGCCTCGCTGCGCGCTATCAGAGCCGCAGTCTCCATGGGAGAATTGAGCGGCAGGACATGCGGGACAAGGTGCGGGAAGCAGACCCTTATCAGCCGGCAGACCGCGGGGCACGCCGAGGATATTACCGGCCTCGGAATATCGTGCTCGGCGATGTATTTTCGCGTCGCGTCGCTGACGAGTTCGGCGCCTCTCGCGACCTCGAACACCTCGTCAAAGCCGAGCATCTTGAGCGCGGTTATGACATATCCGATATCATCAAGATTGTTGAACTGCCCATAGAGCGACGGCGCGGGCAGGGCGACTCTGTATTTGAACTCGATTATCCTGTTCATCGAGTCGCGGTGGGAATATTTTGCATGGTGCGGGCAGACGCGGATGCACTCGCCGCAGTCGATGCAGCGTTCCGAGATAATATGCGCCTTGCCGCTGCGCACGCGTATAGCCTGCGTGGGACATCGCTTTATGCAGTTGGTGCAGCCCATGCACTTCTCTTCATCGAGCCGCACCGAATGGAAATACGTGTTCATGTAAAAAGTCCTCCCGGCTCCCGCAGACGCGGGCGCTCAGTCAGTGAGCGGTATATACTTTGAGGCTTATCGTTGTTCCGACATCCTTTTCGGTGTCTATTTTCATCTCGTCCGTATACTTCTTTATATTGGGCAGACCCATGCCCGCGCCGAAGCCGAGGGCGCGCACCTTATCGGGCGCGGTCGAATACCCCTCCTGCATGGCGAGCTCGACATTTTCTATGCCGGGTCCGTGATCGGCGAGCACCATGGATATGCACTCGGGCGATATCTCGACATCTATCTCGCCGCCGCCCGCATGGATGACCATATTTATTTCGCCCTCGTACATGGCTATCGAGACGTTTCTTATCACGTTGGCGTCAAAGCCGAGACCCTTGAGCACGCGCTTCGTCTCGCCCGACGCCTCGCCCGCGCGGGTAAAATCCTCCCCGTCAACGTCAAAATGGAGCTTCATGTTATCCATTGACAGCCCTGCCCCCTCTCAGGCCTGCCTGATAGAGCTTTCCGCAGGAGGTGAACATCTCAAGCTCGGTTTTGAGCACGACGATATCCAGCTCGCGCGCAAGGTCGAGTATCGCATCGCCCGGCACTTTGCCGCGCACGAACACGATGACCTTCATATCCATCATCTCGGCAGTCCGCACGACCTGGGGATTGACGAGCCCCGTGAGCAAAACTGCCTGTTCTTTAACAAATGCGAGCACGTCGCTCATCATATCGCTGCCGCAGGCGGTATGCACCTCTCTGTCCAGATGATCGCCGCCGCAGAGCAGCTCCGCCGAAAGAATTTCTTTAAGCTGTAAAACGGTCATTGTATTCCACCCTCCTGAGCAAAATTCTCAACTTTTCTGAGTTTCTGCTTTTATTTATGTTGATTATAACATGATAGTTGAATCATTTCAACCTTATTACATTTTACTTTTCACTTTGAGCGAAGCGAAAAACAGCCCCGCTAAAAGCGGAGCTGTCGAATACCGGGAAACCGGGGTTTATTTTATTTCTTTGCCTTTGCGGCTTTCTTGGCTTTTCTCTCGTCCTTGCTGTCGAGCCAACCGAACTTATACATTGCAAACGCGCCGAGGAGCGATGCGATGATGGTGACGAAGATAAGCGTTCCGACTCCCATGGTCGAGGCGAAGATGAGGGTTATGACACCGACCATTATCGGGAAGATGGAAATCTTCCAGTGCTTCGAGAAGTAGGTCGCGGCGAGCGCGCCGAAGAGCGCGGGCAGAACCTGCTTGAAAGCGGGGGCGATGTTGGGGTTGGTGGTCAGCGCGGGGAGCACCGGACGGAACGCGAGCACGCCGACTGCGAGGATTATAGTAGTCGTGATAGCCGAGGACGCGATAGCGATAGTCGAGATGACTTCGCCCTCCTCGGAGTTTGCGCGCACGCCCGCATTCTCCATGGCGTTGAGTCCGCAGGGCAGCTTGAGGTTCGTGATGTTGCCGGTGACGAAGCTCAGATATGTTCCGCCTGCGCCGAGCATGGGAGCATAGGTGAACACTTCGGCGATGCCGGAGATCCAGTAGACCGGGATAACGACCTTCATTGCATTGAAGAGCTTGCCCGCCTCGGGCCACGCATTGTAGTGCGCGCTTATCGCGATGGGCACGAGCATGAGGGCTGCAATGGCGGTTATCGAAGAAATTCTGCCCCAGATATGTATTTTTTCGCTGTAGGGCTTAGCGTTCTTTTTACTCATTTGCATTTCCCTCCTTATCAGCCTCTCCACTCAAGATAAGCGAGTCCCTCGGGGCAGAGCTTCGCTATAGCAATAGCGACGCCCATCGCGGCAAACATGCTTATCGGCAGAGCGAATGCTTCAAGCCACTTTATCTTGAACTTCTTGCACAGGAATGTGAGAATGCTCATGAATATCATCGCCGAGACGAGCACGCACACAGACATGAATCCCGCGCCGTCGCCGAACTCCGCGCCGTAGAGGGCGTTGTCGCCCGCCTTGCCTGCGCCGGCAATTGCGCGCGCTACAAATGCGGCGATGATGCCGATAAACGCGGCTGCGGAAAGAGTATCAGCAAGCTTCGAGTTCTTGTCGGCAACCTTACCCATGGTCTTCTGAACCTTCTTCATAACGAAGATGATGAGAATGAGCGGCAGGATGCAGCCGATGGTCATGACGAACGCGATGGTCGCAAAGACCTTGGGATCAGTCACGGGGCTCGAAAGAGTCAGACCGAAGGTATCGAGCGCTGCCTCAGCGGCGACGCTCTCATAGGCGAGGTTGCCTATGACCGAGAGTCTGATCCACGGCAGGACGATGCCCAGCGAGTTCGCGAGCACGATGACCGTTGCGAGAATCGAGATGGCGGGCGCGATAGTGAACAGCGCGCTCGACACAACGGTGTTCTTCAGTGTATCAGTTGTTATTCCGAGTTTTTTGCCTTGTTTCCATGCCTTGACGAGAAAGAAAAGCGACTGCGCTATGACAAAGACGACGATGAAAAGACCGAGTCCTATCATAAAGCCGTTTTCCTTAAAATTTTCAGGGACCACAAAAACACCTCCTATAAGTTTTCAGCGTATTAACTCACTAAGAATGATATCATATTATGGCGGTGCCCGTCAAGAAAAGTCGGGGATATATTGCAAAAAATGTGTAATAACCACGCTTCTTTTATTTTCTGTCTGCGTCAACATCAAAGCTTCCATATATAAAAATTTTATTTGTAATATTTTAAAGCTGGTACATACATTTCCGCCATTCTGTTCAACTTTTCATTTATCCGCATAATCTCCCTCAAGCGGCAAACAATACAGGTACGCAACAAAAGCAAGGGAGTTAATATAATGAAAGCAACAGGAATAGTCAGAAGAATCGACGATCTCGGCAGGGTCGTTATCCCCAAGGAAATTCGCCGCACGATGCGTATCCGCGAGGGCGACCCGCTCGAAATATACACAGACGCGGACGGCGAGGTTATTTTCAAAAAATATTCGCAGGTCGGCGAGCTGTCGTCGCTGACGGCGCAGTATGCCGAGGTTCTGCACAAGAACACTGGGCTTCCGGTCGTGATAACCGACCGCGACAGGGTCATTTCCTGCGCGGGCGTACCGAAGAAGGAGACGGTCGAGCGCAGGATAACACAGGCGCTCGAAAACATCATGGAGAACCGCAGTCCGTTTATCTGCGAGGAGGGCGGCGAACGGTTCCATCCGATAGAGGGCGTTGAGCGCGACGCAGCGGCGGCGTTCCCGATAATCGGCGCGGGCGATGTATCCGGCGCAGTGGTTCTGCTCACGGCGGACGAGGCATCCGTGCCGACGCAGACGGAGATAAAGCTTGTTCAGGTCGCGGCTTCTTTCCTCGGCAAGCAGATGGAGGAATAACCTTTATTTTTCCTCTTGACAAGTGCCGCTATGCGCTATAAAATAATCGGGTATCCGATTGACGGGTTTGGGAGAGAGCCGGATTTCCGGCCACCGAAGGGGCGAAACTCTCAGGTAAAAGAACCGAGCCGGGACGGTCCTCTGGAAAGGCATTTGCACCGACGAAGCAATCCGCGAAGCGGAGAATCTTTCAGGTAAAAAGACAGAGTACACCATTTTTCTGATGGTGTACTCTTTTTGTTTTCGGAGGGGTTTATGGACATTCTCATTTTTGCTTTTGAAATTATCGGCACTGTTGCGTTTTCCGTTTCGGGCGCGATGACGGGGCTGAAGAAAAACATGGATATTTTCGGCGTCATGATTTTGGGCGTCGTGACGGCTATCGGCGGCGGAGTCACGCGTGATCTTATTCTCGGCATAACGCCGCCCGGTACATTCGGCCACCCGGTATATGCGATAGTCGCGACGGTCACGGCGATAATAACTTTTCTGCCGGCAGTCCGCAGACTGCTCACGAGTAATCAGCACGTCCACGACTTCGTCCTGCTGATTCTCGACTCGCTCGGGCTCGGAGTGTTCACGGTCGTCGGTATACAGACCGCTTACAGCGTCTCGACCGGACGCGGCGCGTTTCTTGTAGTATTCGTCGGAGTCATAACCGGAGTCGGCGGCGGAGTGCTGCGTGATGTTCTCGCCGGGGAGAAGCCGTACATATTCGTAAAGCACATCTACGCCTGCGCGTCGATAGCCGGCGCGGTCGCCTGCGTTATCATCTGGCGCTTCAACAGCACCGCGGCGGTCATCGCGGGCGCGGCAATAGTGTTCGTTGTCCGCCTGCTCGCCGCCCACTTCAGATGGAGCCTGCCTAAGGCGGACAGATTCGGTCCCGCTTTGCCGCAGGAGCAGAGCGAAAACGACGAGAACACGCAGGAAATATAACCCGATTTTTTAAATCGGCATGGGGTCGTTTGAAAGCAGTATGACAATTATAGCGGCTGTCGCAAATGCCGCTATGCCGATAATAACGGCCGCTTTTTTGCCGAGCTTTTTCTTTGCAGCCCTGCATATCAGCGCGGCAAGCGCCACGGCGACGGCCGCCGCCGCAAGGGCAATTCCCAACGATTTCCACAGCCACGAAAGCTCGTAAATCTTATTCATAGAGTCGTCCTTTCTGCTTTTAAAGCGTCATTTTAAAACCGTTTTCTTCAGTCTTTCCAGATCCTCTGCATCGGGATGCGACAGGGCGCGGTCAAAATTTTCGATAAGCATATCGAGGTTCGCCGGGGGATTCGGCTGAGCCTTCATGCTCATATATCGCTCTCTCACCGCCTGCGGCATCTTTCCCTGGCACATAAACTCTCCCGCAACGGTGTTGCTCCCGTCAAGGGCGCTCTCTGCGTTGGCGAGTATTTTTTTGAAATAGTCCTCGCTGCCGCCGAAGCCCGCCGTCCCGAAGAGGAAAACCTTTTTGTTTTTAAGCCTTTGCAAAAACTCGAGCGCGGTTTTATCCGCGTTTCCCCTGTCCGTCCAAAATCCGACATAGAGCATTTCGGATTCGGGCACCTCCGGGGTTATCTCGCCGAAATAATCGCGGTTTTCTTTCGGCAGAGCCTCGTCTATTGCATCGGCAAGAAGCTTGGTGTTGCCCGTTGAGCTGCTGAACACAACAGAATAGCGTTCCATGCTGTCGCTCCTTTGTTTGTATATTTTACGCTTCGCTCTCGCACCGACGTGCGGGAGTATTTTTAAAGATATCATATATAAACTTCCCCGTCTCGTCGATAACATCCTCCGCTTGGGGAAATACTCCGGTCGGCGCTTATATAACCGTGACCCATGTGGCTACGCTTTTGCCGCAAAGGCACAGGTGAAAATACCGCCGCTCTGCTTTGCGGCCACGTGCCCGCCGTACTTTTCGGCGGTCTCCTCGAGTATTTTCAGCCCGTAGCCGTGGTTACCCGTGCGCTTCTTTTTCTTCTCTTCATAGTCGGGCGCGACCGCGTTCTCGCTGCTTATATATAACATTTCATCACTTTTGTTAACGAAGCTCTTTATCTTTATATATCTGTTATCCTCGAGTGCTTTCGCCGCGTTTATCGCGTTGTCGAATATATTGACAAAAGCTTTGCAGATATCGACCTCTTCCATATTTATAAATTTCGGCACATTGAGGTCGAAATCATAGGCGACATCGTTTTTTCTGCACTCATTCGCCTTATTTGAGGCAATAGCATTGACAAGTGTATTGGGACAGAATTTCTCTATTTTTACATCCGAAACTTCTGTTCTGAGCTGGTCGAGCATACGCTCGGCGGATTCACGGTCAACTTCGTTTCCGTCATGTACAACTTCGTATGCCGTCTGGATTATATTCGCGAGATCGTGTCGTATTTTTCTGACCTCGTTGCTGCTGTTTTCGACATTCTTGTAGTATTCAAGATTCAGCGCATTCTGGTAGTCCTTTATTCTCAGCTCCTCGCGCAGCTTCTCGTTCTGCGACGAGCGCACCATGATATAGAGCAGAACGGCGTCGGAGATTATACAGAGAACCGCCGCGACGCAGAGCATTATCATCGGAGCGCGGGTCGGATCCTCGAGAAACGGCAGTCCGGTGTTCTTGTCCCTGAACCAGCCGTAATATGAAATTATCATCATCGCCGCCGCCATGACTATGACCTGGCTCAGAGGAAAGAAAATAAATGTCGCCATCTGCCCGCTCGGCAAAATCATATTTTTGTGCTTCTTCATCCTTATATATGTAAACCCGCCGAAGAGCACTATCAGCCCCACCGTATTCGGCAAGGAGACTATATAGGTCATTATATCGTCATAGGGATTGAGCCCGCAGGCGATACACCCGGTTATCAGCAGAGCCGAGACGAGATATGTAAACGACATCAGAACTATAGAGACAAAAATTCGGGTTCTGAGTTTATCTTTGAAATAGGCTATTGCCGAAATGAAATAATATGCAAAAGCCGGAATCTTGAAAAACACCGACGGCACATCGTAGAAATAATGCTGGGCGAGTGCTATTGCCGAAAACGGAATGAGAGTCAAGAAAAAGACTGCATAGCGGTTGAAGCGCGGGGTGAGGTTCATGCACAAAAACACCACCACGAGCGCTATCGAAAGAAAATTGAACACATACCAGAATATATCAAAAAATGTCATTTGACCAAAGCTCCCTTGAAAAGCACATATCTGTCTGCCGCCTCTTTTTTCTTGGAGCGGCTTATCGGAATTATCTCTCCGTTCATCATAACAAACTGCGTTGCCGTATACTTTGCAATATACTTGAGGTTGACAAGATAGCTTTTGTGGCAGCGTACAAAGCCCAATTTGAGCTGCTGCTCCGCCTCGTCAAGCTTTCCCGGTACGGTGACGCTGTCCCCGTCAACCGTATGTATCTCCAGATAATTGCGCTCGCTGACGATGAAAAGTATACTGTCGCTCCCTATTTTTCGGCTGCTGCCGCGGCGGGTATATTCAAAATATTCGCGGTTCTGCCTCTTGTGCGCTCCGGCGCGTTCGCGCTCGATATAGCCGAGAAGCAGTTTGGGATCGACGGGCTTATAAATATATCCGCAGTCATCAACCGCCACAAACGCCTTGGAGACAAGATCCTGGTTCCCGGAGACAAAGACGATCTTGACTCCCGGGCACAGCGCGCCGACAAACTCGGCGATATCCACGCCGCTCTCATCCCTGACGGCAATATCAAGAAAGGCGAGGTCAAAATTTCTGTTTGCATCCTCTGACGCAAGCTTTTCGGACAGTTCCGCTGAACTGTGTACGCCGATGAGCTCAATGTCGGGATAAGCGTCTGCGATTATTTCTGATATCTGCCTGACAATTGCAGGCTCATCGTCGCATATGAGAATACGCATAAAGAGACCTCCCTTTCCAAAAAATGTATTTATATACCAATAGTATACAAAAATACTCGTCTTTTTTCAAGGACAAAAACTGTCACAGGCAAGAAAATATTTTTTCTCTCCGCCGACCCTTTTCAAAGGGAAATAAATGTTGTATAATTTTGATATATAACTGCTTGATTAGGGGTGTTTGTTTGTCCGGGGACTACTCCAGCCGCAACCGAAGGATGCTCAAAAGGTTCCTGCCTTACTATAAAAAATATTCGGGACTGTTCGCCCTCGATATGTTCTGCTCCGCGCTGACCACCGTATGCGAGATCGCCCTGCCGCTGATAGTGCGGCAGATAACCGACCGCGCGGCGCATGATATTCACGACCTGACGGCGGAGCTGATAATAAAAATAGTCGGCTTCTACATTCTACTGCGAATAATCGACACCGCCGCGAGCTACTACACGGCATCGGGCGGGCATATCATGGGCGCGAGAATTGAAACGGACATGCGAAACGACCTGTTCTCGCATTTGCAGGATATGTCATATTCATTCTATGACGACACGAAGATAGGTCAGCTCATGTCGAGAATAACCAACGACCTGTTTGACATAACCGAGCTCGCCCATCACGGTCCGGAGAACGTCCTGATGACCGTGATAAAAATAATCGCGGGATTCATCATGTTCGCGTCGATGAACATATGGCTTGCGATAATAGTCTTTTCGCTCATGCCTCTTATGATGCTTCTGACTTCGCACAGCCGCCGCAAGATGCGCGCCGCGTTCAAACAGCAGAGACGCGAGATAGGCGAGATAAACGCGCGGACGGAGGATTCACTGCTCGGCATAAGAGTTGTCAAGAGCTTTGCCAACGAGGACATTGAGCGCGAAAAGTTCAACGAGGGCTCTCGCCGCTTCTTCAAATCGAAGAAAAACGGCTACAGATACATGGCGAGCTTCCACTGCACCGTAAGACTCTGCGACGGACTGATGTATATAGCAATAGTCGGCGTGGGCGCAGTGTTCATGATGAAAGGCAAAACTACCGTCGGCGACTTCTCGGCGAGCCTGCTCATGGTCAGCACCCTGCTCGCGGCGATACGCACAATGGTCGAATTCAGCGAGCAGTTCAACCGCGGCATGACTGGCATCGAGCGCTTCACTGAAATAATGGACGAAGTCAGCGACATAAAAGACAGTCCGGACGCAAAGCCCATAAGCGGCGTCAAGGGCGATATCGAATTCAAAAACGTTACATTTTCATACAAGGGCACGGACAAGAAAATTCTTTCCGATTTCTCCCTGCATATAGCTCCGGGCGAGAATGTCGCCCTCGTCGGTCCGTCCGGCGGCGGCAAGACTACGCTTTGCAATCTTATCCCCCGCTTCTACGATGTGGATTCGGGCAGCATACTGCTCGACGGAAAAGATATCCGCGACATAACTTTAGCTTCGCTGCGCTCGAATATAGGCACGGTTCAGCAGGATGTCTACATGTTCTCCGGCACGGTCAGGGACAATATAGCCTACGGATGCCCGGGAGCTGAAAAAGAAGATATAATAGCCGCGGCGAAGCGAGCCGGGGCACACGAATTTATAGAAGAGCTGCCAGAGGGCTACGACACATATGTCGGCGAGCGCGGAGTCAAGCTCTCCGGCGGTCAGAAACAGCGAATTTCAATCGCGCGCCTGTTTTTGAAGAACCCGCCGATAGTCATTCTCGACGAGGCGACGAGCGCGCTCGACAACGAGAGCGAACGCCTTGTTCAGCAGTCGCTCGAAGAGCTTGCAAAGGGGCGCACGGTCATAACTATCGCCCACAGGCTCACGACGATAAGAAACGCGGCGGAGATAGTCGTGCTGACAGAAGACGGCATCGCCGAGCAGGGCAGCCACCGCGAGCTCATGGCAAAGGGCGGCGTATACAGCGAGCTCTACAGCATGTATTCAATTGACTGATTTTTCCGAAAGGACGGATATAAAAATGCTTAAAAATATTTCACCTATCATCTCCCCCGAGCTTCTCAAGATCCTCATGGAAATGGGACACAGCGACGAGATAGTTATCGGCGACGGCAACTTCCCCGCGGCGAGCATAGCTCAGCGCCTTGTGCGCCTCGACGGTCACGGAGTGCCCGAGGTTCTCGATGCGGTTTTGAAGCTCATGCCCCTCGACACCTATGTTGACGCCCCCGTTGCGCTCATGGACAACAACGGCGACGGAGACCGCCCGGCAGTCTGGGACAAATACGAAGAGATAGTCAAAGCGAACGAGGGCGACAAGAACTTCGAGCTCATGGAGCGCTTCGCTTTCTATGACAGAGCGAGAAAGGCATACGCCGTCATCGCGACGGGCGAGACCGCCGTATACGCAAACATCATCCTCAAAAAGGGCGTTGTAAAATAACTCGGAGGACTCTGCATCAATGGAAAAAAGAGTTTTGGCGTTCGACTTCGGCGCGTCGAGCGGACGCGCGATAATCGGACATTTTGACGGGGAGAATATCCGCCTCGAAGAAGTTCACCGCTTCTCGAACGACCCCGTGAGCGTGAACGGCACGCTCTACTGGGATGTTCTGCGCCTGTTTTTTGAGATAAAGCAGGGACTGACAAAGGCGAAGCTCGCCGGCGGATTCGACAGCATCGGCATCGACACCTGGGGCGTTGACTTCGGGCTTTTGGACGAATTCGGCTGCCTGCTCGAAAATCCTATCCACTACCGCGACGCACGCACGGCGGGAATGATTGAAGAAGTGTTTAGAACAGTTCCACGCGAGGAGCTCTATTCCCGCACGGGCATCCAGTTCATGGAGCTCAACACGCTCTTCCAGCTCTGTGCGCTCAAAAAATACCGCCCGCACATTCTCGACAGGGCGGATAAGCTGCTGTTCATGCCCGATTTATTCGCATATATGCTCACGGGCAGAAAGCAGACCGAATATTCAATAGCGACCACCTCGCAGATGGTTGACATAAAGACAAAAGACTGGGCATACGACATTCTCGACCGCCTCGGCATCCCGTCGGGAATCCTCACGCCCATTGTGCCGTCGGGTACCGAAAACGGAATGCTCAGCGCGGAGATATGCGAAGAGCTGGGGCTCGACCCCGTCAAAGTCGTCAGCGTATGCGGACACGACACGCAGTCGGCGATAACCGCCGTCCCCTCTCAGCTCGACAGCTTCGCGTTTTTGAGCAGCGGCACATGGTCGCTCTTCGGCACGGAAATACCCGAGCCTATTGTCAACAACACATCGCTCTCGATAAACATCACCAACGAGGGCGGCTACGGCGGCATGACCGGGCTGCTCAAGAATATAATCGGACTGTGGCTCATTCAGGAGAGCCGCAGGCAGTGGAAGCGCGAGGGCGAGGAATACAGCTACGCTGATCTCGAGCGCATGGCGCTCTCGGCGGAGCCGTTCAAGTGCTTTATCGACCCCGACTCCCCCGAGTTCACGCCGCCCGGAGATATACCCGGACGCGTGCGCGAATTCTGCCGCAAAACGGGTCAGTATGTCCCGCAGACAGTCGGCGAGATAATGCGCTGCATCTACGAGAGCCTTGCGATGAAATACCGCAGCACGTTCTCGATGATAAAAGAATGCACCGGCAGAGACTATCCTGATATACATGTTATCGGCGGCGGCACGAAAGATACCCTGCTCTGCCAGATGACCGCGAACGCCTGCAATGTCCCCGTGAAGGCGGGTCCGATAGAGGCGACCGTGCTCGGCAACATCGCCGTTCAGCTTCTGAGCTCCGGCGACATTCCGGATATCAAAAAGGCGAGGGAGATAATCTCGCGCAGCGAAGCATTACGCGAATATGCTCCGTGCGACACCGGCAAATGGGCGGGCGCATATGAGAGCTTTTTGAAAATACTTAAATAAGTGTTGCGCCCGGTAGTGGCAACACAACATCGAAAGGATGACTGAAAAATGGCAAAAGCAAAGCTTGGAATCAGACCCATCATTGACGGCCGCTGGGGCGGAGTCAGAGAGAGTCTTGAGGAAAAGACGATGAACATGGCGCTCGCTGCCAAGAAGCTCATCGAAGAAAATGTGTTCTATTCGGACGGCACTCCCTTTGAGTGCATCATCTCCCCCTGCACGATAGGCGGAGCAGCAGAAGCGGCAAAGTGCGCCGACTTCTTCTCGACTCAGAACGTCTGCGCGACCCTCTCCGTCACCCCCTGCTGGTGCTACGGCAGCGAGACGATGGATCTCGATCCCCTGACCGTCAAGGCAGTCTGGGGCTTCAACGGCACCGAGCGCCCCGGCGCGGTTTATCTCGCGGCGGTTCTGGCGGCTCATGCGCAGAGAGGTCTGCCCGCATTCTCGATTTACGGCAAGGATGTTCAGGATGTCACCGACAACTCCATCCCCGATGACGTTGCCGAGAAGATTCTCCGCTTCGCACGCTGCGCCGCGGCTGTCGGCCAGCTCAGAGGCAAGTCTTATGTCGGCATAGGCGCTGTCGCAATGGGTATCGCAGGCTCGTTCTGCGACGCCGATTTCTGGCAGGAGTATCTCGGCATCCGCGCCGAGTGGGTCGACATGGTCGAAGTTACCCGCCGCGTCGAGCTCGGCATCTATGACCACGAGGAATATGAGCGCGCGCTCAAGTGGGTCAAAGAAAACTGCCCCGAGGGCTTCGACAAGAACCCCGAAAATATCAGACACACCCCCGAGCAGAAGGAGAAGGAGTGGGAGTTCGTCGTCAAGATGACTCTTATCTGCCGCGACATCATGCTCGGCAACGATAAGCTCAACGATGTCCGCCCCGTCGGCGCAGAGGCTGAGCACTCCGGCCCGAAGGACGGCTGGCACGAGGAGGCTCTCGGCCGCAACGCCATACTCGGCGGCTTCCAGGGTCAGCGCCAGTGGACGGACTTCATGCCCAACGGCGACTTCACCGAGGCTATTCTCAACACTACCTTTGACTGGAACGGCAAAAAAGAGCCGCTCACCTTCGCCACCGAGAACGACGGCCTCAACGGTCTGTCCATGCTCCTCGGAAAGCTCATCACCGGCAGAGCGAGCCTGTTCGCCGACGTGCGCACATATTGGAGCCCCGACGCGGTTGAAAGAGTCTGCGGTATGCGCCCCGAGGGCGTTGCCAAGGACGGCTTCATCCATCTCATCAACTCCGGCGCCGCCGCGCTCGACGCCACGGGCGTCTGCAAGGACAAGGACGGCAACGCCGTCATGAAGGAGTGGTGGAACGTCACCGACGAGGACATCAGCGCTATGCTCAAGGCTACCGACTGGTGCCCCGCAGACCTCGGATATTTCAGAGGCGGCGGATACTCCTCGCATTTCAAGACTCAGGCTGTCATGCCCATGACAATGATAAGAGTCAACATCATCAAGGGTCTCGGCCCGGTGCTTCAGATAGCCGAGGGCTACACTGCCACCCTGCCCGATGAGATCCACAACAAGCTCGACATGCGCACCGACCCGACCTGGCCGACCACCTGGTTCGCTCCGAGACTCACCGGCAAGGGCGCGTTCAAGGATGTCTACTCCGTCATGGCAAACTGGGGCGCAAACCACGGCGCTATCAGCTACGGCCACATCGGCAAAGACCTCATCACGCTCGCGAGCATGCTCAGAATCCCCGTTGCGATGCACAACGTCGCCGACGAGGACATCTACCGTCCGCACGCATGGTCTGCGTTCGGCACAAAGGACCTCGAGAGTGCAGACTATAGAGCCTGCGCCGCCTACGGCCCGCTGTATAAATAAGATAAAAATAAAAAGTTCCGTCCGGGAAACCGGGCGGAATTTTTTATGACTTCGCAAAACTTTTTAATTTTTCACTCCCGCTCCCTGCGAATAAACGGAAGCGCAGACAGAAGCGAACTCAGCGCAACGGGCAGAGTATACAGCATGAACAGAAGCGTCATCAGATTTGAATATCTGCCGTCGAGCCTCGGGATTCCGCCGTTTGCAATAAAATCGTTAAGCGCCGCCGTTTCAGAGGATGAAAATTTGACGACGGCATAGCCTATGCTCGCCGCGAGCGACGATAAACCGGTACCAATCTTGACAATGAATGTATGCGCGGAGAAAAACAGCGCATCCGGTCTGTTACCTGATATTTTTTCTTCAAGGTCAACGGCTTGTGAGATTATCAGCGTCTGAACGGTCGAAGAAATGCTTACACAGCTTCCGATTATAAGTGTAAGTACGAACATTGCAACCGTTTGCGGAATGTTCGTCATATTTTGAGGATATTTAACATACAGCGCAAATAGCAAAAGATTCGGAAAAATGTTTATCAGATTGACGGCGGCAAAGAGCCTTTTTGTTCCGTATTTTTTAGATAAACTAGGGACTGCTACCGCCGAGATTACCAGTCCCACAATACTTCCCACTCCGAAAAGTGCCGTATAAATCAGCGACATCTGCGGATTTTTACTTGCAAAATAATAGGTTACCAGCGGAGTGAGGATAACACCGGTCAGGGCTTTCAGACTGCCCAAAAATCCCGATATACTGATTTTTCTGAGCAACGGATTTGTAATAAAATATCTGAGCTGACCCGAATTTTCGCTGCGCTCGGCAGAAACCCTTTCCACCGAACCGATTGCGGTAAACTGAAAAAGCGCCCCGCCGATGATTGAAAACGCGGCAACCGTTATAAGAAAAGCATTTCGCTCATCCACTGCACTTCCGCCGAAAACTGCCGACAACGCAAAAGCAATCGGCTGAACGGCAAGCGTGCTTATACCGCTCGCCATTCCACCTATCGGACGTAGCGAAAGCAACTTTGTTCTGTCGCCCTCATCACTTGTGAGCACTGAAGGATACCCGGTTATCGGAATATCGCCGATTGTAAACACAACTTCCCATATTATGTAAAACACAAACGCAGATAACACTATTAAAATATTTTTAGGCATACTGTTTTCCGCGGAATAAATTCCGTTACTGAAACAGAGAATCGTCAGTATTGCTGTGGGAATCGGCACTGCGATAAGATAGTCCTTTAGTTTATGTTTTCCTCTGCTTATCATCGCTCCGATAAACGGGTCTTTGACGGCGTCAAATATTCTCGCAACACTTAATATCAGACCGACCCATACGGCAGGAATCAGAATCGTGAACTGAAGATAATATGCGAGCACGGATGTAACTGTTCCGTATATGATGTTCTGACCGGAAAGACCCAGAAGATACCGGAACTTTTCTCTTTTCGTGTAAGTTGTTGACATGGTTTACCTCCTTACATACTTTTGGTATGTTTAATGTTAATATATATGGGAGGGGTAAAACCCTCCCGAATATTTAAAGATTGATATCGCTGTTCATTTTGTCGAGCAGCGGATAGATGTCGGAAATGTCAAGCCCGATAGACTTTGTTATACCGCAAATAAACTCAAACTTTGCTTTCAGCTCTTCGTTGTCAACAGGAAAAACAAGCGGGTTTATCCAAATATTCGCGATAAGCGAAACCGCCTCGGCAGCCTGCTTCGGGAACATGACCGACAGAGATCCGTCCCTAACGCCCTCTTCGATAACCGGTTCAAAGGCATTAGGTGCTATATCGTTTACGGAGCGCAGAACAAGGTCGCTGAGCATCTGCGGCATATTCTGCAAATGCACTCCCAATTTTCTGAACTGCTGTTCCTGCTCATCCGTCAGAGCCGCAGCAAGCATACGCTTGAGCTTCTCTCCGCCCGTAATATCGGTATCGGATTGAATTTTACGCCAACTCGCAGACAGCGTATTTTTTGCAAAAAGCCGTTCTATGACCGCATCAAGGATATCCTGCTTTGAACTGAAATGGTGATATATCGCGCCCTTTGTGAGTCCGCCCAGTTCATCGATGATATCCTGAATCGTTGTGTTGTCGTATCCCTTTTCTATAAATAAACGCTGGGACACATCGAGGATAAGATTTACCGTTTCCTCCGGATATTTATTTCTGCTCATATTTGCTCCTTACATACTTTCGGTATGTATATAATAGCAAACTCAAAAACAAATGTCAACAGGTTATATAAAAATGGGTACTTAAAGCTGTTTGCAGGATAAATGTTAGAAATGCTACCGAAAACTAAAAAGAAAAAAGCCCTTCAAACTCCAAAAGCTCAGAGTTATCAAGGCTTTTAACTTGGTGCGCTGCAAGGGATACAGTCGGCTGCGCCGCCTTGCGTGCTCGGCGACCGCTGCTGCGCAGCAGCACCCGCCTCACACTTCGCGGCTAAAAACAGTCCACCGGACTGTTTTCTTAACGCCGCTCACCCTCTCAGGGTTCGAATCCCTTGAAAATAAAAAAAGAACGGAAGCAACACTTGCGGTATTGCTTCCGTTCTTGGCGCGCTGCAAGGGATTCGAACCCCTGACCTTTTGGTTCGTAGCCAAACACTCTATCCAACTGAGCTAGCAGCGCATCTGATTGCCATAGTATATTAGCACAACGCGCCGCAAAAATCAACTGTTATTTCAAAATTTTTTTATTTTTCTCCGCTGCCCGGCGGGTACGCTATGCATTGCGGCGGTTTTCGGTCTGCCCGCGGCGCTTTTTTTGACAGTTTTTTGCCGGCTTCGGAAAGTTTTTCTTTTCTTTGGGGACGCGGATAAATATTTTCTGCGGCGGGTGCCGCTTCGCGGTTTTTTAAAATTTTTTTGCTATTACATTGTAATCATCAATTTTTTGCTATATAATTGAATGGATAGATTGGGGCTTTGTTTATGAAAAGCCGCGAAGGGAGAAAAATTTGTAATGAGCGACAGAACATACGTCTTATCATACGACATCGGCACGACGGGCGTCAAAACCTGTCTGTTTGAAGTTGAAGATGAAATAAAGCTGATCGCTGCGGAGATGGAAGGCTATTCGCTGACCGTTTATCCGGACGGCGGCGCAGAGCAGGATCCCGACGAGTGGTGGAGCGCGATATGCAACACCACGAAGAGACTCATGAATTCAACGAGCGTGAGCACTTCGGAGATAGCCGGTATATCCTTCTGCTCCCAGATGCAGGGTCTCGTGCTCGTCGACAAGGACGGCCAGCCCGTGCGCAAGGCGATGAGCTACATGGATCAGCGCGCAAAGAAGCAGATAAAGGAACTCATGGCTTACGGTCCGCAGATTGCGGGAGCTTATATTCCGAAGCTTCTCAAGTCTCTGCAGATAACCGGTGCCGTGTCCGCGAGCGTCAAGGATCCCGTATACAAATATAAATGGGTCGAGGAGAATGAGCCCGAGAACTTCGCGAGAACCTATAAGTGGCTCGACGTCAAAGAATACATAATCTGCCGCATGACCGACAAGTTCGTCATGACGCGCGACTCGGCTTTCGGCACTCTGCTCTACGATGTCCGCAAGGGCAAGGAGGGCTGGAGCCCCGAGATGCTCAAGATGTTCAACGTCAAGCCCGAGCATATGGCTGAGATAATCGACTCCACCGCTCTCGTCGGCGGTCTTACCGAAAAGGCTGCGGACGATCTCGGACTGTGCGAGGGCACGCCCGTATTCGGCGGCGGCGGAGACGCTTCGCTCATCGGCGTCGGCGCGGGCGCGGTCGGCATGGGCGACACGCACATCTACTGCGGCACCTCCGGCTGGGTATCCACCGTTGTTGACAAGAATATAGTCGACACGAGCGCGATGATCGCCGCGATAATCGGCGCGCAAAACGGCAGACTCAACTACTTCGCAGAGCTTGAGACCGCCGGCAAGTGCCTCGAGTGGGTCAAGGATCACCTTGCCCTCGATGAAATTGACATATTCCTCGAGAAGACCGATGTCGCCTCCTCGAAGGAGTCCATATTCACGAGCCTTTACGACTACATGTCGCATGTTATAAACAAGACCCCCGCAGGCTGCGGCGGAGTTATCTTCACCCCGTGGCTGCACGGCAACCGCTGCCCGTTCGAGGATCCGAACGCCCGCGGAATGTTCTTCAACATCAGCCTTGAGACCGGCAAGACCGAGCTCATCCGCGCCGTTGTTGAGGGCACTTGCATGCACCTGCGCTGGTTCCTTGAGACCGAGGACAAAAAGACTAAGACCTCCGATGTTCTCCGCTTTGTCGGCGGCGGCGCTCTCTCCGACGTCACCAGCCAGATACTCGCGGACTGCACAGGCAGAACGGTCGAGGTCGTTGCAAGCCCGCAGAACGTCGGTGCAGTCGGCGCGGCGGTCATCTCCGCAGTCGGTCTGGGCATGATAGGCAGCATCGAAGAGGCGAAGAAGCTCGTCCCGGCGAAGAAGACGTTCATTCCGAACCCCTCGCTCAAGCCTATATATGACAAGAACTTCGCAGTCTTCAAGAACCTCTACAAGAGCAACAAGGAGAATTTTGAGGCCCTCAACGGCTGATAAACGGTTCAAACCGCCTTTTTGTGTCAATCATATCTTCGATTCCGCACTTGAAAAAGTGCAATACCCTGTGTTATACTGAAACAGGCAATAATTTTCGGACGATAAGGACGAAGGGGAGGTCTTAAAGAATGAAGAAAATCATCTCGTCTCTGCTCATCTGTATGCTCGCGGCAGTCTGTCTTTTCACCGGCTGCTCAAAAGCAAAAGGACTCAAAGTCAAGGACAGCAGCGGCAACGACCGCGTGCTCGTGACCGACGAAAACGGCAAGCCCGTTTATGACGAGGCAGGCAATATTGTCATTGTCGACACAGACGAAAAGGGCAATGCAAAGAAGGACGAAAACGGCGAGCAGGCAACAAACGCCATCGCGCTCGATTATCTTCTTGTCTCCGGCAAGAACGTCTATTGCAGATATTTCACATTCACCCAGCCCTCCGGATACGATATGTCGGCAGTCGGCTCCGCAATAACCCTCACAAAAGGCGACGAGACCATCGACATAATTTATGACACCGAAAAGAGCGTCGATGACAAGTCCGCCGATATCGGCGAGGTCATCTCTTCGCTCAAGGAGCAGGGCTTCAATCCCGAAGTCAACAGCGAAACGAAGACCCTCTGCGGTCAGGACGCAAAGTTTACGGAGATCAAGGTCTCCGCGAACGGCAAAGAGGCGTTTATAGCCTCCGCCCTGTTCGAGAGAAACGGCGTGACCTATGCCTGCACCTATAAAACTTCAAAAGCCGGCGCAAACACCGGAGATTTTGAATCAATTGTCAATTCTATTTCGTTCAGATAACAGACGATAAAAAGTATTCTGACTGTTGAAAGGAGAACAGTATGTTATTTTCACTTGATATCGGTATCGATTTGGGTACCGCGAACACCCTCGTGTTCGTAAAAGGCAAGGGCATCGTTATAAGAGAGCCCTCCGTCGTTGCGGTCGATCAGAAGTACAATCCGCCCAGAGTCGTTGCCGTCGGCACAGAAGCCAAGGAGATGATCGGCAGAACTCCCGGCTCCATAACCGCAGTCCGTCCCCTCAAGGACGGCGTTATCGCCGACTTCGACATCACCGCGGATATGCTCAAGGCTTTCATAAAGAAGGTCACGAAGAACTCCCCGCTCGCGAGAGTCCGCGTTATGATCTGCATCCCCTCGGGCGTTACCGGCGTTGAGAGAAACGCTGTCAACGACGCCGCGAGAAGCGCAGGCGCAAAATATGTCAGCCTCATTGAGGAGCCCATGGCTGCCGCTATCGGTGCGGGTCTCCCCGTTTCCGAGCCCACCGGAAGCATGGTCGTCGACATCGGCGGCGGCACGAGCGAAGTTGCCGTTATCTCCCTGGGTGACGTTGTTACCTCGAACTCCGCAAGAGTCGCGGGCGACAATTTTGATGAGTCCATCATCAACTACATCAAGAAGAAATACAACCTGCTCATCGGCGAGAGAACCGCTGAGGATATCAAGATAAAGATCGGCTCCGCCTATCCCTACGAGGGCGAAGGCGCGATGAACATCAAGGGCCGCAACCTCATGGACGGTCTGCCGAAGAACATCGAGATCTCCGCGGAGGAGATCAGAGAGGCTCTGTCCGACTCCGTCAATCAGATCCTCGATGTCATCAAGGCTACCCTTGAGAAGACTCCCCCCGAGCTCGCTGCGGACATTATCGACCACGGCATCATGCTCACCGGCGGCGGCGCTCTGCTCAGAGGTCTCGACAAGCTCATTGCCGCCGAGACCCGCATCCCCGTTCTCGTTGCGGAGAGTCCGCTCGACTGCGTCGTTGACGGAACAGGCATCTGCCTCGAGCATCCGCTCGATAAATAAACGCCTTTTCGCGGGTCGCTCTGCTTTCCGCAGACGGCCCGCGTTCTCGCAGGCTTACAAAAACTATGCGGCACAACGGTTTTTCTGCCTTTCTGCATACTTTTTGCAAACCCGCGGGATTTTTTGCGTTGTATAGACTTACTTCTTCCAAGCAAAGGAGAGACTCAATTGAAGTTTTACAAATCCAGAACATTCAAAATATTTGTCGGCGTGCTCGTCGTGCTGATTATCGGCGTTGCGGCGGCAGCGGCGATGCATTCGGGCTCTTCGCCCGCAAATTCCGTGATAAGCACGGTGTTTTCGCCGCTTCAGCGCGCGTCGTCGTTTTTGGCGCAGAAGTTTTCGGCTTTCTCGATAAACTTCAAGTCCTCCGCCACGCTCTCGAAGCAGGTAGATGAGCTGAACAAAGAAATTGAGGATCTTCAGAGCCAGCTCGTTGACTACGAGCAGATGAAGAGCCAGAACGCGCTCTACAAAGAGTTCCTCGAACTCAAAGAGAGCCACAAGGACTACAAATTCTGCGAGGCGTCGGTGGTCGGCAGAGATGCGGCGAACCCGCTCTCCGCTTTTGTTTTGAACCGCGGCAGCAATGACGGAATCGCCGTCAACGACCCCGTTATCTACGGCAAATATCTCGTCGGCGTCGTCACATCCGTGACCCTCACGCAGTGCACGATAAAAACTATACTCAACCCGAGCGTCAACACCAGCGCATATGAGATCCGCACGCGCGACCTCGGCTTTGTCACAACGACTGCGGCATACGCCAAGAACGGACTCTGCACCATGCCCGGTCTTTCGAGCTCAACGGCGGTCTCCCCCGGCGGAATCGTCTGCACATCGGGAGTCGGCGGCATCTATCCGCGCGATCTCATTATAGGCACGGTCACAAAAGTCGAGGACTCCGACACGGACATCTCCGCGACCGCGATAATCAAGCCCGGCGCGGACATAGCTTCGATAACAGATGTTTTTATAATCACCGAGTTCGAGGGTCAGGGTTCGAGCGTCACAGAGTAACAAATTTATCGAAAGGGACTTGTCTATGGGTCTCACAGCCGAAAAGAAAAGACTTATAATCCGCCGCGTGATTTTCGCAGTGCTGCTGATATTCTGCGCCGTTATCCAGAATACGCCGGGACTTCTGCCCGAGCCGTTCGGCGCGCATCAGCTCGCAGTGACGGTCATGGTGGTCTGCATCGCGATGTTTGAGCGCGAGACTGCGGGCATGCTCCTCGGACTGCTCGCTGGCGTAGTGCTCGACGTGACCGGCGGCACCCAGGGCATAAACGCCATTTTGCTGACTGTAGTCGGTCTCGTGTGCGGAATGCTCGTCAACAACATGATAAGAAACAACATCGTCACCGCGCTGATTTTCTCCGCGCTGGCGCTGCTTGTGCATACATTCGTCTACTGGATAGTGTTCGTCGCCGCGGCGGGAGTCCACGGCGGCAGGCTGCTGCTCACCTTCTGCCTGCCGAGCGTGCTCTACACGGTGATATTCACGCCGCTTTGGTTCTTAATAACAAGAGGCATCAGCAGACGGCTGCCCAGCGAAGTAAAAAGATAAAAGAAAGGAGAAAGCCCGATGGATTCAAAGAGACTTGCGATAAGGCGCATTGCCCTGCCCTGCATACTGCTCGCGTTCATACTTGTCTTTGTCGGCGTGCTCGTCAAAGTTCAGCTCGTTGACGGCGAGGAATATGCGAGCGCCGTCAACACCGCGAAGCAGACTACCGTCACCATTCATGCGGCGCGCGGCGAAATAGTCGACCGCAACGGCAAACCCATAGTCGAGAACCGCCAGGGCTACTCCATAGTTTTCAACTATTCATATTTTCCCTCGAAAAAAGAGAACGCCGAGAGGAATTCTATAATAATCTCACTCATCAGGCTTTTTGAAGCGAACAACACCGAGTGGGAGAACGACCTGCCAATAGTCATTGACGCTTCGGGCGGACTCGTCTATAAAGCCGACAGCGAAAAAGAGATCGAGGTCATGAAAGGCAAGGACTACCTGAACCTCAACTCCTACGCCACGGCGCAGAACTGCTACGACGCGATGGTTGAGATGTTTGAGATCGACCCGAGCTATTCGCTCAAAGACGGCTTAAAAATCGCGGCGGTGCGCTATCAGATGCTCCTGAACGGCTTCGGAGTCAGCAACTCTTATACTTTTGCAGAGGATGTCAGCGATGTGCTCGTCGCAAAAGTCAAAGAGAACAGCGCAACTTTCAAGGGCGTCGACGTTGAGGTCGTGCCCTACAGACACATTGTTGACGGCACTCTCGCCGCACATATTATAGGCACCGTCGGCAAGATAAACGCCGAGGAATACGCCGAGCTCAAAGAAAAAGGCTACGGTATGAACGACATGGTCGGCAAGAGCGGAATCGAATACTCGATGGAAGAGTATCTGCGCGGCACGGACGGTGAAAAGGTCGTCACCGTAGACCCGGACGGCAATGTCTCCGAAACCGTGACGAAAGAGCCGGTTCAGGGCGCGACGGTCGTGCTCACTATAGACGCTGACATGCAGAAGCTCGCGCAGGACACATTCGCGAAGTGGACAGAGAACTACGCCAAATCATCGAAGAACAAATACGGAGTTCCCGCCGCGGGCGCGCTCGTTGTCAACGACCCGAACACTGGCGAGATTCTGACCATCCTCAGCTATCCGACCTATGATCTGAACACCTACAGCGAGAAATACTCGGAGCTGAGCAAAGACGAGCGCACTCCGCTCTGGAACAGGGCGCTGCGCAGCACCTACGCCATCGGCTCTACATCAAAGCCCTCTGTCGCCATAGCTGCTATTGAAGAGGGGATCACGAACCGCGACAGGGTCATCCGCTGCACGAGGGAGTTCAAATACCTCGACCACACATTCTACTGCAACATCAACCACAAAGACCGAAACCTGACGCTCAGAACCGCGCTTCAGGATTCGTGCAACATATATTTCTACACCTGCGGCGAGGAACTCGGAGTCAGCAGGCTCAACGAATACCGCTCCATGCTCGGACTCGGCGTCAAGACCGGCGTTGAGCTGACCGAGGCGGAGGGCATTGAGGACAGCCCCGAGTACCGCGAAAGCATCGGTCAGACATGGCTGCCCGGCTATCTGATCCTTTCGTCCATCGGCGAAGGCGGTACGCGCTTCACGCCCATCCAGCTTGCAAACTACGTCGCCACGATAGCAAACGGCGGCACGAGGTACGAACAGCATCTCATCAAATCGGTCAAGAGCGCCGACTATTCCGAGACGCTCGTTGAAAAGACCCCGAAAGTCGCGCTCGAGACGGGCATATCGAAATATGCCATCGACTGCGTCACCGAGGGCATGGAGTACGTTGTCAACAACAACCGTATTATACAGTCGGCTCTCAAGGGGCTCGACGTTCAGACTGCCGCAAAGACAGGTACTTCCGAAGAGAACAGAAAGATAAACGGCGTCAGTCAGGTTATCAACAACGGTCTTTATATCACCTTCGCGCCGAGCAAAAACGCCGAGATATCCATGGCGTTTATCTGCGAGGGCGTCTACGGTTCGTCCTCCCTCGCGCAGATCGCGAAGCCGATATACAACTACTACTTCAACAGCTCGCAGACGGCAGCCGCGCCGCAGGGCGAAAATACTCTTCTGGGGTGATCAAATGGCTGAAAAAATAGTTATTGCCTCCGGCAAGGGCGGCGTCGGCAAATCATCGCTGACCGCCGGACTTGCTCGCGCGCTGAGCGGCGCCGGCAAGCGTGTGCTCATGCTCGACATGGACATCGGGCTTCGCAGCCTCGATCTGATTTTCGGCACCCAGAAAGACGTGCTCTTCGACTGGGGCAATGTTATCGACGGCGGATGCGAGCCGAATCAGGCGGCACTCGCCGCGGGCGGTCCGATGCTGATGACCGCGCCGATGCGCATGTCCGACTCGTTCACCAAAGAGAGCATGAAAGAGCTTGCAGACAAGCTCGCCAAAGACTACGACTATATATTTTTTGACGCTCCGGCGGGACTCTCCGACGGATTCGAGCTCGCCTGCGCCGCAGCGGACAGGGGCATTGTCGTCTCCACCGCCGATGCGGTATGCGTGCGAAGCGTCAACATAACAGCAGGCGCGATGCGCAAACTTGGGCTTTCGGATATAAGGCTCGTCATCAACCGCTTTGACGAAAAGGCTGTATGCAAAAAGAAGCTGCTCAACATCGACGATGTCATTGACGCGGTATGCGTTCAGCTAATCGGCATCGTACCCGAGGATGCGGCGGTGTCGCACTGCGCGGTGCGCGGCGAACCGCTTCCGGCATCGAGCGCGGCGGCAAAAGCGTTTTCGCGCATAGCCAAAAGAATCGACGGCGGCGAAGCGCCGCTGTTGGGGTGAAAATTGACGTGCCTTAGGCAAAGGTAACATTGCAAAATACTATCAATTGGTTGTAGGAGCGGATATTATTTGCCCCTACGAAATTGTGCTATTTTGTAATATTGTTGAATTACCACCCACACCACAACTCAAATCAGGAGAAACGCCATGAAAAAACCGCGTTCCAAGAAAAAAATAATAATTTCCATCCTCTGCGTGCTTCTTGCGCTCGCGGTGCTGACTCCGTGCGTGATAAATGCCGTTGTGATGCTCAGCGCGAGCAAGTATATAATCAGCGCGGACGAGGCGGCGGGACGCGGGGCGGACTGCGTATTGGTGCTCGGCGCAAAGGTCAACTCCAACGGTACGCTGAGTCATATGCTCGAGGACAGAATGAGCACGGGCGTTGATTTATATCAGTCCGGCGCGGGCAAAAAGATCCTCGCGAGCGGCGACCACGGCAGGGATTCATACGACGAGGTCAACCATATGAAACAATACGCCGTCGGCAGAGGCGTTGACCCCGACGATGTGTTCCTCGACCATGCGGGCTTTTCAACATATGAGTCGATGTACCGCGCCCACGATGTTTTTGAAGTCAAGAGCGCAATAGTCGTCACGCAGAAATACCACCTCTACCGCGCGGTCTACAATGCGCGCCGCCTGGGTATCGACGCCTACGGCGTTGCGGCAGACAAGCGCGTTTACGGCAAGCCCGTATATAATTTTGTGCGCGAGAGCCTCGCCCGGTGCAAGGACTTCTTTATGTGCATTTTCAAGCCCGAGCCGACTTATCTCGGCGATGTTATCCCGATAAGCGGCAGCGCGTCGCTCTCGGACGACACTGAATACTGACAGTTTCAAGGAGAAAGATATATGCGACTTGGCATTTTCGGCGGCACCTTCAATCCGCCGCACATGGGGCACATAAGGCTTGTTACCGCTATCGCGGACAAGCTGCAGCTCGACCGCGTTCTCATTATTCCGGCGTCGGTTCCGCCGCACAAGCACGTCTTGAACCTTGCTCGCAGCAGGGATAGATTCGAGATGTGCCGCCTGAGCTTTGAGGGCGACCGTCGGTTTTCCGTCTCGGACACTGAGCTTCGCCGCGTCGGCAAGAGCTACACCTACGACACGCTCTGCGAGATAAAGCGCGAATACCCGGACGCCGAGCTGTTTTTGATAGTCGGCTCGGATATGCTCGCGACATTCGACGAGTGGTACCGCTACCACGATATCTTAATGATGTGCACCCTCTGCGCCGCCTCGCGCAAGCACGGCTTCGTGCCCGAGCTCGAGGGCAAGTTCACGCCGGAGGAAACAGAAAAGATAAAATTCATCGAGATCCCGGTCTTTGAAGTAAGCTCGACCATCATTCGCCGCAGGATCTCCGAAAAAGAGAGCACGCAGGGACTTCTCGCCGACGGCGTGCGCGACTATATCGAAAAGAAAGGGCTTTACACTTGAACGTACCCGAGAAATACAGAAAATATGACGAGCTGCTAAAAACTAAGCTCGACGACTACAGATATATCCACTCGCTCGGCGTCGCAAAGAGCGCGCGGCACCTTGCCGAGCTATACGGCGCAGACCCCGAAAAGGCTTATTTTGCGGGGCTTCTGCACGATGTGATGAAGAACGCAGCGCCCGAGGAGCAGTTGCAAATGATAGAAAAAGCTGATATAATGTTATCTCCGTCCGAGCGCCTGAACCGCAAGCTCTGGCACGCGATAGCCGGAGCGGCATTTTTGAAGCTGGAGCTTCATATCACCGACGAGGATATCATCGGCGCGGTTCGCTGGCACACTACGGGCAAAGCCAACATGACGCAGCTCGAAAAGATAGTCTACCTCGCGGATTTCATAAGCGAGGACAGAAAATATCCCGATGTCGACAAAGTCCGAGAGCTTTCGGAACAGTCGATAGAATCCGCGATGCTCTACACCCAAAGATACTGCATATCAAAGCTCCTCGCCGACGGAATGATAATCGACCCGTCGAGCGTCGACTGCTACAATGAACTTATAACCGAGAGGAGTTCAGAGAAATGACCCCCAGAGAACTGACAAACGAAATAGTTAAAATACTCGACAAGAAAAAGGCGCTGGACATCACGGCGATAAAGACCGAGGAGCTGACTATAGTCTCCGACTATTTTGTCATCGCGACCGGTACTTCAAACACCCATGTCAAGAGCCTCGCGGACGATCTCGAATACGAGATGGGCAAGCTCGGCGCAGCACCCGAGCACATTGAGGGACGCGCGACCGGCTGGATTCTGCTCGACTTCGGCAGCGTGCTCGTCCACCTGTTCCAGAAGGATCAGCGCGAATACTATAACCTCGAGCGCCTTTGGAACGACGCACAGCAGATCGATATCAGCGACCTGCTGACCGACTGAGAGAGAACATCCGAAAGGAATGACATAAATCATGGCAAACTACGATTTCAAAACCATTGAAAAGAAGTGGCAGGACCGCTGGGAGAAAGAGGGCACCTTCAGAGCTATCGACGATTTCTCGCTGCCCAAGTTCTACGGGCTCATCGAGTTCCCCTATCCGAGCGGTGCAGGCATGCACGTCGGTCACATCAAGGCTTATTCCGGCATGGAGGTCATCTGCCGCAAGCGCAGGATGCAAGGCTATAACGTCCTGTTCCCGATAGGCTTCGACGCATTCGGACTGCCCGCCGAGAACTACGCGATAAAGACCGGCACCCATCCGCGCATAGTCACCGACCAGAACATCCACAATTTCACCGGTCAGCTCAAGCGCGTCGGCTTCGCGTTCGATTGGAGCCGCGTTGTCGACACGACCGACACCGACTACTACAAGTGGACCCAGTGGATATTCCTCAAGATGTTCGAGCACGGACTCGTTTTCCGCGACAAGGCGTTCGTCAACTACTGCCCGAGCTGCAAATGCGTGCTCTCCAACGAGGACTCACAGGGCGGCAAGTGCGACATCTGCCACAGCGACGTTATCCAGAAGTCAAAGGACGTCTGGTTCCTGCGCATAACGGAATACGCCGACAAGCTGCTTGACGGACTCAAGCACGTCGACTTCCCGGCTAATATAAAGGCTCAGCAGGAGAACTGGATAGGCCGCTCGACCGGCGCATTCGTCAACTTCACCCTCTCGGGAACTGATGAGACGCTACGCATATACACCACCCGCCCCGACACCCTCTTCGGCGTCACATTCATGGTCATGGCTCCCGAGCATCCGCTCATCGACAAGTACGCTGACCGCATCTCGAACATGGACGAGGTCGAGAACTACCGCACCGAATGCGGCAAAAAGACCGAGTTCGAGCGCACTCAGCTTGTCAAGGACAAGACCGGCGTCAAGCTCAGCGGACTCACCGCAGTCAACCCCGTCAACGGCAAGGAGATTCCGATATTCATCTCCGACTATGTCATGATGGGCTACGGCACCGGCGCCATTATGGCTGTTCCCGCCCACGATCAGCGCGACTGGGATTTTGCAAAGGCGTTCGGCATTGACATCATCCAGGTCATCAAGGGCGGCGACATTGAAAAAGAAGCATACACCGGCGACGGCGAGATGATAAACTCCGATTTCCTCAACGGAACGGACAACAAGAAAGAGTCTATAGAAAAAATGCTCGAGTTCCTCAAGGAGCGCGGCATCGGCGAGAAGGGCGTCCAGTACAAGATGAAGGACTGGGCATTCAACCGCCAGCGTTACTGGGGCGAGCCGATCCCGATTATCCACTGCCCGCACTGCGGCATGGTCGCCGTGCCCGAGAACGAGCTGCCGCTCAAGCTCCCCGATGTTGAGAACTTTGAGCCCGGCGAGGGCGGCGAAAGCCCGCTCGCAAAGATAGATTCCTTCGTCAACTGCACCTGCCCGAAGTGCGGCGCGCCCGCGAAGCGCGAGACGGACACAATGCCCCAGTGGGCTGGTTCGTCCTGGTACTTCCTGCGCTACATCGATCCGCACAACGACAAGTGCTTTGCAGACAAAGACAAGCTCAAGTACTGGCTCCCCGTCGACTGGTACAACGGCGGCATGGAGCATGTTACGCGCCATCTTATCTATTCGCGCTTCTGGCACCGCTTCCTCTATGATATCGGCGAGGTCCCCGTGCCCGAGCCGTATGCGAAGCGTTCAGGTCTCGGACTCGTGCTCGGCGCGGACGGCGTGAAGATGTCGAAGTCCCGCGGCAACGTTGTTGACCCCGACGATGTTATCAAAAAATACGGCGCAGACACCCTGCGCACATATATAATGTTCATGAGCGACTACTCGGCCTCCGCCCCGTGGAAAGAGAGCGGCGTCAAGGGCTGCAAGCGCTTCCTCGAGAGAGTCGCGTCCCTGTCGGATATCGCCGAGGGCAACGGCACGACGAAGAAGCTCGAATCGATAATGAACAAGACAGTCAAAAAGGTCTCGCAGGATATTGAGGACATGAAGTTCAACACCGCGATCGCCGCGATGATGACCTGCCTCAACGAGATAAACGATGTTGGCACACTGACAAAGGACGAGCTGTCCGTATTCATCCGTCTGCTCTGCCCGTTCGCCCCGCACCTGTGCGAGGAGATGTGGGAACAGCTCGGCGAAGATGGTCTCTGCTCGACCGCGAAGTGGCCCGACTACGACGAGAGCAAGTGCGTTGACGACGAAATAGAGATCGCCGTTCAGGTCAACGGCAGAGTCCGCGACCGCTTCACCGTGCCCGCCGATATCGAGGCTGCCGACGCGATTGCCAGAGCCAAGGCGCTCGACAAGGTCAAGGAGTTCACCGACGGCATGGCGTTTATAAAAGAGCTCTATGTCCCCGGCAAGCTCGTCAACCTCGTTGTAAAGCCGCAGTAAAAAAGGATATTTTAATCAAAAATAAAAAATCCCCCCAAGCGGTTGACAATAAAATTCACCTGTTGTATAATTAGAGGCAAGCTTATGCTAATTAGCCCTTGCAATTGCAGCGGAGGGAGGGAATATTAATGAGTCAGGTCAAAGTTAAAGAGAACGAATCTCTCGAGAGCGCACTCAAGCGTTTCAAGAGACAGACTTCCAGAGACGGAGTTATCCAGGAGGTCCGCAAGAGAGAGCACTATGAGAAGCCTTCGGTCAAGAGAAAGAAGAAGTCTGAGGCGGCTCGTAAGCGCAAGTACAAATAAGTACCTGCACTGTACAACTGTACATTTAAAGGCGGTGGGAAAGGGATTTCTCACCGCTTTTTTAAAAGTACCCTAAGGAGGAACAGAGAATGATTTTCGACAAGTTTCTTTCGCTTCTGCCGTCGGAGCTCGACGGCGCGCTGATAATGTCCGAGGAGAACAGGCGCTATTTCACCTCGTTCCCGTCGTCGGACGGCGTTCTGCTCATTTCGAGAAACGGCACGGTATTCCTCACCGACTCGCGCTATGTCGAGGCGGCGCAGAAGAAGATAACCGTCTGCCCCGTCAGACTCACAAAAGATCTGAGCACCGAGCTGCCGCAGCTGATGAGCGAATTCAAAATAAACAACCTCGCCGTTGAGACGACGAGACTCACCGTCGCCCAGTTCGAGGAGTTCACAAAGTGGATGCCCGACACAGGCATCTGCACCGAGAACTACGCCGACCGCGCGATAGACGCGCTCAGAATGGTAAAATCCGACAACGAAGTGAAGCTCGTGTGCGAGGCGCAGGTGATAGCCGAGCGCGCATTCGACCACATACTTGAATTCATAAAGCCCGGCGTGACCGAGCGCGAGGTTCAGCTCGAACTCGACTACTATATGCTCCGAAACGGCGCGGAGGCGCTCTCGTTTGAGACTATTGCAGTCAGCGGAGTCAACTCATCGATGCCGCACGGCGTGCCCTCGGACAAAAAGATTGAAAACGGCGATTTCATCACCATGGACTACGGTGCGGTCGTCGGCGGATACCACAGCGACATGACGCGAACCGTCGCAGTAGGCTCCGTAAGCGAAGAGCAGAAGAAGATATACAACACCGTCCTCGAAGCGCAGCTCGCCGCGATGGAGAAGATGGCTCCCGGAGTCTCCTGCGCCGACGCGGACAAAGCCGCGCGCGATATCATAACCGACGCGGGCTACGGCGAATTCTTCGGCCACGGCACGGGTCACGGAGTCGGCGTTGAGATCCACGAGCAGCCGCGCGTATCGCCCCGCTCGAAAGAGATTCTCGCTCCCGGACATCTTGTCACTGCGGAGCCCGGCATCTATCTGCCCGGACTTTTCGGAGTCAGAATAGAGGACATGGTGCTCATCACGGAAGACGGCAGCCGCGGACTCACCCACGCGCCAAAAAATCTTATCATACTCTAAAACATTTCCCCGTATGCAAGGACATACGGGGATTTCTGTTTTATATGCGAACTCCGTTTACCTGATTTTAGGCTCCCCTGCAGGGGTGTTTCGCTTCGCTCAAGGTAATAAGTAAAAGTGAATAGTGAAAAAGTGCATGGTATGGTTGGATTTCATTCGCCCGCGAAATTGCACAATTTTATTGACGCGCACTTCGTAGGGTGCGGCGAAACATACTGTCCCGCAGCAACTCTTTTCGATTTTTTGGTTGACCTTTTATATTTCTTCTGATAAACTTGTGGTATCAGGAGGGATACATTATGGAAAAACTGAGAAAAACTATATATGATGTCCTCGTGTTTATCATCTCGCTGTGCATCACGGGATCGATATCCGTGTCGAATATTGCAACGAAAGACACGAGCCACGTCAATCTCAAAATAGACGAAACCTCTCAGCAACAGGAGATTATGGGCTGGGGCGCAGCCGCCGCATGGTGGCCGCAGGTTGCAGGTGCGAGCGAAAACGCAGAGGCAATAACGAAGCTCCTGTTCAGCAAAGAGGGTCTCGGGCTCAACGTCTACCGCTTCAATGTCGGCTCAGGCGAAAAGCAGAACCCCAACACACGCCTCGACCGCGACTCGTGGAAGAGCACGGAGAGCTTCCTCGTCTATAACGAAAAGACGGGAAAATACGAATACGACTGGTCGCAGGACGCAGAGTCGATGAAGATACTCGACCTCGCGATGAGCTACGGATGCGTGGACTCGGTCGTTCTGTTCTCAAACTCCCCCCACTTTTCAATGACAATCACCGGTCAGGCGAGCGGCGGCTTCAAAAAGCATCAGAACAACCTCAAGCCCGAATGTTATCAGGAATATGTCGATTATTTCCTTGACATAACCGAGCACTTTATCGAGCTCGGCTATCCTATCAAGTATATTAGCCCCGTCAATGAGCCGCAGGTGTCCTGGGGCGGCGACGACGTCTATCAGGAGGGCTGCCACTATGAGACCGAGGAGCTTTTCAAGCTCTACAAGCTTTTTGCAAAGAGCATCAAGGCGCGCGGGCTCGACGTCAAGCTCTCGATGTGCGAGGTCTCGAAGATAACAAGCAAGACCTTTGATTATCTCAAATATGTCTACAACGACCCCGACCTTCGCGAAGTTCTCGGCACATATACATATCACTCCTATTGCTCGGATATCAACTATTTCATCAAGAGTTGGTGGGGCAGATACATAAAGAAGTACCCCGGAGTCATATATGATATGTCCGAGTGGTGCGAGCTGCCCGTCACCATGTCAAATAAATCCACCCGCAGTGCGCTGTTTATGGCGCGCGTCATGGCGCAGGATCTGTTCATCTCCAACGCCTCCTTCTGGTCCGCCTGGGTCGCGGTCAGCGAGGGCGACGAAAACGGCGACGGACTGATAATCGCCAACCACGACTGCAGCGAATACTATGTTGCCCAGCGATACTACGCGATGGCGCATTTCTCGAAGTTCGTCCCCGAGGGGAGCCGTCTCATCTCCTGCAAAAAGGACGTCAACGACAGATTCTCGTCAATGAGCCGCGAAAAGCTTGAAAACTATATAGGCTTCCGCACAAACACCGCCGCGTTCCTGACTCCGGACGGAAAGATCGTTCTCGTTATCGTCAACGGCGGCAAGGAGCACACCTTCTCCCTGAGCGGCATAGAGGGCAGGGATCACCTCACGACATACACGACCGACGGCAACAGAAAAGTCGAGCTCACCTATGACGGAGCATATCAGCAGACGCTGACCATCCCCGCCTACAGCATCACCACCGCAATTTTTGAATAGACCCGCTCGCCGAATCCGCGGCGTGTTTATAAAGCAGCAGATCCTACCCATGGGTTTCCTTTGGGTAGGATTTTTTGTTTTTGACGCTGCAAGGCAAATTATTCGCAAATCAAAATTTGTCCTATTTGTTGTATTATTATGTTGTCAACAGGCAAGCACGCAATAATAAAAATTACAATTTATCATTTGCAGCAAAAAGCCTCCGCATGATATCACACGGAGGCTTTGAATTTTTATTTTTACTTTACCTGCTTTATCTTGTTGCCGGAGACGAGGAACGCGTGCTCGGAGATCTCCATCATCGGGGTATCGTTGACGGAATCGGTATAGAAATTGTCGATTATCGTATCGGGATACATCTCCTTGAACAGCTCGACCTTTCTGCCGCGGAAGCAGAGGTCGGTTATATGCGCGTTGCCGTCGGTGCGCGAGCAGATATAATTCTTGATGTTGAGCCTGTGCATAACATCGTCGAGCAGAACCTCGGGGCTCGCGGAGATTATTATATCGTCGTCCTGCCTCTGGCGGAAATAGAACGGCTTTATCTTGTGGATATTCGTATCCCAGAACTCGGTGACGAGCGCGTCGAAATCCTCGATGCTGTTATAATAGTCGGTAACGACATCGGAATACTGCTCCAACGCTTCTTCGGCGTTTATCGTGCCCTTTGTGTATTTGTAGAGCCCGTTGATAACGTCGGGAATGTACTTGACGAGCGAGGGGTCTTTCTTGAAAAGAAAGATAAACAGATCAATAAAGCTCTCGCCGTCGTAGATGGTGTTGTCAAAATCATAAACATTCATTTTCATTTTCTCCTTGTTCGGGAAGTTCTGCACACATCCCGGATTTATTTTCTCCGTCAAAGAATACCATAATTTTAACTGTTTGTAAAGACTTCCAAAGACGCCCCGCGCGATTGACTAAACGGGATTTAGTTGGTATAATGGTATAAGGTATGTATGAAAATACGAAAGGACGAAAAAACGATGATAAAGATCGCTCCTTCAATGCTCGCAGGCGACTTCTCCCAAATGGGAGAGCAGGCCGCAATGATAGAAAAGGCCGGCGCGGACTGGCTCCATCTCGATGTGATGGACGGGCATTTTGTGCCCAACATAACCTTCGGCGCGCCAATCATAAAAAGTATCCGCGGCAAAAGCTCGCTCGTCTTTGACGTTCATCTGATGATAAGCGAGCCGCTCAGGTATATCCCCGATTTTGTGAAAGCGGGCGCGGATGTTATCACATTCCACATCGAGTCGGATTCCCCGGTCGACGAGACTATCGACCTTATCCGCTCGTCGGGCTGCAAGGCGGCACTCTCCGTCAAGCCCGGCACTCCCGTTGAGAGCGTTTTCCCCTATCTCGACAAGCTCGACATGGTGCTCATCATGACCGTTGAGCCCGGCTTCGGCGGTCAGAAGTTCATGGCAGACATGATGCCGAAGATAAGCGCGCTGCGCGAGGAGTGCGAGAAGCGCTCGATTGATATTGAGATTCAGGTCGACGGCGGCATATCCGCAAAGACCATTGAAGAGCCTGCCCGCCGCGGCGCGACCGTCTTTGTCGCGGGAAGCGCGGTTTTCGGCGCGGCTGACCCCGCAAAGGCGATAACCGAGATGAAAGATATCGCCGCAAACTGCCAATAATCAATTGCCGGAAAGTTTTTTCAGCGCGTCGCCCTCGGCTATGCACCTCCAGTGCTCCCGGGTGTGCGAAGCGGCGGCAAAGGAATTTATCTGCGCGCCGAACTCGCTGAGAATATGCTCCGGCGCGTCGGAAATGCTCTCGCCGAGAAGCAGGCGATAGACGCCGCCCGACTCATACAGCCCGCTGTTTTCAAAGCTTCTGCCGAGCGCGCACGCCGCGTCCATAACATCGTCCAGAGAGCCGAACTCATAGACCGCCGTGTTCTCCCCTTTCTTTATTGACGGGGGCTGGCGGACTCCGCGGCTGCCGTCCGAACAGAGGGTGAATTTCAAGACGCATCCTCCCCTGCCTGCGGGCACCGCTTCGATTATCATCCGCCCGCTCGGGTCGATGTCGCGCTTGAGTTCGTGACCCGCTCTGTCGAGCAGAGTCCAGACCACGCGGCGCGTCTCAATATTCGAGTAGTCCATTTGCTCGTATGTAATATTGAGCGCATCCATGTCGCGCGCCGAAAGCTCGATTGTTATCCTGTTTTCAGTCGGCGCCTGTATCTTCAAAGCGCATCCCCTCCTTAATAAACAGAAAGTTCTCTGCCTTATATAATATTACGCGCCCCCGCGGCGTGCAATGCAAAATTTTTGCCAGCGCAATAAGCCGGCAAACGGAAAGGTTGGTTTTATGGCAAGATTCAAACGCATAAAAGCGCCTAAAAGTCCCTATATGAACTATCTGCTCATGCTCGCCGCACCCGCTATAGTCAGCTGGTATTACTACGGCGCGCTCGCATTCAGGGCGATACTTACGGGAATCATAAGCGCGGTCGCCGTTGAGGCAGTCGCGCTGCTGATAATGAAAAGGAAGCTAAACTGCCTGTCGGATATGCACGCGGTGTTCACGGGCTTCGCAATCGCTATGCTTCTGCCCGCCACCGCACCGATCTGGCTGATAGGCGCGGGCGCGGCGTTCGCAATTCTCGTTGCAAAGATTCCGTTCGGTCCGGCGCACAAGGCTCCGTTCGTGCCCGCTGCGGCAGGCATGGCGTTTCTGACCGTCTGCTTCCCGGACGAGGTTTTCAAATATCCCGCCATCGACTCGGCGTCGTTCGATGTCTTTGACGCGGGCTCGTCTCTCGCCGCTCAACTGAGCGCAGGCGGCATACAGCATATGAACTCCGTCGGCATAATGTCGATGATATCCGGTAATGTCGCCGGTCCGCTCGGCACCTGCTGTGCGGTCGCGCTGCTCGGCTCATGTGCTCTGCTCGCCGCAGGAAAGCCGAAGAGACTCTTCAATGTCCTCGGATTTTTGACCGTCTGCTCGCTGCTTGCGGTAATTTTCCCGCGCGGATCGTTTTCAAGACCGGTATCCCTGCTCACCGAGCTGTGCGCAGGCAGCCTGCTCTTCTCGGGCATATTCTTTGTAACCGACCCCGGCACGAGCCCGAAACACCCGCTGACAAGATTTATCTACGGCGCATTCGCCGGAATAATCTGCATGATACTCCGCTACTTCGGCACATTTGAGGACGGCACCTGCTTCGGCATCCTGCTCACCAACGCTTTCTGGCCGATAGTTGACAGCACGCTGAGAAAGATCGGCTACCACAAGTTCATTGAAAAATCGATGGCAAAGAGCGCGGAAAAGAGAAAACAGAAAGCAGCTTTAAAGGGAGGTGAGCCGGCATGAGTTCAGGCAGAAAATACTCATTCTCCGACGCACTGTTCAGCAGCACGTTCATTCACAACCCGGTGCTCATCCAGGCGGCAGGTCTCTGTGCGATAGTCGCAGTCGCGACGACGCTCAAGACGGCGGTCCTGCTTGCGGCGGCGTTCTTCCCGGTGCTCATTATCACGCAGGTCTTCGCCTGCCTCGCGCTCAAAAAAGTCCCGAGATGGATAAGAGTCGCGATATATCTGCTCATCGGCACGGCGATAATTGCCGGAATCATATACGCAATTGATACTTTTATGCCCGAAATCAGCCTCGGCGCGGGTATATATCTCGCCCTGACGGCGGCAAACTCGATAATCGCCCTGCACTGCGAGAAGCTCGCGGTCAAGACCGACCTGCGCCATGCGTTCTTTGACTCCGTGGCAACGGCGCTCGGCTATGCAGCTGTTATTATCCCCGTCGGCGCGCTGCGCGAAATGATAGGCTCATCCACCATATGGGGCGCAAATATCAAAGTCCCGATGACCTACCCGGCGATTCTAATGCCGTTTGGCGGATTTTTGGTTCTCGCGTTCTTCGCCGCCGCGCTCAAGGCGCTGATAAACAAACGCTTCCCCGAGCACTCGGCAGAGACCGAGATGAAGATAAAGAAAACTTCCGTCATAGTCAGCAAGAAGAATCTTCCCGAGAATCTGGCTCCCGCCAAGGCGGAAGAGGCTCCTGCGGAAGAGACCGTTGAAACGGAAGAGATAATTGAAGTCGAAGAGACTGTTGAAGCCGAAGACCCCAAAGAGGACGACTTGGCACACTTCGAGCCGCTCGACGGCGAGGGCAAATTTGACCTTTCCGATATCTTCGCCAAAGACGACGAAGACGAAGATGACAAGGACTACGGCTCGGCGTTCAACCGCCTGTTCGACGAAGCAAAGGATTTTGACTCCGACGAGAAGAAGGAGGGAGACAAATGAACATGACCTGGTTTTTTGATTTGCTCTCCACAGCACTCTACACGGTGTTCATTCAGAATCTCGTCTTCAACGGCGGATACGCGGCGAGCGAAGCTCTTATGCTTGCGAAGAAGCCGCGCAGACTCTGGATGTTCTCGGCGATGATCGCATTTTTCTCGACCGTCACGGCACTCGCCTGCCGCGCGCTCGAAATGATACCGGTGCTCAGCACCCTGCCCTCGGCTCTGCATTTTGCAATGTTCAGCGGCGTGCTTATAGTAGTTTTCCTGATAACCGGACTCATACTCAAGCTCGCCCTCGGCGCGACCGAGAAGTTCCTCGGCACGCTCGGCATGGCGGCACTCAACACCCTTGTGCTCGCAACTCCCCTGCTCAACCGCAGCGCGGCCTACACCCTCCCCGAGAGCATCGGCTCCGGCATCGGCGCGGGTCTCGCGTTCATTCTCGCGGCGACGCTCATATGCAAGGGTCTGCACATAATCTCGCAGAATCAGGATATGCCCAAAGCCTTCCGCGGCACTC
This sequence comes from Oscillospiraceae bacterium, assembly GCA_003514385.1. Taxonomy (GTDB): domain Bacteria; phylum Bacillota; class Clostridia; order Oscillospirales; family Acutalibacteraceae; genus CAG-177. Next base: position 88,149 of record DOQR01000001.1, on the reverse strand, counting down.
CGGCGGCGTTCGTCTATGTCGCGCTGCTCTCCCTCGCGTTCTCCGGCTTCTCGGGCAGCTCCCTGTTCTCATAATTAATTAAAAAATTCCGACGCCGACGGGTGATGTCATGCCCGCCGCGCGGCACAGAGGATGATGAAAAATGGCAAAACGCAGCAAATATGACAAGTATTTTTCTCCCGGCACTCACAGGAGCATAACCGCGTTCAGCAAGCATGCGGCAGGCGGCTCGAAGCGCCGCAAGAGCTACACCGAGCGCAGACGCAATAAGATAGTCGGAATAGTCCTCGCGTGCGTTCTCGGCGCGGCTGTTGTCTTCACTGCGGCGTTTTTCGTCACCGATACGCTCCTCGGCATCTCCGACGCGAATATCGAAACCACGCAGAAGGCCGAAAAAGATAACAAAGGCAACAAAGATAACAAGAACAACAAAGGCGGCAAGAACGACACAACCGCTCCCGCCGATAATCAGCAGACTTCTGCCGAGATAAAGGCGCGCGTCGGCAATGTCTCCCTGCTCGCGGGCGGCAGCGGACTCGACCAGTTCGTATCCTCGCTCAAGAGCGCGGGTCAGAACGCCGTTGTCATCGATTTCAAAGACGCATCCGGCTATCTCAGCTATCCCTCGTCTATAGCGGCTGTAAAAGATAAAGCTCCGTCATCAAAGGCTCAGGCGAACGCCGCCGCGAGCGTCAAGAAAATTCAGCAGTCCGGCATAAAAGTCGTGGCGCGCATATATTGCTTCAAAGATACACAGATGCCGCGCATTGACCGCACCATGGCTGTTCACTACAACAAAACTCAGATGATCTGGCTCGACAACGAGGCTTCCAAGGGCGGCAAGCCGTGGCTCAACCCCTATTCGCAGACGGCTCAGAACTATCTGCTCGAAGTCGTCAAGGAAGTGAAGAACCTCGGCGTTGATGCAATACTGCTCGACGGCGTGCAGTTCCCCGACTTAAATTCGAACGTTGCGACATTTGACGGCGAGGGCTCGGTATCGAGAAACGCCGTGCTCGTGAACTTCGTCAACTCCTGCGTCTCCGCGTGCTCCGGCACTCCCGTTATCTGCGCGATGAAGGGCGAAGCGGCTGCGGGCGGCAGCAGCGATATATACAACGGTTCTCTCTGGAGCGCGAACGTCTCCGCTTTCGCGGTCGATCTCAGCTCCCTCAAGGCGGACGCCCAGCGCAACTTCCCCGCCTCGAAGAAGGTCATTGAAATGAAGAGCTCGGCTTCAAACACCGACAGCACATATATCCTCACGAAATAAAGGCAGATTTAAATGCATTTTATCCCCTACAACTCGAGAAAAAAATATCATCTCTCGCCCGGCGCGGCTGTGCGCTCGGGTGAGGATATGATTTTCAGGATAGTTCTGCCCCGCTCGGAGCAGTGCAGCGCGGTTCGTCTCATTCTTGAGACGGACGGCGGCGAGAGAGAATATTTTTCTTTCTCGTGGGAGCGAATGCAGGGCGAAAACGAGGAATGGTGGCGGCTCGAAACCGCCGCACCCGAAAACGCGGGGATAGTCTGGTACTTTTTTGAATACGACACCCCGTGGGGCACAAAAAAAATATCACTTGAATCTAATGGAAATGCCGTCATCGGCGAGGGCTCGCGCTGGCGGCTGACCGTATGCCGCGAAAACTGCGACACGCCCCTGTGGCTTCGCGGCGGCACAATGTATCAGATATTCCCGGACAGGTTCTGCCGCTCCGGCAAAACTCCCCTGCCCGAGAACAAGCCCGCGGCGGAATATCACTCCCGCTGGGGCGAAGAGCCCGACTGGGAGCCCGACTCCGACGGAAAAATTGAAAAATACGACTTTTTCGGCGGCGACCTCAAGGGCATCGAAGAGAAGCTCGGCTATCTCGAGAGCCTCGGCATCACCTGCATATATTTGAACCCGATTTTCTCCGCGCGCTCGAATCACCGATACGATACGGGCGACTACATGAAAATCGACCCGATGCTCGGCACAGAGGAGGATTTCAAATCCCTCTGCAAAAGTGCGGAAGAGCACGGGATAAAAATTCTGCTCGACGGCGTGTTCAGCCACACGGGCGCCGACAGCAGATATTTTGACAAATTTTCGTCTTACGGCGGCAAGGGTGCATATTGCGACAAAAATTCTCCCTACCGTTCGTGGTATAATTTTCGTTGCTGGCCGGACGATTACGCCTGCTGGTGGGGCGTTGACATCCTGCCGGAGCTCAATGAGACCGATCCGGGCGTGCTGGCGTTTCTGACCGGCGAAAACGGCGTTGCGCGGCACTGGCTCAGGCTCGGCGCGTCGGGCTGGCGGCTCGATGTGGCGGACGAACTGCCCGACGAATTTCTCGACCGCTTCCACGAGGCGGTCAGAAAAGAGAAAAAAGACGCGTTTATCTACGGCGAGGTCTGGGAGGACGCGACCGACAAGATAAGCTACGGCCACCGCCGCAGATATCTCGAGGGCGGCGAGCTGGACAGTGTGATGAACTATCCGTTTGCAAATGCTGTTATAGATTTTGTCTGCACGGCGAACGCGGAAGAGCTCCGCGAATGCGTTGAAAATATAGTCGAACACTATCCGCGCATGTCGCTTGACACGCTGATGAACCATATCGGCACCCACGACACGGTGCGCGCCATAACGCGGCTCGGACGCGGCGATATCGAACGCCCCGAAAACGGGCGCGACAGGGGTATTTTGACAGACGAACAATATCGAAGGGGCATTTGTCTTTTGAAGCTCGCCTCGGTTTTGCAGTTCACGCTCCCCGGCGTTCCCTGCGTCTATTACGGCGACGAGGTCGGGCTCGCGGGCGGCGAAGATCCGTTCAACCGCGCCTGCTTCCCCTGGGGAAATGGGAACGCGGAGCTGCTCGACCACTACAGAACCCTCGGCAGGATCAGAAAGCTCTGTCCCGCGTTTATCGACGGAGAGTTCAACTGCATATCCTCGGCGCTCGGCTGCATCGCATATGAGCGCAATTCCGAATCGTGCAGTGCGCTGATAATCGCAAACGCAAACTGCCACGGGATAGAATACACTGTCCCCGAACGCTGGCGGGGCGCATCCACGCTCTTCGGCAGCGCCGCCGACGGACGCAGTGTCCCGCTCGGCGCATATTCGGCGGCAATACTTTATAAATAATCGGAGGTGATCGTATGGCGAAAAGAAAGGGAATGAAGTTCCGCACAACGCAGGAGAAAAAGACGAAGCAGTTTCGGCTTTTCGTGCTCGGATTTGTCGGCTTTCTGCTCGCGTTCGCCCTCGTCTCTGTAGCCTATATGTTCAAATCGCATCATCTCTCAATGAACGACCTGTTCCCGGAAAAGGAAGTTGAATCCTCCGACGGGAGCACCGACGAGGCTATCGCGCCGCTCGCCGGCAAGGCGACATTTATGTTCGCCTGCGTCTCGGACGAAAAAGACGAGCTGTATTTTGTCGCCGCGGTCAACGCCGATCTCGACTCGGGCGAAGTGCGCGTGTGCGCCTTTGATCCGAATACTTCGGTGGATATCTCCGGCAACAAAGACAGTCTTATGGGTCACTACAAGACCGGCGGCTCGAAAGAGCTCAAGAAAGCGGTCGACTCCCTCTGCGGATTCACCGCGGACAAATACGCCGTCTCGACCGCGAATCAGTTCAAGAATGCAATCAACGTGCTCTCCGGCGCGCAGATATCCGTGCCCGAGCGCATAAGCTATAAGACAAAGGAGCTGTCGCTCTCGCTCATGCCCGGCAACCAGACCGTCAAAGGCGAGACGCTGCTAAAATATTTCCGCTACTGCCTGACTCCGTCGGGCGGCGGAGCGCAGAAGCAGGGCGAACTGCTCTGCGTGCTTTTCTCGCAGTATATCAACAAGACCTATCTCGCCTCCGGACGCAACTATTTCTCGCAGATAATCGACTCTTTGGACACCGACATATCGATAGTCGATTTCTCGCGCTGTGAGCGCACTCTCTCTGCGATGGCGGCGGGAGATATAAAATATACATCTGTTTCTTCCGCCGGCGAGCTGACCGTTACGCCCGGCAAGCGCGGAAAATAACCGTTTATAAAACAAGGGGGCGGTCATTTGGCAAGAAAGCTTCTGTGTCCTGCGGCGCTTCTGCTGGCGCTGATGCTCATATTCACCGGATGCTCGGTGAAAAAGGTGAACAATATACCCTCATCCAAACAAGTGTCTGCGTTCGGCAACTTCAAGCACTACTTCGGCGAGCTTAACGAGAACGAGAAACGCGCATACAACGCCATTCTCCGCGACATTGAGTCGTTTCCCGAGGAAATTGAAATTCCCGAGCTCAACAACGAAGAGCTCGAAAAGGTCTGGCTCGCCGTTATGTACGACAATCCGGAGCTGATAATGCTCGGGCGCGAATGTATGCTCGTCTCGAGAGACCGCAAGTTCTGGTTCAGCTGCGAATACGCCATGACCAAAGACGAGTATGAGCAGAAAAAGGCCGAGCTCCGGGTAAAAGCGGATGAGCTCGGCGCAAAGATAGTCAAAGAAACTTCTGATTTTGACAAGGAACTGCTTATCCACGACGCGATAATAGACTCGTGCAGATATACCGACTCCGACAAGCTCATTGCAAGCTCCGCTTACGGCGTGCTCGTCAACGGTTCTGCCTCCTGCGAAGGATACGCAAAGGCGGCGAAGCTCCTGCTCGACAAGGCGGGAATAGAAAACTATGTCATTACCGGCACGGCGAAGCGCGAGGACGGCGCGAGCGAGGGACATATGTGGAATGTCGTCTTTATCGACGGCAAGCCCTATAACCTCGACCTCACCTGGGACGATCCCATCGGCGAGGGAGTGACGCAGAACAAACGCTATGCCTATTTCAATATTACGGACGAAGAGATACTGAAAACCCACACGTTTTCCGATGCGTCCGCCTGCTGCACCGCGACGGACAGCAACTATTTCGTCAAGCTCGGCAGACAGTTTGACGGCTACAATGCCGAGACGAAAACCGCTCTTTCAAATATGTTCGGCGGGCATAAATCGGGCGACAAACTCGACGTCAGGTTCTCTTCCAAAGACGCTTATCAAAGCGCCCTCGACGGTCTGCTGAAAAAAGAGGAGATCTACAGACTCCTCAGCATCGCCGACGCGGGCAAGGGCGGATTTTCAACAACGCAGATTAATTATATCGCCGACGACACCCACTGTGTCATCGAATTTATTCTCGTATAACCGGGGTGAAATGATGGACAAAAAGAGAATCGAGGCGGCTGTACGCGAGATACTTGCGGCGGTAGGCGAGGATCCTGACAGAGAGGGTCTTGTCGAAACGCCCGCACGGGTCGCCAGAATGTATGAAGAGATTTTCTCGGGACTCGAGGACGACCCGAAACGCCATGTCAAGCTCTTCAACGAAGAGAAAAACGAAGAGATGGTCATTGTCCGCGACATCCCGATGTATTCGATGTGCGAGCATCATCTTCTGCCGTTCATCGGCAGGGCGCATATAGCATATATCCCGCGCGACGGCAAAGTTATCGGTCTGTCGAAGCTCGCGAGGATAGTTGACAGCTTCGCGCGCAGACCGCAACTCCAGGAGAGGCTCACTTCGCAGATTGCGGACTTCCTTGACGAACAGCTCGACCCGCTCGGCGTGGCGGTCGTTATCGAGGCGGAGCACCTGTGCATGACGATGCGCGGAGCGCGTGCGTCGGGTGCGCAGACGAGGACTTCCGCTCTGCGCGGCACGATGCGCTCGGACGCGAGGGCGCGCGCCGAGGCAATATCACTTCTGACAAAATAAGGCGATACTATGGAGAGATTTATTTTTGATACCTCCTCCCACACCCTTGTGTGCGGGATACTCAATATAACTCCCGATTCCTTTTCGGACGGCGGCAAATGGGACGAGCCGCAGAAGGCACTTGAGCACGCGCTTGAGATGCAGTCGCTCGGCGCGGATATCATCGATGTCGGCGCGCAGTCGACCCGCCCCGGCTCAACAAGGCTCTCCGCCGACGAAGAGAACGCGAGGCTCATTCCGGTGCTCGATCTGTTAAAGGGCAGAATAACCGTCCCGATAAGCGTTGACACATTCTATCCCGAATGCGCGCGCACGGCTCTCACGCACGGCGCGAAGATAATCAACGATGTCAGCGGGGAAGCAAGCGACGAGATGGCGAAGGTTGTCAGCGAATTCGGCGCGGGATGGATAATCATGCACAATCCCGCCGGCGCGGACGCCGTCCCCGTCTATGAAAACGGAGTCTCCGACGATGTGCTCGACTTTTTCGGCAGAGCCGCGAGGGTCGCAAAATCGCACGGGATACCGGCGAGCAGCCTCTGCTTCGACCCGGGAATCGGCTTTGCAAAGAGCTACGAGGACAACCTGCGCCTGATAAGGGATATCGGGAAGATAAAGACCGACGGCAGCGCGCTGATGTCCGCCGCGTCGCGAAAGCGCGTTATCGGCACGGCATCGGGCGAGACAGACGCCGCAAAGCGCGACCCGGGAACGGTGGCGCTGCACACGGCGAGCATATTGAACGGCGCAGATGTTATCCGCGCCCACGATGTGTTCTCCGCCGTCCAGTCGGCGCGCGTCGCGGACGCACTGAAAAAGATATACGGGGAGGCAGACGGTGGATAAGATAATTATAAATTCGCTTCGCCTCTTCGCCTATCACGGGGTCAATCCCGAGGAGCAGGAGGACGGGCAGTTCTTCATTCTCGACATTGAGGCGGACATTCCGCTTTCAAAAGCCGGCGAGAGCGACGACTTAAACGACACCGTCAGCTACGCGCAGATGATAAAATGCGCGCGCAGGGTGTTTTCCTCGCAGAAGGACAAGCTCATTGAGCGTGCCGCGCGGCGAGTCGCCGACGCACTGCTCGAAGAATTTCCGCCCATTGAGGGCGTGAGAGTGACCTGCAAAAAGCCGGACGCGCCGATGAAGGCGGATTTCGGCTTCGCCGCGGTCAGCATTTACAGGGAAAGAAAGTAAAAACATAAAACGGGCAAGAAACATCAATCGAAAGGACTGTAGATTTTATGGCAAACTGTATGCAGGCAGTTATAGGGATCGGTTCAAACATGGGGGACAGACTGAAGAACATAAACGGCGCTGTGCGCTCTCTGTCCCGCCTACCAAAGACGAAAATAACGGCGTGCTCCCACGTCTATGAGACCCGCCCGGTCGGATATGAGGCGCAGCCGCTGTTTTACAACGCCGCGATAATAGTGGAGACGGAGCTGTCCGCGCAGATGCTGCTCGGCGCATGCCTCGGCATCGAGGGAGCTTACGGCCGCGTGAGGACGATAAAAGACGGACCGCGCGTGCTCGACCTCGACCTGCTGCTCTATGAGGGCATGAAGAGCGAGAGCTTTCTGCTCACCCTGCCCCACCCGAGAATACACGAGCGCGCTTTCGTGATGGTTCCGCTGCTCGATCTGTTCCCGTCCGGCAGAGCGCCCGGACTCTTCTTCCTGCCGGCTCTTCACGAGATCGGCACGGACGGCGTTGAAAGAATAAACGAAGAGATAACTCTTCCCGAATAAAGAACGAGGTGTACCAATGAAATACGACGTAGTTATCATCGGCGCGGGTCCTGCCGGAATATTCACGGCCATTGAGCTTATCCGCAAGGGCGCGAACAAGAAAATCATGATGGTTGAAAAGGGTCAGCCGATTGAAAAGCGCCGCTGCCCCAAATCAAAGACCAACAAGTGCGTCAACTGCAAGCCCTATTGCCACATAACGACCGGATTCTCCGGCGCTGGCGCATTCTCGGACGGCAAACTGTCCCTGAGCCCCGAGGTCGGCGGTCAGCTCCCCGAGCTCATCGGCTACGATGTGGCGCAGAAGACTATTGAATATGCCGACAGCATCTATCTCGAGTTCGGCGCGGACACCCATGTTGAGGGCGTCGGACGCGAAGAGGAAGTCAAGGAGATAAGAAAGCGCGCGATAAAAGCGGGTCTTCGCCTCGTTGACTGCCCGATACGCCACCTCGGCACCGAGAAGGCGCAGGACATATACTATGCCATCGAGCAGTATCTCATCGAAAACGGCGTTGACATGCTCTTCGGCTACGAGTGCGACAACATAATTCTTGAGGGCGACCAGTGCAAGGGCGTCTATGTCCGCAAGGGCGACGAGAACATAGAGATTTTCGCGGATCACACGGTCATCGCGACCGGACGCCGCGGCGCAGACTGGCTCGAAAAGCTCTGCGCTCAGCATGATATCTCTCATCAGCCCGGCACGGTCGACATCGGCGTGCGCGTCGAGATAAGAAACGAGGTCATGGAGAAGGTCAACGACGTTCTCTATGAGTCGAAGCTCATAGGCTACCCCAAGCCGTTCAAGAACAAGGTCCGCACATTCTGCCAGAATCCCGGCGGATTTGTCAGCCAGGAGAACTACGACAACGACCTCGCCGTTGTCAATGGACACTCATACAAAGAGCTCAAGAGCAACAACACGAACCTCGCGATACTCTGCTCCCACAACTTCAATCAGCCGTTCAACCAGCCGATCGAATACGCACAGAAGGTCGGCGAGCTGACAAATATGCTCGGCGCGGGACATATTCTCGTCCAGCGCTACGGCGATATCCTCGACGGAAAGCGCACATGGCAGAAGGAGCTTGACCGCTCGAATGTCAGACCCACTCTCCCCGACGCCGTCGCGGGCGACATAACCGCCGCCATGCCCTACCGCGCGATGCTCAACATAATCAACTTCATCCAGGCTGTCGACTACGTCGTGCCCGGCTTCGCCGCGGAGGAGACGCTGCTCTACTCCCCCGAGCTCAAGTTCTACTCCAACCGCATCAAGATGGATGAAAACTTCGACACGAACGTCAGAGGTCTCCATTGCCTCGGCGACTCGAGCGGCTGGACAAGAGGTCTGATGATGGCGTCCGTCATGGGCGTGCTCATGGGCAGAAGCATCGCAGACAGATACAGCGAGTAAACGCAACTAAAAATGAATGAACCCCCGGAGATTTTGGAAGTCTCCGGGGGTTGTTGTATGAGAAGCGAAGAGTGAAATCGCTCGCCTGCTCGCGGACTTTCATTCTGTCTATTGAGCACATTGAAATTCTGTCTCTATTCTCTTTCTAAAAAATAACATGAACACTGCAATAGAGCGTTCATGTAAGTGCGAAATTAAATTTGTAAGCTCTGCAAGTTTTAGCTCTTTAAAAAGTGAAATGTCTCGCTTTGCTCGACATGAAATAATTTCTCGCAAGCTCGGAATTGTGAAAATTGATGCTGTGCATCAAGTGAAATAAAATTCGTTCCTTTATATGCCGCAGGCATATTTCACATTTGCGAAACAAATATTTCACATCGAAGATATTTCACTCGTTCCAGAGGAACGAATTTCACTGAAAAAGGCACTTGCAATCGCAAGTGCCTTTTTCTGGTGGGAGAGGGTGGATTCGAACCACCGAAGCCGAAACAACAGATTTACAGTCTGCCCCATTTGACCGCTCTGGAACTCTCCCATATTCTGTTTTCGTTGAGGTTGGAAAAAAACTGGAGCTGGTGGACGGATTCGAACCCCCGACCTGCTGATTACAAATCAGCTGCTCTACCAGCTGAGCTACACCAGCATCTCAACGCTCGAATAATATATCACAAATCGAGCGTTGAGTCAAGCCCTAAATCAAAAAAAAATCGAAAAAATCGTTTATTTTCCGCTCCTGAGCAGTTCCGTCATGACCGCCGCCGAATTCTTCGCGGCAAGGGCGGTGAATTTTGAATAATCCATGTGCGATGAGCCGTCCGCCGCGTCGGATATCGCGCGGATAACGCAGAACGGAACTTTGTTCACATAGCACACATGACCTATCGCCGCGCCCTCCATTTCGCAGGCTATCGCGCCGAAAGTTTCGGAGATATATTTCTTCTTCTCCGCGCTGTTGACGAAGCAGTCGCCCGAGGCAATTTTGCCCTTGACGCATCTGATGCCGCCGACTCCATCGGCAGCGGTGCAGATTTTATCGGCAAGCTCGCCGTCGGCGGGGATATCAACTATATTTATGCCCGATATCATGCCGACCGGGTCGCCGAGCGGACTCGTGTCCATATCGTGCTCGACAACGAAGTCGCTGACCGCGATATCGCCGATATTGAGCTTCGTGCTCAGGCTTCCGGCAACGCCCGTGTTTATTATCCTATCCGGTGAATAGAGCAGGATCATCGTCTGGGCGCACATCGCCGCGAACACTTTGCCTATTCCGCACACGGCGGTCACCACTTCGCGCCCGCAGAGCGTGCCGCTCGTGAACTCGATGCCGCTGACTGTCCTTGTCTGCCTGTTCTTCATCTGCGCGTTGAGCGCCTCTATTTCGATTTTCATCGCTCCGATTATTCCGGTCATGGCTGTCTCCTTTTTACTCCGTGGGATATTTGAAATCCTGCTCGCGGCTCTCGAGCTCTCTGAGATACCGCGCCGCCTCTTTGTGCGCCGCCTCGATGCTGAGTTCTTTATAGTTGCCGCACTCCTTGCGCGATGCACCGAACATCTCCGGTGCGTCAATAGTCTTTCTCAGCGCTTCTTTGACTTTTTCGAGCGCGCGCTCATGGTTCTGCGAGCGCATGAGCAGATAAAATCCCGTGCGGCAGCCCATGGGGCCGAAGTATATGACATCTTCCGCCGCGTCCGAATTGCGCAGGAACGTCGCGAGCATATGCTCCATAGAGTGCATCGTGATGTTATCCATATAATCGCCGCAGTTCGGCTTGCGGGTGCGCAGATCGTATGTCGTGATATCGCCGTCGACGCGCGAGATGTACATTCCCGGGACTATATAGTCATGATCGACCGAAAAGCTGGTTATTCTCTGCATAAAATACCCTCCTGTTTTCTGACAGATGAATTATACCACACGCCGGGCGCGGTTTCAATGAATATCGGTGCGCGGCGGAGCAAAAATAGAATCGAAGGAGGCTTTTATAAAATGGGAAAATTCTTTATTGAAAACCGCGAGATACGCGAATGCTTCGACGCGCTGCCGGTTGAAGTACGCAACAAGATAATCGAGAGCGATCTCGAAATAAACAGCAAAGACGAGCTCGAGCTTGTCGCAAAAAGGCTCGAAAATCTTTCCAAATAGCCATTTTCTGTTGACTGATGCCGCGCACTCGTGTAAAATGGGTGTGCGGTATATTTTACACAGATTTTACAATAGAATTAGTATCGTGCTGTAAAACAACATACAAAAAGAGGCATCGCTATGATTATTGACAAATTCGAGAATCTTCCGCTCTATTTTTCCTGCCTGCCGGGGCTCGACAAGGCGGCGGAGTTCCTCGCCGTAGAGAATATTGCCGACGGACACTACGAGATAGACGGCGAAAAAATATTCGCAAACGTGTCGAGCTATGAGCCAAAGGAGTTTAACGGCGATATGCGCTTTGAGGCGCATAAAAAATACGCCGACCTTCAGGCGGTTCTCGAGGGCGAAGAGCGCATCGACTGGGCGCCGCTCGGCTCGCTCAAGGAAGAGAGCGAGGAATATTCAAAGGGCGGCGACATAGCATTTTACAGCGGGGACGAGCACATGAGAGTAACTCTCTCGGCGGGCGAATTTCTTATTTTGTTCCCCGGCGACGCGCACAAGCCCTGCATCCGCAGCGGCGGAAAAGTGAAGAAAGCGGTAGTAAAGCTCGCGCTGTAAAACGCGCTTTCGGGTAAAGCTATGAAAAAAAATGACAAGATAACAGTTATAACCTGCGCGGCGGCGTTCGCGCTGAATGTCGCGCTGTTTTCGGTCAAGCTCTATGTCGGCCTGTGCGCGAACAGCATCAGCATATATTCGGACGCCGTGAACAATATGTTCGACAGCCTCTCGGGGCTTGCGGCGTTCATCTGCTTCGCCGCACTGCTCAGCTCATCGAGCGAGGGCACGCGCGCGATAATCAAAAAAGCAGAACAGTTCTTTTCGTTCGTCATGTCGGTGATAATACTTCTCACGGGGCTGTATTTCGCATATAATTCGCTCGAGCGGCTGTTCTATCCGACACCGATATCTTATCTGACGCGCTATCTCGTGATGCTGATAGTCACGGTCGCAGTGAAGTTCATCATGTTCTTCGCCTATCGCGGGGTCTACCGAATCACCGGCTCGCCGATAATAAAAGTCATGGCGGCGGACAGCATTCTCGACTGCTTCATAACCCTCGCCACGGTCATGAGTCTCACCGTCTCGCAGTATGTCGAGTTCGCGGTCGACGCGGTGTTCGGGCTTGTTATCAGCGCGGTGCTGATAACCTCGGCGGTGAAGCTCGCGAAAAAATCGGGCGCGGTGATGCTCGACTTCGTCGGCAGCGGCAAACGCGAAGAGATATCTGAAATATTTGACTCCCTCGGCGTTGCGGTCGATTATATCACCTACCGCCGCACGGGGACGGAAATTGAAGCGTTCGCAAAGCCCAAATTCCCGGAAAATACAGATGAAAATGAAATAACTCAAAAACTTGTCAGCGCCTGCAAAGAAAAAGGCGTGACGCTGCACATATTGAAAATCTGAAGAGTCATGAAAGGAGCAAAAATGAAAGAGAAAAAGAAGAAAGACCCGAAGAAGAAAAAGAGAGCGCTGATTATCACAGGCTCGATCCTCGGCGTTTTCGCGCTGTTTGTTATTACCGTCGTTATGATAACGATTATCGGCGACAAGGCGAACATCAAGCGCGCCGAGAGCTATGACCCGGTGGTCATTGAGAATCAGCTCGTGCCCGAGAAGGACGAGAACGGCTACTGGACGTTCACGACTGACCGCGATCTCAAGATCATGCAGCTGACCGACATACATCTCGGCGGCGGCTGGCTCTCGCTCAAGAAGGACTCGCAGGCGATAAACGCAGTCGCCACTATGATTCAGGCAGAGAAGCCCGACCTCGTTATCATCACGGGCGACATGGCGTTCCCCGTTTTCTTTAAGGCGGCGACATTCAACAACAAGCTGCCCGCCAAAGAAATAGCCGCTCTCATGGAGCATCTCGGGGTCTACTGGACAGTCGCCTTCGGCAACCACGACACCGAGGCTTACAGCTACTACTCCCGCGAGCAGATTTCGGACTTCTACGGCAACTCCGGCTTCAAATACTGCCTGTTCCAGAAGGGTCCCGACGATGTTGACGGCTACGGCAACCAGGTCATAAACGTCAAGAACTCCAAGGGCATCCTCACCCAGTCGCTCTACATATTTGACAGCCACTCATACACCGACGGCGACTTCCTCGGCATGATGTGGAAATACGACAACATCCACGAGAACCAGGTTCAGTGGTACAGGGACAACGTAAATCTCATGAACAAGCAGAACAACGAGCGTCTCAAGGAGCTGGGTCTGCCCGAGAATTCGGATGTCAAGTCCCTCGCGTTCTTCCACATTCCGCTGACCGAACAGCGCGACGCATGGTACGAATACATGACGAACGGCTTCAAGGACACGGAAAATGTCAAGTATGTCTACGGCAAAGCCGGTGAGGGCAAAAAGATAATCTATTGCGGCATGGGCGAAGACGATCTGTTCGAGACGATACAGGAGCTCGGCTCGACGAAGGGACTCTTCTTCGGTCACGACCACGACAACAACTTCTCGATTTATTATAAAGGCATCCGCATGACTTACGGATACAGCATCGACTACCTCGCCTATTCGGGAATCAACAAGCGCGGTTCCCAGCGCGGCTGCACGATAATCACCGTCTCGCCCGACGGCACTTTCGACTGCAAGGCGGAGAACTACTATCAGAAGAAGTATCAGAGCCAGTACGAAAAAGAGCAGGTCACGATGCAGGATGTCACCGAGGCTTCGACTCATCTTTAATATAACGCCCGCAGGCTTATAAGCATAAAAAAGCAATCCTACCCGAGGAAAATCCCTTGGGTAGGATTTTTGTGTATACGGCACGGCGAAGCGGAGATTTAGGGTTGTTGTCCGGAGTTGCCGATTTTTCCTTGCTTTTTTAGATGTCCTTTTGTAGGGGTCGGCGACTCGACGACCCTTTGACGCGCCAGCGGCACGATGTTAGACTATAAAATTTTTACCCTCTGCCTTCGCTACCTACCTTAACTAACTATTTTATCTCTTACAGCGTTTCGGCATTTTCTTTTTATTTGAAAAAGAAAACGCCTGCAAAAGAAAAGCAAACGAGCCGTTCCCGCTCGACACCCGCAACGCCGCGCCGCAGTACTTAGCTTGCGGCTCTCAATCAGTTGCTCGGCACATTCGCGCGCAAACGCGCCGGAGCTTGAACGAGTGCGCGCTCGTGCGTCTTGCTGCGCAAGCCGTTCCCTCACCTAACCCAGTTGGTTTCTACCACTGCGGCGCGGCTATTGGAAGCTTAATTAAAAAAATCGGATTGGTCACTTGCTTTTACTTTTCAAGAGTCAGGAAAACGGGTTTGCTTTTATCTGTTTAAATCTATTGAAAGCATCGCCGCTGGCGGACAGCCGCAAGGGCTGTCCCTACAAACGGTCGGTAATAGACAGTTCGAGAATTTTGTGCCGCTCACGCGGCAGCGGTGTGTCGAGGTCGCCACACCATACGCGCCAATAAAATTGTGCAGATTTCGCGGGCAGATGATATCTGCCCCTACTTACTTTGAACGAAGCGAAACAAACCCCTCAGTCGCTCTGCGACAGCTCCCCTTTCAGGGACGCCAAAATATATTCTATAACAATACTCAATTTACCCATCAACAAAACCAACCTGCCCAAGGCTTATATCAGGCAGGTTGGTTGTCTTTACTCTCCGTCCGTCGGAGAGTTTGATTTTTTAATATCCGAGGTTCATATCAACCTCGTTGATGATATCCTCCCCAGCTATATAGCGGCGGAGATTTTCGAGACAGATGTCCCATACTTTCTTTTCCGTCGCCGGGTCGTGACCGAAACCGCGCCCGGATATGTGCGGCGTTATCAGCACATTCGGCATACTCCACAGCGGGGAGTCCGCCGCGAGCGGCTCTTTTTCGAGCACATCGAGAATCGCGCCCGCGATGCGTCGCTCTTCGAGCGCGCGAATGAGCGCGTCCGTGTCAATTAGACTCCCGCGCCCGACATTTATAAACAGCGCGTCACTCTTCATCAGGCAGAGGCGGTCGTAATTTAATATATGCCCCGTCTCTTTTGTGTTCGGCAGACAGCCGATGACTAAATCCGCACGCGGCAGGAGAGCGTCTATATCCGACAGCGTGTGCATCTCATCAAAATATTGCGCGGGCGCGCCTGTTCTGCGAATGCCGATATTTTTTGTCCCGAACGCCGAGAGCCGCTTTGCGATATTCGAGCCGATGTCTCCCGTGCCTAAAACGAGAGCTGTTTTGCCTTCAATCGTTCGCTCGGCTCCGGCATCGCGCCAAATGCACACCTTCTGATTTTCGACATACTCAGGGAAACGCCTGTAGACGCAGAGAATCGCGCCGATAACATATTCGGCAATGACCGGACCGAACGCACCGGACGCATTCGCTATTTTTATCCCCTGCGGGAAGCCGCCGCGCGTGTATATATCCGCGCCCGCCCAGGTCATCTGGATGAATTTCAGGTTCTTCGCCCCTCTTATTCTCTCCGTACGCGGCTCGCCGATAACCACTTCGGCGCTGCCTATATCGCTTTTTCTGTCTTTAAATAAAAATACACAGCTGTTTTTGAATTCTTCGAGCCGCAGCTTTATTTCATCACTGCACGGCGCCGTTATCAAAACCTCTGTCATGCAATCACCTCAACACAGATTTATGCCCGCAGGCAAAAGATATCCCCCCGCATGAGCGGAGGGAATTCGCATTTAGTCGCCGAGGCTCTTGAGCGCATCTGCCAGACGGGTCAGATCGTCTTTGTCGAAGAAATCTATTTCGAGCACTCCGCTCTCCTTGCCGGGCTTCGTGCCGACCTTGACTTTTCTTCCGAGGAAGTCGGTCAGAGCGAGTTCAACCTCGTCATAGTAGCTCGCGCGGCGAGCGGCGGGCTTCTCCGCCTTGGGCTCTTTATTTCTCTTTTTGACTAATTTTTCAACATCGCGAACGGTCAGCCCTTTTTCTATAATCAAATCCGCCGTCTCGATGATATCCTGCTCATCCTTGAAACCGAGCAGGGCGCGTGCGTGACCGGGCGAGAGCTTGCCGTCCGAGACGAGCGCAATGACGCTGTCCGGGAGCTTGAGAAGTCTCAGCGCATTAGCCACTGCGGGACGTGATTTGCCGACGCGCTCCGCCGCCTCGTCCTGAGTCAGCGAGAGGGTGTCCATGAGCGCCTTTATACCCTGCGCCTCTTCAATCGCGTTGAGGTCCTCGCGCTGGAGGTTTTCTATAAGAGCGAGAGCCATTGCCTCGTCGTCGCTGAGCTCTTTTATAACAACGGGAACTTCGGTCAGACCCGCCATGCGCGATGCGCGCCAGCGGCGTTCGCCGGCGACGAGCTGATAGCTGCCGTCTGGCATCGGGCGCACGAGAAGCGGCTGAATGACGCCGTGTTTCGCTATGCTGTCCGCAAGCTCGGCGAGCGCATCCTCGTCAAATATTTTTCTCGGCTGGTCGCGGTTGGGCTCGATATCCATTATCTTGAGCTTGACCGCGCTGGTCGAGGCTATCTCTTCAATGGAGTTGTCGGCAAACAGAGCGTCAAGCCCGCGGCCGAGTCCGCCTTTTTTTGCTGCCATTTATATTTCCCCTTTCGGCTCAGTTACTTTTCTTTCCGTTCATTCTCAGGAACTCGTCCGCAAAGTCGTTATATGCGCTCGTTCCCTTTGAGCTTCTGTCATAGTACATGACCGGCTGACCGAAGCTCGGAGCCTCGGAGAGTCTGACATTTCGCGGAATGACCGAGGAATAGACCTTTCTGGGGAAGAAGCGTTTGACCTCGTCAACAACCTGCTGGGTGAGATTGAGTCTGCCGTCGTACATCGTGAGCAGAACTCCCTCAATCTCGATCATCGGGTTATAGAGGCGCTTGACCTGCCTGACGGTAGACATGAGCTGCGACAGACCTTCGAGCGCATAGTACTCGCACTGGATCGGCACCATGACAGTATCCGAAGCGCACAGGGCGTTGAGGGTTATGAGTCCGAGCGAGGGCGGGCAGTCAAAGAAGATAAAATCAAAATCCGCCTTGACGGGTGCGAGCGCAGTCTTGAGTCTGCTCTCGCGGCGATCCATATCCACGAGTTCAAGCTCCGCGCCGGCGAGCGCCATGTTTGACGGCAGAACCCAAACGTTCTCATACTCGCTCTCGAGGATAACATCCTTTGCGGGGACGGAGTTTATCATCACGTCATATGCCGACTGCTCGAGCGCGCGCTTGTTGATGCCGAGTCCGCTCGTCGCGTTGCCCTGCGGGTCAATGTCCGCGAGGAGGACTTTATACCCCTTGTCGCCGACGGCCGCCGCGAGGTTGACCGCCGAGGTCGTCTTGCCGACGCCGCCTTTCTGGTTGACTATTGCAATTACCTTTCCCAATCCGAAGTCTCCTTTGCCTTTTTCGGCCAAAAATACTGCAAAAATTATACCATAACGCTTTGAAAAGGTCAATCAGAATATCGGACACCGATGTTTCACGTGAAACATTGAAACGACAAAGCGGCAGGCTCCTTTTTGGAAGTCTGCCGCCCTGCCGTGATGTGGGGTGTGAAAGAGAAAGATATGGTAATGGGGGATTGTCAAATTTATGGGTCAGCCTGCGTTGCGGCAGGCGAACTCTTTCGGTATGCGCACCGTGAACTCGATGCTGTCCTGCGTCTCGGTGCGCAGGGACTCCGCCCTGATGCCCGCTTCGCGCATGGTATCGACGGCGTGGTTTATTGTGTTGACAAAGATGCGGACATCTTTGAAGAGCTTTATAACGCGCGGCTTGTGCGCGGTCTCGTCATCGAGAATCGCGTTGACGAGCTTTTCGGTCTGCGCCACATTCAGCGAACGTTTTATGACCGTATCGGTCGCGGCGTGCAGCTTGTCCGGATTTTCTATTCTGAGCAAAGCGCGGGCGTGTCGTTCGGTTAAGTCTGCGGAAATCATCTTCTCACGGATATCCTCGGGCAGGCGCAGAAGCCGAAGCTTATTTGATAATGTAGACGGAGCTTTGCCGAGCCTTTCCGAGAGCTGAGCTCTGTCGAGTCCGTACCTTTCGCCGAGCGACTCTATCGCAAGCGCCTCTTCAAAAAAGTTGAGGTCGCGCCGCTGAAGATTCTCTATCACGGAATAGACAGCCGCCTGCGTGGAATCCGCATTTATAACAATGCACGGCACGCGGTCGAAACCCGATTCTGTTGCAGCTCTGAGCCGCCGCTCCCCTGCTATCAGCTCATATTTTCCGTCCCCGTCCTCCGCGCGCACCGAAAGCGGTTGGAGTATTCCATTGCGGCGGATGCTCTCGCCGAGGGACGAAAGCTCGTCGGGGTCGAAATATTTTCTCGGCTGATTCGGGTTTGTCCTGATCTTATCAACAGGAATGAGCAGAACAGCTCCGGCTTTTGAAACTTCCATGGCACTTGTCCTTTCCGATAATAGAAGAACCGCCGTTCCTCTGTGATAAAAGCATATCACCGGGAATGGCGGTTGTCCACTGTTTTCGGTCGGGCAGAAATGAGCCGTTCGGGAGCTTTTCCCCGTTATACGAGCGGCTTTTTTGAAATCTGTGCCGAAGGGCGCGGGTATTTTGTCGCAGTGTGCGATATCTTTTTTACATTTATCAGAACTCTCTCGCCGCCGTCGGGCAGTATGAGAGTCTCGGTCTTTTGAGTCTCGCCGCCGAGTGTGGCAATGGCTTTTCCCGCGCAGTCGAGCTCTTCGGCTCCCTTTGCGCCTTTCATCGCGCAAAAAGTTCCGCCGACTTTAACAAACGGCAGGCAGTACTCGCACAGAATATTCATCGCCGCGACCGCGCGCGACACCGCAAAATCGAAGCTCTCGCGCAGCTCCCCCTGCCCCGCCTCTTCGGCGCGCGCATGGACTATATTAGCGGAAAGTCCGAGTTCTTCAACGCTCTGCGAGACGAACGCCAACTTTTTGCCAGTCGAGTCGAGCATGGTGAGCTTTATCTCCGGGCGGGCTATCAGCAGGGGAATTCCCGGGAATCCGCCGCCCGTGCCGACATCTATGATTTTCGTCCCCGGCTGAAGATCTATCATGCGAAGCGCAGTAAGGCTGTCCGCAAAATGCTTGACGGCTATCCCCTCGGGGTCGGTTATGGCGGTGAGATTGAGCACTTTGTTTTTTTCGACGAGCATCGACGCAAAAAGCTCAAATCTTTCAAGAGCCTGCGCGTCGAGCTCAACGCCGATATCGGCGCAGATATTTTTGAGCCTGTCTTTATTTATCATGTTTCCTGTTCTCCCTCTCCAGATGAATCAGCAGCACCGAAATGTCCGCGGGGCTGACGCCGGATATTCTCGACGCCTGGCCGACATTCTCCGGGCGTATCTTTGAAAGCTTCTCGACCGCCTCAAGCCGCAGTCCGCCGAGCGCGGCATAGTCTATATCCTGCGGTATTTTTTTCACTTCGAGTCGGCGCATCTCATCGACCTGCGCCTGCTGACGTTTTATATATCCCTCGTATTTGATATCTATCTCGACCTGCTCGAACACTTCTTTCGGATAGTCCGGGCGCGTCGGGTCAAACGGGGCGAGCAGTTTATAATCCGCCTGCGGACGGCGCAGAAGCTCGGAGAGTCTTATTCCGCCATCGATGGGCGATGTTTCACGTGAAACAAGTATATCATTCAGCTCTTTGCACGCGTGGATAGTAGTATTTTCCGCGCGGCGTTTCTCGTCTTCAATCAATTCGAGCTTGCGGCAGAATGCGTCATAGCGCTCCTGCGAGATGAGCCCCAGTTCGTAGCCCGTGGGAGTCAGGCGGCGGTCGGCGTTATCCTGTCTGAGCAGGAGTCTGTATTCCGAGCGCGAGGTCATCATTCTGTACGGATCGGAGCAGCCCTTTGTGACGAGGTCGTCTATGAGCGTTCCGATATACGAGCTGGCGCGGTCGAGTTCGAGCGCGTTCTTTTTCTGAACCTTGCGTGCGGCGTTGATGCCCGCTATCAGTCCCTGCGCGGCGGCCTCTTCGTATCCGCTTGAGCCGTTGAACTGGCCTGCGCCGAAGAGCCCGTCAAAGTCGTTGAACTCAAGACTGCGCTTGAGCGCGAGCGGATCGATACAGTCGTATTCTATAGCATATGCGGTACGCATCACCTCGCAGTGCTCCAATCCGGGGATAGTGTGCAGAAATTCGAGCTGCACATCCTCCGGCAGCGAAGAAGAAAGTCCCTGGAGATACATTTCCTGAGTCTCCGCGCCGCATGGTTCGATAAATATCTGATGCCGCTCCTTTTCGGAGAAGCGGACTATTTTATCCTCTATGCTCGGGCAATAGCGCGGACCGACTCCGTCTATCTTTCCGGAATAGAGCGGCGAGCGGTGGAGGTTCGAGAGTATGACCCGCTTCGTCTCCTCCCCCGTGTAGGTCACATAGCATTCGCGCGTGTTCTTCACTTCGTACCTGCCCGTGAACGAAAACGGCACTATATCCTCATCGCCGAACTGCGGTTCGAGCTTTTCGGTCTCAACGCTTCTGCGGTTGACTCGCGCGGGCGTGCCCGTCTTGAATCGGCGCAGAGGGAGTCCAAGGGCTTTGAGCGACTTCGACAGCTCGGTCGCCGGGAACATCCCGTCCGGTCCGCTCTCGTATGAGACATCGCCGATGTAGACTCTGCCGCCGAGGAAAGTGCCCGTCGCGAGCACCACGCACTTCGCGCGGTAAACGGCCTCGAGTCTGGTTGTGAGCACCCACTCGCCGGAGTCATAATAAATATCAACTATTTCAGCCTGGCGGAGCGTCAGATTCTCCTGCTCCTCAAGTGTTCTTTTCATATATGCGCTGTAGGCGCGCCTGTCGATCTGCGCGCGCGGGCTGTGAACCGCGGGACCCTTGCCCAAATTGAGCATACGCATCTGCAAAGTGTTCGCGTCCGCCGCGAGACCCATCTCGCCGCCGAGCGCGTCTATCTCGCGCACCAGATGTCCTTTTGACGTTCCGCCTATCGACGGGTTGCACGGCATATTGCCGACCCAGTCGAGATTGACAGTGAACACCTCCGTCTTGCATCCGAGACGCGCCGAGGCGAGTCCCGCCTCGATTCCCGCGTGACCCGCACCTATAACGGCAACATCTATTCTACCCGCATCGTATTTCATTCGGTCAGTACCCCTTTGTTTTCCTCAACAGTATATCCGCTTTCGCCGAGCGCAGAAATCGCATCGGCAAAGTTATTTCCTTTTATAAGAATATAATCGGTATCATATGTAGACACCGCAAAAATTTCATGCGCCCACACGGCATCGTGCATCGAGTCACTGTGCTCTATAATCGCAACACTCGTCGCAAATTGTTATAATCACTTGCCGACACAGAACTGCGAAAACACTTCGTTGACTACGGCTTCGCCGGCGCGTTCGCCGGTGAGTTCGAGCAGCGCGTCAACGGCGCAGTCGGCGCAGACGTTGACCGCGTCGAGCGTGACTCCGCTCTCGAGCGCGGAGCGCGCCTCCTTTATGCTGTCGAGCGCGCGCACACAGCAGTTGCGCTGGCGTTCGCTCGTCAGCGCGGCGGCAGACGGATCGAAATTCGAAGTACCGAGCAGATCGGACAGCACTTTTTCCAGTTCGCCGCCGCCCTGAGCCGTCTTTGCGGAAAGCTCGACATATGCGCCGAAGCGGCTCTTTATATAATCCGTGTTGCAGACAAAGCCGAGGTCGCTCTTATTGACGACCGCTAGACTGCGCCTGCCGGAACAAAAATCAATTATTTCCATATCCTCATCGGTCAGTTTTTGCGCGCCGTCGAAAACGGCAATGACCAGCTCAGCTCTAGAGAGGCGCTTTTTCGCCAGTTCAACGCCGATGCTCTCTATTTTATTATCCGTGTCACGTATCCCGGCGGTGTCCGCAAGGCGCAGCAGGTTTTCGCCGACCCTGACGGTCTGCTCAACCACGTCGCGCGTCGTGCCAGGGACATCGGTGACTATTGAGCGCTCGCATCCGCTCAGGAGATTCATCAGCGTCGATTTTCCGACATTGGGTCTGCCGACTATGACCGTGTCCACTCCCTGAGTGACCGCCTTACCGTTTTCAAACCCGCTGATAAGCGATTCGAGTTCGCTCTGCGCCGCCGAAAATGTCTTTTCAAGCTCGTCCGTGGAGAGCTCTTCTATATCCTCGTCCGGGTAATCGACCCACGCGCTCAGATGCGCGCAGACATTTATTATGCTGTGGGCGACTGATTCTATCCTGCCGCTGAGCCTGCCCTCGAGGGTATTGAACGCGGCGCTCGCCGCCTGTTCACCCTGCGCTGAGATGAGCGACATGACGCTCTCCGCCTTTGCGAGGTCAATGCGTCCGTTTAAGAAAGCCCGCTTTGTGAACTCGCCCGGACCTGCGGGCTGAGCGCCCGCATTCAGCACTGCGCGCAGAACCTGACGAACTATATACACTCCGCCGTGGCAGGACAATTCGACCGTGTCCTCGCCGGTATAACTTTTGGGTGCGCGGAAAACGAGGGCTATCGCCTCGTCTATCGGCTTGCCGTCGAGGCTGACTGTGCCGAAGTGGGCGGAGTATCCCGCCGCCTCGCTCAGCGGCTTCCCGGAGACCGCCGAAAAGACTTTATCCGCGACGGCTATTGCGTCGCCGCCGGAAATGCGAACTATGCCTATTCCGCCCGCAGCGTTGGGAGTCGCTATGGCGGCAACGGTAGAAGTCTGTTCCACGGTGTTCACCTCTTTCATCTGTAATAGTTTATTATAACGCAGGAAAGCCTGCGGAGTTATCGAAATTAAAAATATGGGGATTTTGTGTTGTTTAGGTCGGCGTGAATTTAAGAACGTAAAATTTACCCAATACCTTCGCTACCTACCTTAACTAAATACTTTATCTCTTACAGCGTTTCGGCATTTTCTTTTTATTTGAAAAAGAAAACGCCTGCAAAAGAAAAGCAAACTCAGGGCTTCGCCCCGAGACCCCGCGGAACGCCGCGCCGCAGTACATAGCTTGTGCTGCTCAGTAAGCAGCTCGGCACATTCGCCCGTAAACTCGCTTCGCTCAAACAGTACGGGCAACGTCGCCGAAGCGCCGCCGGTGGCGGATGAAGCGAGGCGATGTTGGCGAAAAACAAGGAGCATAACGCCCGCTCCAAGGGCGATAGGCGACTATGTTTTGAGAGGGTTATGCGGCGGCGTACAAAGTACGCCGTCCCCTCGCAGTTCTCAGACAGCTTCTACCACTGCGGCGCAGCTATTGGAGGCTTGTTCCTCGGGGGTTATAAAGTCGTTGACTTTACTTTTTTGTGTTTTTTCGCAGGTGAGCCAAGCTCGACCCCGCGTTCGGTTAAGAAAAAGCGGCAGCGGTCTGGAAGCTCCATCCGCTGCCGCCGGACATTTTTTATTTGATGTTGACCTTGTGGTTCATCAGCCATCCTGTGCCGAAGAACAGACCGATTGAAACCAGGAACTGGAAGATAACTCCCGTCACACCGAACGAAAGATCCTTTGTAGACATTGCCGTGCCGAACGAGAACACAAGTCCGTCGGTTCCGGGCGAAACGGTGATGGGCACATAGTTCGTCAGCAGGAAGTTACAGATCTGAGCGATAATGAATATCGCAAAGAAAACGACTATCGGGCCTGCCGCGCCGAGCTTCTGCATAATGCGGGTGTTCGCGAAAGTTATGGAGAAGAACAGCTCGGAGATAAGGAACGCGAGCTGAACAAAGACCGCAAGCACGAGCAGGACAATATATCCCTTTATCGCTTTCGCGCCGGGCATCGAGCGGAACATGCTGATAACTGTCTTTATCATGTTGAGGTTGTTCTCGCCGATGAGCGAGGTGACGTAGTCGTATATCCAGATCATTATGCCGATGCTCACCGCGTAGCTGACTATCATCCACAGGAAAGCGACTATAGCCTTTGCCGCGAGGAGCTGCCCGCTCGTCACGGGGAGCGTGAAGCTCAAATAGCCCTGCTGCCCGTAGAGCGTCTTATAGAAGTTTGCGATAACACCGACAAATGTTATTATAAGAGCTATCAGCGCGATGAGGAACAGCGCAATCGTTGCCATGGCGCTGAGCCAGCTTATGTCTATCGCATAGGCGATGAGCATGATGCCTATTGTGACCGCGGCGGCAATGTAGATGTTCATCATTGTATGCGCGCTCATTTTGATCTCATTCTTAATCAATTTGCCAAGCATATTTGAACACCTCCTTGAAAACATCCTCAAGCGTCTTGCCGCTGCTGCATATATCGTCAACGGACGAGTTGAGCAGGATCTTGCCCTGACCTATCATCAAGGCGTGGTCGAATATGCTCTCGACATCGTGGATAAGATGGGTCGAGATGAGCATAGTCGAATCCTTCGGGTGATTCTTCATGATTATGTCGAGTATGCCGTCGCGCGCGGCGGGGTCGACACCGCTCAGAGGCTCATCGAAAATATAGAGCTTCGCGTTGCGGCACATGACGAGAATGAGCTGGAGCTTCTCCTGCATACCCTTTGACATCGACTTTATCTTCTGCTTGGGCTGGAGACCGAATGTGTCGAGCATTCTCATCGCCTTGTCGCGGTCGAAGTCCGGATAGAAGTCCGCGATATATTTTATCGCGTCGATGGCGCGCATCCAATCCGCGAGATACGACTTCTCGGGCAGATATGCTATCTTCGCCTTTGTCGAGGGACCGGGGACTTCGCCGTCTATGAGCACCTCTCCGGAGTAGTCGTGGATAAGACCCGTGAGAATCTTTATGAGAGACGATTTGCCCGAGCCGTTCGGACCGAGCAGGGCTATGATCTGGCCGGGCTGGAAGCTGAACGAGATATCGTTGAGCACCTGGTGGCTGCCATAGGACTTGCTCAGATGATTTACTGTGATTATGTCCTGCATTTTTTCCTCCCGTAGATTTTTGACGTAGGAATTTATTTGACGTAATACTCAACATGGGTAATATCCCCAATATGGGTAACACACGATGATTATATCACAAAAAACAGCATAGTAAAAGTTTTTTATGTTTTTTTAAGGAATAGTCACATTTTATTTAAACTTTTTTGCCGATATCCTGTTTTTTATCGCTCCCGCGGCGGCAAAGACTATAAGGCACACGGCGTTCGCCGCGACTACGCTCGCACCCGCCGGGGTGTTGAATGCATAGGAGATAACAAGCCCCGCGAAGAAGCAGACGCACGACACCGCCGCAGATACGGCAGTCACCGCGCGGAAGCTCTTGCACACGCGCATCGAAGTCAGCGCGGGGAAGATTATCAAACTTGATATCAATAATGCGCCCATTATCCTCATGCCGACAACTACAGTGACAGCAGTGAGCAAAGCTATAAGAGTATTATATAGTCCCGTCTTTGTTCCGGTCGCCGCGGCGAAAGTCTCATCGAAAGTTACGGCAAAGATGCGGTTATAGAATATGACATAGAGCACGAGCACCGCCGCCGATATCGCGGCGCAGGCGATAATATCATTTTTGCCCATGAGCAGAACCGAGCCGAACATATAGCCCGACACATCGGTGTTGAGTCCGGTTGTCAAAGATGCCGCAATGACGCCGACTGCTATAGCCGTGCTCGAAATGAGCGCTATGGCGGCGTCGCCCTTTATCTTCGCGTTGTCGTTTATCCTCATGAGCAGGAAAGCGGCGACTACAACTACGGGCACGGAGATTTTCAGCGGAGCGACATTCAGAGCCATAGCCACGCACGCCGCGCCGAAGCCGACATGGGAAAGCCCGTCGCCTATCATCGAATAGCGCTTTAATACGAGAGTCACTCCGAGCAGCGCGGAACAGAGAGCCACGAGCAGACCCGCTATCAGAGCGCGGCGCATGAATGAATAAGAAAGCATCTCGGCGATAAGTTCAAACATCGCTTCTCCCCCTCCCCGCAAAACGCCGTCCGGCGTCGCTCTTTAAATAATCCTCGGTCGTGCCGAAAAATTCGACTCCTCGCGAGCCGAGGTGCAGAATCTTGTTCGCGTTCTCGACGGCGCACTCTATATCGTGCGAGACCATAATAACGGCTATGCCCGAATCCCGATTGAGCTTTTTTATCAGGCGATAAAACTCAGCAGTCACCACCGGGTCAAGCCCGGTCACCGGCTCGTCGAGCAAAAGCAGCTCTTTTGCAGCGCAGAGCGCACGCGCGAGCAGAACCCTCTGCTGCTGACCGCCGGAGAGCTCGCGGTATGATCTGTTCGCGATATTTGTTATCGAGAGCTTTTCCATATTTTTGTTAGCAAGGCTGCGGTCGGCGCGGGAATAGAACGGACCTTTCGAGCCGTTGAGACAGCCGGAGAGCACTACCTCGCGCACCGTCGCGGGGAAGTCGCGCTGAGCCTGGGTCTGCTGCGGCAGATAGCCTATGTCCGTGCGCCTGAGCCCGTCGGCGAAATCAACGCTTCCGCCTCTCATCGGGATAAGCCCCAGAATACCTTTTAGAAGAGTGCTCTTGCCCGAGCCGTTTTCGCCGACTATGCAGAGATAGTCTCCGCGCTCAAGCTCAAAGCTCACGCCGTTGACCGCTACAGTATTGTCGTAGCCTATCACAGCATCGCGGCAGGCAAGCAATATATTTTTGTTCATGAAAGTGCCTCCCTGAGATTTCGGAGATTGTCGTTCATCAGCGAGAGATAGCCGACCCCGGACTCAAATTCATCGCGGCTGACATTGTGGCAGGAGTGGAACAGCCGCATCGAACAGCCCGTCTCGCCGCAGATTATCTCCGCCGTTCGCGGCTCGGCCAGCTCTTCATAGAAAATGACCGGGATGTTCCCGTTTTTTACAGTGTTTATTATCTTAGCTACAGTCCGGGCACCCGGCTCGGAGTTGTCCGCGCAGGCGTCGAGCGCGCTGACGAATTTCAGCGAATACCGCTCGGTAAAATTGCGGAATGCGAAGCGGCCGGAGAATACGATTATATCGCGCTTTCCGTTTTTGACTGCGTCTTTGAATCCTGCATCAAGCGACTGAAGCTTCGAGATATACTTTTCGCTGTTTGATTTATAGAACTCGGCGTTGCGGCCGTCGAGCCGGCAGAGCGCGTCGGTTATGACCTTCACCATGCCCTGAGCATAGACCGGGTCCGTCCAGATATGCGCATCGACAAAACCCTCTTCATATTCGTGCTCATGTTCATGCTCGTCCTCGTGGCCGTGTTCATGCTCATGCTCATGCGCGGCAAGGCGCAGACCCATTTCTGAAGCGATATCGAGATACTCGCCCGCTCCCGTCGATTTGTCAAAGAGCTTCGCCGACCAGGTCTCCATATTTTCGCCGACGCGGATCAACAAATCCGCATTGTTGACCGCTTTCATATCGGCGGGAGTCGGATCGTATGAGTGGCTCTCCATTCCGGGCGGGAGCAGCAAAGTCAAATCTACTCTGTCTCCGGCTATTTCGCGCACGAAATCATACGGCACGAACAGCGTGCATACAACGCGGAGCTTATCGCTCTTCGATTCAATTTTTCCGGAGGAGCAGGCGGCAAGCGAAAATACCATCGCCGCGCAGAGTATGACCGCCGCCGCGCGCAAAAACTTAGTTTTCATTCTTTTTCCTTTCGGCGCACTCGGCGCAGACTCCGTAGAGCACGGTATTCTCCGCGCTGAGGGTGAACCCGTGGTGCTCAAAGATATGCTCCGCGACCTTGTCGAGAAAGCTGCACTCGACATGGAGCAGCTTCCCGCACTCGGAGCATTTGAGATGATAGTGATTGCAGCAGTCCGCGCTGTCGCCGACATACTGATAGCACGCGCTCTCCCCGTCGTGGAGCACGAACTTGCGCACGCTACCCTCGCGCAGCATCTTTTCAAGATGGCGATAGACCGTAGCTTTGCCGACCGGGCAGCCGCGCTCGCCCAGAATATGCGATATATCCTCGGCGGTCAGATGCCTACCGCCGCTACTTTTAAGCAGAGATGTAATCAATTCGCCCTGCTTTGTGTTGTAACCCATAAAAAGCACCTCTTTGAGCTTCGGCAGAAAAGAAAAGAAATATTCCGCCGCAAACTGAATTTGAGAATCGTTTTCAATTTTAGTCTCAAAAGCGTGATTTGTCAAGAGCGGAGTTTCGCTTCGCTTAAAATTGTGCAGTAGGGGCAGATATCATCAGCCCGCGAATTTAGCAGTGATTCTTGTCTTTTGCAACTCGTAGGGACAGCCCTTGCGGCTGTCCCTATAAACTATCGGTAATAGATATTTCAAAAAATTTTGTCCCGCTCGCGGCGTCGGTGCATAAAAATCTATACACTCCGCAATATCCCGAAATAAAAAACAGCTTCATCCCGGCGTATCTGCCGAAATGAAGCTGAATAAATATTTTATTTTTCCGCGCTGTCTCTACATTTGTATTTCGACGAGGGGATAAACGCGAACACGGCGATAACCGCGACGAACAGCGCCGACATTACTTTTATATATAGCTCCGAAAGTCCGATGTTCTGCGCCATCTCCTGTCCGAGCGCGATATAGACCGCCGCATATGTCACGAGAACGACGAAGAATGCTATTATCAGTCCGTTTCGCGCTTTTCTGCGCGAGCGTTCGCGGTCGGGGTCATACGGGAGCGCCAGCCACGCCGCGGTTATCATTATCGGCGAGATGCTGCCGGAGAGTACAGAGAGAATAATATACAGCACCGTGTTCTTTTCGCTCCTGCCGTTTTTGAGCATCAGGATGCCGCAGGACGCAAAGCCGATTGCATTTATTATATCCCCCGCTATGCGCACTCCGCTCGTGCGCCCGTTGAAATTCGGTATGCACACCGCCGCATCCACTAATATAAATATCGACATAACGCAGAGCAAAGCGGGCATTATTTTTTCCGTCAGGCGTAAGTCTGCATTCCCGCTCTTCTTGATTCGCGACGATGCGGTTATCGCCGAAACGCCTATGAGTATTAATATGATCGCCAAACACAGCGAGACGATTTTTTCCGCCGCCGGGCTGCCGGCTAAAAACGGCGAGATGCCGTTTGTCAGCGCGCCGATAACAGAAAACACGCCCGCGAGGGTATAGAGAAGTATATTTCGTCTGTTCATTTTTTCTTCGCCTTTTTCTTTTTATCTTTCGGGGTCGAGACGGCGATAAGTGCAAAACCCATGTCGGTAACGAGAGTCAGGCAGAGGAACAGCCAGTCGGTCACAGCGCGGAACGTGTCGCTCGGCAGGGTGAGATTGGTTATTATGTACGCCGCAACGATAATTACCGCGCCGACGATAAGCTCGATAACACCCACCTTGCGGAGCTTTTTACATTCACCGTCCGCTCTTTCGCGCGCGAACGCACCGGAGACAAATATAGAAGCGGGATTTCCCGTCATCGCGGCGAACACGGCATATGCAATTTTATTTCTTCTGATGAATACCATGTTATTTTTGAACATGATAACAGCTGCGGCAATGTGTCCCGCCGCGCCTATCAGTTCTGCTATGATTCTGACTGCGTCGAACGCCGTTTCAAAATGCACGGCGGTGTTTATGATATCCGCCGCGAGAATTACCGCGAAGCCGACGAAGCATATCGGCATAACAACAGTGCGGACTGCGGAATCCTTCGGATTCTTGCCGGACTGCGCCGCAAGTATAAATGAAGAAACTGCCGCCGCGAGCGTCAGAACCGCGCCCGCTATCATCGAAATTGTAGCGCCGACCGTCATCTTGGTCGGATAAAGCGCGAGCGCGCCCGAGAAGAAAAGATAGAAAAGTCCTGAAATAATATAGAGCCCTTTTCTGTGTTTGTTCATTTTGTACCCTCCGTCAATTTATTCTCTCCCGATATTATTTGCCGGGTAAAATCCTTTTACGCTCACTTCGCCGCCGGTTATTACTTCGCGCTCTCCGTTTTCGAAAATGACTTCAAGCCCGAAATTTTCGGCGATTTCAACAGCGCGTCCTTTTTTAATTTCTTCGCCGCGCTCGATACTTATCTCCTCGCCGATAACGGCGCAGTTCTCGCGGTATTCTTTTAGATATTCCTCTCTTTTTTCGGGAAATCCCGCGTTTATCAAATCGAGCTCTTCGATAACGGCGGCAATTATCTGCGCCCTGCAAAATTCTCTTTTGCATATTATTCTAAGCGACGAAGCGATATTACGAAGCTCGGGCGGAAAGCCGTCTTCGCTTTGATTCACATTTATGCCGATCCCCATCACGGGACCCGCCGCAGTCATCTCTGTGAGTATGCCGCATATTTTCATCCTGCCGCAAACTATATCATTGACCCATTTTATTTTGCTTCCCGCATGGCAGACTTTTTCTATCGCGCGGCGCACCGCAACCGCACCCCACGCGGTTATCTCGCTTATCTCATCCGGTGTCGCGTCGCCGGTGCCGAGCAAAAAAGAGAGATAAATTCCTACTCCTTTGTCCGATTCAAATCGCTTGCCGCGCCTGCCGCGCCCTTTCGTCTGGCAGTCGGCTGTCACGCAGTCGCCGGGTCGGGCCTTTCCCTCGGCGCACCAATTTTTTAGGATAGTGTTCGTTGAATCCACCGTGTCAAAGACGGCGATATTATTTTTTCGCTCTTTTGTGAGATATTTTTTTATCTCCTCGGCGGAGAGAATATCAGCCTGCATTTTTCTTCTCGTCCTCCTCAAGGTGTCTGCGCCAATGGAACAGATACTGCTGCGCTATTCCGCGCACTCCATCCATACACTCGGGCAGACCGTTCGGGTATAGCTCGCCGACAACGCGGCGCACCCAGACATCTATCGGGAACGCATCAACGCGCCCGAAGCCGAATAATAAGGTACACTCCGCAACTTTCGCGCCGACGCCTTTTATTTTCAAAAGGCTTTCGCGCACTTCATCGTCTGAAGCACTTCTGAGCGCGGAAAGATTTACTTCACCGCCCGCTACTTTGCGCGCGGCGTCGATTATATATTTATTTCTAAATCCCGCTCTCAGCGGAGCGAGATCATCTAATTCGAGAGAAGCCAATTTTTCGGCGGACGGGAACGAATATCCCCCGCCGGGGAGCTTATCTCCGAAGTTTTCGCAGAGCCTGCCGATTATACCCTTTATTCGCGGTATATTATTATTCTGAGAGATAATAAACGAGCAGAGCGTCTCCCACTCGTCTTGCTTTAATATTCTTATCCCCGGATATTCCGAGCACGCTGTTTTGAGATTTTCGTCCGCGCTCAGGCGCTCGCATATCGCGGTGTAGTCGCGGCCGAGGTCAAAATATTTTATCCATATGTTTTTTATTTCGTCGGGCGTCGTGTTTTCAAAAAATAATCTATCTCCGTCCTGCTTTAGTCTGAGCTCGCGGTTCATCGCCACTCCGCTCCAGCTGCCGTCCGCATTCTCGCTCCAGCGAAACGCCTGACCGCAGTCGAGTATCAGCGGCAGGCTGAAACAGCGAAGCCCGGTTATTATGCTTCCGCCGTCCGTCTGCAAAATTTTGTCACAATCCAACTCAAATCCGCTCCTTTTGTTATATAAGCGAAATATATTTAAATTCAGAAGTAAAGAAAATATAACAAATTGTATATATTTTCGACTTTGATTTATCTATCCACATCAGCTTGTCAAGGTTTTTCAAGCGTTTTTGAAGAAGTTATCAACATTTTTCACATAGTTTTCCACATATCACGCGCGAAAGTGTGATTACAGTTCGTATAATCGGCTTTTCTCCGCCCGTCGGTATATTTCACGCCCGAAAAGTCAAAAATAATCAACACATGACATTCGGAGGGCAAGAAAAAATGATAAAAGGTGTGAACCGTCAGGTCATAGAGATAACGCAGACCAAATGCGAATATTTTGAAAAAGTGCTGTTTTTCGTCAAACCCGAATACGCCGCAACGAGCGAGGGCACGCTGCGCGAGCGGGCAGGTCTGATAGCAGACAGCGCGGGTATTCCTCCGGCAAGCAAGCTCAAAAAGAGAAAAATTATCTCCGCGCTGAAATTCGCCTGCTCCGCGCTCGCGGGAGCCGCGGTGACGGCGCTGATATCATTTCTGCTTTAAATAATAGCTGCAAAATCTGTTCATCACGCAGGCGGGACAATTCGGTCTGCGTGCGATGCACACCGCCCTGCCGTGAAGCACGCAGCGGTGGCAGAAATCGTTGCTCTTTTTAGGATCGAGCAGAGCTTTCAGCTCTTTTTCTACTTTTGCCGGGTCTTTTGTGTCAACGAGCCCCAGCAAATTTGTTATTCTGATAAGATGCGTGTCCGCAACGACTGCGGGCTTGCCGTAGACATCGCCGACTATTAAATTCGCGGTCTTTCTGCCGACTCCGGGTAGCTTGACAAGCTCTTCGATAGTGTCCGGCACTTTGGAATCATATTTTTCAATGAGCATCCGGCTCATCGAAACTATGTCGTTCGCCTTTGCGCGGAAAAAGCCGCAGGGGTGGACTATCTCCTCGACCTCGGCAACATCGGCAAAAGCGAGGCTCTCGAGCGTCGGGAATCGCTCAAAGAGCACAGGGGTGACTAAATTTACCCGCGCGTCGGTACACTGAGCCGAAAGTCTGACTGCTATCAGCAGACGGTAAGGCTCTTTTTCTTCAAGCGAACACAGAGCATCCGGATATTCTTTTTCGAGCGCCGCCACAGCGAGGGCGGCCTTTTGCTTTTTTGTCATAGCTTACCTCTTCGGGATTATCTCTATCCAATAGCCGTCCGGGTCGGCGATAAAATATATCCCCATACCCTCGTTTATATAGCAGACGCAGTCCATCTCTTTATGCTTTTTGAGCGAGGCCTCGTAGTCGTCCGCAGTCAGCGCGAGATGAAATTCACATTCGCCCAAATCATATGCCTGCGGGTGATCTTTGAGACAGGTGAGCTCAAGAGAAAAAGTGCCGCTGCCGTCGCCCATGAAAACTATTGTAAAAGAGCCGTCCGACGCTTCTTTGCGGCGAATCTCTTTGAGTCCGAGAGCTTCGTTATAGAATTTTATGCTCTCGTCGAGATTTTTTACATTGAAGTTAAAATGATTGAATTTGTATTCCATGCTGCACCTCAGTATTTATAAGTCAGTCCGAAAAGCTCGGTTTCGTTCTTTTTGTCGTTTTTATATATCTCTTTGCGCACGGTTATCATGCCGAGCGTGATATAGCCGAGCTTATGATAGAGCGCGAGCGCAGCTTTGTTATCGGGCGAAGCTTCGAGGCAGATCGAAGTATAGCCTCTGTGGAATTTTATCTTATCTTCCGCAAGACCTATAACGCGCGTGGCGATCCCCTGTCCGCGTCTTGTTTCGTCAACATAGATATCTTCTATCCACGCGGTGTTGCCCGTGCGGTAATTTATATGGACAAAACCGACTGTATCTTTTTCGTCAACTATCACAAATAATTCGCCGTTTCCGTGGGTCCACTCTTTGAGCGTCTTTTTCGCCGCTTTCATTCGGCTCTCGTCGGGCTTGTCCGTGCCGAAATGCAGACCCGCGCTGAATCCGAAGTACCGCGCTATTCTCTCAACGGTCTCGTCTTTGTATTTTCCGCCGAATTTCTTGAGCTTTGTCATGATAAGACTTCCTTTCTTATACATATTTTTATTATATCATACTTGTTTACCCATGAAAAGCAGAAAACATTGCTTATAAAACAAATCGGCGGAATATTGCCGGGAGATGTAATTATCTGTTTATAAATCAAGCTTTTAAAAAAGCAAATCTTCGCTGTTTAATTTTCAAGATAAATTACACAACCCCGGAAACAAAAAATTTTGCATATTATTATAGTATATAGCACTTGTAATTGATTCAAATATATATTATAATATCTTAGTAACCTGATAAGCATCTTAAGCGAGGCTTTGTTTTGGTCATGTGGCGTGGCGGGTCCTGTGCGGCGGGGCGCCGTGAACCATGTCAGGCGGGGAACCGAGCAGCATTAAGCGGTCTGCACTGTGCGCCACAGTCCGCCTGCCCGCCGCATGACCAAGATAAAGGCTCGTTTTTGCTTTATCAAAAAGTATCTTAAAAGGACGGTCTGTTATGTACCGCGTGCTCTACAGAAAATGGCGTCCGCAGACTTTTGAAGAGGTCTACGGTCAGCCCCATATAACCGCGACGCTCAAGAATGAGCTCGTCAGCGGCAGGGTCGCCCACGCCTATCTGTTCACCGGCTCGCGCGGAACGGGCAAGACCACCTGCGCGAAGATTCTTTCAAAGGCGGTCAACTGCCTCTCGCCGCATGACGGCGACCCCTGCAACGAGTGCGAGATATGCCGCGGCATCGACAACGGCTCGGTGCTTGATGTTATTGAAATAGACGCCGCTTCAAACAACGGCGTTGACAATATCCGCGATCTTCGCGACGAAGCGAATTTCACGCCTGTCAAAGCAAAGTACAGAGTCTATATTATAGACGAGGTGCATATGCTCTCGACCGGCGCGTTCAACGCTCTTCTGAAAATTCTCGAAGAGCCGCCGGAGCATGTTATATTTATCCTCGCTACTACAGAAGTACACAAGCTCCCCGCGACTATTCTTTCACGCTGCCAGAGATTTGATTTCAAAAGAATAACGCCCGAGGATATCTGCGCGAGACTTCAATATGTCGCCGAGCATGAGAATATCACTCTCGACGAAGACGCCGCCGCGCTGATAGCAAAAGTTGCCGACGGAGCGCTGCGAGACGCGCTCTCGCTGCTAGACAGATGCTGTGCAGTTGACGAACATATAACGAGCGAAGTCGTTACAAAGAGCGCGGGACTCGCAGGGCGCGACTATCTGATGCGCCTGTCCGAATGTATAATTAAAAAGGACTGCGCTTCCGCTCTCGGAATAATCAATGAACTGCACATGAACTCCTGCGATATGGAGCGTCTCTGCTCCGAGTTCATGTTCCATCTGCGCGACCTGATGATAGTCAAAACGGTCAAAAATGCGGACAGCATTCTGATAGCTACAGACGATGAACTGAAATCTCTGAAAGCTCTCGCGGAAAAACTGCCGCTCGAAGAGCTTCTCTATGATTTAAATATTATCGAAGACACATTCTCGCAGATAAAGCGCTCGTCTAACAAGAGAATACCTTTCGAAATGGCGTTCGTGAAGCTCTGCTCCGAGTCGCTCGATTCGGAAAACGACGCTCTGCTCAGAAGAATATCCGCGCTCGAAGCGAAATTGGCTTCCGGCAATTTCACGGCGGCAAGCAGTGCTGTGCCCGTTGAAAATAAACCGAAAGCTCCCGAACAAATAAAAACAGCCGTTCCCGAGCCTCATCAGCAGACAAAAGCGGAAGAAATGAAAAAAGCTCCCGAGCCGCAGAAAGCTGATATAAAAGAAAAGGCTCACGAGCCGAAAACGGAAGCTCCTATTGAACATCACGCTCCCGCACCATCACCCGAGGGCACGAACGGCGAGACAGTTCAGTTCTCCCGCTGGGCAGAGGTCATGGACGAGCTTCAGAAAGTCGATGCGCCGCTCCACGGAATACTCAACGGCGCGAGCGGATATGAGCGCGACAACTTTATTCTTATAAAAAGTGAGAATCCCGCGCTCTCGTCTTTCATCAAGCAGGACACCCATGCAGTGCTCTTAATGAAAGCGATTTTCGCAGTCACCGGCAAACGGTATAAAATAGGTCTTTATAAAGCCCCCGAACAGCATAGCGGCAAAGACCCGCTCGAAGGGCTTATAAAAAAAATAAACGATTTCAAAAACAATTGAAGTAAGGAGAAATAATCATGAAAGCAAGAATCCCCGGCGCCCAGCAGGGCGGCAGTGCAAATATGATGAAGAAAATCCAGGAGATGCAGGAGGAGATGGCCCGCGTCCAGCAGGAGGTCGAAGAGACCGAGTTCACCGCGAGCGCAGGCGGAGGAGCGGTCGAAGTGACCGTCAACGGACGCCATGAGGCTGTTTCCATCAAGATGGCTCCCGAGATAATCGACCCCGAAGAGCCGGAGATGCTTGAGGATCTGATAATCGCCGCTTTCAACGAGAGCGTGCGCAAGGCTAACGACGCTATGGAGCAGGGCATGGAGCGCGCCAAGGGCGGACTTTCCATCCCCGGACTTTTCTGATATGGCACAGAATAATGCCGCTCCGCTCGCGAGATTGATAGAGCAATTTGAGCGCCTGCCGGGAATCGGCAGGAAAAACGCCCAGAGGCTCGCATATCATATTCTTTCGATGACGGACGAGCAAGCAAAAGAATTTGCCGACACGATAGTTGAGGCGAAGACAAAAATTCACCGCTGCCCAATATGCTGCGACTTAACCGACGCGGAGCTCTGCCCGATATGCAAGAGCCCGTCGAGGGACAAGAGCGTTATCTGCGTTGTCGAAGACCCGAAAGCAGTCATGGCTATCGAGCGCACGCACGAGTTCGGCGGAGTATATCACGTTCTCCATGGGCTGATATCCCCGATGAACGGAGTCGGTCCGGACGATCTCTGCATAAAAGAGCTTGTCAACAGACTTGGCGACGGCGAAGTAAAAGAGCTCATCATGGCGACCAATCCTACAGCCGAGGGCGATGTCACAGCTCTGTTTATCTCAAGGCTTGTAAAGCCGCTCGGAGTAAAAGTATCGCGCCTCGCTTACGGAATCCCCGTCGGCGCGGATCTTGAATATGCCGATAACTTCACTCTCACAAAGGCTATCGAAGGCAGAAAAGAGCTTTAATAAAAAGAAAAGTTTTCCACATTCTTTTAGTTTTCCACATACCGTTTTTCCACATTTTCCACATCGATGTTTTTAAGGGTGTGGAAAAGTAAAATCTTTCCTCATCAAATGTGGAAAACTCAAAATCTCGGTTTCATTGACAGTAAAGGGACAGAGGCATTTTTCCTCACTTTCAACACCCTCTACTACTACTACTAAATATAATATTTATTTATTCACAGACAGGGAGGATCTTTCATGAAATTTGTTTGCGGCACGGCGGAACTCTCCGAGGCTTGCCTCAACGTGCAGAGAGCAGTATCGACCAAAACGTCGATACCCGCAGTAGAAGGTATTCTCATAAAAGCAGTCAGCGGTCAGCTTATTCTCACGGGCTATGACCTTGAACTCGGCATAAATACCGCAATAAAGGCGACAGTCGAAGAAGAGGGCTCGATAATTATCAACGCCCGCATTCTCTGCGACATTCTGCGCAAGCTCCCCGGCGAGAGCGTGCGCTTTGAGTCCGATGCGAGACTTCTTGCAAGCATCGTCAGCGGCAACGCAAAATATTCGCTTATCGGCATGAGCGCTGAGGAATATCCCGAGCTCCCGTCAGTCTCCGGCGGATATCCTATTGTTATCAATCAGGGTGTTTTAAAAGATATGGTCAGGCAGACTATATTTGCCGTCGCAGTCAATGACAGCAAGGTTGTTCACACAGGCGTCAAGTTTGATATCAGCGGCAATATACTGAAGCTCATTGCAATCGACGGATTCAGACTCGCCGTCAGAAAAGAGAATATAGATTATTCCGGCGATGATATCTCATTTATTGTCCCCGCGAAGACGCTTTCTGAAATAATGAAATTGATGAACGACGATGACGGAACTATCTCGCTCGGAGTCGGCAAGAGACATATTGTCTTTGAAATCGGCTCTTATAGCGTCGTTTCGAGACTTCTTGAGGGCGAATTCTTAAATTATGAATCCGCTATCCCGCCCAAATGCACAACAAGAGTCAGAGTCAACACCCGCGACATGATAAATTCAATCGATCGCGCTTCGCTCATTATCAGCGAGAAGTACAAGAGCCCCATCAAGTGCGTTTTCGCCGACAATATGATAAGACTTTCGAGCGTCACCTCGCTCGGTACTGCGAGCGACAGCGTTTCGGCCGAGATAGACGGCGACGATGTTGAAATAGGTTTCAATAATAAGTATCTGACCGACGCTCTGCGCGTTGCGGATACAGACGAAGTCAATTTCAAGCTCAACGGCCCCGTCTCGCCGATAATAATCCTTCCGCCCGAGGGTGACAGCTTCCTGTTCCTCGTGCTGCCCGTTAGAATAAAGACTGAGTGAGAAGGATAGAAATGGTTAAAAAACTCAAAGTCAGAATAAAAGAGAAACCGGTCACGGAGAAAAAGATAGACACCGAGTTTATCCGCCTCGACGCTTTTCTGAAGCTCTGCGATGCAGTTGTGACCGGCGGACACGCAAAGTTCGTTATCCAGGACGGAGAAGTAAAAGTCAACGGCGAAGTCTGCACTTCGCGCGGCAAAAAGCTCCGTCCGGGAGATACGGCTGAATTTGAACACAAAATATACAAAGTTATCTGATATGTATGTAACACAGCACAATGCAAAAGATTTCCGCAATCTTGAAAATGCAGTAATTTCGCCGGACAGGTCTATAAATATAGTTTTCGGCGAAAACGGACAGGGCAAGACGAATCTCATTGAGAGCATCTGGCTCTTTACCGGCTGCCACAGCTTCAGGACAAGGAAAAATTCCCAGCTTATACGCGAGAACTGCGAGCGCAGTATGCTCGATATAAGCTTTTTTGCATTTGACAGAGATCAGACGGCTCGGCTCGAACTGACGGATAAAAAGAATGTGTGGATAAACGGCGTTCATAAAGACACTCCGCGCAGACTTATCGGCGAATTCCCTGCTGTGCTGTTTTCTCCGGCAACGCTGTCTATAGTCCAGGACGGACCCGGCGAGCGCAGAAAGTTTATAGACATAGCTATAAGCCTTGTCAAACCAAACTATGCAGGAATACTTTCAAAATATATCAAAACTCTCTCCGAGCGCAACGCGCTGTTGCGTCAGGCGGCGGCGAGCGGGAATATCAGCTCCGATATGTTTTTCTCATGGGACGCGCAGCTGTCCGCTCTCGGAGCGAAAATACTTCGCTATCGCTTTGAATATCTCGACATGATAAAAAAGCAGGCGGCAGAAAACTATTCCGGAATAACCGCCGGGCGCGAAAAGCTGACGGTAAAATATGATACATTCTGCAAAGCTACAGATTTCGACGAGCAGACAGCGGCGCAGACTATGCTCGATGAGCTCGAAAAAAGCCGCGAGACCGATATCCGACGCCAGTTTACAGGCACCGGCCCGCACAAAGACGATCTTTCATTTTTTATAAACAACAGAAACGCCCGCATCTACGGCTCGCAGGGTCAGCAGAGATCCTGTGCCCTCTCATTAAAATTAGCCGAAGCGGATATACTCGAAAAAATCACGGACGAAAGCCCGATAATCCTGCTCGATGATGTTATGAGCGAGCTTGACGACGGGCGTCAGGAACTGCTGCTCGAACGCCTCGGAAAAAGACAGGTTTTCATAACCTGCTGCGATCCGTCCCAGCTGCTGCGGCTTCAAAAAGGCAAGGCATTTGAAATGACGGACGGCAGTATAAATGAAATATGAGGAGGGAGACTGATGTATCTTCATCTCGGTCAGGACAAGGTCGTGAGTATGGACGAGATAGTCGGGATATTTGACCTCGACACTTCGACTGTTTCAAAGGCCACACGCGACTATCTCGCGAAGGCCGAAAAGGACGGCTGCGTCACGAATGTATGCACTGATCTTCCGAAATCGTTTATAGTCTGCATCGGCAGAGACGGAAAAACGCACGTCTATATTTCACAGATATCGTCGTCAACGCTGCTCAAGCGAACAGAGTATGTTGACAGTCTTTCAAATATCTGAATAAGGAATAACAAATGAAAAAGATCAACAGCGGCATAAATCTTTTCAAGCTTTTCTCAATGTTCATGATAGTGGTGCTCCATATTATAGGCAGAGGAGGAGTAGTCTATAATGTTGTGGGCGCCCGTTTTTTCGGCGCATATTTTTTGCAGAACATGAACTTCTGCGCCGTGAACTGTTATGCAATAACAACGGGCTATCTGATGTATGGAAAGAAGCTTAGAATTTCGCGCATAATAGAATTGTGGTTTGAAATTCTGTTTTACAGTGTTGTTATTTCCGCGATAATGATACCGACTCATTTGGAGCTTTTCAGCGCGAAGAACATTGTATTTTCATTTTTACCGATAGTGTCTGGAAAATATTGGTACATGACGTCTTATTTCTTTATGTATCTGTTTATCCCGGCGCTAAATTCTTTTGCTGAGAAAGCGGATAAATTTATATTCAAAACAGTGCTCGGCTGCATTTTTGTGTTGTCCTCTCTTGCTTATTTAATAAGGGAAGATTCATTCAAGCTCAATAACGGCTACAGCGCGCTGTGGCTTGCAATAATGTATCTGCTCGGCGCATATATGAAAAAATACCGCGTCGGCGAAAAAATGAAGAAGCATATAGCATTGCTTTTATATGTTTTCTGCGCCGCCGGAAGTTTCTTCTTCAGTTTTTATTTTAAATTTGTAATGAAGAACTTCTTGAAAGTCAATGTGAATTATCTTCAATATACTTCACCGTTTATTATCCTCTGCGCAGTTTTTCTTTTTATTTTCTTCTCAAAACTCAGTTTCGGAGAAAAAGGCGAAAAGTTCATAAACTTTATAACGCCCGCCGCGCTCGGAGTTTATCTTATACACACTAATCCGTTTGTTTTTGACTATGTGATAGGCGGCATTGCGGACTTTCTCAACAAAGAGAACCCGGTGATTATCATACTCGGCATAATAGGCATTTCGCTCGCTGTATTTATAATATGTATAGTAATAGATCTTCTGAGAATACAGCTTTTCAGGCTGATAAGAGTAAACGCACTGTGCAAAAAGCTTGACGGCGTGTTTAACAGCAAAAAGAAAAAGACGATTGAAATCGAAGAACCGAAGATTGAAGCGGAGCAGATTGAAGAAACAATAAATATATAAAATTAAGCCGGAAGAAAAATCTTCCGGCTTAATTTATTTGATTTTCAGCAGCAGCTTCGCCATTTTTCTTCCGAAGTGTTTGCGGTAGATATCGAGATATTCGTATTTGTCGAACTCACCGTCGCCTTTTATGAGAACTTCCATCGGAACTCCGGCGAGAGATATCTCCGTCCCCGTCTCGCGCAGTCCGCAGCGAAAATAAAATTCTTTTCTGCGAACGGTCATCGGCTTGTTTTCGTCCGGCTTCTCTATTTCAAGCAGGAGATTGCGGCGCGGGAAAATCTCACACAGAGCGGGAATGATTTTTGAACCCAGTCCCTGACCGCGCTTACTGCCGTCAACGGCGAGATACATCAAAAGCACCGATTTGCTGCCCGTGCAGGTTATCGCGAGCGCGCAGGGCTCGCCGTTTTCATATGCGGCGAACATTTTTATTATATTATTTTTTTGTAATTTTAGGAGTCTCGAAAAAGGCATTCTCTCTCTTATCGGAAAAGCTTCTTTATATAGCTTTTTTACATAATCTACATCTATTTTAGAAACTTCGCGCAGTACCATTTTATATTACCTCAGTGAATGAATTTAATTATCAGCTCCGCTATGAACACGGAGGCGCAGGACGCGGCGGCAACGGTCAGCAGACCGCGCTCGAAATATGCGAGAATCAAAGCTACGACAAAGCCCGCTATCGCGCTCGGGAGACTCGCTGTGGATGAAAATATCGCGGGAACCGTCATAACGGCGAGCACCGCATACGGGACATAATAGAGAAAAGAATTTATGAATCTATTTTCTATTTTTTTCTTGACCAAGACGAGCGGGAGCATCCTGACGAGATATGTAACTCCCGCCATGACGGCAAGACCCGAGAAAAACTGAATATAGTTATTCATCGGCGCTCACCTCCTCTGTCTGCTCCTCTTTTATCGGAGCCACAAGCGCAAACAGCACGCTCGCCGCAACGGCGCAGATAATTATAGCGAATCCGCTCGGCACTTTTGAGAGCACGGGCACAAATTTAAACGCGCAGCTCAGAGCGATTGCGGTCAAGATGCAGAGCAGAGTCGGCAGGCTCTTTTTCGCGGGCGGAACTATTATCGCTATAAACATTCCATATATCGCGATTCCGAGGGCGGAGACGAGCATCGCGGGCAGGATATTTCCGGCGACAGCACCCAAAAGAGTGCCGAGGCTCCAGCCGAGATAGGGAGTCAGGGTCAATCCATAGAGATATTTTCTGCCGAGCGGCTCGCCCTTTGAGATAGCGACCGCGAAAACTTCATCTGTATTGACAAACGATATTAAAAATCTGTCAATCAGTCTTACGCTCTTTCCGAGCT
Source organism: Oscillospiraceae bacterium (assembly GCA_003514385.1). Lineage (GTDB taxonomy): Bacteria > Bacillota > Clostridia > Oscillospirales > Acutalibacteraceae > CAG-177. The sequence continues at coordinate 46,063 of DOQR01000001.1, read as the reverse complement.
TCTGCGAGAGCGAGACGGACATGAGCGAATAGCGCATATTGATAACAAACTGCGTCAGCGCCAGCTCAAACAGCGATCCGCCGCCCGCGATTATCGGCACCGCCGCCAACTGCCCGGCGGATGTGACATTTGTCATCGAGATCATTACGGCTTCCCACGCCGTGAGTCCGTGGCTGACCGTGAATATTCCAAACGCAAAGGCGACCGACAGATAGCCTAAGCATATAGGCATTCCGTCGCGCAGTCCCTGCGAAAAGCTGTTTGTTTCTTTCTCCATAGTATTATCTCCGATTGAACGCTAAAAACATTTTTTACATGGCTTTATTAATACTGCCGTTAATTATACCACACATGACGCATAAAAGACAGACGGCAAGACTATAAATTTATGTGCCGGATAAAATAAACAAATGGTAAATTTGCTCAAATAGTGGTTGATGAAAAGATATAAAGGTATTATAATATTATATGAGTAAGCCGATGCCACCGGCTTTCGAAAGGAGCAGAACAATGAAACAGGAAATCAAAGATCTCTATGACCTCTGGCTGAAAAAGACCGAGGGCAATGCTGAACTTCATGACGAACTTTCCGCCATTGAAGGCAAAGAAGATGAGATATCGGATAGATTTTACCGTGCGCTCGAATTCGGCACGGGCGGTCTGCGCGGAGTTCTCGGCGCGGGCACAAACAGAATGAATGTTTTCACCGTCAACCAGGCGACCCAGGGTCTGGCGGATTATCTCAACGCGAAGTATGATTCCCCGTCCGTCGCGATAGCGCACGACTCGAGAATCAACTCTGATGTTTTCGCAAAGGGCGCGGCAGGCGTACTCGCCGCAAACGGAATAAAAGTATATATTTATCCCGAATTGGTTCCGACCCCGATGCTCTCTTTCGCTGTAAGAAAGCTTCATTGCAGCTCCGGCATAATAATCACCGCGAGCCACAACCCCGCGAAGTACAACGGCTACAAGTGCTATTCGCACGAGGGCTATCAGATGACCGACGCTGAGGCGAACGCCACATATGAGTGCATAAGAAAAGTTGATATCTTCGACGATGTCCGCACCATGGACTTCGACGAGGGCATAAAGAGCGGAAAGATTGAGTTTATTGACAGCAGCGTGAACGAGGCATTCTATGAGTGCGTCCTCTCGCGCAGAGTCAATCCCGACGCCGTCTCAAAGGGCAAGCTCAAGCTGATTTACACTCCCCTCAACGGCACGGGCAACAAGCCTGTCCGCGAGGTACTCAGGCGCGCGGGCTTCGACGATGTTACGGTAGTCCCCTCTCAGGAGAAGCCGGACGGTCACTTCCCGACCTGCCCCTATCCGAACCCCGAGATTCGTCAGGCTTTTGAAGAGGCTCTGAAGCTCGCCGAGGGCAAGAATGTCGATCTGCTTCTCGCGACCGACCCCGACTGCGACCGCGTCGGCATCGCCGTCAACACCGGAAACGATTACAGGCTCATGAGCGGCAACGAAGTCGGCGTTCTGCTGACCGAGTATATTCTCTCTTCGATGAAAGAAGCCGGCACTCTGCCCAAAGACCCCGTTATAGTAAAGTCGTTTGTAACGACTTCGCTCGTTGACCGCGTCGCGGAGAGCTACGGCTGCGCGATACACGATGTGCTGACGGGATTCAAATATATCGGCGAATTCGCAACTGATCTCGAAAAGAAAAACGAGGGCGACAGATTCATCCTCGGCATGGAAGAGAGCTACGGTTATCTTTCCGGTCTGCACGCGAGAGACAAGGATGCGGTAGTCGCGTCCCTGCTCGTCTGCGAGATGGCGGCATATTATAAATCTCAGGGCAAGACCCTCGCCCAGAAGATGACCGAGATATATGAAAAATACGGCTACTACAAGAACATTCTTCTCAACTTCACTTTTGAGGGCGAGAGCGGAATGGAGAAGATGGGCTCTATCATGACCTCGCTCAGAGAGCACGCGCCCGAAGAGATAGCGGGCATGAAAGTTATTGAGACTGCCGACTACAAAAAGTCCGAGCGCGTTGATATAATGAGCGGTAAAATAAGCGAGATAGACCTGCCGAAGTCAAATGTTCTCGCATATAAGCTGCCCGATGGCAACAGCGTCATAGTCCGCCCGTCCGGCACCGAGCCGAAGCTCAAGGCATATATAACCGCCTGCGGCAAGGACGAAAATCACTCCTCGGCTCTCGGCGAAAAGCTCGGCGAATCAATCGAAAAAATTCTCGGCGTAAAATAACGCCCGAACGAAAGGATGATAAAAATGCAGAAGAGAGGAATATGGACAAGAGTGGTCGCCATAGTTCTGGCGGTTCTGATGGCGATAAGCGTCGCTGCGGCGGCAATAACCGCTTTTGCAGAAGAAATGGTTCCAGTAACGGGTCAGAACACCTCGAACACGAAGTGGATAATCATCGCGGCAGTTGCCGCCGTGTGCGTCATTCTTGTTTGCGTGATACTGCCCAAAGCCAAGAAAAAGTAAGCTAAAGTAGACAAAATAAATAAATATTTCCTTAAATTTATCTGAAATCAAAAAATGTTCACAATTTGAACACAATTTGGCTATATTTGGATGTCAGAATAAAGAAAGTATAGGAGATATGAATAGAGGTGCTTTCAGGGCGGCGGTATCAATTTGATACGCTGTCCTGAAAGCTTTTTTTGGGAGGAAAAAACATGAACGGAGATTTTCTTGAGATGATAAAAACCCGCCGCAGCACGCGCAGCTTCAAGCCTGATTCTATATCGGAAGATCTGCTCGACGCAGTCCTCGAAGCGGGCACTTATGCGCCGACGGGCATGAACCGCCAGTCGCCTGTTATAATCGCGGTGTCCGATAAAAAGTACCGCGAAAAGCTCTCGAAGCTCAACGCCGCGATAATGGGCGTCGACAAAGACCCGTATTACGGCGCGCCGACCGTTGTTCTCGTGCTCGCGGATCCGAGCGCAAACACGTTTGTTGAGGACGGCAGCTGCGTGCTCGAAAATCTGATGCTCGCCGCTCACGCCTGCGATTTGGGCTCGGTCTGGGTTCATAGAGAGCGCGAGATATTCGACAGCGAAGAGGGCAAAAAGTTACTGCGCGAGTGGAATCTGCCCGAAACCCTGCGCGGAGTCGGCTCGATAGCCATCGGCTATCCCGCCGCCGAACCAACTGCGCGTCACCCGCGCAAGGACGGATATATAGTAAAAATATAAATAAAAAAGGAACTGCCGTGTGCAGTTCCTTTTTGTGTTATAAAATATTTAAAGCTTGTTGAGTGTGGCATCTCATGCATCGTTGCCGCTATCGGTGCAGCTAATGAAAAATCGTTCAGTTCAATACTACACTACCCACATCGGGTTAGTCATGCACCACACGGCGGTATCATACGGAATATTTTTCTCTTTCGGTCTCCATAGAGCCATTTTGATGTTGAAAAATACCTTTCTGAATCCGCGCAGACGGTATGTTATCTGCGCGCGGACAAAGCCTTTTTCTGTTATAGAGATATCTTCGTCGAGCTCCGACTCGCCGCCGATTCTGTGTTCATATATGATTTTTTCGTTGTTGAACACGCGTAGAGTCATATTTTTTCTGAGTTTTTCGGCGCGCAAATGAACTTTCATCCCCGGGACAAATTTAACTTCGTCACCCTGAACGCAGTCTCTATATGACAAAACGAGCCTCGACGCGTCGGGCGAGTTCGTGATAAACGAGTTGCCGCGGCGCAGGGCAGATAAGATATCTTTTTCGCTGTTCGATTCGGCAAAGACGAATGTTGTCGGCGAAGCGAGCATATTCGATGTGCCGTAGTCGCGGTGATAGTCGCTGCCGCCAACTGCCGCGATTCGCCTGCCGCTGAGGATCTGCCGCTCCCACCAACCGATGCAGGTCATGTTGCTCTGATGCATGAACATGTTCCAGATTTCAACGCAGTCCGCCGGAAAATCTTCGAGCGGCATCCTCCATCCGAAGCGGCTGCAAAACGGGTGGTTTATTGACACCGTGCATCCGTTTGAATGAGCGAGCGCGGACATTGAAAGATACTGTTCGTATTTCTCCGGGCGCGTGCCGTCAAATTCGGGCAGCCCGTTCCCGTATATATTCATGTGCCCGTTTCGCCCGGTGTATTCGGCGCCGGGAATGACGAGCAGATTTTCTGAATAATAGCTTTTTTCGCCGACCGCGTTTTTGTTGTGGTCGGTGATTATTATCCAGTCGAGACCCTTAGTCTTGCATTTTTCAATGAGCTTGTCGGGCGCGTATTTTCCGTCGCTGACGGAGGAGTGCATATGCGTGTCGCCGCAAAGCCAGATTCTGTTTGGCATATCGGGTCTCCTTTCGTGAAAATGAGAAATTTATGCTTTGAGTGCGAACGAAATTATTCCCAATCTTTCCATATCTCCGGGCAGTAGCCGACCGTTGCCTGCTTGCCGTTTCGGACTATCGGGGTTTTGAAGAGTTCGGGGTGCTCGAACAGCTTCTCCTCTTTGTCCTCGTCGTGCGCGAGGTATTTTATAAACTGCTGTTCGTATGCCTTGCTCTTTTCATCGAATAATTTGTCCATGCCGCCGACAGCTTTCTTGACCGAGGCGTACTCGCCGCGACTCATGCCGTATTTTGCAATATCGATGAGCTGATATTTTATCCTGCGCTCCTTGAACCAGCGCTCCGCCTTTTTCGTGTCGAAGCATTTTGATTTTCCGAATATCTGTATGTTCATGTTCTTGCTCCTTTTTCTCTTGTATCCGGTGACAATTATATGATAAAATATCTTTGTTGTAAAGGAGTTGAGCCGCTTGACGATGGATATGCCGAAAAATGTTGATATTGCGATAAACCTGCTTCAGTCGGCGGGTTTCGAGGCATATGCCGTCGGCGGATGCGTGCGCGACAGCCTGCTCGGCAAGACTCCTAACGACTGGGATATAACGACCTCGGCGAAGCCCGAGGATATGAAATCCGTGTTTGCAGACTTTCACTGCATCGACACGGGCATAAAGCACGGCACGGTGACGGTAGTTATCGACGGCGAGCCGCTTGAAATAACGACTTTCCGCCTCGACGGCGAATATGAGGACAACAGGCACCCGAAAAGCGTGACTTTTACTTCTGACCTCGGAGCGGATCTCGGCAGGCGTGATTTTACGGTCAACGCCATGGCTTACAGCAAAATGACCGGGACTATCGATCTTTTCGGCGGTCAGAATGACCTCAAAAACGGAATAATCCGCTGTGTCGGCAACCCGGACAGGCGTTTTAACGAAGATGCCCTGCGAATTCTGCGCGCCCTGCGCTTTGCGTCCGCGCTCGATTTTGAGATTGAAGAGAAAACCGCACAGAGCCTTTTGAAAAACCGTGCTCTGCTCGGCAATATTTCCGAAGAGCGCATAGCAAAAGAGCTGTTAAAGCTCGTCTGCGGAAAAGGCGCAAAGCGAATTCTGACGGACTTTGCCCCGGTGCTGTTTGAAATCCTGCCGGAGCTTCAGCCGATGTACAAAAACAGCCACGACAACCCGCACCACTGCTATGATATATACGAACACACGCTGATAGCCGTCGAGAGCATCGACCCCGAGCCGACGCTGCGCTTTGCGATGCTCCTGCATGACTGCGGCAAGCCCGCCGTCAAAAAATTCGACGAAAACGGAGTCGCGCATTTTTACGGACATCAGAGAATCAGCGCGGAGATTTCGGCGCAGATACTCGCGCGGCTCAAAGTGTCGAACAAATTCAGAGATGAAATTCTGTTCCTCGTCAGCAACCACGACCGCTGGGAGCTATATGAAAACACGGAAAAAATGCCGCGCTATCTCTCAAAATTCGGTCTCGACGGCGTGCTGAATCTGCTCAAGGTCATGCGCGCCGATGTGCTCGCGCAGTCGCCGGAATACAGATACCGACTCGATCAGATAGCCGATGCCGAAGAAACTGCGAAGAATTTGGCGGCGCAGAAGCCGTGCCTGTCGCTGAGCGAGCTCCAGATAAACGGGCGCACACTCATGGATATCGGCATCCCGCAGGGCAGAAAGCTCGGTGCGGTGCTCGCCCAATTACTCGACGAAGTGATAGACGGGGTGACAAAAAACACGCAGGAAGCCCTGACGACCCGCGCGAGGGAAATATACAGTGAGATGAAATGAAAAATCCGCCGTATCAATTATTTGATACAGCGGATAATTTTTTATATTTTACACTCCGAACTGGCTGGCGTAGAGCTCGCTGTAGAAGCCGTTCTGCGCGAGCAGCTGTTCGTGCGTGCCCTGTTCGACTATTGTGCCGTTGTTCATGACCAAGATAACATCGGCGTCGCGGATGGTCGAGAGCCTGTGCGCGATAACGAAGCTCGTTCTGCCGTTCATCAACGCGTTCATCGCTTTTTGGATATGCACTTCTGTGCGCGTGTCAACGGAGCTTGTCGCCTCGTCGAGGATGAGCACCGACGGGTTCGCGAGGATGGCGCGGGCTATTGTCAGAAGCTGGCGCTGACCCTGCGAGATGTTCTCGCCGTTCTCTTCGAGCATCGTCTCGTAGCCGTCGGGCAGTGTGCTGATGAAGTGGTGGACCCTTGCCGCCTTTGCCGCGTCAATGACCTCTTCGCGTGAGCAGCCCTTGCGGCCGTAGGCTATATTCTCCATTATCGTGCCCTCGAACAGCCATGTGTCCTGGAGAACCATGCCGAATACACTGCGCAGATTTTCGCGCGGCATTGAGCGTATGTCGTGCCCGTCGAGAAGAATCTCGCCCTTGTTCACATCGTAGAAGCGCATGAGCAGGTTCACGAATGTCGTCTTGCCCGCTCCCGTCGGTCCGACTATCGCGACGAGCTGACCCGGCTCGACTTTCAGATTCATGTTTTCGATAAGCGGCACTTCGGGAGTGTAGCTGAAGCTGACATCTTTGAATTCGACCTCGCCCTTGGGCTCTTCGATCCTGGTGTCGTAGCAGTCGGCGCACTCGTCGGGCTCATCGAGCAGATTAAACACACGCTCCGCACTCGCGAGCGAGGACTGAAGGTTGTTCGCAATGTTGCCGATGCTGACGAGCGGCTGCATGAAGAGCTTTGAATAAGTGAAGAAAGTTGTTATGTCGCCGAGAGAGAAAGTTCCCTTTATGACATACACGCCGCCTATGACGCAGATGAGCACATAGGCTATGTTGCTGACGAAATTTAATATCGGACCGATTATGCCGGAGATGAACTGCGCTTTGTATCCGGCTTTTGCGAGGCTTACGTTTATATCATCGAACTCGTCTATCGCCTGCTCCTCGTGGTCAAAGACTTTGATAAGCGTGTGACCGGTGTACATCTCTTCGATGTGTCCGTTTATGTTGCCCGTCTCGTCCCACTGGCGGCGGAAATAACGCTTTGAGCGCTTAGAGATGATCGATATCACGAGAAGACTCGGCGGGAGCACGGAGAGCGTGATGAGAGTTAACTGCCAGCTGACATAGAACATCAGCGCAAGCATACCGATGAAGCTCACCGCAGAGGTGATTATCTGAATGAGATTGTTTTGCAGGGTGTTGCTGATATTGTCGATATCATTCATCATTTTGCTGAGAATATCGCCCTTCGAGTGAGAGTCGATATAGCTCAGCGGCAGATGGGTCAGCTTGTCGTTTACCTTGTCGCGCAGATCGCGCACGACGGACTGCGTGACGCCCGCCATGATATAGTGCTGAACATAGCTGAGCACCGCGCTCAGACCGTAGATGCCGAGAATGGTCAGCAGTATTTTCTGTATCTTTGAAAAGTTTATCTCGCCGCCCGCGAGCTTTATATCCGCCTGCTCTTTTATCGCGTCGACTATGTCGCCGAGGAACATCGGTCCCGTGACGGTCAGCACCGTGCCGATAACGCCCGCTATGAGCACGACAATCATGCCGGGGACAAACGGCTTTAGCAGCGGTATGAATCGCGAGACGGTCTCTTTGAAATTTTTCGGCTTCTCGCCGGGACGGCGGTTTCCGTCGGAATATCCGCTGTATTTTTTTCTCGATTGAGAGGTGCGCTTTCTCTTCAGAGGTGATCTTCTGCTCATGCGAGTTCCTCCTTTGAAAGCTGGGATTGGGCAATTTCGCGGTAGACCGTGCAGGTTTCGAGCAGCTCTCGGTGGGTGCCGATGCCCGCAACTTTGCCCTCGTCGAGCACGATTATGCGGTTCGCGTCGATTATCGTTCCGACGCGCTGGGCGACGATTATCTTTGTTATATTCGGCATCTTCTCGCGCAGAGCCCTGCGGAGTTTGGCGTCGGTCGAGAAATCGAGAGCCGAGAAGCTGTCGTCAAAAACATATATCTCAGCCTTTCTTATCAGCACGCGCGCTATCGCGAGGCGCTGGCGCTGACCGCCGGAAAGATTCTTGCCGTTTTGCGAGAGCTCGCTGTCGAGTCCGTCCGGCATGGCTTTGACAAAGTCCGCCGCTTGCGCGGTTTCGAGCGCCTCCCACATCTCCTCTTCGGTCGCGTCGGGTTTGCCCATGCGCAGGTTGTCGGCGACGGTGCCGCTGAACAGAAACGCGCTCTGCGGAATAAAGCCTATCTTTTCGTGGAGGGTGCGCATCGACATATTCTTTATGTCCACGCCGTCAATGAGTATCCTGCCGCCAGAGACATCGTAGAATCGGGGGATAAGATTGACGAGAGTCGATTTGCCCGAGCCTGTCGAGCCGATAACGGCGGTGGTCTCGCCGGGCATGGTCTTGAAAGATATGCGCGAAAGTATCGGCGAATCGGCGCCCGGATAGCTAAAGCTCACGCAGTCGAACTCAAGCTCGCTGCGGCGGTCTGCGTCGGGGGTTATCGGATGCTCGGTTTCTTTTATCATCGGGACGAGGTCGAGAACCTCGTTGATTCTTTTTGCGGATATCTCCGCTTTCGGGAGCATCACGAACAGCGACGCCGCCATGGAGACCGCGTAGATTATCATTATCATATAGACCATGAACGCCTGCAGATCGCCGACGGTGTTTGCTATCTGCACGCTGTCCGCGACGGCGTCGAGCGCGTCTATCTGGTTAGCTGCCATCTTGAGGAGAATGGCGACTATGACATAGCAAAGAAGCGTTGCGAGCGGAATGAGAAACGCGAAAATACGGTTTATTTTGAGCATGAGTCCGGTCAGATCGTAGTTCGCCTTTCTGAACTTCTCGTCCTCATATTCCGAGCGGTTGAACGCGCGGATAACTCTGATTCCGCTGAGTTTTTCGCGCAGGATCAGATTGAGCCTATCGGTCTTTTTCTGCGCCTTGTCGAACATCGGCAGAACCTGCTTTGCGACGACGAGGGCGATAACCAAGATTATCGGAATAGCGATGAACATGACGGTCGAGAGCCTTTTGTTCAGCGTGAACGCCATGAACGCGCCGCCGACCATGACTATCGGCGCGCTGATAATAATGCGGATCATCATCAGGATCATGTCCTGAATCTGGCGGATGTCGTTTGTCGTTCTCGTTATCAGCGAGGGAGTGCCTATCTTATCTATATCGCACTGGCTCAGCGACTCGACCTTGACGAACAGCGCGCGGCGAAGCGACAGACCGAAGCAGGCGGAGACCTTTGACGAATAGTAGCTGCCCGCGATTGCCGCGCCTATCGCGATAGCGGAGAGCACCGCCATAACGCCGCCGATGAGCTGAACAGTGCCCATGCGCCCATCGCCGATGCCGGTGTTTATCATCAGAGCCATCATCGCGGGCAGAATCAGCTGCATAAGATTGTTGAACAGCGAGAAAAACAGCGCCGCCACGGTAGCTCCCATATACGGTTTTAGAAATTTAACTATCTTTGTCACGAAGCGCGATACCTCCGTCTGTCGAAAAAAAGACATAATTACAATTTATTTTATCATTGAAATGTGAACGGTTCAATAACTTTGGTAAACTTTCGGCGATAAATTGAATATATATTGCACGGACTCAATAAAAAGGGGAGAAAATATGGACTGGTATTCGATGAGCGCCGCAGACGCGGTCGGCAAACTCAGCAGCAGCGTTGACAGGGGCTTGAGCTCGCGCGAAGCGGAGAAGCGGCTCGGGCAGGACGGCGAAAACATACTGCGCGGCAAAAAGAAAAAAAGTATCATCGCGGAATTTTTCGAGCAGTTCAAGGATTTCACTGTGATAGTCCTGCTCATAGCGAGCGGGGTGTCGTTTGCAACCTCGTTTTTAGAGGAACACGGCGACTTCGCCGACCCGATAATGATATTGATAATAGTTATCCTCAACGCCGCAGTCGGGGTCATTCAGCAGCGGCGCGCAGAGCATTCGCTCGAGGCGCTTAAAAATATGTCCGCGCCGACGGCGGCAGTCATAAGAGACGGAAAAGAGACAAAAATCCCTGCGTCGGAAGTTGTCCGCGGGGATATTATAGAAGTCCGTGCGGGCGATCTTGTTCCCGCAGATGCGCGGCTGATATCTTCACATTCGCTGTCGGCACAGGAGAGTGCACTGACCGGCGAATCCATGCCGTGCGAAAAGGACGCTCTCTGCCGTATTCCGGACGGCAGTCCGCAGGCGGAGCTTAAAAATATGATATTTTCGTCCTCAGTCATAACCGCAGGTCACGCCAGAGCGGTCGTGACTCAGACAGGCATGGATACGGCGGTCGGGAAGATAGCGCATCTCCTGAACACCGAGGACGAACCGACAACGCCGCTGCAAATAAAGCTCGCGAAGATAGGAAAAGTCCTCGGCATCGGCGCGTTGGCGATATGTGCGCTGATATTCGTGCTCAGCATCCTGCGCGGCATGGGCGTGCTCAGCGCGTTCATGCTCTCTGTCAGTCTCGCCGTTGCGGCTATCCCCGAGGGACTGCCCGCAGTTGTCACCGTTGTGCTCTCGCTCGGAGTGCAGAAGATGGCGAAGAGCAACGCGGTCATACGCCGCCTGCCCGCAGTCGAAACGCTCGGCGCGGCAACATATATCTGCTCCGATAAGACAGGTACGCTAACACAAAATAAAATGACAGTCACTGCCGCCTGCTCGCCGTCTGGCGAAATTCAGCTGACCGGCGAAGAGGCGAAAAAGCTTTTCTCCCTTGCGGCGCTCTGCTGCGACGCAAAATACGAGGGCAAGGGCAAGGTATCAGGTGAGCCGACAGAGGCTGCGATAGTCGCGGCGGCGGAGCGCTCCGGGACTGATACGGCGAAGCTCAACCGCCAAAAGCCCAGAACCGATGAAATACCGTTCTCGTCCGAGCGAAAGATGATGTCCGTCGCGATAAAAGACGGAGACAAAATAATAACGGTCGCAAAGGGTGCGCCCGATGTGCTGATAAAAAAGTGTTCCGACATAATATTAAACGGAACAAAAAGCCCTCTGACTTCGGCTTGGCGCGAAAAAATACTGAGCCTCAATGCCTCTCTTGCCGAGCGGGCGCTGAGAGTCATTGCCGTCGCCACGGGCGAGACAAACGGTGGGAAAATAAGCGAGACGGGGCTGACATTCTGCGGGCTCATCGGCATGGAGGACCCGCCGCGCGAAGAGGCATATGAGGCGGTCAAAACCTGCCGCCGCGCGGGGATAACGCCGGTCATGATAACCGGCGACCACGCGGGCACCGCCTGCGCCACGGCAAAAAAGCTCGGCATACTCTCGCGCTCCGGCGAATGCCTGACGGGTGCGCAGATAGACAAAATGGGTGAGAACGAATTTTCACGCGCCGTGCGCTCCTGCCGCGTATATGCGCGTGTGACGCCCGAACACAAAGTGCGGATAGTCAAAGCTCTGCGAGCCCACGGCGAGGTTGTTGCCATGACCGGCGACGGGGTCAACGACGCACCCGCATTAAAGGCCGCCGATATCGGCTGCGCCATGGGCAAGGGCGGCACGCAGGTGGCGCAGAACGCCGCCGACATGATTCTGACCGACGACAATTTCGCGACAATAGTCAAAGCCGTCGCCCAGGGGCGCGGAATATATGACAACATCCGCCGCGCCATACACTATCTGCTCGGCTGCAACATCGGCGAGATACTCTGCGTCTTTGCCGCCACGCTATTCGGCATGCCCGCGCCGCTGCTGCCGATACAGCTTCTGTGGATAAATCTCGTCACCGACTCCCTGCCCGCGCTCGCGCTCGGTGCGGAGAGGCTTGACAGCCGCATCATGCAGCGTCCCCCGCGCGACAGCTCAAAGAGCTTTTTCGCCGACCGCACGGGACTCGACATAGCCCTCGAGGGAATGTTGATAGGCGCGCTGAGTCTGTTTGCGTTCGTCGCAGGCAACTCGCTTTTCAAAAACTCCTGCGTCGAGCTCGGGCGAACTATGGCGTTTGCGACGCAGAGCCTCTGCGAGATAGCTCATTCGTTCAATATGCGCTCGCGCCGCTCGGTTTTCAGCATCGGTATTTTTTCAAACAGAAAGCTGACAATTTGCGCCGCCCTCTGCGCCGCGCTCCAGCTCATTGTTATGACCGTCCCGCCGCTGCGTGTGCTGTTCGACGTGTCCGTGCTCAATATATATGAGTGGCTGACCGTTGCCGCCCTCGCCCTCGCACCGATAGCGTTCTCCGAACTCGGCAAAGCGGTTGGCGGAAAAAGAGAGACGGAATGATTTGCAGAAACCCCACGCCCCCATCAACAAACAAAGGCATCCGCTTATAACGGATGCCTTGATGTTTTATAAAACTGTCTTTTCTACCGAAGTGCCCGAGATATATCTCTCTTTTATCTTCATCAGCTCTGCCATGTGCGCCGATTGAAGATGCGCTTCCTGCTGTTTTGCCGAAGCCCATTTTTCAACGAGCATCACCGCGTCCGGGCTTTCTGCCGAGAAGTAGTAGTCGTAGCCCTCGCAGCCGTCTTCGGCGCGGACGGTATTGAGAATTCCGGAATCTGTTATTTCTCTGACGAATTTTTCTCCGCCGCCGGGCTTTGCCGTGTATTTTACTAAGAGCAATAGCATAGAAATCCCTCGTTTATCTGTTATCTGCACTGAGCCGCGATGCATTCGCTCAGGCGCGCCAGATTTTCCATGCCGAGGCTCTCCGCCCTGACGCTCGCGGGCAGTTCCGCCGCTTCTATAGCTGCGTTTATCTTGTCTTTCGGGATGCCGAGTCCCGCGCTCAGCGAGTTCGATGCGGTCTTTCTGCGCTGACCGAACGCCGCTTTGACCACGCGGAAGAAGAATTTCTCGTCCGATATTTCAACGGGCGGGTCGGGTCTGATATCGAGCCTGATAACGCTGCTGTCCACTTTGGGAGCGGGCATGAACGAGCCTGCCGAGACATCGAAGAGCTTCTTCGCGTCGGCATAGTAGTTGACCGCTACTGTTACGGCGCCCGCGTCCCTGCTGCCGACCGGGGCGCAGAGTCTCGCCGCCGCCTCTTTTTGCACCATGACCGTCACCGCATCTATCGGAATGCGGCTCTCGAGCAGGTACATGATAACCGGCGACGTGATGTAATACGGCAAATTCGCGCAGACTACGACGCGCATCCCGTTAAAACGGCTTGCGATGAGCTCGTGCAGGTCGGTCTTTAGCACGTCTGCATTGAGCACTTCGACATTATCGAAATCTTCGAGCGTCCCCGCGAGGACGGGTATGAGGCGCGTGTCAAGCTCGAGAGAGACGACTTTTTTCGCCCTCTTTGCAAGCTCCGCAGTCAGCACGCCGATTCCCGCGCCTATCTCAATAACGCCGGTGTTCTCGTCCGCGCCGCAGGCCTCCGCCATGCGCGGGCAGACGGTAGGATTTATCAGAAAGTTCTGACCGAGCGACTTCGAAAAAGTGAATCCGTGAGCCGAGAGTATTTCTTTTATAGTATTGATATTTGAAAGATCCTGCATATTATCTCCTTGTTATTCGGTCAGCGAGCAGATGCGCACGCCGAAAAGTCCTGTTTCGACCTTGACCTCAATTGAATCGCCGACTTCGACTTTGCCGCAGCGCTCCTTGGGCAGGTCGATCCACGCATCGACTCCCGCGCCTTTCCACGGGGTCACGCGGATTCTGTGCGGACCGTCGTAAAACGCGGTTCGGATATCGTCGTCCGTCTCGATAACGACCGTGTTGACATTATGTACGCCGCGGGTGAACGTGTTGTTGAGCGTCATGGCGCAGCCCATTATAGATAGCGCGGCGAGCAGAATAAACAGCGCCTGCTTCACTCCGCCGACGGAAAAGCCCGCGAACTTCTTTTTGCATATTATATAGGCGACTATCGTCAGCACCATCGCGATAATGACGCTCACGCAGAGCATCGGACCGAACGAATCTATGGCGTTGTTTATCTCAGTCTCGAAAATCATGAGTGCCACCGGCACCATCGGCGCGCACCAGATGCTCTCCGTGCGTCCTCGGCACATATCGAATGTCAAAAATCCTATGCTCGCCGCGGAATAGACGACCGCTGCCGCCGCGACGAATTTCACGCTGTGGAAGAACGCGAACAGCGCAAACACCGCTATATTGGCGCATAGCCAGATTATATTTTTCTTTTTCATTGATTTAACCCCTCATTGACGGCAGATTGTATTTTACTGATTCGCACCCTTGCCGCTCAAATATTCTATATCCATTGCAAAAATACGCGCTTTTTGGCAGTGCGACATTTCCTCGCGCTTTTCATTTGTTACCGACGGAGTCAGCGACCGCATCATCAGGCGAAAAGCGTTCTCCCTGCGCTCGCCGTCGGTCTCCTCGTATATTTTCCCGAAAGCGATAACGCTCCGGTATTTTGTGGTGAAGCGATCTTCAATCACTCCGCCGTTTTCAACGACGCAAAAGGAGCATTTGTTATCCCGCGCTATGGCGTCGATTTTATGACCCTCGGCGGCGCAGTGGAAATATATTCTCTCGCCGTCATAGACATAGTTGAGCGGCACGGTATAGGGATAGCCGCCGTCGCCCGCGAGGGCGAGCACACCGTAAGAGCCGTTTTCGAGTATTTCTTTTGCCTGCCTCTCGGGCAGTTCGCGCTCAGTGCGCCTCATTTTTCTGAACATATCATATCTCCGTGTGGTTTGGTTGAGAAATTTGCTAAAAGTATTTTGTGAATGCCCCGCAGAGAGACAGAATGGGTAATAAAAGAGCGGGCGAAGCAAAGCAATAAATTGTAGCGTACAACTGTAAATGTCTGCGATAGGCAAGCAGTCGATATTGCAAATCAGCACAATCTTGTATGGGCGGATATCATCCGTCCGCGAAATCCGTACAATCTTATTGCCGCGTATTTTGTAGGGGTCGGCGACCTCGACGACCCTTTGACGCGTGAGCGTCACGATATGAAATTGTAGAATTTGCACTCTATCTTCGCGTCGCACTATCTATAATCAAACTTTTATACTTCCCGCGTTTCGGCATTTTCTTTTTATTTGAAAAAGAAAACGCCTGCAAAAGAAAAGCAAACTCAGGGCTGCGCCCCGAGACCCCGCGAACGCCGCGCCGCAGTACTTAGCTCGAGACTCTCAATAAGTTGCTCGGCACATTCGCGCGCAAACGCGCCGGAGCTTGAACGAGTGCGCGCTCGTGCGTCTTGCTTCGCAAGCCGTTCAGCCCTCTCAAAACATAGTCGTCTATCGCCCTTGGAGCGGGCGCTATGCTCCTTGTTTTTCGCCAACATCGCCTCGCTTCATCCGCCACCGGCGGCGCTTCGGTGATGTTGCCCGCTCCTCTAAGAAAGCAGTCAAACACTGCGGTGTGGCTATTGAAAATCTGATAGTTAAAGCGGCAAAGTGCGATGCTATATTTACTGCAAACAGTTGATTTTGACTCTGCTATAAACGCTATTCTGTTGAACTCGCACACTCACAGCAACCTTGTGTCGTTGATTATCAGCTCGAAGCTGCAATCGAGTCTGGCGGCGGACTTTTTGCAAAGCACCATGCGCTCGAGGAAAATCTCGAAATATTCCATCACCGGGCAGATGTCCGTATCGATCTTCAGGCGCAGGATTATTACTCTGTCCTCGCCGTCAACCTCAAGCTCCGAGTCCACGACCGCGTAGTTGACCCTGTCGTGAATGTCCGTGCTGACTGTTTTGCTGTTTCTGACGCGGCTTCTGCGCACGTCGCTCTTGTCCGCGAGGATGAGCGCTGCGGCGATCGGGCTGACGGGCGCCGCCGTCTTTTCGTCGTGGTGTCCTATCGCGCCGACTATCAGCGCGATGTCTTTCGGGTTTATGTCGAGACTGCGCAGAATGTTGAACGCGAGTATGCCGCCGCTTTGCGCGTGGTCGCATCGGTTTATCATGTTGCCGATATCGTGCATGTATCCGGCGACCGCCGCGAGCTCGCATTCGTGGTCGCTGTAGTTAAGTATTTCCAGTATCTCGCGCGACATTTTTGATACCGTGCCCGCATGGGCGAGTCCGTGCTCGGTGAAGCCCAGCTCGCCGAGAACGCGGTTGCCTGCGAGGATATAAGTCTTGAGCTCTTCGTTTTCATGAATTTTATCGTAAAGTTCCATTTTTTGCACCTCTTTTTTCGCTTTGCAGCGTAAAAAATTTGTAAAAAACCTGTTGTCTGTCTTTTCTTTTGCCTACTTTATGAGTATAATATAACCAATAAAGAGTCTGGAGGTAATTTCAATGTCCACTGTATTAGTAACCGGCGGCGCTGGCTTCATCGGCTCGCACACGAGCGTAGAGCTGCTCAACGCGGGATATGATATCATTATACTCGATAATTTTGTCAACAGCAAGCCCGAAAGCCTTAAAAGAATAAAAGAACTTACGGGCAAGGATTTCAAATTCTATCAGGCGGATATACGCGACGAAGAGGCGATGACCAAAGTTTTCGCCGAGAACAAGATCGACGCGGTCATTCACTTTGCGGGTCTCAAGAGCGTCCCGCAGAGCATCAAGGAGCCGCTCAACTACTATGACAACAATATAGCTGGCACGGTCTGCCTGTGCCGCGTGATGGATAAGGCGGGATGCAAGAAACTCGTCTTCAGCTCGTCCGCCACTGTTTACGGCAGCAAGAATCCCTCTCCGCTCAGAGAGGATATGCCGACCGGCGGCACCACGAACCCCTACGGCACGACGAAGTATTTCATCGAGCAGATACTTCAGGATCTGTGTGTATCCGACAGCGAGTGGGGCGTGTCCATCCTCCGCTACTTCAATCCCATCGGCGCGCACAAGAGCGGGCGCATCGGCGAGGATCCCAACGGAATCCCCGGTAACCTCATGCCCTATATCACTCAGGTCGCCATCGGCAAGCTCGAGTGCCTCAACGTCTGCGGCAACGACTATCCTACCCCGGACGGCACGGGCGTGCGCGACTATATCCATGTTGTCGACCTGGCTCTCGGCCACATAAAAGCCCTCGACAGACTGCTCAAAGTAAAGGGCTGCGAGGTCTATAACCTCGGCACCGGCAAGGGCTACAGCGTGCTCGACGTTGTCAAGGCTTTTGAAAAGGCGTCGGGAATCAAAATCAACTACAGAATAGCTCCCCGCCGCGCGGGTGATGTCGCCTGCTGCTATGCGGACGCGACAAAGGCAAAGGAAGTGCTTGGCTGGCAGGCGCAGTACGATATCGACGATATGTGCGCTGACTCGTGGCGCTGGCAGTCGCAGAACCCCAACGGCCTGGAATAAGCTGTTCGGAAAGGAACCGGTTTGACGGAACTTTTTGAAAATATACAAAAGCCCGAGACCGCCGTGCTTGTCGGCGTGGATCTGGGCGAATATGACTGCGAGGCGTCGCTCGACGAGCTTGAGGAGCTGGCAAAGACCGCCGGCGCCGAGGTCGAAGCGCGCGTGACTCAGCGGCGCGAGACTCCCGACTCCGCGACCTTCATCGGCTCGGGCAGGCTCAAGGAGATAAAAAACTTCTGCGCCGACAACGACGTCGATCTGCTTATCTTCGACAGCGAGCTGACTCCCTCACAGCAGAGGAATATTGAAGACATAACCGACGTGCGCGTCGTTGACCGCACGCAGCTGATACTCGATATCTTCGCCGCGCGCGCAAGAAGCGGCGAGGGCAAATTGCAGGTCGAGCTGGCGCAGCTGAAATATCTGCTCCCGCGTCTCGGCGGCAAGGGCACGAGCATGTCGCGCCTCGGCGGAGGAATCGGCACGCGCGGACCGGGCGAAACAAAGCTCGAATCCGACCGCCGCCACATCCGCCGCAGGATAAAAAATCTTGAGGACGGGCTCGAGGCGCTCTCGCGCCGCAGGAAGCTCGCGCGCGAACGCCGCGAAAAGGACGAAGTCGAAACGGTTGCCATAGTCGGCTACACAAACGCCGGAAAATCAACGCTGATGAACGCGTTGACCCGGGCGGGCGTGCTCGCGGAGGACAAGCTCTTCGCAACGCTCGACCCCACCTCCCGCGCGCTGACTCTGCCGGACGGCAGAAGGGTTATGCTCATAGACACGGTCGGCTTCATCCGCCGCCTGCCGCACGGACTTGTTGAGGCATTCAAATCGACCCTCGAGGAAGCGGCGAGCGCGACGTTGATACTCAATGTCTGCGACGCTTCGTCGCCGGACTGCGCCGAGCACCTTGAGGTCACGAACAGGCTTCTCGAAGAGCTCGGATGCAAGGGCAAGCCGATAATCGCCGTGTTCAACAAGTGCGACGCCGCGCCGGATCTCTCGTGGCTCTCGGCGGGACTGCACAGCGTCAAGATATCCGCGCTCACGGGAGAGGGACTGGACAGGCTTTTAAACGAGATGGTCAGGGCACTGCCGCCCACGCGCAAAAAGGTCACGCTCCTGCTCCCCTATTCCATGGGGTCGGATGCCGCGCTCCTGCGCGAAAAAGGCGCGCTCGACCGCGAGGAATATCGCCCGGACGGACTGCTGATGACCGTCACCGCGGATGCGAAGCTCCTCGAAAGATATAAAGATTATATTGTATAGTAAAACACCGACTTCCGGGATATTTCGGGGGTCGGTGCTGTTTTGTTTGCGGCAGTGCCATGAAACCGCGAAGTTTCGTAAATTAGGATTTGTCGATGTCTCCCCAGACAACATCAAGTTCTATATTTTACTTATTACTCCACACAACACAAAAATCCGCCTTGCTTTCGCTTGGCGGATTTTCTGTTTCTTGCTTTTCACTGTTTAACTGTTATTATATAGCAGCCGGTGTTGTCCGGGGAGATAACTGCCGAGCCGAATGCTTTCGGCATCGTCACGCTCTCGCCGATCTCCTGCCTCGAAATCAAATATCCCTCGGCGGAGTACCACTCGCCTGTTTCAAACGAGTCGATATATTTTTCGAGCGTCAGGCGGTCGTTGTATATTATCGCCGCGTGGGGCTTGCCGACATATCGAATGTGCCACGGCTCGAATTTTATGCCCGTCGAGCTCTTGCCGTAGGACGGATAGCGGATTATAAATCCGTATTTCCACGACTCGGAGTTGACGAACTGTCCGGCGGGGCTTTTGACAAAGCCTTCGCCCGCGAAGTTTTTGACATAAACATCTATGCCGAGCCCCGTCTGGTGCTCGCTCGCGCCGGGGGCTGCGGCAGTGGACGAATCCCTGCCGTAAAGCTCCTTTTGCTCATCCGCATCGCGGACACTGCTCATGACAAGCAGCTTGCTGTCCGTCTTTTCCCTCACTGCGGCGGACAGCTCCGAAAAGCTCTCTGCGGCGCAGGCGTTCATTATGACGCCCGTCTTTTTGTATTCCGCAAGATCCGGCTTGTCGTTATCATCCAGAGGATGCTCGGAATTCACGAGCATCAGGCTCTGATTAAAAGTCACGCGCGAATCGGCGCGCAGGGCGTCGATATTTATTTCGTCAAGCTCGGGTGAAATCTTTGCGACCGTTATCTTTCGGGTGTTCAGCCCGAGATATTCCCCGGCGACGAAGCGCAGGTGCGGTCTTATCGCAAAGACTGCAAGCAGTGCCGCCATAACCGCGAGGACTGAGATTATCAGCCCCGTGGAGATTCTTTTTCTCAGTTTCTTCTTCAATCCGTCACCTCTTTTATGCGTGCGCCTGAATATAGGGAACAAGCTCCGTCATCGCATACTGTGCGCCGGCAAGGCACATTGAAAAGAGCATGAGCACGCAGGTCATGATGCACGAGGGGACATCGAGCTTCGCCTTTTCCGCATCTTTTGAAAACGCATGCACGAGCATCTCAATGCCGAGAGATATAAAGATAACAGGCCAGAATTTTATTACATCGAGGTAGTTGAAGCTCTTAATAAATGCGCTGAGTAAAAACATCACGCCGAAAACGACGAGAGTCAGACCGAATGTCACCGAGCCTACGCGTTTTGCCGCCATATTATTTGTCCTCCTCTTCGTTATTCTTTCTCTCCAGTTCACGCTTCTTGTGCGAGATGAGCTTTATTCCCACAACTATCAGTATGACGGCGACGGCTACCTGCGGAAGCTTATAGGAAATTTGGCTCAGGATCTCGGCGCCCGTATCGCTGAGCAGTCGGATAAGAACTCTGACTATTATCTGATCCCAGATAAGATAGGCTCCGGCTATTATCGCGACAATGCCGCCGACCTTTAAAACATTTGCGGAGGCAACTTTCTTAAAACGCGGATCAGAGCGAACATTTTCGGGCATGGCGTTCAAGAAGAACAGGAAGTCGTCCTGAACCTTTGCCAGCTTATCCTCGGGCAGATGATATTTGTTCCATGCGTCGAAGAAGCTGTAGAACCACAGCACCGGAAGCACGAGCAGAAACGCCGGGGTGTCGGCCATCATGGCGAGTCCCGCTCCCGCGACGAGCGCGAGCATTATAACAAGTCCGCGCTTGACGAGACCTATATACATATGCGCGGCGCCCGGAATGAGCGAAAACAGGAAAAAGAGTATCTTATTCTTTTTGTTCATTATTATTTCCTCCTAAGTCAGAGATTTTCTGTTTGAATTCGCTGAAGCTCTCGTCGATAGATTGGCTTATCGAGCGGCTCTTGTCGTTCAGCTTCGACATATCTATATCATTTATCTTCGATATGTGCTTGAAAGCGCCGGAGAATATCATCACGAGTGCCGCGCATATTCCCGCGACCACTCTCACGGAATACATCAGCAGGTTATCCTGCCTGCGCTTCTCGCGGGTGTTCTCCCTTGCGGCGGCGGCGAGGATATCCTCGCTCATGCCGGCGGGCGGGTCGACAGCTGCCATGTCGAGCGTCAAGCAGGCCATACGGTCGGCGCACTCGTCGCATTCGGCGATGTGCTCCATGACTTTTGCTTTTTCGCTCTCGCTCAAGCTGCCGCGCAGCAGGAGCGTTAATTTTTTATCGTCTGCGTGTGTCATTGCAGTATGACCTCCTTTAGATTTTCTCTGAGCATTTTCTTTGCTCTGTATGCCCGGGTCTGGACGGTTTTCAGCGGTTCGCCCGTTCGCTCGGCTATCTTTGACAGCGGCATGTCCTCGCAGAAATACTCGACCGCCACGCTGCGGTAGGGTTCTCTCAACGCCTCGCACGCCGCTCTGATATCGCGTCCGAGCTGAGCGTTCATGTATTCGTCCTCGAGTCCCGGTGAGGCGCCGGCTCTGAACTCCAGTTCGTCATCCTCGGCGGGCGTCGTCCTCGACGCCGCGCTCTTTAGATGATCGAGGCACTTGTTCGTCGCTATCCTGCTCAGCCACGCGCGCTCGTTGCGCCCGTCAAAACGGTCGAGCGAGGAATAGGCGGACAGGAAAGTTTCCTGAGTCAGATCCTCAGCGGTAAAGTAGTCGTTCGTCAGTCGGTAGCATATGCTGAAGACGAGCTTGCTGTAGCCGTCCATGAGCTCTTTTAACTTTTCTTCGCGATCTATCTTTACCACCTCCTTTGCGCTTTCGTCAATAATAACGAGCATAAAAAAAGATGTACTTCAAAATTTTTTCGGCATATGTAAAAATTGCCGCCGAGTTGAATTGCCCGGCGGCAGTCTTATTTCAGGTTGTTTATTATCAATGAAAAGAGCCTTGCGCGGTTGCCGTCGCCGACAAATGAATTGTGCGGAGTTATCACGGCGTTCGGGAGATCCCACAGCTCGCTGTCGGCGTCCAGCGGCTCCTGCTCGAACACGTCGAGCGCGGCTCTGAGCCGTCCGGACTTGAGCTCGGTTATGAGTGCGTCGGTATCGATTATCCCGCCGCGAGATATGTTGACTATGACCGCCCCGTCCTTCATCGCGGAGAACAGCTCGGCGTTCGCGATATGCTCCGTCTCCTTTGTCAGCGGCAGACAGAATATGACTATATCGCCCGCGCTCACGGCGGCGCGGATATCACCTATTGAATATATTTTATCGAAGCCGTCAACGGCGGTTCTTCTGTTGACGCCGATTATCTCGCAGCCGAACGCCCTGAACCTGTCGGCGCAGGCGCGCCCGACGCTTCCCGCGCCGACTATCACAACGCGCTTTCCGCCCAGTTCCTCGAGTCCGCGGTGCTTCTCCCAGCGGTGCTCCGACTGAGCCGCCGAGAAAAATGCGCTCCGCTTATAGAATCCGAGCACCGAGCAGACGGCGAACTCCGCCATCGGCGCGCTGTAGACCCCGCGGGCGTTGAACACTTTTATGCCGTGGGCGTCCATGTAGTCCATGGGCACGCGGTCGAGCCCCGCGCTCGTCAACTGAACGGTTCTGAGCTTCGGAAATTTATCCGGAGGGGTATAGAGAAACAACCCGTTGCAGATGATAGCCTCTATCTCTTCGCAGGGTATGTTATCCGGCACGGCGACCCGCTCATCGGGCATGAAATATATCTCATAGCCGAGCTTTTCAAGCTCCGCCGATTCCTCAGGCGTTATTCTCAATGCACCTGTTACAAGCAGTTTCATTTTTTCGCTCCCGTTATCTTTTTTATCTCGCGCACCACGCGCGCAACCGGCAGACCGACGACATTGAAGTAGTCGCCGCTGATGCCCTCGACAAGCGTGCAGCCGAGCCCCTGTATCCCGTAGGCTCCGGCTTTGTCCATCGGCTCGCCGCTGAGGACATAGTCCGCTATCTCTTTATCTGTAAGCTCAAAAAATTTAACTTTCGTCGCTTCGCTGAACACGATTTCTTTTCCGTGCGCCGAGATACACACTCCGGTATATACCGTGTGCTCCCTGCCGGAGAGGCGGCGGAGCATATTTTTTGCGTCCTCTCTGTCGTGCGGCTTGCCGAGAATATCACCGTCAACGGAGACGACCGTATCCGCGCCTATCACGCAGTCATTCGGTCGGCGCACCGCCACCGGGCGGCATTTCTGCGCCGCTATCGAGCAGACTTTTTCCTCCGGCGTGTCGCCCTGCGGCACTTCGTCAACGCCCTCGACATCTATCTCAAAATCTATTCCCGTCGTTTGGAGCAGCTCTTTTCTGCGCGGCGAGGACGACGCAAGAACAATTTTCATATCTCGCCCTTTCTGCGCTTCTGCGCAACTTTGAGCACGGCGGTCTGCGTTTTGCCGTCGCGTATCTCGTTGTTCATGACCATCTCGACCGCCTTTTCGAGCGGTATCTTTTCGGGCGCCAAAAACTCATCGTCGTCGAGGTCGAGAGATGTGAAGGACAGCCCCTTCGCCGCATACATATGGATTATCTCGCCGCAGTAGCCCGGGGTGGGATAAAATTTTCCGAGGTCGATATAGTGCTCCGCCACGGCTCCCGTCTCCTCGCGCAGCTCGCGCTTGCCCGCTTCAAACGGATCCTCGCCGTATTCGAGCTTGCCCGCGGGCAGTTCGAGCAGGACTTCGGAATACGGATATCGGAACTGCCGCACAAACATCAGTTCATCGTTATCAGTCAGCGCGGCGACTGTCACTCCGCCGGGATGCTCCACGACTTCACGCAGAGCCTGCTTGCCGTTGGGCAGTTCGGCGGTGTCGGTGCGGACATTGATTATCCTGCCTTTGTAGATGTACTTTTTTTCAATCGTTTTTTCGTCGAGCTTCATATATAAGCCTCCGTTCAGGTCTTATCCCGCGGGGAAATAAATATTATTTTCCGGGGGTGATTTTTTGAAATATATCTTCACGCCGGGCGAGCCGGACTACGCATATATAAAAGAAAGCGTATGCTCGCTCCAGGCGGAATATCCGTTTTTAAAAGTCGAGATAGCCGGGCGAAGCGCCTGCGGAAGAAAGATATTCGCCCTGCGATTCGGCAGGAGCGCAAACCCGGTGCTCATAGCGGCGTGCTTCCACGCGCAGGAGCGGCTGACGGCACTCGTCACGCTGAGATTTACAGAGCGACTGTGCCTGAGCGCAAAAAACAGGCAGACCATGTGCGGAATCGACATAGGCGGCGCTCTTAGCCGGCGGGAAATAATATTTGTCCCGTGCGTCAACCCCGACGGGGTTGAGATAGCCCTGCACGGCGCAGAGACGGCGGGAAAATACAGAGACTGCATTGAGCGCGCTATGAGTGAAAGCCGTGACCTATGGAACGCGAACGCGCGCGGGGTCGATCTCAACCACAACTTCAACGCCGGGTGGGATCTTTCAAAGGCTCTGGAAATCGAAGCGGGGATAACCGCGCCCGCGCCGAGACGATTCGGCGGATATGCTCCGCAGACCGAGCCGGAGGTGAACGCCCTCGTTCAGCTGTGCATGCGGCGAATGCCGCGAACAGCTGTAGCCCTGCACAGTCAGGGCGAAGAGATATACTATGAATACGGGGAGCACACGCCGGAGCGCGGCGAGCATCTGGCAAAAATTTTCGCCGCAGCGAGCGGCTATACGCTCGTGCAGAACGCGGGGCTTGCCTCACACGCGGGGTTCAAGGACTGGACGATAGAGGCACTCGGCATTCCGTCGTTCACATTCGAACTCGGAAAGGGCAGAAATCCTCTGCCGCTGAGCGACTTCGAGAGTGTGTATAAGAGCATCGAAGAGACCCTCGTGCTCGCCTGCGTGATGTGAGTGTTGTTGGGGAACGCGCCCTGCCGCTGCAAATATTACCGGCGGCACAGTGTGCAGCCGATAACAATCGGATTTTACAGTCCTTTTCTCGCTTCGTCTATCACATTCTTGTTCTCTTCGCTTAAATCGAGATAATCGTCCGGCGCGCGCAGAGCCTCGTCGATTATGAATCGCAGGGACCAGCGGTCGGAGTAATCTTTTGCGCTGTCGTCGCGGTAGGGGTTGTTTTCGAGCAGGGTCATAAGCTCTTGCGTCAGCTCCGTTTCGTTCAGGCGTATAAGCCTGCGGAACAAGAAAACAAGGCTGTATTTATATGTGTTGAGCTCGCCGAAAATCGCTTTTCGCAGATCGTCGTCCGTCTTGAGCGTGTCAACAAGGCGGCTCTTCATCTTTCTGTGCATCAGAAAGCGGCAGCAGACGCGCGAAACGGACGCGGACTGCGCGCGGTCGGATTTCACTTCGCCGCAGTCCGATATCACGCTGTCGATAAGCGCGTGCGCGGAGTCGGGGTCGGTCATGCAGAGGGATTCAACCTCGGCGCAGAGTCCTTTTTCTTCGCTCAGAAAATCTCTCATGCTTTCTCCCCGCCCATCTCGGCATAGCGGCGCACTATATTCTTGAAATGGCGTCCCTTTTCCTCGAAATTCTTATATTTGTTGTAGCTCGAAGCGGCGGGCGAGAGCAGGCAGGTGCAGCCCGGGCGCGTTACGCTCATCGCCGCGCGCACTGCGCCCTCCATGTCCTCCGAGATAATTATCTTCTTTTCGCTCCCGTTCTGCGCCATGTGCATGCCGATCTTGTGTCCCGTATCGGGCAGGCAGACGAGATTTCTGATGCTGCTCTTCTCCAGCGCCTTTTCAAACGCCGAATAGTCGAGTCCGCGATCCATGCCGCCGAAAATCAGCGTGTCAACATCGCCGAGAGCCTCGACGGCGCACATGACAGAATGGGGAATGGTTGCGATGCAGTCGTTGACGAATTTTATGCCCTTGACCGTCGCGAAATATTCCATTCTGTGCTCGATGCCCTCATAATTTTTGAGAGCTTTCATGATATCTTCATCCGAAACGCCGAGCCGTCTCGCGGCCTCGGCGGCGAACATGCAGTTCTGGATATTGTGTTCGCCCAGAAGATGGCTGTTTATGTCGCGGTACTTCTCGGCGTCCGGCGTATGGACGCTGACTCCGACCGCTTCGCCCGGATATTTGCTCAGGTCGAAGAAGCCGTCGAGCCCCTGATCTGCGTTATATATAAATGTATCGCCCTTGCTTTGGCTGCGGACTATATTGAGCTTCGCGCCGACATAGCACTCGAAGCTGTCGTAGTGGTCGAGGTGCTCGGGATAGATATTTGTCAAAACGGCGATATGCGGCGAGCAGGTTGTGAACTCCAGCTGATGCGAGGACATCTCGATAACGGCTATTTCGCCCGCGCAGTCCTCGATATTATCAAAAACGGGATAGCCCATGTTGCCTATCAGGCACGCCTCTTTCCCGGCGGCGCGGAGCATGGAATAAATGAGAGTCGAGGTTGTCGTCTTGCCCTTTGTGCCCGTCACGCCGACGCAGGTAAAGCCCGAAAAGCGCAGGAAAAGATCGGTCTGACAGGTTATCTCAACGCCCTGCGGTCTCTTGAAATGGAGGAGCGGAATGCCGGGGGTCTTTATGACAATATCCGCGCGGTCTATCGCGCCGAGATAGCCGTCCCCGCAGACAAATTCGACATTCGGGTCATTATCGAGCTCGACCTGCTTTGCGTCCGCGATTATGAGCTTCTGCTCGGGCAGATAGCGGCGGATAAAATTATAGGTCGAGTGACCCTCGCGCCCCATACCGAGCAGGACTATGCGCTTGTTTTTCAGATGGTCAATCAGCTGCTGATACATATTCAAACATCCTCTTTACACATTCATCAAATTTTTTCGGGATAAGATTCTCTTCGTTGAAACCCGAGAGCAGGGAGTAATCCGCGCGGGCAGTGTTCTTTTCGCAGAAGCGGCGCAGGAGCGCGGGCATCCCGAGCCCAGATTTTTTGTATTTTTCCGCCGTCAGCGTCAATGCGAGCACGACCTCGTCCGCCGTGCCGACGCACTCAAAGGGCTTGAGCCCCGTGAAGCCGCAGAGGCCGTCGAAGTCGGTCTCAAGCTCTGTTTTCGCGAGCATATCGCAGCCGAATATTGAGTTTAGCTCATCGGGCGGGAGAAACGGCGAGAGCATTATCGCAACGAACAGGCACTTCGGACATTCACAGCACCAGATATTTTTCTTGCTCCCTCTGTTGCAGCTGCGGAATATCGGATGATACTGCTTATACTGCGAAAACTGCTTTGCTATCTGAAGCTCGCAGAACGGGCGCAGGAGACTGAAATAAACCGCGCTTTGCGGGAAGTTGCGGCGGCGGAACTCATCGAAGTCGCGCTCGAACTCGAACGACTTTGAATACTGATGGTTGACGCTCTCTCCGCCGATATTCGACTCGTTAGCGCTCGACTCGTTCGAGAGAATAACATCGTTTGAGCCCTCGATAAAGCCCGCATACATTGATATAAACGCCACAACCGACGAAAACGGAGTGTGACCGTTCAAAAAGCCTTCGGCGTTGCGCTTTAGCAATTCGGGGTCTATAGTGCGGTAAATTTTTATTATTTTATCCTCGCTGTAGCCGCCCGCGAGAACGCACTGGGTGCGCGCAGGCTGGTCGTTGACGGTGAAAAATCTCAGCTTATCGCCGAATGGGTGCAGAAGCTCGGTCGTAACCGCCGAATCCTTGCCGCCGCCGACGGGGACTATTTCAATCCCCGATGAGACATAATCTTCGCACTGCGGAATATTTTTCGGCTCCGGCGCGTCTATACGCACAAAAGAGTCTATATCCGTCTTTATCCCGTTTCGGTAGAAAAACTCGCCGAGTCCGTTGAACCAGAGCTTTTTGAAAAAAGCTTTGTCATCCTCGGACATTTCGCCGCACTCGACTCTGAAAACAGGCGGGCAGGCGCATTTCCAGTAGCTGACCGCCTCCGCGAGACCGATGAAGAAAACCATTCTCTTCGCATAGTCCGACACGGGGGAATTGAATATATCAAGACTTTTTCCGTCGAGCCTCGTCTGCGGATGAAATTCGCACAGACCGGGGATAGAAAAATCAAAGCTCAAGTGCAGCCCATCCTCATGTTCGCTGACTGAATAGCCGCTGTAGACAAACTGCGGATATTCCCGGCGAAGCTCATCAAAGCGTCCGCTCATAGCAAGACCTCTTTCTGCATAAATATAGCTTCGGACACCGCACGGCATCCTGATCCACGATAGATTATATCAGAACAAACGGCAAAATTCAATCGGATACGCTTGACAAAACTAAAGCGATGCGCTATACTGCCCGAAGCGATAGGGGAGTAATCGGCGTTGATTTGCGGCGCAGCAGGGTCAACATACTGATCTATATCTGGTCCTGCTATAAAGAGGCTTTCGCTTCTTTAATTGATGAGACTTATCTGCGCAAAGGGCGCAGGTGGGTCTTTTTTTGTTCCCTGCCCCGAAAAAAACGGAGGAATCAATATGGGTTTAGCTGAACTTTTCATTCTCGCAGTCGGTCTTTCAATGGACGCGTTCGCCGTCTCGATATGCAAGGGCGTATGCCTGAAAAAGGCGAGCCTTGGGCAGAGCGCGATAGTCGGCGCGTATTTCGGCATCTTCCAGGCTCTTATGCCGATAATCGGTTATTTCCTCGGCACGGGCTTTGCCGACAAGATCGAGCGCTACGACCACTGGGTGGCTTTCGTGCTTCTTCTCATTCTCGGCGGCAAGATGTTCATCGAGAGCTTCAAAAAAGAAGATGTTGAGCGCGACGCCGCAGGCAACGACCGCGACGAGCTGAAATTCACAAAGATGCTCGTCCTCGCGATAGCGACAAGCATCGACGCGCTCGCAGTCGGAATCACGCTCGCTTTTCTCAAAGTCAACATCTGGGCTGCCGCCTCGTTTATCGGCGTAACGACATTTATTATCTCCGCCGCGGGAGTCAAGATAGGCCATGTTTTCGGCGAGAAATACACAAACAAAGCGGAGCTCGCCGGCGGACTTATTCTTATGGGCATCGGCGTCAAGATACTCCTCGAGCACCTCGGGGTTATAAATTTTTAAATTATATAAAAAGCATCAGCCGCAGAGAGTATAAAAGCTCCCTGCGGCTGATGTTATATTGGGGGAAAGAATTAGTCTTTGTCAAACTTTCTGTTGAACCTGTCAAGCAGAAAAGCGGCCGCTATTCCGACTGCGAGGCAGATTATATCGGCGACGCAGCTCTTTATGCCCGAGGCAAAGCTGCCGAACGGGATTATCACAGCAGTCGCGGCGATAACTATGCCGATTATGCCGTGGAATACGAGAGAATAGTGCCTGTCCATCAGGCGGATGACCGCCTTTCGCACGAACGCGAGCCCTATTCCCGAGCCCGTGCCGGTGTTGCTCCGCGCTTTGTCCGTGCGGTAGAAGATATCAAACAGCTTGCCGAGACATTCGTCATCGACTCCGGGACCGTTGCCCGCAAACTCTATTCGCGCCCTGTTCTCCTCGCGCGAGACGCTGACGACGCAGTGGCCGATATCTTTATTACGGTATTTTCTGCTGTTGTCGAGAAGATTTGTCATTATCATAAGCAGCAATTCCTCTCTATACACCTTGAGCAACATAAAAACCGACCTATAAATCATAGGTCGAATTTTTTATGAACACTCCGCTAATGCCAACCGCCATTATCCCCGCCGCCATTTCAATCTCCGTCGCGCCTCTATGCTCTGCGGCATAGAATATAGTGCCGAATAATCGGCAGAAACGACGGAGGAGAGGGGAAAATGAATATAAAACGCAGACTCACGGGCGCGGCGGCGGTGCTTCTCGCCTGCATCGCGGCGCTTGTTTTTGCCGCGCTCGTCCCGGCGCGGGCGATTCCGCCGTCTGGCGGGCGGCAGTATCGCGGGATAGATATAAGCGAATTTCAGGGCGAGATAGATTTTGAAGAAGTGAGACGCAGCGGGATAGAGGCGGTGTATATCCGCGTCGGCGCAGGGGAGTATACCGACGAATACTTCGCCGAAAACTACGAACGGGCGAAGGCGGCGGGGCTGAAAATCGGCTTCTATCACTATGTCACCGCCCGCTCGGTCGATGAGGGGCGCAGGCAGGCGCGGTTCTTTGCATCCCTTGCCGCGGGGCGCGAGCCGGATATGCGCCTTGCGATGGATTTTGAATATTTCGGTTCGCTCTCCGTCTCGCAGATAAACGCGATATCCGAGGCTTATCTCGATGAGCTGACCGCGCTGACGAGGCGGGAAGCCGTGATATACAGCGACCTTTCAAACGCACGAAATGTATTCAGCCGCGCGCTCGCCAAAAAATATCCGCTCTGGGCGGCGCAGTACGGCGCAGACGAGCCCTCGGCAAACGGAAAATGGCGCGAGTGGGTCGGCTTCCAGTATACGGACGAGGGCAGAGTCGGCGGCATCTACGGCAACGTTGACCGCAACATCTTCACCGAGGGGATATTCCTCTCCGACTCGGGGCGCATCGACGGCGAAAAGCGAACCTCTGTCCGCACGCGAACACGGACGCTCACGGTATATGTCCGCGCAGGCGACACTCTCTGGGCGATAGCGAGGGAATACGGCACGACAGTCGAGGCGATAGCCCGAGAGAACAGGATAGTTGATCCCAACAGGATATTCGCGGGCGAGCGGCTGAGAATAACCCTGCCAGCGCGCGGCAGCGGCGAAGAAATATACAACGTCAGGCGCGGAGACACGCCGATATCGATAGCCGGAAAGTTCGGCGTCACACTCTCTGCACTCGAGGACAGAAACGGGCTCGAACGCGGCGAAACGATATATGCGGGAGATAAGCTCTCGATACCCGGCGCTAGAATGTCGGGAGAATTTTATGTCGTGCGCCCGGGCGATACGCTCTTTTATATATCCCGCCGCACCGGCGTTCCGATAAGAACCCTCGTCGGGATAAACAGAATAAAAGACCCCGACCTGATATATGCCGGTGAGCATCTGAAGCTCAGCGCGCAGAAAAGCCCATTCTGATGAAAAAAAGTATTGAAATATACGGCCGAATAGTATAAAATAAATGTGTAAGTCTAAAATATCGGAGGAGACAATATGGTTTCAGCAGGCGATTTCAGAAACGGCGTGACGTTTGAGATGGACGGCGATGTCTATCAGATCATAGAGTTCCAGCACGTCAAGCCCGGCAAAGGCGCGGCATTCGTCAGAACCAAGATAAGAAACGTTATCGCGGGTTCGGTCGTTGAGCGCACATTCAACCCCACGGAAAAATTCCCCACCGCTTATATTGAGCGCAAGGAGATGGAGTATTCCTATAACGATGGCGATCTTTATTATTTCATGGATCCCGAGAGCTATGAGCTCATCCCGATAAACAAGAGCGACCTCTCCGACAACTTCAAGTTCGTCAAGGAGAACACCGTTTGCAAGATCCTTTCCTACAAGGGCAATGTTTTCGGCGTTGAGCCCCCCACAAGCGTTACTCTCGAAGTCACCCAGACCGATCCCGGCTTCAAGGGCGACACCGCGACAAACGCCACCAAGCCCGCAGTGCTTGAGACCGGCGCAGAGATCAAGGTTCCTCTGTTCATCGAAGAGGGCGAGATGGTCATCGTTGACACCCGCACCGGCGAGTATCTGAGCAGAGCGTAAGATTCCGTAATTCAAAAGCCGACGGCTGTTTTTGAAAGGAGAAAGCAAAATGACAGTTACTGAGAAAGTTGCTTATATCAAAGGTCTTGTCGACGGTCTCGACCTCGACGCAAAGAAGGACGAAGTCAAGGTCATCAAGGCTATCATCGAGCTTCTTGACGACATGGCTATGAGCGTTTCGGATCTCGAAGAGGGTCTCGATGTTGTCAGCGATCAGGTTGACGAGATCGACGAGGATCTCTCCGACCTCGAGGGCTATGTCTACGAGGACGATGACGACTGCTGCTGCGGCGACGACGATTGCTATGAGATCGAGTGCCCCAACTGCGGCGAGACTATCTGCGTCGACGACGGCATCCTTGAGGACGGAAGCATTGACTGCCCCAACTGCGGCACTCTGCTCGAGTTCGATTTCGATGACGATTGCTGCTGCGGCGATGACGACTGCGACTGCGATCACGACGACTGATAAAAATCAAAAAAAAAGCAATGCCGCTGCGCGCCGCTCTTGCGGCGCGCAGTTTTGTTTTATCAGGCGAAAGTTTGCCGCGGCTTTATTTATATCGGCTGCACCGACAGCCCAAGCCTCCGAAAAGTTAAGGCGGGTAACATCGGTGAAGCGCCGCCGATAACGGACAGCCGCAAGGACTGTCCCTACGAAGTGCGCTGTTTAAAATCACATAGATTTTAAAGGCAAGCAAACAAGGTTCGCCTGCTTTCGGCTCCTGCAGGGGAGCCGGATTGGCGAAGCCAAGACTGAGGGGTTTGTTTCGCTTTGCTCAAAGTAACAGGTAAAAGTGAATAGTGAAAAAGTATGAAAGCACATCTACAATCTGCACATCAAAATCTTGTGCGGATTTCGCGAGCAGATAATATCCGCCCTTATGATATAATATTGTTGGGTCACCGCACCCTACAAAGACACATTTTTTAACCTCAAACGAAAAATTTAACCTTGCAACTCAGTGCGCGTAGCGCACAGGATATATAATTTTTTTATCAAAGGAGAGGATCAAATGAAACAAGGCACGAAGGTTTTTATCTGCCTGCTGTGTGTCGTGCTTGCGACGCTCATCACTGTCGCGTGCATTTTCTGCATCTACTATCCGCACTATAAGCAGAATCAGCACGCCGCGGTCATCGAGGATAAGCCGCTCGAGCGCGGGGAGATGCGCATCATGAGCTGCAACCTGCGCTGCGCGAACGTCATGGACACGGGCAAAAAGAGCTGGTTCTACCGCGCCGATCTCATCGTCAAGAACATCGAAACGGAAGCGCCGACTATTATCGGCTTCCAGGAGGCGACAAAGTGGCAGTATAATTATATGTGCCGCACGCTTCAGGGCTATGACTCGGTCATAACCTTCCGCGACGAATCGACTTTCTCCGAGGGATGCCCGGTGTTCTACCGCACCGACCTCTACGACCTTATCGACAAAGGCTCGTTCTGGCTCTCCGAGACTCCCGAAAAGATGAGCAAGGACTGGGACTCCGCGTGCTATCGAATTTGCAGCTATGTTATCCTCAAGGAGAAGCAGACGGGGCTCGAGTTCGTCGTGTTCAACACGCATCTCGACCACGTCAGCGAAGAGGCGAGGATAAAGGGCATCGGCGTTGTACTCGACAAGATAGCGCAGTTCGGCTCGCTGCCCGCGATGATAATGGGCGACTTCAATGTTGAAGAGGACACCGAGACATATCGCAGCGCGACCGAGAACTTCCTCGATGTCAAATATCAGACCAAGGATCCGATAAAGAGCTGCACCTATCAGAACTGGGGCGAACGCCTTGACGACGACTGCATCGACTACATAATGATCTCCAAGACCGGCTTCAGGGTCAACAGCTACAATGTTGTCAGAACGACCTATGACGGAGTCTATCCGAGCGATCATTTCCCGATAACGGCGAGCCTCACGCTCACGCAGGGCTAATAAAATTACCTCCGTATGGCAAAAGTCATGCGGAGGTTTTCTTTCGATATTAATTAAGAAATTTTCAGATTGAGCTTCAGTTTATCGGATATCATTGCGATGAATTCGCTGTTGGTCGGCTTGCCGCGGGAGTTCTGGATGGTGTAGCCGAAGTAGGAGTTGAGCACATCGACATCGCCTCTGTCCCAGGCGACCTCGATTGCGTGGCGAATGGCGCGCTCAACGCGCGACGGAGTGGTTTTGAAGGTCTTTGCGACTGTAGGATAGAGAAGCTTCGTGACGGAATTCATAATCTCGTCGTCGTTGACCGCGAGGATTATCGCCTCGCGCAGATACTGATAGCCTTTTATGTGCGCGGGTACGCCGATGCGGTGCATTATCTCGGAGACGGTGACCTCAAGGCTGTTGTCCTGCGCGGAAAAAGCAACTATGTTTCCCTGCGCCGGGGCGGAAAGCCCGGTCAGCTGTTTTATCCTCTGTGCGAGTATCTGCGTGTCAAAGGGCTTGATGAAATAGTAGTCTGCGCCGCTCTGCGTTATCTCCTGCTCAAGACGCGGATTCGCGTTCGACGCGGTCACGAACACCAGCGGGCGCGGTTCAAGGTGCATGTCGGCAAGTCCGCCGAGCACGCCTATCGCGTCCGTGCCCTGCATGAAAGCGTCCATGATGAGCACGTCCGGTCTGCTTCCCTGCCTGAAAAGGCGGAGTATCTGCGCGCCGTCCTTTCGGACTGTTTCGACTTCAAAGCCGTTTGCCCGCAGTGCCGCGGCGCAGCCCGTCTGAGTGTCCGTGTCCTGTGCAAGCATGATTTTTAACATTTTTCCCATAATTAGTACCTCCGGGTTGATTTTTCAATTGGATTTTACCATATATGGGAATAAATGTCAATAATAATTTACCATTTTTTGGCAATTTTTATTTTATGCTCCGACTTTGCTACGAAGCGGCGGAATATCCGGGCGAAGAAATGCGCTCTGCCTCCTCCGCCATCGTCTGGGCAAATATCGCGTAGCCCTTGAGCGGATCGTTGATAAAAACATGGGTCACCGCGCCGACCAGCATACCGTTCTGGACTATCGGGCTGCCGCTCATGCCCTGAACTATGCCGCCGGTTTTTTCAATAAGCCGCTTGTCGCGCACCTCGATTATCATGTTGCGCTGACCGCTTTTTGTATAGATCTTCGTTATCTCGATATCATAATACTGCGGTCCGTCCGCGTCTACAGTCGAGATTATCTGCGCCTTGCCGGTTTTCACTTCGTCGGCTATCGCCACGGGCATCTCCCCGGTTTTCGGCAATTCGCTAAACGCGCCGTAAACGCCGATGCCGCAGTTTTCATAGAGCTCGCCGATCTCTCCCGGCGCGAACACGCCGCACAGCTCGCCGGGCGAACCGTCCTTGCCCTTATAGCAGCCTTTTACCGCGGCGTTGACCGCGTCGCCGCCGGATATCGGCAGCTCTTCGCCCGTGTCAACATCGCAGACCGCATGACCGAGCCCCGCAAAAATTCCGTTTTTGCGGTCATAGAAAGTTACTGTTCCTATTCCCGCCGACGAGTCGCGCACCCACAGACCGGCTTTGAATTTGCTGTCAACTTTGCTCCGCGCGGGCAGGAGTTTCACCGTCTGCTTTTTGCCTGCGCGCTCGATGAGCAGCTCAACTTCGTCGCCGCCGCTCGACTCAACGGTGGAGGAGATATCATTGTTTCGGCTGACGGGCGAACCGTTTATCTCTAAAATAATATCGCCCTTTTTCAGCCCCGCGCGAGCCGCCGGATCAACTGCGCCCGACGCTGTTTCGATCTCCTCGCTCCCGACTATCAGCACGCCGCGCGTATAGAGCCTGATGCCGAAAATTTCGCCGCCGACGGTGACATATCTGCGCTGAGACACTTTCACCTTTGCGGTCTTGACCGGGAACACCCCGAACGCTTTTACCTCAAGCTCATATTCGCCCTGCGGCGATGCGGACGCGGACGCAGAAAACACGCTCTCGCCGATATCGGCACCGCTGCCCGCGACGACGCTGTATTCGTCGGGCAGCTGAATATCGCCGTAAGCGACGCAGGAAAAAATTCCCACCGAGAGCATGAGCGCGACCGCGCTGAAAAATCTTATGATTTGCTTCATGCTCCGCCCCCTTTTTGATTTTGTCCGCACTGCGGACACCGTTATTTTTTCCGCGCCGAGCAGCATTATCGCCGGAAAACAAAGGGCAAAAAAAGATGGAAAAATTTATATTAATAATTGTATACCATGTGCTTACACAGATTTAAACTCACCGATAAAATCGGGAAATCCGCCTCGCTTTCGCCGTTCTCTTTCCGAAACATCTTATCCTCAGCACTTTTAAATGTTAACTGAACTTAAACTATATTCCATTTTTCTTTAAACTTCGCTTTTATGCTATTGTTAAATCCCGCGGGGTAGGGTATAATTTAATAAGAATTTTAAGTGGAACGGTGAAAGTATGACATACGACTCTCAATATAACGGAGCACCCAACGGGTATGGATATCAGCCGGGGCCCGCTCAGACTCTCGAGATAAAGCGGCGCGAGAAGCGCCAGATAAGAAAGCTCGGCAACATAAGCGGTCTGGGCATATTATTGTTCGCCCTGTTCCAGTTTATCGGCGCGGGACTGCTGTTTGCTCTCAATCTCTATGATGACTACGCGAACGAGACCGACCGCGGCTATGCAATAGGCGTGCTGATGTCGATTTTTTGCATATTCGTCCCGTTCTTCCTGTCGAGCCTGCTGCTCAAAGATAAGCGTCAGCAGTGCCTGAACTTCGGCAAGCCCTATGACACGCGCCTCATGCTTCTTGCTGTGCCCGCGGGTCTGATGATCTGCATGATAGGCAACTACGCGACGAATTTCCTTTCGACTTTTGTCGAGAGCACGACCGGTATAACATTTGAATATCCCGATTCGCGCACCCCGACGACGCCACTCGGCATTGCGATGTATCTTATCCAGCTCGCCGTAGTGCCTGCGCTCGTTGAGGAATATGCGCTGCGCGGCGTGGTCATGATGCCCGCACGCAAGTTCGGCAACTGGTTTGCAATTCTCGTCTCGTCCGCCCTGTTCGGCATGATGCACGGCAACCTCGTCCAGGCCCCGTTCGCGTTTATCGTCGGCATCGGCATTGGCTATTTTGTTATAGTCACCGGCTCGATGTGGACGGGTGTCATGATACATTTCTGCAACAATATGTTCTCCGGCGTTATCTCGATACTCTACGAGTTCCTGCCGGAAAAAACGGTCAATCTCATCTATTATATCTGCGTCGCGGTGTTCTTTGCGGCGGGCATAATCTGCCTGATTCTCTTCATGAGAAGGGCGCGCCAAAAGAATATCCCGACAAAATTCAGAAAACCGCGCACCGCCCTTTCGCGCGGCGAACGCACGGCGGCGTATTTTATAAATGTCCCGATGATAATCTCTATCATCTATCTGCTCTACACGACATATACTTTTATCACATGGCCTTCGTAATCGGGGAGTGGAAGAATGACTGACAGAGAGCTTATGCAGGCGGCGATCGCGCTTGCACGGGAGGCTGCGGCAGACGGCGAAGTGCCCGTCGGCGCGGTGGTCACAAGAAACGGAGAGATAGTTTCGGTCGGGCGCAACAGGCGCGAAAAAGACAAAAACGCCCTTGCCCATGCCGAAATTGAAGCGATAGACAGAGCGTGCAAGGCGCTAGGCGGCTGGCGGCTCTGGGAGTGCGAATTATTCGTGACGCTCGAACCGTGCCCGATGTGCGCCGGGGCGATAATAAATTCGCGCATAAAGCGAGTGGTGTTCGGAGCATACGACCCGAAAGCGGGCTCGTGCGGGTCGGTAAACAACCTGTTTTCTTTTCCGTATAATCACTCGCCCGAGGTCGAGGGCGGATTTATGCAGGACGAATGTGCTCTGCTTTTGAAGCAGTTCTTTGCCGAGCTGCGCAGGACAAAATAAATTCCCGAAAGGGCTGAAGAATATGGCAATAAAGGATCTTGCCGAACTCATCAAAAAATTCACTCAGAAAGACAAATTCAAGCCAACGACAGTGCAGGTCATCAAGTCGGCAAAAAATCCGCCCGTTCCCGCGCAGAACGAGGATATCTCTGTCCCGTCGGAGGGCGAGCGTATCCATTTTCTCAACACCGGGCGCTCGGACTGCATTCTTCTTCAGAGCGGCGACCGATTCGCTCTCGTTGACTGCGGCGACGCAGAGCACGCGAAACATACGGCGCGGTATCTGAAAGAAACTGCCGGCGGGAAGATAAATCTTGATTTTGTCGCGATAACCCATCTTCATTCCGGCCATGCCGGCGGACTCGGGACGCTCCTTGACGATAAGGATATAGCGATCGGCAAGATATATCTCAAGCCGTTTATCAGCCCGAACCTCGCGCAGTGGGACAAGTGTCTCCACGACGGCGATGCGCTGTATAAATCGCTCAGCGAAAAGGCGCAGAGCATGAATATCCCGGTCATCGGCTGCGTGCCGGATGAACCGTTTGCGCTGGGCGGCTGGACTCTGCGTTTCTTCAACACCGAGCCCGACTCATATCACAAGAATATCGGCGAAAATGACAACTCGCTCGCGCTCCTTGCCGAGCAGAA
The DNA here is from genome assembly GCA_003514385.1 of Oscillospiraceae bacterium. Lineage (GTDB taxonomy): Bacteria > Bacillota > Clostridia > Oscillospirales > Acutalibacteraceae > CAG-177. The sequence goes on along the minus strand of DOQR01000001.1, from coordinate 8,029 downwards.
CGGCAGGCGTATTCTTTTGGCGGGCGACATGGTGAACGACACGGGCGACCTCGCGAGACTCGCGAACGCCGTCGGACGCATTGACGCGCTTAAAGTCCCCTGCCACGGCGAACGCGCCGTCCCGCAGGAAGTGCTGGACAAGCTCCGCCCCGAGACGATGATAATCACGAACCGCCTCGCCGAGATATCTGACGATGTACTCGTCGGCATAATGTCGGCGTTCGGGCGCAAGGCGTATTCGACCTCGGACAGCGGCGGAATCGCCCTCACCCTCACGCACGACGGGCTTGAGGTCAGCCGTGAGATACAGCTTCGGGAGACGGCTTAAACTTAAAATAAAAATATAAAACCGCGGAGGCAGATATATTCTGTCTCCGCGGTATGATTTTTGTGGATAAGATTCGGGGGAATTTATTGCCTAGCCCGTTGCTTGATTTTCAAGGTACACGGATTTTATATGGCTCGATACACCCTACAAGGTCGTTTTTAGACTTTTTTCACTATGCACTTCTATTTATTACTTTGAGCGAAGCGAAAATGCCCCTCGTTTTCGGCTACCCTGCAGGTGTGTCGAAACGATTCTATCATAACTCCCCAATTAATTACCATAAGCATCGCAAAAAAATTCCCTCTCCGGATGAGCTTCCGGAGAGGGAATACATTTAATTATATATATCTTACTTGTTTACTGCGCCGCAGCACTTCTTGTATTTCTTGCCGCTGCCGCAGGGGCAGGGATCGTTCGGACCTATCTTTGCGCCCTTGTTGCGGACGGTGCGACCCTTTTCGCTGCCGTCGGACGCGCCGCTGGTCGAGGTTATCTCGGCGACCTGCTTGCGCTTGGTGTCCTCCTCGTTCTTGGGCATGATGGTCATCATCAGGCGGACGGTATCCTCGCGGATAGACATGGTCATCTCGTCGAAGATATCGTAGCTCTCCTGTCTGAACGCAACAACGGGATCCTGCTGACCGTAGGAGCGGAGTCCTATGCCGCGCTTGAGCTCCTCCATGGCGTCGATGTGATCCATCCACTTGCTGTCGACCATCTTGAGCAGAACCATGCGCTCGAGCGCTCTCATTATCGGCACGCCGTTTTCGTCAACGCCCATGAGCTCTTCACGCTCGTCATAAATCTTGTGTCCGCGCTCGGTGAGCTCCTCCTTTGCCTCTTCGCGGTCGAAACCGTCAACGAAGTCTTCGGGAGTGGTCAGCCAGCCGAGGAACTTCTCGCGCAGTCCGGCTATGTTCCAGTCGGAGTGGGAGAGCGCCTTCGGGCAATAGAAATCTATGGACTCGGCGATGCACTCGTCGAGCATCTTGAGGATAACGGGCTTGAGGTTCTCGCCGTCGAGCACCTGGTCGCGCTGCTTGTAGATAAGCTCACGCTGGCGGTTCATGACATCGTCGAAGCTCAGGACGCTCTTACGCACCGAGAAGTTGCGCGACTCGACGCGCTTCTGCGAGCTCTCGATAACATTCGAGATCATCTTCGACTCTATCGGCATATCCTCGGGGGTTCTGAGCGTGTTCATTATAGTCGTCACGCGCTCGCCGCCGAACAGGCGCATCAGATCATCCTCAAGCGACAGGTAGAAGCGGCTCACGCCGGGGTCGCCCTGGCGGCCGGAACGTCCGCGCAGCTGGTTATCGATTCGGCGGGATTCGTGGCGCTCTGTGCCGATGATGCAAAGACCGCCTGCCTGCCTGACCTGCTCCGCCTCGCCGGAAATTTCGTTCTTATATTTCTTCTCGAGAGCCTGGAATTCCTCTCTCGCGCTGATTATATCCTCGTTGTCCGTGTCGCCGAAGCCGGTCGATTCGGCTATAAGCTCTTCGCTGTAGCCCTTGCGGCGCATCTCGGATTTCGCAAGGAACTCCGCGTTACCGCCGAGCATGATATCGGTTCCGCGTCCTGCCATGTTTGTGGCTATCGTGACCGCGCCGAGCTTACCTGCCTGCGCGACGATCTCCGCTTCCTTTTCATGATACTTGGCGTTGAGCACTTCGTGCTTGATGCCGCGCTTTTTGAGGAGCTTGCTGAGCGTCTCGGACTTCTCTATGGATATCGTACCGACAAGCACGGGCTGACCCTTTTCGTGGCGCTCGACAATATCATCGATGACTGCGTTGAACTTCGCAGGCTCGGTCTTGTAGACGAGGTCGTCCATGTCCTTTCTTATCATCGGCTTGTTCGTCGGGATCTCCACGACGTCAAGCGAATATATCTCCTGGAACTCCTCGCTCTCGGTCATTGCGGTACCGGTCATACCGGAGAGCTTGTCGTAGAGTCTGAAGTAGTTCTGGAATGTAATGGTCGCGAGAGTCTTGCTCTCGTGCTCAACATGGACTCCCTCTTTTGCTTCGATAGCCTGATGCAGACCCTCGTTGTAGCGTCTGCCGAGCATGATGCGTCCGGTGAACTCGTCGACTATGAGCACCTGACCGTCCTTTACGACGTAGTCGACATCGCGGCGCATGACGCCTATAGCCTTTATCGCCTGGTTGATGTGGTGCTGTATGGTCATGTTCGCGGGATCCATGAGGTTGTCGAGATTGAAATACTTCTCCGCCTTTGCGATACCCTTTTGAGTCAGGACGGCGGTTCTCGCCTTTTCGTCGACGATGACATCGCAGTTTTCGCTGACCTGGTCGGCGGTGTCTTCGAGTCTCGAAGAGGAGCGAAGCTCTTTTATGCGCTCGAAGTTGAGCGTGCGGGCAAAAGCGTTCGCCTGCTTGTAGAGATCGGTCGAGCGGTCGCCGCGGCCGGATATGATGAGCGGCGTTCTCGCCTCATCGATAAGTATCGAGTCGACCTCGTCGACTATCGCGAACGAGTGACCGCGCTGAACCTTGAGCTCTTTGTAGGGCACCATGTTGTCACGCAGATAGTCGAAGCCCATCTCGTTGTTCGTGCCGTAGGTTATGTCGGCGGCATATGCCTCACGGCGCTCGTCGTTGTTCTTCTCATGGATTATCAGACCGACCTTGAGCCCCATGAAGCGGTAGACCTTGCCCATCCACTCGCTGTCGCGGCGTGCGAGGTAGTCGTTGACCGTGACGATGTGGACTCCGTTGCCGGAGAGCGCGTTGAGATAGGCGGGAAGCGTTGCGACGAGCGTTTTGCCTTCGCCGGTCTTCATCTCCGCGATGCGTCCCTGATGCAGAACGATACCGCCGAGGATCTGCACGGGGAAGTGCTTCATCCCGAGCACACGCCACGAAGCCTCGCGGCAGGCGGCGAACGCCTCGGGCAGGATATCGTCAAGGGTCTCGCCGTTGGCGAGGCGCTCCTTGAAATAAGGGGTTTTTGCCTTTAGCTCCTCGTCGGTGAGTTTTGAATATTCCTCGTCAAGCGCGAGCACCTTGTCCTTTATCGGCGTGATACGCTTGATTTCTCTCGAAGAGTAGTCTCCGAAAATTTTCTTTAAAAGACCCATAGAAAGTCACCTCAAAAATTTCTTCTTGCCTTAACGGCTTGGATATGTTAATATCGGATTGATATATTATGCTATTATAAGGGAAACGGAGCGGTGAAAAATGCCTAAAAGAAGCGATTATATCTCGTGGGACGAGTATTTTATGGGGATCGCGATGCTCTCGGCTTGCAGGAGCAAGGATCCGAACACCCAGGTGGGCGCCTGCATCGTAAACGACAGAAACAGAATAATGTCCGTCGGCTATAACGGCTTCCCCTCCGGCTGCGACGATGACGAGTTCCCGTGGGAGCGCGAGGGAAATGCGTTTGATACGAAATACCCCTATGTCTGCCACGCAGAGCTCAATGCGATATTGAACGCCAGCGGCGACCTGCGCGGATGCAAGGTCTATGTCGCGCTCTTCCCCTGCAACGAATGCGCCAAGGCGATAATCCAGAGCGGGATAAAAGAAGTCGTCTATATCAGCGACAAATACCGCAACACCGACAGCGTGCGCGCATCGAAAAGAATGTTCGACGCCGCGGGAGTGAAATACACGAAGCTCGAGATGAAGCGCGACAAGCTCGTTATCGACTTCAGCGAAAACTCAATATAAAATCAAGCTTTTCTGCGTCGCCTTTTCGGCGGCGCTTTTTTATATATCGACAGTCAGCTCGACCGGACAATGGTCGGAGCCGAATATCTCCTGATGTATTTTCGCGCCGGTAAGCCGGCTGTTGAGCCGCTCGGAGCAGAGGAAATAGTCGATGCGCCAGCCCGTGTTCCGCTCGCGTGATTTGAAGCGGTAGCTCCACCAGCTGTACTGCCCCTCAGCGTCGGGATAGAAATATCTGAATGTATCAGTGAAGCCCGCCGAGAGCAGTTCGGTCATCTTATTTCTCTCTTCGTCCGTGAATCCGGGGTTCTTGCGGTTCGTCTTGGGATTCTTTAAATCTATCTCGTTGTGCGCAACATTCATATCGCCGCAGACTATTACGGGCTTGTCCCTGTCGAGCGAAAGAAGATAGTCCCTGAACGCGTCCTCCCATGTCATTCTGTAGTCGAGCCGGGCGAGCCCGTCCTGCGAATTGGGGGTATAGACGCAGACGAAATAGAAATTCTCGAATCCGAGCGTTATCACGCGCCCCTCGCGGTCGTGCTCGGGAATGCCGATGCCGTATGACACGCTCAAAGGCTCTTCACGCGAAAAGACCGCCGTGCCGGAATAGCCCTTTTTCTCGGCGTAGTTCCAGTAGCAGTGATAGCCCTCGGGTGCAAAGTCGACCTGCCCCGCCTGAACCTTCGTCTCCTGCAGGCAGAGGATATCGGCATCAAGCGCCGCAAAAGCCTCGGAAAAGCCCTTGCCGATGCACGCTCTTATTCCGTTGACATTCCATGAGATGAGCTTTTTCTCCGCCATGCCGCAGACTCCTTTCGGGGCGTATCTTATGCGCCGAAGCACATATACCTTGATATTATATCATAACTTTCGGCGGAATTCCATAACTTTATAAAAGCGAATGTAAACAATCTATTACTAAAAACGCCCAATGATGTTATCTTGCATAAAAACACAGCGTTATTAATTTTGTTTTTATCAAAATTTACTTGACATTATTAGTTAATTAGTGTAAATTTATAGTGCACTGTGTTGCCTTGTCAAGTGCAACACAAAAACGGGCGGAAAGACCCGAAAATATTTTATGAAAGGTTTTTGACATGAAAAAGAATCTTATGAAGATCGCTTCCCTGCTTCTTGTTCTCGCGATGATATTCTCGTTCGCAGCGTGCAAGAGCGACAAGGACAACGGCGATTCCACAGCCCCCTCAGAAAGTTCCGCAGACGCGAACAACACCGTCTCCGACGAGAGCACCCCCGCAGAGGCCTCAAGTGAGGACGCTTCTGCCGAGTCCACCGAGGCCGAGACCGTTACCGACGCTTCCGGCAAGGTCATCGAGACCAAGCCCGCCGACAGCGGCAAAGCTCCCGTAGTCACCTCGAAGGGCAACAAGGCTCCCTCGAGCACCGCGGATATCCTCAACTATTACAATGCCGCCACAAAGGCAGCCGTCTCCGGCAAGGTCGGTTTTGTAAAGCACAGAGAGACCAAGAACGAGAAGATCGAGGCAAACGCTGTTGTCAAGCAGTTCAAGAGCCTTATCTACAAGTTCATGGGCATCGGTGCCGAGAACGCCTACAAAGAGACCGTCACCAAGGGTCAGTGGAATACCGATACCAACAAGTATTTCCTCAGAGTTTCGACCCTCGGTACGGGCGATGTCACCGCAGCTTCCTGCAAACAGAGCGGCTCGAATTACATAATCACCATCAACATCAAGAACGGCAACTCCTATGCAACCAAGGGCACCGCGACCTGCAACGCTCCCCTCGACAAGAGCGGAATCTGCGTCGGCGACAAGGACAAGGGCTACTATGACCACAAGAGAGCCAGCTGCATCTATGACGCCATCGACGAAGTTTACGGCGGCGCAAAGGTCACCGAGAGCTACTCGGGCGCAGTCGTTACCGCAACCATCGACGCCGCTACCGGTCATTTCGTCAAGCTCGATGTCAAGTTTGATATCACCGTCAACATCGACATCGGTATCGGCAAGCCCACCGCTACCGGAACATCGTATGTAAGCTATTCCAGCTTCAAATATTGATTTTTCTAAGGGGATAGAACACAATGAATAAGAACCTTAAGAGAATCGCAGCTCTTCTGCTCGCGATCGCTATGGTTGCAAGCTTCGCGGCGTGCAAGAACGACAAGAATAACAATGACACAACTGCCGCCGGCGACGTTGCCATAAACGGCGACGCTATTGCGGACGATCTGCTTCCCGAGGCCTCCTCGGAAGCAGCCTCCGACTCGACCGCAGCCGAGACCGAGATAGTGACCGACAAAGAGGGGCACACTGTCATCGAGACCAAGGCTCCCGTCGACAACTCCGCGAAGCCCTCGAACGGCAAGCCAGAGAGCTATGCAGAAATTCTTGCCGCTTACAGAGACGTTCTCAATCTCGCTAAGAGCAGCAAGGTCGGCTATGAGAAGTCCGAGTGGCAGACCCTGCCTAAGGATAAGAGAAACTTCGACGGCTTTGTTATCAATGCGGCTCTTCCCGTTGCCGAGCTGTTCATGACCAGCGAGAAGGATGCAAAGGGCAAGAAGCACGAGAACAACCCGAAGGGCACCGACATGAAGTGGTTCCCGATCTATCAGCATCCCACAAAGGGCTGCACTCTGACCGATGTCAGCAAGATAAAGAGCGCAAAGTGCGAAGTGCTCTCAAACGGCAACTACAAGATAACGATAGTCCTCAAGGCGGATATCAACCCCGAGCCCTGCGACCCCAAGACGGGCGTTATCTCCAAGGGCTTCACCGGAACGATGTTCAGCCCCCTTGCGAAGGCCGATATCGACAACACCCTCCAGAACGACCCCAACGTCACGAAGGTCGTCAAGGATGTTGAGTATTCGCTCAAGTATTATGACTGCACCGCAGTTCTTACTTACAATCCCAAGAACAACCACATGGTTGCACTCAACCAGTATATGCATGTTCTTATCACCGGCTCCGGCAAGGTGCTCGGCAGCAAGTTTAACGGCAGTGCTGTTCTCGACAACTTCCTTGAGATAAGCAACGTCAAGTATTGATCGAATCATAAGGACTGCCGCTTTCGCGCAGACCGAATAGCAAAATAAGAACCGCAATTCGCAATCAAAGCTGCGAGTTGCGGTTCAACTTTTTCGGATATAACAAATAATCTTGAATTTTTGTCGAAAATAGGATATAATTAGCTGACTTCAAAAGATTTGTGAGGTGCCTATGGACAGAGAAAACAGGAAATTTCTGAAAAAGCTTTCGATATGCATTGTTGTTCTGTTTGTTATAGTGACATCAGTCAACCTGTGCGTGATGAATTTTACGCCGATAAACAGACTTCTCGGCGGATATGAGGAGCAGAAGCTCGATCTTTCCCGCGCGGACGGAGCGAACATTACCTACAACGACGACGGCACGATAACCCTCGGCGAGGGATATGCAGAGCTCGAATTCACGGGGATAGACGCGCGCGTCGGTTCGATAGGGTTTGATATCGACTTCGGAGATTCGACAAAGGGCGGAAAAGTGTGCGCCGACTTTGCGGATGCCACGAGTTCCTATTACCGCAAGAATCTTACAAGGCTCACGATTGGCAAGAATCTTGACAATGTCATGGTCTGCAATTTTTCGGGCGATGTTTCGCGCCTCCGTTTTGAGATATCCCTCGATGATTATCAAAGTGCAACGCTCAAGGGCATAACACTCAATCAGTCAATAAGTCCCATGCATATAGCCGAAATAGTCGGCTTGTGGTTCCTTGTTGCACTGGGCCTGACAATACTCATCTATATGATCGCCAACCCCGTCGGCGCCCGCAAGAAGTTCTCTGAAAACAGAGTCGGCTGTGCGCGTGTGGCGGCATTTATAACCGCCGCCGCTATGGTGTTCACGGTCTGCCTTACTGTTACCAATGTTATGAAAGGCTGGTCAAACACCTATTATAGCTTCACTTCGCAGGAGGGCAACCAGATAAGCAAAGAGCTTGTTGACGCATTTGAGCATCA
>DOQR01000008.1:462-165145 GCA_003514385.1 Oscillospiraceae bacterium | reverse complement strand
TCAACACCTTTTTCCAACTTTTTTAACCTTTTTCTTAACTTCTTTTACACTTATCCGGGCGTTTCGAGCTGTACATACAAAATAAGTGCCGGCAGAGCACAAAGATTACTGCCGACACTATATAATGTATATTATTCTTTGAGCTTTCCGAACATTATCGCTCCGGTAATTGCCGTTGCGGCAAGTGAAAGCACCGCGGTCAATATCTTATATCCTCTGCTCACTGTTCGTCCTTCTTTCCGTGCTCCGCGAGCAGACGCTGCTTCTCGTCCCAGAGTTTCTGTGAGAGGTCGACATAATAGTTATGCGGATTGTCGAATCTCAGCACCTCATCCCAAAGAGTGTCGATCTGCTCGGCGCAGTGCTTCTTCACCTCATCAAGCGGCGGGCACTCGTAGACGCACTCACCCTCTTTGAAGAGCTGGACGGTCAGCGGCTTTGCAACATAGTTTTCTACTATCTTTCTCTTCCAGGTGAAGTCGGGGTCGAAGAGTTCATAGGGCTTCGTATCGTCGACGACTTCGTTGTTGAGGGTCACGAGGTCGGCGATAGCCTTGCCGGTCTCGCGGTCGAAGAGTCTCCACGGCTTTTTGAAGCAGGGAGTAGATATCTTGGCGACATTGTCGCTTATCTTTATTCTCGGGCAGATCTTGCCGTCCTTCTCAACGGCGCAGAGCTTGTACACCCCGCCTAGGACGGGGCTTGAAGATGAAGTTATGAGTCTTTCACCAACGCCGAAGGAGTCAACCTTTGCACCCTGACCGATCATATCTCTGATGAGATACTCGTCGAGCGAATTGGAGGCGACTATCGTGCAGTCCTCAAAGCCGGCTTCGTCAAGCATTTTGCGCGCCTTGCGTGAAAGGTATGCGATATCGCCGCTGTCGAATCTGATGCCCTTGGGTCTGTAGCCTCTTGGCAGAAGCTCGCGTTTGAATGCTTCGATAGCGTTGGGCACGCCGGATTTGAGCGCGTTATAGGTATCGACGAGCAGGACACAGTTGTCCGGATACTCCCTGGCATAGGCGCAGAATGCCTCGAGCTCGGTGTCAAAAAGCTGAACCCAGCTGTGCGCCATGGTGCCGAGCGCGGGCACGCCAAACATTATATCCGAAACGGCGCAGGCGGTTCCGGCGCATCCGCCGATATATGCCGCACGGGCGCCGTATATCGCAGCGTCAAAGCCCTGGGCGCGGCGCGAACCGAACTCCATTATAGGTCTGCCCTGCGCGGCGCGGACTATTCTGTTCGCCTTGGTGGCGATAAGACTCTGATGATTGATGCACAGAAGCACCATCGTCTCCACGAACTGAGCCTGAATTATCGGTCCTTTGACGGTAACTATCGGCTCGCCTGGGAATATCGGAGTGCCTTCCGGGACAGCATAAACATCACAGCTGAATTTGAAATCGGCAAGATAATCGAGAAATTCTTCAGAGAATCCCTTGCCGCGAAGATATTCGATATCCTCGGGCGTGAACTTGAGTCCCTTGAGATATTCGCAGAGCTGCTCGACGCCAGCCATAATGACATATCCGCCGCCGTCGGGTACTTTGCGGAAGAACATGTCGAAATAAGCGACGGTGTCCCCCATGCCGTTTTTGAGATAGCCGTTGGCCATCGTCATTTCATAGAAATCGACGAGCATAGTCAGATTTCTTCCCTTTAACGAGTTGAGTGAATCCATGAGAAAGAGTCCTTTCGTTTTATCGTTTATAAACAGTAAATAAACTTTTATATTTTTCGGCGCAAATCCTCTTCGGGATCACGCTTTAAAATCGCGTTCAACCTTATTTTTTCTGAAAATTATACGATTTTTCACGTCAAATCAGCATTTTTTATCAAATTATTGCCTTTTATCGTTAATTTTTCCCAAACGCGCAAATCGCATTCAAAATGTAAACAAATTATAATTCCTGAAGAAAAACTCTTGCATTGTAATTTTTCGTATGATATAATAAAGCCAGTAAAAATCAGTGCGGACAAAATTCCGCCGGATTTTACTATGCCCGCCTAAATTGTAGGCGGAAGAATATAGGAGGTAGGAGTTATGAGAATCAGAAAGCAGGCACTCGGAGACAGAAACATTGTCGGAGCAAAGATCGAGCAGAAGAGAAAGAGCATGGGTATGAAGCAGAAGGATCTGCTGACTCAGCTCCAGATCAAGGGCATAGACCTCAACGCATCGGGCCTTTCCAAGCTCGAAGGTCAGCTTCGTTATGTTACCGATTTTGAGCTCAAGGCTATCTCGGAAGTTCTCGGTATGTCTTACGAAGAGCTTCTCGGCTGAGATCACCTTTCTGAAAGAAAGAACTGTATTTCGATACAGTTCTTTCTTTTTTTGCTCATTTTTTCGCGTTGAGGCGGACAACATATGCAACCGCTTCGCAGATGACGGATATCGACACGAAAACGCACATTGTAATCAGCGACCAACGCAGTTCGATATGACCGCGCGCGTTGAGATCGCAGAGAATCTCAATAAAGATAAGGAACGCTCCGACTTCGGCGGAGAGCAATGCGGGAATATGTATGCCCGTGGCTATCTTTTTGGATATCAATCCGGTAGTCAGTGCGACCATACCGCATATCACGGCGCAAATCGGCACGGCGTAGCTGTAATACCAGCTGATAACGCCCTGCATTTTTGCGATATAGAGAAGATAGAGTGCGAGCACAACGAAGCAGATACCCGCAGTCACAGGTGCGGGAGTCACGCGCAGAACGGGCAAAACGAGAAACACCCATGCGACGGCGATAGCGCCGAGGACATAACCCGCCCAAAATTTATCGCCGGGGTTCAGAATATTGACAACGGTGCAGATCATTGCCGGGAACACCATGAACGCAGAGAATATTACGGCATAGCTCTTCGCGGTCTTTGTCGCTTTTCCGAGATGAAACTTCTTCTTGGAATCGGGCTTCTCCGCCTTTTCTTCAGCGCGCTCGCACGCGCCGCAGTTCGGGCAGACACCGGTTTTTTCGTCAACAACAGCTCCGCATTTTGTGCAGAACATCGCGGCACCTCTTTTCAAGTGTATAATAGTGTTGTATACTGTTTAATGGTATCATAAAACGGCAAAAAAAACAATCCCGGGAGGAGACGAAATGAAAATACTGATAGACGCGGACGGCTGTCCGGTGGTTGACATATGCATAAAATCGGCAAAGCGACACGGAATCGAATGCCTCATTCTATGCGACACATCGCACATATTTGAGCGCGAGGGCGCAAAGACCGTGACGGTCTCGAAGGGCGCTGACAGCGTCGACTTCAAGATAGTAAACCTGCTCGAACGTGGGGACATCGTAATCACGCAGGACTACGGGCTCGCGGCGATGTGCCTTGCCCGCGGAGCGAGAGCGCTCAATCAGAATGGGCTGATATACACCCCCGACAACATCGACGCACTGCTAAATTCGCGCTACGAGACAAAGAAGATTCGCATGGCGGGCGGCAGAATAAAAGGTCCGCAGAAGCGCCGTCCGGAGCAGAACGAGGAGTTTGAAAGAGCGATTGAAAATATGATCGGATAAACAAGCAAAAATCCGCTCCAAAAGGAGCGGATCATTATTTTTTTACAGCAGGCAGACACCCTGCGCTCTGAATGCATCGACGGTCTCCTGCGGCCAGATGGACGCCTGGACTTCGCCGATGTGAGCCTTTCGCAGGAAGAACATACACATACGGGACTGGCCGATGCCGCCGCCCATGGTTAGCGGAAGATTGCCGTTGAGCAGGTCACGCTGGAACGGGAGCTCAGCGCGCTCGGGGCAGCCTCTCTCTTCAAGCTGAGACGCGAGCGACTCGGCGTTGACGCGGATGCCCATGCTCGACAGCTCATATGCCATGTCGAGCAGAGGATAATACACAACGATATCGCCGTTGAGGCTCCAGTCGTCATAGTCCGGGGCGCGTCCGTCGTGGATGTCGCCGGAGCGGAGCTTGCCGCCGATCTGCATAATAAACACTGCACCCTTGTCGCGGGCAATTTCGGTCTCGCGCTGTTTGGGGGTCAGGTCGGGATACATATCCTCGAGCTCCTGTGTGGTGATGAACGATATCTCATCGGGCAGGAACTTGCCGACAAAGTCGTATTCCTCGGCGATATAAGTCTCCGTGTGGCGCAGGCTCCTGTAAATCGCGCGGACGGTTCTCTTGAGGGTATCGACGTTGCGCTGCTCGGGAGTTATTATCTTCTCCCAATCCCACTGATCAACAAAGACGGAGTGGAGATTATCCGTATCCTCGTCGCGGCGTATGGCGTTCATGTCCGCATAGAGACCCTCGCCGGGCTTGAAGCCGTAATCCTTGAGGGCGCGGCGCTTCCACTTTGCGAGCGACTGGACGATCTCAACATCGCTGTCCATGTCTTTTATATCGAACGCAACGGGGCGCTCGACGCCGTTCAATGTATCGTTGAGTCCGGAATCCGAGCGCACGAAGAGCGGCGCGGAGACGCGGGTAAGATTGAGCTGGATAGCGAGATCCCTCTCGAAGAAATCCTTGACCTTTTTGATAGCCACCTGAGTCTGTCTGATATCGAGCAGGGGCTTATATCCTGCCGGAAGATAGCTTGAATCCATGTCATCACATCCCAAAATAAAAAACTAATATATATAATAGCATCATATCGCGCCTTGTGCAATAAAAATTTTGCACATTAAAGTTAAAAAGGGCAGCCGATCTATACGGCTGTCCTTATGTATTTTAGATATCGATTCCGGGCACGTTGCCGGTCAGGAAGCGAACCAGCTGCCAAATGACATTGCCGAACACATTGCCGAAGCTCTGGCGATAGAAGTTATAGTCCACGCCGGGAGTCAGGATAACGGGTTCGGTATTTTCCCCGAGTCCGAGGTTTTTGAGCAAAATGAGCATATGCCTTGCAAGCTCGACATTGCCCTTTGCGTTCGGGTGGACGCAGTCGTCCGCCAAAAGCTCGGTGTTGTGCGAGATGACCGCACTCGTGTCGAATATAACGACATCGTCGTGCTTTGCGGCAAATTTATTGAGCATAGCGTTTATACGCGAAACCGCCTTGATAAACGGAATATGTCCGAGGCCCTTCCACGCGCAGTAGATATTGTCGAATATCAGCGTCGCATCGGGATTTATCTCGCGGATGAGCGAATAGATAGTATTCAGATCGTCATAGATGCCGTAGGCTATCTCGTCGAGCTTCTTGTCGTTTGTTCCGAACAGCGCGCCTATGGTTATCCAGACGACATCCTTGCTCGCGAGGTAGTTGTTCGAGCCGATGCAGATATTTATAACATCCGCCCACGCGATGCTCTCGCGGAATTCGTCAACGGTCTCGATCTTTCTGATAAGATCCTGCGTGTCATTTGCGACTTGAGCGAGGTTGCGGTAATTGTAACCGTTGGTGTCGGCGACTATTTTACCATAAGCCGCGTCTTCTTTGTTCTCAACGCCGAAGCCCTCGGCTATTGAATCGCCGAGCACGAGGAAATTGAGCTTGCCGCTGTCCTGCGGTTCGGCAAAGGCGAGGCACTGAAACGACGCCGCTATCATAACGACGCAGAGCAGAACCACTGCAATCTTTCTGAATTTTTTCATTTTTATCACCCTCAAAGGAAAGCATAGTATTAATATAGAGAATACATCTTTTTGGCAGAAAAAGTCAAGAGGGTCAAGGGAGAAAGAGGAAATCTGCGGGCGAATTTGATTCGATTTTGCGTGACTTAAAAATTGAAAAAAGCACTTGCTTTTGCAAGTGCCTTTTTCTGGCGCAGAAGGAGAGACTCGAACTCTCGCGCCGGTTTCCCGACCTACGCCCTTAGCAGGGGCGCCTCGTCACCAACTTGAGTACTTCTGCATGGTAACTTATATTATAAAGTTTTGTTGTTGTCGCTGGCGGAGAGAGTGGGATTCGAACCCACGGTACGTTGCCGTACGACGGTTTTCAAGACCGTTCCGTTATAACCACTTCGGTATCTCTCCATAAAGCGTAAGTTATTCTAACATAAATCAAAGACCTTGTCAACGCTTTTTTGCGCGAATTTTTATTACAATATATTCTCCCGCCTCAGCAGAGCGTCAAGGCTCACGCCGAGAGTGTCGGCTATAGCGATAATCTCGATATCGGTCACGAAGCGTTTGCCGCACTCGATGCGCTGGACGGCGTTTTTGTCTATATCAAGCCCGGCAAGCTGGAGTGCATCGGCGAGCTGGCGCTGAGAGAGTCCCATATTTTTGCGCAGAAAGGCTACATTCTTTCCGCAGACATTGTTCAGCCCGTCTTTTGCTTTGTTGATAAACATAAAAAAGCCTCCGAGACATTCAGTGCTTGTCAATAAGGCTATTATATGTTATGATTAGATAAATATTGACATTCACTAAATGTCACAGTTGAGAGGCGAAATTATATGTTCAAAAAAAGCAAGTCCGAAAAATACAACAACAAGAAATCTCGTCAGAGGAAACTAAAAGCCTTTGGGATCTCAGCGTTTGTAATGATGCTTCTGTCTCTCTTTGCGGGCATGGCTTTTCTTGCTTCGGGTTGTTTTTCTTTTCTTCGCTCGGGAAATTCATCCTCTTTCCTTTTCTGCGCGGTATTCGGTCTTGCGCTTTTTATATTGAGTGTCTTTTTTCTTGTTATATTCACTCATTGTATCAGCAAATAACTTCCCTCCCGCGGCAATTTATGATATGATTATTGCAGACAAAATGACGGAGGGAACACATGGACACAAAAGAACTGCTCGGCAGAGTCTGCGGGAACATAAATGATAGCGAAATCTGCATTTATGACTGCGGCGACGGCGCGTATATGCGGCTGATTAAAAACGCATCGGAATCGGATTTTTTAAAAATCTGCGGCGAGTGCGAGAGACTTGGATACACGCTCTTTCAGCGCAACGACATTGAAGAGAACATCCACGCATCATATCGCGGGGATATGCTCATCCACGCATATTTCTGCCCGGCTGAAAAAATTCTGCGCGTCATATGCGACCCGTATTCCGTTAAATTTGAGTGCGAAGAACCTAAATATGAACGCAGATGCGGCAGCGCGCTGTGGCAGTTCGAGAACGACCACTCATATATCGACTGCGGAATGTGCTATATCCTGCGCTGCGCGGACAACAGCTTTTTTATTATAGACGGCGGGCATTTTCTTCAGCCCAACGACCACAAGAGAATATACCGCTTTCTGCGCGAGCGCACGCCCGACGGCGAGCAGACTGTCATATCCGGCTGGTTCTTCAGCCACGCGCACGACGACCATGTGAGCCAGTTCGTTGATTTCATTCGCGAATACGGCTCGGCGGTCGAAATCGAAAGGCTCTATTACAACGACGCGCCCATAGACCACCGCGACAGCATGAGCTGGGGCGAGGCGAACAAGAAATACATAAGGCGGTTCGAAGAATGTGCCCGCTCCTGCGGAATACCTACTGTAAAACTGCACACGGGTCAGCAATTCTTCGTGCGCAACCTGCGCTTTGACGTGCTCTGCACGCAGGAGGATGTCTGGCCGAAGAGCCTCGAAAACTTCAACAACACCTCGTGCGCGCTCGCGCTCGAAGCGGACGGGACAAGAATAATCTTCCCCGGCGACGCCGCCGATGTCGAGAGCGACATAATGACGGCGCGCTACACCGCAAAAACGCTCGGCTGCGATATCATGCAGCAGTCCCACCACGGACACAGCGGCACATCGCCCGAGTTCTATCAAATGGCGAACGCCAAGACCGTGATGTTCCCGATAACAAAGATAAAGTTCGACGAGGAATATCCGAAACAGGAGGCGAACAGGGTCGCCTGCTCGATAGCGGAAGAATATTTCATCGCCTCGGACGGAACGGTCGAATTCCCACTGCCCTACAAAGTCGGCAGCGCAAAAGTTTATCCCGACGAGACATTTGAAAACTTCGCGGCGATAAAAATGCTCTGGGGCTATGGCTACCCCGACGAATACAAAAAACAGCTCTTTGAAGAATTTCTCAGACGCGGCGGTCTGCCCGCTCTCGACGAGATTGAAGCATAATATAATAAAGAGATCCGCACCCGAAAAAGGTACGGATCTTTGATTTTTATCAGTAGCCTATCGCGACGGCGCCGAGCATCGCAAGCGCGGCAAGTGCGAACTCCATAACGAACAGCTTCCACGACCAGCGCAGATATTTGCCGTAAGATATGCCGACCATGCCGATGGCGATGACCATTATTCCGCTCGTGGGATAGAGAATATTGCAGAAGCCGTCGCCCATTGTGAACGCGAGGACTATCGACTGCCTTGTCAGCCCGAGCAGATCGGCGAGCGGCAGGACTATCGGCATTATCAAAAACGCCTTTGCGGTGCCGGAGCCGACGATAAATTCGAGCGCAACGACGAAGAGGAATATCGCGAACAGCGCGCCCGTTTTGGACATCGACGAAGTGAGATTATAGACATGATAGAGTATCGTGTGAATTATGTTGCCCTCCTGCAGGACATAGGTTATCGAGAGGATAGCCCAAATCATCGGCAGGCAGGGAGCTATAGTTTTGACTCCCTCGAGGAAACCGCCGCCCAGCGCTTTGCCGCGGATGCCCGCGATATATCCCGCCGAGATTCCGCCGACGGTGAAGAGAATAGCCATACCGACGAGCGGAAGATAGTTTATCAATTCTTTTACCGAGTCGCTTATCGCGTCGACCTTTTGGAGCGCAAACGACACCGCGACTATAAGTAATACTCCGCCGACGCATCCGACGAATGTCTTTGTCGCTTTTTTGAGCGCGGGATTGTTGAGCGCCTCATCATCCACTTCCGCTCCGAAGCGCACGCGCAGCTCCTTGTCGCTCTCATAGCAAAGTGACTTCTCGGGATTCTTCTCTATCTTCTTGGCGTAGACTATTAAAAACAGCACGAGCGACACATAGACGCAGACGAAGAACAGAACTCTGTATGCAAGACCCGAGAACAGCGGCAGATCCGCCATCGTCTGGAGAATGCCGACATTGAACGGGTTGAACGTCGCGGCGGTATAGCCGAAGGCTATCGACACCATGCTGATGCCGAGACCGACGAACGAGTCCCAGCCGAGTGCCAGCGATATCGCGACCGCGAGCGGTACGAGCGTCAGCGACTCTTCGAGCACGCCGACCACCGACGACATCATCATGCACACGAAAACTATGACTGCTAACAGAAGATACTTTTTCTTCTCAAACTTTCTGACGACCGAGGACATAATATATTTGAGCACGCCGCTGCGGTCGAGGATAAGAAATGTTCCGCCGATGAGAACAATGAACACAACGATTCCGATTCCCGTTGTTATCTGCGACGAGGTGAACACCATTATCGGCGCGAGGATTATCTTCCACCACGGCATCTTTCCCTCGTCTCCGGCGAACTCGTGATATGTGCCGTTTATGACCATGCCGCTGTCATCCATCTGATATTCGCCGCGCGGCACGACCTGAGTAAGCACGCCCGCGAGCAGCATAATGACCAGCAGAAGTGCCGTTATGCCGAACACGGTCTTTTTGTCGATTTGTATTCCGGTGCCTTTCTTTTCCGTCTGCACAGCGGATTCGGCGGGCGCCGTCTTTTGCTTTTTCATTTTCGTTCCCCCTGTCTGACTGTTTGGAGCTTTCGTCCGGGTATAGGGGCATTATACTCCTATAGTGCATATTTATCAAGTATATTTGCATATTTATGCAAACGAATCTTTTTTCGCTTCCGCTGTGTTTTTTTGTAACTTCTTCCAAATAAATCAAAAGCTATTTTTTGTTTTATTCTTGTATTCCACGTCGGTTTCTGATAACATTTAGCATGGAAACAAAAACCAATTCCGGAGGATATATAATGATAAGCTTTGACTGCAAAAACAAAACCTTCAAGCTTGACACGCCGAACACGAGCTATGTTATCGGGGTCGTCGACTTCGACCAGCTCGTCAACCTCTATTACGGCGACAAAATAGCGGACACCGAGGGACTTGAGGCACGCTCGTTCCGCCCGCGCTGTGCGTCGTTCAGCCCGCTGACGAGCGAATACAACACCGACGCACACGACTTTTCGCCCGACTGCGCGCCGATGGAATACGGCTGCAACGGCTGCGGCGATTTCAGAACGAGTGCGCTCTCGATAAGAAACGCAGACGGCAACACAGTCACCGATATGCGCTACGAGGGATACAGAATATATGCGGGCAAGCCGTCCATCGATCCCCTGCCGGCGGTCTATCTCAACAGTGAAAGCGAGGCGGACACGCTCGAAATAGACATGGCGGACAAAGTGACCGGCATGCGCGTCACGCTAATATACACGGCTTTCAACTCGCTCGATGTTATCATACGCAGCGCGAGAATCGAGAATGCGTCACAGAGACCCGCGGACATTGACCGCGCGATGAGCATCTGCGTCGACCTGCCGGGCATGGACTACGATCTCATAACCCTCTACGGCAGGCACTGCAAAGAGCGCTCCGAGGAGCGCCGCCCGCTCGCCCACGGACTTCAGGGCATCGCGAGCAAGCGCGGAGTTTCAAGCCACTGCCAGAACCCGTTTGCGGCTCTCGTCTCGAAGAATGCCGACGAGGACAGCGGCGAGGCATACGGCTTCAATCTTGTTTACAGCGGCAACTTCGAGTTCTGCACCGAGTGCGACTATTCGGGTACTTCGCGCATACTCATGGGCATAAATCCGACAGATTTCACCTGGCATCTTGAGCCGGGCGAGAGCTTCCAGACTCCCGAGGCGGTCATGGTCCACACGAGCAAGGGCATCGGCGAGATGAGCAGGATATACCACAAGCTCTATAACTTCAATCTCGTCCCCGGAAAATACAGGACAGAGAAGCGTCCTCTGCTGATAAACAGCTGGGAGGCGGCGTTCTTCGATTTTGATACGGACAAGCTTGTCTCGTTCGCGGAGCGCGCAAAGGAATTCGGCATGGATATGCTCGTCATGGACGACGGCTGGTTCGGCAAGCGCAACAACGACCAAAACTCGCTGGGCGACTGGTTCGTAAACGAGAGCAAGCTCAAGGGCGGCTTGGGCGAGCTTATACGCAGAATAAATGATCTCGGGCTTCAATTCGGCATTTGGTATGAGCCGGAGATGATCTCCCCCGACTCCGACCTCTTCCGCGCCAATCCCGACTGGTGCGTCCATGTTCCGAACCGCAAACCCTGCATAGGCAGGCATCAGTATGTTCTCGATATGTCCCGAAAAGATGTGCGCGACAACATTTTCGACCAGATGTACTCCGTGCTCTCGAAATATAAAATAGACTATATCAAATGGGATTTTAACCGCAATATTTCCGACGCGGGTTCCGCTCTGCTGCCCGCGGACAGGCAGGGCGAGTTCTTCCACCGCTTCATTCTCGGCACATACGAGCTCATGGGCAGGATACGCGACGCGTTCCCCGATATGCTCTTTGAAAACTGCTCGGGCGGCGGCGGACGCTTTGACCCCGCGATGCTCGCATATTCTCAGCAGATCTGGGCGAGCGACAACACCGACCCCATCGAGCGGCTGACGATTCAGTTCGGCACCTCGATGTGCTACCCCGCCTCGACTATGGGCGCTCACGTCTCCGCCTGCGACAGGACGGATTACAAAGTAAAGGGCGACGTCGCCCTCTGGGGCACATTCGGCTACGAGCTCGACCCGAATGAGCTGAGCGCAGAGGAGCGCGGGCAGGTAAAAAAGCAGGTTGACGAATACCACAAATACTATGACCTCATTCACTCGGGCGATCTCTACAGGCTCAAGAGCCCCTACGAGGACGGATATCGCTGCGCGTGGAGCTTCGTCGCCGAGGACAAGAGCGAGGCTCTTGCAACGGTAGTTACGATGCGTGCACCCGAAGTTCCGTTCTTCATTCTCAAATTCAGGGGACTCGACCCCGACAAGCACTATCTCTGCGACTTCGACGGCAGAGTTTATTCCGGCTCGAACCTCATGAACGCAGGACTCAATCTGACCCGTCCGACGGAAAGAACATATTCAAGCCTTAAAATATATCTTAAAGCACAATGAGTGAAATGGATAAAATAAACGGCGCAAACTGGATGAGCGGACTTTGCTCCGACCTGCCGATAACCGCCATAAACACGCCCGGCACGCACGACAGCGCGACAAAATACGTCCGCTTCGCACCGATATGCAACACGCAGAACTTAACAATAGAAGAGCAGCTGCAAATCGGCGTGCGGTATCTCGACATGCGCTTTGAGCTAAAAGACGGCAGAAAGCTCGTCGCGGTTCACAGCATCGCGGACTGCAAAAAAGAACGCGGCTTGAATTCCGCCGACATCACCGCCGCAGATACTGTAAATATGTGCGAAAGCTTTCTCAAAGAGAACCCCGGCGAGACAATTCTGTTTCAGCTCAAGGAGGACGACGGCGACGCGGGCATCGCGCTGTTCGGCGAGTTTTATGCGCAGTGCATCAGGGGCAGAGAAGAGCTTTGGTATCTCGAAAACCGCATACCCGCTCTCGGCGAAGTGCGCGGGAAGATAGTGCTGCTGCGCGTGGTAGGCGTTGACGCTTTGCACTTCGACGACAAGACCTGCGGAATCGATTTCAGCGCGTACCCGTATATCGGCAGCAGGGATATCCGCGATTTTCGCCGCCGCGATATAAAGAAGCTTTCGGACGGCAAGACATACGCGCAGATGTATGTCCAGGATTCATACAAGCTCGGCGGAATCAAGAAATGGAAAGCCGTTACAGCTTTTCTTGAATCCGACCTTGACCCGAGGAATTTCAATATTTGCCTGACGAGCTGCACGGGCTTTATAACCCCGAAAGCAGGTTCGGCGTTCATCAACCGCCGACTCAAAGAATATAAATTTATATCTGGCAGGCACTACGGCATCGTCGCCGCGGACCACATATCCCCGGACATCTGCCGCGCCGTCTTTATGAGCAATTACGGCGCAGAGCAGGCGTAAAGTGCAACTATCTTTAGCTTTATGCGAATAGTTTTTACTTTTAAAATTCAATATTGACACTTCTCGTCATACCGCGGCAAAAGCTTGTGTTTTTTGCCGCGGTATTTTTGACACATTTTTTATATGCGAAAATATAAAATAATAATTGTGTCAAAACAGCCCGTACATAAATATTTGCGGCGCAATATCGAAAAAGAGAAGTGAAAAAACATGGAGCGTTCAAAAGCCAAGGCGGACAAGTTCAGGTTCATAGACGAAGAAAAGCGGGAGAAAATTATCTTCTCGCTCAAATGTATATTTTCATGCGCGGTCGGGCTGCTGCTCGCGCGTGCGAAGATTTTCGGCAGTCTCTCGCCGCTCGGGCTCGCGTTTTCCGCTGCCGCCGGGTCATATGCGCTCGCGGCGTCAGTCGGCGCGCTCGTCGGCTATCTGCTATCCTTCTCAGGGACGGCGGGGATAAGATACATGGCGTGCGTCGCGGGAATCGCGCTGATAAATTTTTCCGTCAGCCGTCTGCGCGGAGAAAACAGCGCGCGAAAAGTCGCGCCGATTGCCTCGGCTCTCTGCTGTGCTTCAACCGGCATAGCCGTTCTGCTCGTCGAAGGCTTTTCGCTAAACGGCATTGTGACTTTTCTCGCCGACTGCGTTCTCGCGGGCGGGATGACATATTTTTTCTCGCGTTCGCTCGCGCTCATTGATAAAAGAAAAGAGACTCGGCGGCTCGGCAGGCGCGACATTATATGCGCCGCCATCTCCTGCTGCGCGGCGCTCGCAGCGCTCGCGGAGTTTGATATCATGAACTTTCGCCCCGCCGGGACTGCGGCTGCGTTTATTGTCATGCTCCTGTGCTTCACTCTGCGCGAAGCGGGCGGCGCGTTCGGCGGCATATGCTCCGGGATAGCGCTCGCGGCGGCGTGCGGCGATCCCGCTCTCGGCGCGGTGTATTCGGCGGCGGGACTCTGCGCCGGGCTGTTTTATCAGTTCGGTCAGCTCGGGATATCCGCGGCGTTTATCTGCATCTGTGGGATAAGCGCGGTCATCTCGCCAAACCCGCAGACGATAGCCGCGATAGCGGAGAGCGCGGCGGCGGCGCTGATATTTGTTCTCATTCCGCGCACGAAGCTCGAAAAGCTACGCGACAGTCTGAGCCCCGCGCAGGAATATGCGCCGAGCGGCGAACGCAGCGAGCTGTGCAGGCGGCTCGGCGACGCAGAGAGCGCGCTCGAGGGCGTAGGTCAATGTATTGAACGGGTTGGCAAGAAGATAGACTCGGCGCGCCCCGACGAGCCGGAGATAATAACCGCGCGGGTAAAGCAGAGCGTCTGCGCTGCGTGCGGAAAGTGCGCCGGCAAAAATGAGAAGCTCCGTGAGCGGACTTTTTCGGACGCCGTGAAGATACTCCGCGAAGAGAATCACATAACATCAGCCGAATTCGGCACAGAGTTTTGCGCCGAGTGCCCGAAGGCTTCGGCGGTCGCAGAAAATTTCAACCGCGTTTTTGCAAGCAGTGTAGCATCGGCATGCGCGGCGCAGAAAACCAATCAGCTCCGCCGCGCGGTCGCGGACAGCTTCGGCGCGATGGCGGATATCCTCGGCGAGATAGGCGCAGAGACGGCAAAAAGCGATATGTTCCTCCCCTCTCAGACCTCTGCCGCATCTGATACGCTCGGCGGGCTCGGCATGAATGTCCTCTCCGCGTGCTGCAAACGAGACGGCTCGGGGCATATAATACTCACCGCAAAAATCACCGAACTGCCCGAAAACGCCGTTTTGCGCGAGGCGACAAACGCGCTTTCAAAAGAACTCGGTGCGACTCTGGCGCTCCCCGCGATACGCGATATTGAGAATGGTGTCGAGCTGACATTCAGCGAGAAGCCGCGATTTTGCTTTGAAATAGGCTCGGATCAGCGACCGGGTTCGGACGACGGCGACTGCGGCGACTGCTACGACTGCGTGGGACTCGAGGACGGGCGGAATGTGATAATTTTAAGCGACGGCATGGGGACGGGCAGGCGCGCCGCAGTTGACTCTGCTATGGCGACCGACCTTTTCGCGTCGCTCATCTGCTCCGGGCTTTCCTGCGAAGCGGCGCTCAGAACGGTCAACACCGCGCTCATCGCCAAGAGCGAGGACGAGAGCCTCGCGACCCTCGACATAGCGTCGCTCGACCCGTATTCGGGCGAGATAAGCTTCTTCAAGGCCGGCGCGGCGCCCTGCTTCATAAAGCGCTCCGGGCGCACCGCGATACTCGAGCTGCCGTCGCTCCCGGCGGGCATACTCAGCCGCATAGGGTTTTCAAAGGCGGGCGCAGAGCTTCGCGAGGGCGACACCGTTGTTATGATATCCGACGGAGTTGCGGCGGACGGCAGCGAATGGATAACGAAGCTCATCCGCTCATGGCGCGGGGACGCGCAGGGGCTCGCCGAGGAGCTGACCGCCGCGGCACTCAGCCGCCGCAAGGGCAAAAAATCCGACGACATGACGGCGATATGCGTGCGCATCCACAGTGCGGACAGAATCGGGAATTGACAAAGCCTCCGCCATAATATATAATATTTGCGAAAACAAAATGGAGGTATAAATTATGATTTTAGCAGCTGTCGGTAAGAACGGCACAGGCAAGGATTTCTTCCTTGATTATGTTGCCCAGAAGTACGGCTTCCCGATGATCTCCATCGGCGATGTTGTCCGCGAGCTCGCAACTAAGGACGGCCTTGAGCTGACCCGTGACAATCTTCATGCTACCAGCAAGAAGTACATGGGCGAGTTTGGTCAGACCTTCTTCCCCGAGATGATCGTCAAGAAGATAAAGGAATCGGACGCTCCGAATTACCTTGTTTCCGGCATCCGTCCGCCCTCGGACATCGAGATTTTCCGCAAGGCTTTCGGCGATGATTTCATCCTTGTTGATGTTGTTATCAGCGACGACGAGGTTCGTTATCAGAGAATGATTGCCCGCGGCTCCGAGCGCGACGGCAAGAGCGTTGAGAAGCTTCGCGAGAACGATCTCCACGAGGAGGAGATCTTCCACACCAGCGAGAGCGAGAAGATGGCGAACTATGTCATCAAGAACGACGGCGGCGTTGAGGACTTCTACGCGGCAGTCGACAACTTCTACGAGACTGTTCTCAAGCCGAAAATCGGCTGAGTAAAAGCCAAATAAAGCAAACGATCCTCCGTATGATATATCTCATACGGAGGATTTTTTGTCGGCATAGTAAAAAGCCTGCACAGCATGAACTGTGCAGGCTTTTCTGATGTAAAGATTGATTACTGCTGGGGAGCTCCAACAGGGCAAGCATCTGCGCAGGAACCGCACTCGGTGCAGAGATCTGCGTTGATCTCGAACTTGCCGTCGCCCTCAGAAATAGCTCCTACGGGGCACTCAGCCTCGCAAGCGCCGCAGGAAATGCAATCGTCGCTGATATGATAAGCCATTAGTCAATCCTCCTTACACATATTTCTCTTTAACATCGCACGCGGATATCCGCATACGCTGTACAATCATTGTATCACATTATATAGAAAAATCAAGAGTAAAATTATGTCCTCGTTTATTCTATTCCCTTGAGAGCCTCGAGCTCGGAGCGGTCGACCTTTATTTTGCCGTCCTTTATCGTCTTCACCTCGCGGCGGTTGAACGAATGCGGCGCGGCATCGGGACAGCGGTCGAGTCTGACCTTGAGCTGACCTGAGAGAAGATTAACTTCGACCACGATTCCCCTGCCCTCGGGGGTATCGACGAGCGCGCCCTGCTTCGGGGTTATCTTGAGCAGATACTCGTAGTTGTCCTGCTCATATTTGAGACAGCACATGAGCCTGCCGCAGGTGCCGCTTATCTTGACGGGGTTGAGCGAGAGTCCCTGTTCTTTTGCCATCTTTATCGACACGGGCTGGAAATCGCCGATAAACGTGCTGCAGCAGAACGGTCTGCCGCACATACCGAGACCGCCGAGCATCTTCGACCCGTCGCGTACGCCTATCTGACGAAGCTCTATCCTCGTGCGGAACACGCGGGCAAGATCTTTTACGAGCTCACGGAAATCGACTCTGACATCGGAGGTGTAATAGAAAAGTATCTTCTTGCCGTCGAAGGCGTATTCGACATTGACAAGCTTCATCATGTCGAGCCCGTGGTCGGCTATCTTTTGCAGGCAGATATCAAAAGCTTCCTGCTCTTTTTTGCGGTTTTCCTCGACTATTTTCAGGTCCGCATCCGTCGCGCGGCGCACAACGGATTTCAGGGGCTTGACTATCTCCTCGTCGCTGACCTCGCTGTTTTCGAGCGCAACTTCGCCGCACTCCATTCCGCGGACAGTCTCGACGATAACATGGTTGCCCTTTTCGAATTTATTATCGAGAGGGTCGAAATAATAGACTTTTCCGACCTCTCTGAATCTGACTCCTATGACCTGGGCCATTTATTTCATCCTTTCATCTGCCGGATGCCCTGCGCAGCTCGGCGCACATACGGGTAATAAGCAGAGTGTAATTTTCATTTCTTTCAAACGAAGCCGCCAAATCGTCAGCGCAGGTTATCATGCGCATAAGATTCGCAGTCGTAACATTCCCCGCGAGCTTCTGCGCCTCGGTTTTATATTCTTCGGGCGCTTCGACTCCTGATTTTATCAGCACCGCCGCGCGAAAAAATTCGGGCAGGACCTGCAAGACTGCTCTGAAGAGCGTTTTATCCTTTTCAAACGCCGCTGTCGCCGCGAGCAGAGGATATTCATTAGCCTCCGGCACAGCCGCCGCAACAGCGCGCGCCGCTTCAAAAACGCCGCCGTCAACGCGCCTGCCGCCGCCCTGAGAAAAGACTGCGCAGCGGGACAAAACGGTCTGCAAGAACACATTCTTGTCATCCGTCAGCAGCAGAAAGCACACACCCTCCGGCGGCTCTTCGAGAACTTTGAGCAGCGCGTTCTGCGCGGGGACAAGCATATTCTGCGCGTCTTTTAAGATATACACTTTTCTGTCCGCCTCGTTTGCGACTATATAGGCATCCGAGCGTATCTCGCGGACGGTCTCGACCTTGAAATTATTCGTTTTCGGGTCGGGCTCGAAAATTTTTATATCGGGATGCGAATCCGAGCGCGCCTTGAAGCAGTTTATACACCTGCCGCAGGGTTTATCGTCCCCCGAGCACACCAGCGCGGCGGCGAGGGTCTTCGCAGTATCCATCAGGCGTTCGCTGTCCTCATCCTCGAGAATCGCGGCATGGGGAAAACGCCCTGAGTTCACAGAGGAACTCAGAGCCTTTTTCAGCGGCTCTGATATTTGCAAAGACTCGAATCCCATATGTTCTCCGACATTACAGCTTATAGAATTTATCCATGTTCACAACGAACACGGTAGCGCCGCCGACCGCGACCTGAACGGGCAGGGTCACGAAGCTCTCCGCATTATAAGCGGGAGCGGCGGTCATGAGCTGAGTGCGTCTGGAGCTGTTTTCCCTGAGTATCTCCATGACATCGTCAACGCGGCTGTCCTCAACGCCTATGAGCAGAGTGACGTTGCCCGCGCTCAGAAATCCGCCCGTTGTCGACAGCTTCGTAGCGTCAAAGCCGGCCTTTGTAAGCTCGCTCAAAACGTCATATGAGTCGTCGTTGCTGATTATCGCGATGATGAGTTTCATCGGAAGAGCTCCTTTCATATCTTACTCAATAATATTATAAAACATCTTAGATTATTTTACAACTTTTATATTGAAAATACCGTATCTGCGAAGTTCCTCTATCTCCCGCTCGCCGAGTATCTCTCCCGGCATTGCCGCGGGAATTGCGGGCGGGCACGGGCAATATGCCTCCGCCGCCGTCCGCCCGAGCGCAGAGTCAATATTTATATATTCGCACTCCGCGAGCAGAGCTTCGCGCAGTGTCATGCTGATACGCGGCAAAAATGCGTTGACTCCGATCGGAGTTTTGCCGCACGGCACGGCCTTTGAAAATATATCAACAAGAGCCGAATCAAGTCTATCAAAATCCTCTTCTGTATTCATGACGGACGGGATGAGAATTATCTTCCCGAGCCCCGCATATTCGGGCTCAATGCCGTGCGCACGCAGAAGCTCGCCGACATCTGCACCGTCGAAGCCGAAATTTTGAACATCAAACGCTATGCGCGTCGGGTCGCATTCGCCCTCGGGCAGGATAAGCCCGAGCAAACGGCAAAGTCCCTTTGTTTTTTTCACGCGTCGGCTCAGGCGGATAAATTCACCCGCATTGCTTTCGAGCCAGTCGCGAGCGAGATCCAATGATATCATTATCGGATAAGACGGGCTTGTTGAGCCGAAAAGAGCCATGGCGCGGCGAATCTCAGGCACAAAACTTTCGTCGCCGATCTGGAGCCATGCGCCACCCGTCAGGACGGGCAGAGTCTTATGCGCGCTCTCGGCGCTCATTGTCGCTCCGAGGTTAAGCGGCGAGATATCTTTTTTCAAGAATTTCAGATGCGCTCCGTGGGCACAGTCCACAAGCAGGGGCACCCCGAATTCGCGTGCCACAGCCGCTATCGATTTGACATCGCTGATAACGCCGAAATAATCTGGCGAAGTGATATATACCGCCTTTGCCTCGGGCGTTTTTTCGAGTGCGCGGTGCACACCTTCTGCGGTTATGCGCCCGGAGAACAGCTCGCCCGCGCTCGGATCCGGCAGGACCCACACGGGTTCGATGCCGAGCAGGGACATGGCGTTTATCGCGCTGCGGTGGACAACGCGCCCGCAGACGACTTTTCCGCCGTGCGGTGCGGCAGCTCTGAACATCGTCTGGATGCAGAGCGTACAGCCGCCGGCGCTCATAAATGTCGCCGCAGAGCCGAACAGCTTTTGCGCCTGCGCCTCCGCGAGAGCCGTTGCTCCCTCGCCGTCAAAGAGGCTTCCGGTGTCCGGTATCTCCGTTATATCAAAATTCTGTATGCCGCCGAGCGCGGGGAATTTGCCTTTATGCGCGGGCATATGCATACTGACCTTTTGCTTTTTTGCGTGCGCCGTCACGGCGTCAAAAAGCGGAGCAGACATTTTTCACCTCAGAGTTTAGCTTCGTTGAGCATTATTCCGCCGGACACGATATCGATCATGCCGTAGTGCCCGTCGCGTATGCTGCCGGGATTCATGATATAGAGCCCGTCGTCATAGCAAGTAACACCCGTGTGGGTATGGCCGTATAATACTATGTCGGCGCCCTCCTGCCTTGCGCGGCAAATAAGCTCGTCCGTGCCGTATTTTACATGCTCGGCGTGACCGTGGGTGCAGTATATCTTTTTCCCGCCGAGGGTCACCACGCGCAGAAGCGGCAGACTGGAAGAAAAATCGCAGTTGCCCGCGACCTTTATTACATTCGGCAGGCTATGATAATAACTTTCGACCGTGTCGAGATCCCGCTCGCCGTCGCCGAGAAAAATCAGCGCCTCTGCTTCGGGATGCGCTTCGACCGCGTCGAGTATGCGCGAGGGCATACCGTGGGAATCGGAAAGAACAAGTATTCGCATTATTTCGCCCCGTTTTCAGGTCATAGACCCGTATAATGCCTGCGCGCCCAACAGGTTCTATGCGGGGAGCGCGTGCATAAGTTTATTATATATGAAAAAAGGTGGTTTTGCAATGAGCAATATTAACAGCTCCGGAAACATGACGCCCGAACAACTGATGAAGCTCGCCGCATCGTTCGGCGGCAAGGACGCCGCAGACCCCGAAAAGGCGATAAACGCGGTATCGAAGCAGCTCAGCGACGAGAAGCGGCAGAAATTGAACAAAGTTCTCAGCGACAAATCGGCTCTCGAAAAGCTGCTTCAAAGCCCCGAAGCACAGCGGCTGATGAAGAAATTCGGAGTGGATAACAAGGGGTAAGCTATGGACAACATCGGCGACATACTCTCCTCTTTAAGCGACGAGGACATGAAGGCTCTCGGCGACGCGGCGCGCAGCCTGCTCGGCTCATCGGAGCAGGAGCAGGGTCAAAATGACAGCGACCGGGGCTTTTCCATGGATCCGGCAACGATGGCAAAGATAGCGCAGATAATGAGCGCGATGAACCGCCATGACAGCCGCTGCGACCTCATCGCCGCTTTGCGTCCCCTGCTCAGCGAGCCGCGCCGCCGCAGGGCGGACGACGCGATGCAACTGATAAAGCTCATTGACCTTTTGCCGATGATAGAGGATCTCGGGAGGAAATAGGTATGCCCGCATATACGGAAAACGAGCTTGCGAGAATGCGCGAAAGGGCGATAGCGAGCGCCAGAGAGATGCAGAGGCGCGCGGCGATAAAGGGCGGCGAGCAGAGACAGTGCAATCGTCCCAATCCGCCGCCGAACCGTCCCGAGCCGCCTCCAAAGCCGCCGGAGCGAACGTCGAAGCCGCCCGAAAAGCCGCATGAAAAGCCAAAGCCACAGAGGCCGCCCGCTCCCCCGGTCGACGACGACAGGTTGCTGATAATCGCGCTGATAATCATTCTCTCAGCTGACGGGGCGGATATGCTGACGATATTCGCGCTGATGTATATCCTGATGTAATATATGTATTTGACGCGGCGCATCTTGAAAAAAGCTCCGTTTTGGTTTAGAATAGAAGAAGTATGACAAAAACGGAGGAATGAACATGACATATTCATATACCACTCACGGCACCTGCTCAAGGCGCATCGACTTTGACATTGACGATGACAACACCGTTCACAACGTCCATTTCACGGGCGGCTGCAACGGCAACCTCGCGGGAATATCCTCGATAGTTGAGGGAATGGATGCGGAGGAAATCATCGACAGATTCGACGGCATCCGCTGCGGTTTCAAGCAGACCTCATGCCCCGACCAATTCGCGGAGGCTCTGCGCGAGGCTCTTGAAAAGAAGAACAGCAAATAAAATAAAAAACGAACGGGAGCGCATCGGATATCCGGTGCGCTCCCGCCGTCATTTGGAAAGGCAATAACTATTTTGGAGGATAGTATTGAGTGGTCGTCTAATCAATAAAGCCGACAGACTTGGCAGAATTTGTAAGGAATAAGGGAAAAGATGGAAAAGAGGGCCTGCCGCGTCCGTCGGTCTTTGGCTATATTATAACCGCCTTTTTCATTTTTTCAAACGGTCAAAAATTCAGTTTTGTGCCAAAAAATCTCACCTTTTGGAGAGTGTCGCATTTTTGGACACTTTTTGGGTTTTGTCCAAAAGCAAAAGACTGCGAACAGCAATCCACTGTCCGCAGTCTTTTATTATTAAATCTTATTTCTTGAATATCTTTTTGTACCACGGGAGCGACTCGGTGGTGTCGGTCGTGGCGGTCGAAGCGCTGCTGCTCGAAGCGATAGGCGCGGTCTGATAGATGAACATGACGTTCGACTCGGTGCCCGCAGTCTTCTCGGTGTAGATATCATACGATGCACCGTAAGAAATCATCGACTGAAGCTTCGCGATAAGATCGTCGGCATCCTCGGCGAGCACGCCGTACTTCTGGAGCTTGCCTGCATAGTCACCGGAATCGATGCTGTCGATGAGGTCATTGAGCTTCTGGACATTCTCCTTGCTCATGAGCTTTGCGAGTCCGTCTATGAGCTCCTGATTGTCGTCAATGGTCTTCTGTATCTCGGAAAGCTGTTCGAGGGTCTTGGGCAGGTTGTTTATTGCCTTCTGAACCTCGGGGTCGGACATATCCTTTGAGAACTCCTGAATAAGAGGCAGGACATCGTTCATGTTTTCCGCTATCTCGGGCAGGTTCTTGAAGAACTTCTGGAGCACTGGGTTGTTGAGCAGGGTTATGACTTCCTTGAGCTCATTGGGGTCAAGGCTGTTGAAGAGCTTCTTGAACTTTGCGATGTTCTCTTCGGTCATATACTTGGGCAGAATCTCGAAGAGGACGCGGTTGTTCTGATAGAGCTCAACTGCCTCGTTCATCGTGTTGACAAGCTCGTTTATCTTCGTCCTGTTGGTCATAAGGTTCGTTATGACCTTGTTGGGATCCATGGAGTTGAGAGCCTTTTCAAGCTCTTTGAGCTGGCCGAGAGTGGTCTGGAGATCGTTCAGGCTGTTGGGCAGCTGAATCTCGCTGCCGAGCATGGAGATCGGCACTGCCGCGAAGTACATATTGCCGAGCGAGAAGTTCTCAACTTCGGCGGAGAGGGTGAACTCGGTGGCGAAGTTCAGATCCTCGATATTGAGCTTGTCGAGTCCGAGAGTTTCGTTCATGCCGGGCATGCTGACAATAAGAGCGATTTCCTTTGTGCCGTCGCCGACGAGCTTGCCGTTTGTGAGGGTCATGTTCTGGAACTGACCCTCGGGAAGAATCATGCCTCCGACAACCGCGATGGGATTGTAGATCTTGACCTGCTTGCCGTTTATCTTCTCGGTCTTGTAGAGATTGTTTTCAACGGAGATCTTTATCTCGACCTTGCCGCTCTTGCCGGAAATCTTCTTGGCGGACATCTCTTTGCCGTCGAGGAAGTATTTGATGTTGATTTTTACAGGCAGCTCTTTGTTGCTCTTGCCGCTGTAATAGAGGTCGGTCGTGTCCATATGCCAGGTGATGCCGCCGTTTTCGCTGACGGGCTTGATGTTGCTCTTGACATTGGTGATGTTTTTCAGCGAGCTGGTGTCGCTGACCTTGACCTGGCCCTTGTCGGTGTGGAGCCAGTCGGTGACGGTGATATCCTTGACATCGCCGCTGTTGTCCATGTTGACATACACGGTCTCGCTCTTCTTCACGGAGCCGGGCACATCGGTGTAATATACGGGCGCGGCCTGCTCATCGCCGGACGCCGAGGTAGTGTCGCCGTTGTCGCCGGTGCTCTTGCAGGCGCCCATGGTGAGTATGCTCGCCGCGAGAGTGAGGCAGAGCGCCGATTTGAGAATAAAGTTTTTCTTCATTTTATTGCCCTCCTTGTTCAAGCCTTTGCCTTGCGGCTCTTGCGCTCCTTTTTAACGCGGGGAACGCGCCAGCCGATGGATGTTTTATTGATAGCGCCTTCGCAGATGGCGAGGATGCCGGGAAGCATAACCATGATAACGAGTGCGCTGATAACGGAACCTCTTGCAAGCATGAGGCAGACACCCTTGACTATATCTATATCGCAGATACAGTAGACGCCGAATGTTGCGCTGAAGAACACGAGTGCGCTCTGGAATATCGAGCGGCTCGACTCCTTCGCGGCTATCTTGATAGCCTTGAGCTTATCGCCGCACTTCTGGAGTTCTTCTCTGAATCTCGTTGTCATGAGTATTGCGTAGTCAACCGTTGCACCGAGCTGCACGCAGCTGATGATAGTCGGCGCGATGAAGCATATCGTAGTGCCCGTCAGAGTCGAGATACTGATGTTGACCCAAATTGCAAGCTCTATCGACGCGACGAGTATCAGCGGTATCGACAGGGACTTGAAGACTATCGCGACAAGAATGAATATCGCGAGCATAGAGATAGCTCCGGTGACGACGAAGTCCTTTTCGGCGACGGTTATCAGGTCCTTGGTCAGGACTCCTTCGCCCGTCAGTATTCCGCCCTCGTCGTACTTCTTGACTATCGAGGTTATCTTTTCAATCTGCGCGTTCTCCTCGTCGGTCGCAGCCGAGTAAGAGGAGTTGAGCATCATGAGCTGTTTACCGTCCTGAACGCATATCTCTTTTATCGAATCCGGGAGCATTGCGCTCGGGATTGCCGTGCCGATGAAGCTGTTGAGCGAGAGGACATTCGTGACGCCCTCGACATTGTTGAGTTCGCTCGTCAGCGCGTTTATATTCGCTTCGGTTATCTTATCGTCAAGGATGATGAAGTGGGTCGTTGCCATGTTGAAGTCTTTCTTCATCGTATTGAGAGCGGATATTGACGGCAGATCCTGTGGGATCGCCTTATCCATGTTGTAATACTTCTTGACGTTGTTCTGCAGGAAGTAGGATGGGATGAAGAGCACGAGGAAGATTATCGCTATAACTCTTCTGTGTTTTATCGCGAAGTCGCTTATCTTATTGAACTTCGGCGCGAGGCTCTTATGTCTTGTCTTTTCAATGACATTGTCGAGCATGAGTATCAGCGAGGGCAGGAAAGTAACGACGGTGATAACGCCGAGGATAACGCCCTTTGCCATGACAAGACCCATATCCTTGCCGAGCGTGAAGCTCATGAAGCACAGCGCGAGGAAGCCGAAAACGGTGGTCAGCGAGCTGCCCATAAGGGAGAGGAAGGTCGAATCGATTGCCGCAGCCATGGCGTCCTTCTTCGTGTCATGGTGCTTCTTCTCCTCCTCGAATCTGTCCATAAGGAAGACGGAGTAGTCGACAGTGACGCCGAGCTGGAGTATAGCGGCGATACTCTTCGTTATGAACGAAATCTCGCCGAAGATTATATTCGTGCCCATATTGTATATGACCGCGGTGCCGAGCGCCGCAAGAAGCACGAACGGGAGCACCCACGAGGTCATCGTGAACGACAGCGCTATAAGCGCGAGGGCGATGGCGATTACGACATAGAGCGGAGCCTGGCTGTTTGTCAGGTCTTTTGTATCAACGGTTATCGCCGAAAGACCGCTCAGGAGCATATTCTTGTTCATTATCTTGCGTATGGAAGCGATAGCGTCCATAGTCACCTGAGACGAGCCGGAGTTCTTATACTGAACCATTATCAGCGTCGAGCTGCCGTCCTGCGAATAGAAGACGTTGGTCAGAACCTCGGGAAGAATCTCTTTCGGTATCGTCACATCCGCGATATCAGTGGCGCCGATAACATTGCTGACGCCCTCGACCTGGCGGATCTGATCTTCGAGCTTCTGGATATCCTTGGGCTCGGTGTCTTTTACTATAATAAATGAACTCGCCGAATTGTGGAAAGTTTCATCGAGTATCTGCTCGCCCTGAACGGATTCAAGGTTCTCCGGCAGATATGACAGAATGTCATAGTTGACACCCGTCAGTAAATATCCGATTATCGACGGGATTATCAGGATAAGACAAACTATCAGAACAGTTTTGGGATGGTAGGCTATCCACTTTGCTAACTTTTTAGATATCATATCCCTTTCCTCCTTATTATGCTAAAAGTTTGTTTGTCAGGCGCTGCATTCCGCTCTTTATTTCATCGAGCTTATACGGTTCGCCCTGGATCACGCTGTCGCAGCTGACGGGCGCGAGCATCGAGACTAACATATATATGTTCATCTCGCTCTCGTATTCCGTGAAGCCGTGGCGCAGGAACAGCTTTACGAGGCTGTCGTATGCTTCCTTGAGCTCCGCTTCCCTGCCCTTGAGCATCAGGCGGTAGCACGAGGAGACGCGGTCTCTGATGAGGGGCAGGAACGCTTTGTTTTCATCGATATACATAAAAACGTTATCGAGAAAGGCGTTCACGCGCTCGGCGTCTTCAACCTGCCTGCCGGCGAGCTGCTGCCGCGTTTTAAAGAGCGCGGAATTGACGCACTCGGCGAGCTTTTTCAAAAAGAGCTGATCCATAAGGTCGTATTTATCTTTGAAGTACAGATAAAACGTACCTTTGGCAACGCCCGCCATTTTGACGACCTCATCTATCGTCGGAGGCTTGAGCGCGCTGCCGCTCGTAAAGAGCGAATGAGCCGCTTCCATAAGCTTCGACCGCTTCTCGGTCTTGTTTTCTTCAACCGTCGCCATGTGTTCACCTCCGAACTGACTGCCGGTCACTTTCTTTTGCGTGAGATACTTTACTACAAAAATGACCGTTAGTCAATCCCCGGAAGCAAATCTTCATTTTTTGTTCACAAATCTCTACTTCTTGATTATTATATCCAAATTCAAAAGCCGTAATTTATGCACTTTGCACTAAAAGTTAGCCCGCTATGCAATATAACGGAGCTGAACGGTTAATTACTCCGTAATCTGAAAATCGCCGTGCGGTAAAAGTCTTTCGGCTTTCGCTGCGCGGCGAAATATAAGATATTATTTGTCGAAGAAAACGACCTTGTTCTCGTTTCCGCTCTCAAAAATGGCGTCAACAAGCTTGAGCAGTCTGCGCTGCTGGTCGTGCGTTATCAGCTGCTCTTCCTCTCCTCTGAGAGCAGCGAAAACGTTCTCATAGAACTGAGTCCAGCTCGAATCGACCTTGGGCAGCGGATAGCGCTTTATGGTGTCGTCGGTTCTCGGAGCCATGGTCTTTGTCAGTCCGACGCCCGCGAGGATCGGCACTGCGTCGCGGTTCTCCCAATCAGAGACCTTGACTATCTCGCCGTTGAGATCCCAGTCATTTATAACGGCGGAGCCGTTCTCGCCGAGGATATACCAACGCGGAAGCTCGATGAAATTGCTCGTGGTGACCTCGACATACATCGAAAGGTCGCCCTCGAAGATAAGCGTGACTCTGAAGCCGTCGTCGCATTCCTCGTTGGTGACATTTGTCAGCTCTGCATAGACGGAGATGAGCTTTCTGCCATCGCCGATGCGCAGCGCCTGGTCGAGCAGGTGAATGCCCCAATCGAGCACCATACCGCCGCCGTGCGCCTTCTGGTTGCGCCAGTCACCAGGGATGCCGCGCGAGCCCTGAACGCGGGACTCGATGCGGAACACCTTGCCGAGTTCGTTATCCGCGAGGATCTTCTGGACGCACTTGAAGTCCGGATCCCAGCGTCTGTTCTGATGGACGGTGAAGAGCTTGCCGTACTTTTTGGACGCGGCTATCATCTCCTCGAGCTCCTCTTGGCTCAGCGCCACGGGCTTCTCGGAGATAACATTCTTGCCCGCCGCCATGGCGGCTATGGCTATTTCTTTATGTACATCGTTAGGCGTTGCAACGGTGACGAGGTCGATTCTATCGTCGGCGAGCAGTTCCTCGCGCGAAGAGAAAGCGTGAATGCCCTCAGCCTCGGCAGCCGCGCGCCTCTCGGGCTTGATATCATAGATGCCTATGAGTTCAGCCGTGTCTTTGAAATCGTCCGCGCAGGTCGACGCATGCCAGCTGCCCATTCCGCCGTAGCCTATAACGGCAAAACCTATCTTCTTATTCTTATCCATTGTTTTGTATACTCCCGATATAAATTTGTTTCGCGAAAAGTTTTATCACACCCACCACATATCGCCGGTGTTCTGGGTGATAAGGACATCCTTGAGGAAGTCGACTGCCTTTGAAAGGCCCTCGTCCTGGCTCATGAGGGAATCCTCATGCTCGATGCTGATAGCGTAGTCATAGCCGACCATGCGCAGGTTCGAGATCATATCCTTCCAATATGCGAAGTCGTTGCCGTAGCCGACGGAGCGGAATATCCACGAGCGGTGAATCTCGTCCGCATAGGGCTTGGTGTCAAGCACGCCGTTGACGGCGGTGTTGTACTTGTCGATTTTAGTGTCCTTGGCGTGGAAGTGGAAGATAGCGTCGCCGAGCGCTCTGATGCAGGCAATGGGATCCATGCCCTGCCAGATAAGATGGCTCGGGTCAAAGTTCGCGCCGAGCTCAGGACCGACTGCTTTGCGTATCTTGAGCATGCTCTCGGTGTTGTAGACGCAGAAGCCGGGATGAAGCTCGAAGGCTATCTTGTCGACGCCGTGCTCCTTGGCGAAAGCGACGGTCTTAGTCCAATAGGGAATGAGTACTTCGTTCCACTGCCACTCGAGTATCTCGGAGAAGTCGTTCGGCCAGGGGCAGACGACCCAGTTGGGATACTTCGCGTTCTCCTGATCACCGGGGCAGCCGGAGAAAGTGTTGATCTGATGAATACCGAGCTTCTCGGCGAGAAGGATGGTGTTCTTTATCGTCTTGTCGAACTCGGCGGCAATTGCCTTGTTCGGATGGACGGGGTTGCCGTGGCAGCTGAGCGCGCTTATCTCAAGGCCGCTGTCCGCGACGGTGGATTTGAAGGTGCTCAGAGCCGCAGGATCGGCGAGCAGGGTGTCGGGGTCGGCATGGGAGTTGCCGGGGTAACCGCCGCAACCTATCTCGACCATCTCAATGCCCTTGGATTTGAAATACTTGAGAGCCTCTTCGAGCGGAAGGTTGCCCAAAAGGCAGGTAAATACGCCTAACTTCATTTTTTATCTCTCCTTTAAAAATCAGATGATGGATTTAAGATATTTTATGCTCCTGCCGATGTCGTCAAGACCGTTCGGCACGGGATCATCGTTTTCAACTATCAGCCACTCGATGCCGATATCTTTTGCCGCACGAACGACCTCGGGGATATCGCACTCGCCCTCGCCGAGAGCCTTGGGAGTGTGGCCTATTCCGTCCTTGACATGGAGCTGAGCTATCCTGTCGCGGTTCTCGGTGATGAGCTTGTAGTTATCCTGACCGGCGACGAAGCTCCAGTAGGTGTCTATCTCGAGATGAGCGGCTTTCTTCAGCTCATCAAACGGAATAACGCCGTCGGAAATCGGCTCGAACTCCGAGCAGTGGTTGTGATAATAGACGCTCATGCCGATTTTTGCCGCCCGCTCGTCCGCCGCTTTCAGCTCGGCGCAGGTCGCCTTGAGCTCCTCGGGGGTCTCGTGGTCGGCGCCGCCCATGCCCATGGTTTTCATGCCGAGAGTGCGGCAAAACGCCGCTGTTTCGTCGAAGTTTTCGGGCGAGTAGCTCTCAATGGCGATGTGTGTACCGACGGCGACGAGCCCAGCGGAGTCGAGCGCCGCGCGCAGGGCCGCCGCGTCAACGCCGAAATATCCGGCAAATTCAACGCCGTCATAGCCGAGAGCCTTTATCTTCGGGAGAATGGCAAGAAGCTCCTCGCCGCTGCCCTTTATAATGTCTCGAAGACTGTAAAGCTGAACTGCAATTTTCATGTTTCTTCTCCTGTTTGAGATAAAATTTAAAGTGTAAATTCACATTGGCACTGCTGTTCCGCGTGGGGCGCAGTGTATGTAAATACTGAAGCCCCGCGCGGGGCAGTCAATGTGCGTGATATGATACAACGCATTTTGAGTAAGATTGCGTGCAGTGTGAGTTTTTTGCGACTGCCGCGTATCGAGATACGCAAAGGAGCAAAAGGCTCGCAACATTCGTGATATGATACCACTCATTTTGAATAAGATTGCGTGCAGTGGCTGTTTCGCGTGGGGCGCAGTGTATGTCGATACTCAAGCCCTACGCGGGGCAGGCAATGTGCGTGATATGAATCAACCCATTTTGAATAAGATTGCGTGCAGTGTGAGTTTTTTGCGACCGCCGCGTATCAGGATACGCAAGGGAGCAAAAGGCTCGCAATGTGCGTGATATTATTCAAAATAAAAAGGTTTGCCCTGCTTGGCGGATTCATATATTCCTTCGAGTATCTGCGTTACAACAAGTGCCTGCTCGGGCTTGGTGCTGACCTCGATGTCGTTGATGATGGCGTTGATGAAGGCGCGGGCTTCAAGCTCGGAGGGGTCGCTGGTCGCACCCTCAAAGAATGCGGCTCCGCCGGCTTCAAAGTTCGGGGTCTCGATGCACTGGCGGCCGTATTTGACGTAGTTCAAATGAAGTCCGCCGCGCATATCCGCGCCCGCCTTGTCGCCGCAGAGATATGTAACAGCCTCGTTGGGGTCGGCGATATTGAGCGCCCAGCTCGCTTCGACGGAGATAGTCGCGCCGTTCTCCATGGTGACGAAGCCGAAAGCCGAATCCTCGACGGTATACTGTGCGGGATCCCAATCGCCCCAGGCATTGCCGGAACGCTCCTGATTGCCGAGCTTCTTATAGACATTGCCGACGACCATTTTTGGCTTGTAGTTGTTCATCATCCAGAGTGTGAGGTCGAGCGCGTGAGTGCCGATATCGATAAGCGGACCGCCGCCCTGCTCATACTCGTTGAGGAAAACGCCCCATGTCGGAACAGCTCTGCGACGCAGCGCGATAGCGCGGCCGTAATAGATATCGCCGAGATCGCCGTTGTCGCACGCCTCCTTGAGATAGAGCGAATCGGGTCTCCAGCGCTGCTGATAGCCGATAGTCAGCTTCTTGCCGGTG
This sequence comes from Oscillospiraceae bacterium, assembly GCA_003514385.1. Taxonomy (GTDB): domain Bacteria; phylum Bacillota; class Clostridia; order Oscillospirales; family Acutalibacteraceae; genus CAG-177. The sequence goes on along the minus strand of DOQR01000008.1, from coordinate 134,353 downwards.
CGCTGTGCAGTCTCGTACATTTTCTTCGCCTCGGCATAAGTCTTTGCCATGGGCTTCTCGCACATGACATGCTTGCCCGCTTCGAGCGCGTCTATTGTGATGAACGAATGCGAGCGGTTCGGGGTGCAGACATGAACACTCTCGATGCTCTCATCCTCGAGCAGCTTTCTGTAATCCGTATAGACTTTTGCGCCCTCGACGCCGAATTCCTTTGCCGCCTTTACGGCTCTCTCCTCAATGATATCGCAGAAAGCTACCATCTCGGCCTCTTCGATTTTTTTGAGCGCGGGCATATGCTTGCCGTTGGCTATTCCGCCGCAGCCGATGATGCCTATTCTGACTTTTCTTCCCATATCGTTTCTCCTATCGTGTTCAAGATATATTATATATACCTTTATTATCAGTTTAATTATAAACAATTGAATAAATAGTTCAAGGCATATCGGCAGAATCTTTCGCGCAGCGGATGCCGAAATTTGGGCCGCAGATTTGGGCAAAGTTCACAAAATCAGAAAAACACTTTTCCCCGAAGTGTCGCACGAAACGAAAGTCTTAACAAAATTGATTCTGATTATTAAGACTCTGTTCACAGGGGCTTAACAAAGCTCGGTTATCATAGATTTGCACACAAGGGCAGGGAGCCGCACCCTGCAGTGTGCGGTGCCTGAGTTCGTCAGGCATCACCCCTCCTCAAACCAGATGCTAAAAGTTGCATCGAACCCCTCATTACGGAAGGACGTTCACCGAAAGGTGGGCGTCTTTTCGTTTTTTATTTTTATATTTTTCATAAATTTTGCCTTGCGCATAAAGCGCGGCGGCGCGGTCAAAAATAGGAATGAAAAAACACCGTGACACCGCACGCGGAGAAACGAGGCAGATATGATAGACAATTCATTCAACAAAAAGAGCTTTTTCAGATCGAAGGGAATATACATTCTCGCAGCGCTCTGCATTCTTGCGGCGGGTGCGGGAGTATGGGGCGCGATGCGCGTGGCGAAAACGCCGACGGACAATAATTCGACGGAGCCTTCTTCGAGGCAGTACAATATAGACTACTCCGTTCCGCAGGAGACGCTGACGCAGGCGAACAACCCCGTGAAGAATGTCCCCGACGACAGAACGACTGCGCCCGCGCAGACGACAAAAGAAAATGACAGCAAAAACACGCCATATACCGGCAGCTACGCTCTGCCGATGGGCACGGACATCCGCAAGGACTATAGCGCGGACGAAATGGTGAAAAACAAGACGACGAACGACTGGCGGGTTCACAACGGCATCGACTTCGGCGGCGCGCAGGGCAACGATGTTATCGCGATACAGAACGGGCGCGTGGCAAAGGTCTACTCCGACCCGCTCTGGGGCAACGTGGTCGAAATCGACCACGGCAAGGGGCTCGTTGCGCGATACTGCGGACTCTCGGACAAGAATCTTCCGAAAGCGGGCGACGAGGTCGAGCAGTTCGACCATATCGGCACCCTCGGCACAGTCCCGGTTGAAGCGGCGGACGGCGCCCACCTCCATTTCACCGTCGCGATAAACGGCAAGACCGTTGACCCGCTCGAAGCGATGAACAAATTGGGTCAGGGGGACAGCCAGAAAACGGAGACGACTTCTGGCGAATAAATTCTGCCGTAAAAAACGCAAGCCACAGCAAAAAAATTTTTTCAAACAGTGCTGCTGAAAGCGGCATAGGGTTGTCGAAGTCGCCAATTCCTACGAGATTAAACAAAAAATCGGCATTATTCTTACGCTTATTGAAAATTCAACCTGCAAACTGCCGGGTCTGCGCATATATGCGGACCCGGTTTGTCTATTCTAACTCAAAAATGCACATAAAAATTATGACTTTTGCAGATTGATTTTTGGCTATATTAGTTATATAATAATCAGGCTTTAATATGTTGCTCATACTGAGAAAAGAAAGGATTGATTAAAGAGTCATGAGTAAAAAGATCAAGGCTTTGCTCGCCGTCGTGCTGTGCGCGGCGATGCTCGTAGCCGCAGCGTCGCCCGCTTTTGCGGCGGTCGACAACAATGACGTTCTGCGTTTCAACAAGGACGGAAAGTTCAAGATCATGCAGATTTCCGACACGCAGGATATCGACATACCGAGAGAAGCCATGATAATGTTCATGGAAAAAGCTCTCGACGCAGAGAAGCCCGACCTCGTCGTATTCACCGGCGACCAGCTTGCAGGCGGAAAGATTAAGACTGCCGAGGGCGTCTATGCCGGAATAAAGGCGATACTTCAGCCCGTTGTTGACAGAGGCATCCCCTTCACCTTCGTTTTCGGCAACCACGACAACGACGACGGCTGCCCCGTCAGCCGCGATGAGCAGTTCGCATATTATCAGACTTTCCCGGGCTGCCTCGCATATGACGCAGTGCCCGAGATGTACGGCACCGGCACGCACAACCTGCCTATCTATGCCTCCGAGGGCAGCGAGACGAAGTTCAACCTCTGGATGATCGACTCGAACGACTACGACAGAGTCAACGGCGGTTACGACTACGTTCATCAGGATCAGATAGACTGGTACGAAAAGACCAGCAAGGCGCTCGAGGAGAAAGAGGGTCACCTCGTTCCCTCAATCGCTTTCCAGCACATCATCGTTCCCGAGGTCGCGGAGCTTCTCGTTGATTCTCCGTTCAGCGGCGAGAACGCGATAAGCAAGAAGCTCAACGGACAGAACAAGCTTCTCATGCTCAAGCCCGGCAAGGCTTCCGGCATGATGCTCGAGTTCCCCTGCCCGTCGAACACCAACTCCGGCGAGTTTGCTTCGTGGAAAAAGCGCGGCGATGTCATCGCGGCATCCTTCGGTCACGACCACATCAACAACTTCATCGGCAACGTTGACGGCATCGACCTTGTCATGTGCCCCGGCGTTACCTTCCAGTCCTACGGCAGATACATAACCAGAGCCGTGCGTATCTTCGAGCTTGACGAGAACGATCCGTGGAGCTACAACACTCACCTCTACAAGTACACCGACGCTTTCGGCTGGGGCCTTTACAGCTGGTACATCGGCGCGAAGTACGGCCAGTCGCCCGCCATGTGGATTCCGATCGTCCTTGCAGGCGTGCTCGGAGTTGCCGCAGGCGTCGGCACCATAGTGATGGTAAACAACATCGTTATCGGCGCAACGGTCACGGCGGGAGTTATAGCGCTGATTTATTTCATAACGCATTCTCAGCAATAACGCCGGATAGATAATATAATAAAGCAGTCCCCCGCGGAGCGAATCTGCGGGGGTTTTTTCTGCATTGTAACTCTGCGTGCCGTATAAATTCTTTGTTGCAAATACACAAATCGAATTATGTTTTTTTGTAATTTGTAACAAAATATATGATGTTTATTTAAAATAATTAAACCAACTGCTTTTTAAGTTACTATATTCCTGTAACACATTCCAATTTTTTATTTGATATGGGTTATAGTAATTGGAAAGGAGGCTTTTATTGCTTTTTATACAAATTTACACTTGATCAAATTTAACGCTCAGCTAAAGGTGGTTTTACTATGAAAAAACAGTCCGCCGTCAAGATAATCCTTTATATACTCTATATTCTGAGCGGCGCATATACCGCTTTCGGTATTTTCAAATATTCATACCCGCCCACCGCGGTTCGCGAGGCCGTGACGGGCTTTTTCGGCAAGCTCGGCGTGGATATCGGGGTTACCGGCTCTGAAATAATATGCCACTTCTTTTGTCTTGCCTTTGCTGCCGTTTCAGTGATTGCATACTTTTTTCTACTCAGAAAAGGATCCGAAACAAAAGAAATGTTTATCTCGGGCGCAGTCGTACTGATATTCACAGCGCTATATTTATTGGGTTACCTTATAACAAACAAATATATGCACATCTTTGAGTTTATAGGATATGTAATTTCATATCTCACTTTCGCCGTAATCTGCGGGAGAAAGGCCTTCAAAAAAAGCGATAAATAAATCCAAACACTAAACGCCGCCGCAGAGAATATCTGCGGCGGCGCGTTTGTTTGTAATGATGTTTTATTTCGCTTTTTCGAGCTCGCTTGCGGGGACTATTGCACCCTCGCCGGCGTTAAAGCGAATCGTGACAGTGTCGTTCCTGTTGAGGATAACGGCGGTTGTCGACTTGGAAGCGGCTATCGAATAATAGACGTCGCCGCCCTCGAGCTTGATATAATAATATGTCTCGCCCGAGATGACCTGGGTGCGGATATCGGCTATCTTGCCGTTGACGGTCTGCACCTTCGGCTCGGAATCGCCCTGCGCGTCGGGGTTATCCGCAGGATCGACGACCTGGTTCGCATCGATATCGACATTGATGCCGTTCGCCTTGAGCTGGTCAACATACTTTGCAAGGCACTCGGCAAGGGTCTTGCCGTAGACCTTTATCTTCGTGTACTGCTTGACGTTGATGAGCGCGTAGCTCTGAATGATCTGAGAGCCGTCGTCTCTGACGTCCTTGAGAGCCATGAAGTAGGTCGGCTCGCCGTCGATATTGAGCAGCAGCGGGAACGTTGCCGTGTAGCCTGCCGCCTTGATCTCATCGAGACCCTCTGCGGAAGCCTGCGCCGACTGCTCCTTTGCGCCCGCGACCGAATAATAAACAGCCTCTTTGGTGCGCTGGTTTATCATAATAAAGCCGGTTATCGACTGGTCGTTGGTGACTGATGTAACGCCCGTGTACATATAGACATCATCGTTCTGAGCGATGTAGCTGTAGTCCTCGGTGGTGACATAGACATCTTCCTGACCGAGAATCGAGTTCCAGAAGCCCTTCTGATATCTGCCGTAATAGTTGTACTGCTCGACGAGAAGGTCGGAGTCATAGACTCTGTCGATCCACTGATACTTGGCATCGCTCTTGACGGTCTCTATAGGCACATATTCGCACTTGCCGTCAATTGCGTTGACTATCACGATTCCCTTGACGTCGGTTCCGCCGAACAGACCGATGGTCTTGTCAACTCGCGCGCAGATCCAATAAGGATTGCCCTCGTCGTCGATTTCAAACGAGCTCGAGCCGAACATATAGGTGGGATACTTCATTCTCAGATGGCGCTTGAGAAGTCTGCCGAAGTGCTCGGCAGGCGAATACTTGATGCCCGAATCGAGCTCCTTGAAGGTGGTGACTTCGTTCGCCATATCGATTATGATATATCCGGGGAGACCCTCGGTGCGGTTGGTGAGCCACTTGATGATATTTGAATACTGGAGCGGAACGACCCTGACGGGCGTGCCCTTGTAGTTTATCTGCGTATAGAGCGGATAGACCGAGAACTGCGAGACATAGCCTTTTTCTGCGAGCTTACCGAGTGCTCTGGGCGCAAGAGTGGCCGCGACGCCCTCATCGAGCTTCGGGATGTTGCTGAAGGACTCAGCATCCTGCTTGTCAATCTCATCGGCGAAGTTGCTGTCCGTGCGGACATCGATTATCTGACTGTAAGACGACGCTCTGAAGAACGGGCTCGAGACGAGATAGCCGATACCGACCGTGAGCGCGATGACGCCGACGATAACGCCGGGGACTATCATCTGGCGCTTGAAATAGGGCAGATATTCGGGCTTCGAGAACACGCCGGTGAAAATCGCCGAGAACAGCGCATATGACACGATGATTATCGCGAGGAAGCCGTAGAACTCATACGCCTTGAAGTTGAGCGGCGGCAGCATTATATAAAATGCAATGGCCGCGGTTACCAGCGAGCAAAGCACGCTCAGTATTATCTTGAGCGCCGCTTTATCGGGAGGTATAACTATCTCCTTGGGACCGCCTTTTTTTGAAAAATCCACTTTAATGGGATCCATTGATTCATCTCCTTTTAATAAAAGTGTTACATTGAATCATTATACAGTATTATTGACATAAATACAAGAACTATTTTCACTCGTTCCGTCTTTTTACATAAATCGACAATATTATTCCCTTTAGCTTTGACTTTAACTGCTGTGAATGGTATTATTAGGTTAATATTTGTCCGATTTTTTCAAGAGGAGGAAATCACAATGTACCCTGATTTTTTTGACAGCGCCAAGCTCGTTGCACAGTATGACCCGGAAGTGGCGGACGCCATGGATCTCGAGCTCGGCAGACAGAGACGCAACATCGAGCTTATCGCCTCGGAGAACTTCGTCTCTCCCGCCGTTATGGCGGCAATGGGCAGCGTGCTGACCAACAAATACGCCGAGGGTTATCCCGGCAAGCGTTATTACGGCGGCTGCGAATATGTTGACATCGTTGAAAATCTCGCTATCGAGCGCGCAAAAGAGCTCTTCGGCGCGGACTGCGCCAACGTTCAGCCGCACTCTGGTGCGCAGGCAAACATGGCGGCATATTCCGCGCTCATAAATCCCGGCGACACAGTCATGGGCATGAGCCTCGCCCACGGCGGACATCTGACCCACGGCTCGCCCGTCAACGCGAGCGGCAAGCTCTACAAATTCGTCCCCTACGGCGTGAACGACGACGGCTATATCGACTATGACGAGCTCGAAAAGACCGCCAAAGAAGTCTGCCCGAAGCTTATCGTCGCGGGCGCATCCGCTTATCCGCGCGTTATCGACTTCGAGCGCATCGGCGCGATAGCAAAATCGGTCGGCGCATATTTCATGGTAGACATGGCGCACATCGCGGGACTCGTCGCGGCGGGACTTCATCCCTCGCCCGTGCCCTATGCCGACGTTGTCACAACAACCACGCACAAGACCCTCAGAGGTCCCCGCGGCGGACTCATCCTCTCCAAGGCTGAGCTCGGCGCAGCTATAAACAAGGCTATTTTCCCCGGCAACCAGGGCGGTCCGCTCATGCACGTTATCGCGGGTAAGGCGGTCTGCTTCGGCGAGGCTCTCAAGCCCGAGTTCAAGGACTATCAGCAGAGACTTCTCAACAACTGCAAGGCTCTTGCCGAGTCTCTGGCAAAGCGCGGAGTCAACCTCGTCTCCGGCGGCACCGACAACCACCTCATACTCCTCGACCTGCGCTCGCTCGGCGTAACGGGCAAGGATCTCGAGAAGAGACTTGACGAAGTGAACATCACGGCGAACAAGAACGCCATACCCAACGACCCCGAGACCCCGTTTGTCACAAGCGGTCTGCGCCTCGGAACGGCGGCCGCCACGACAAGAGGTCTTGATGAGAGCGACATGGACAAAATCGCAGAGTTCGTCTACCTCGCGGCGACCGACTTTGAGAACAGCGCCGACGCTATCCGCGCCGGAGTTGCGGAGATCTGTGCAAAGCATCCGCTCTACGAATAAAAATTTTGCACTGTGTGCCCTCGATAAAGCGAGGGCACATTTTTTATACCGATGAAAAACGGCACTCCCGATTGAGAGTGCCGCTATGTATTTTTTTAATTATTTGAGCATACCATGCTCTTTTGCGTATTCGTAATATGCCTCGATGCTGCGTCTTCTCGCCTCGTTGACGCTCGAACCGGTTCTTGTGACGGTCGTCATCGGGATACCCTGCAGGCTGACGAGATACTTTGCGCTCGCGTTGAAGCCGCTGTCGATAGCGTTGTCGAGCAGGATTATCTCGTTGAAAGTCTCTCTCGCCTTGGCTATGTCCTTCTCGACGAAGAACTCGTCATACATCTTGCGGAACAGATTCGCGCCGCATGAGGTCGGGGTTGCGCACACGCCGCGCGCGCCCGCCATATATGCGTCAAACAGCAGCGGGATGTTCGCCTGGAGCACTGCGGAATCGCCCTGAACGGCGATTTTGTCTTTTATTCCCGCCATGGTGCAGGTGGTGTCCTTTATTCCGTGGAATCTGCCGGTCTTGACCAGCTCGCCGTATGCCTTGCCGGACATATTGCACGGCTGCATTCCCGGGAACTCATAGAGAATTATCGGCAGAGTAGTATATCCCGCGAGCTCGCTGAGATATTCGACAAGTCTCTGGTCGTTATCGGCATAGCCCTTTGAGACGAAAACAAGTCCGTCAACGCCGGTCTGCTCCATGCGCTTGACCTCTTCGACCTGCATATGCCATGTCGGCTCAAGGTTCGCCGTGGCGACGACCTCTGCGCTGCCGGAGTGCTTTGCGGCGATAGTCGCGCACTTGACTCTCTCCTCAGGGGTGAGCGTCGTCATCTCGGAGCTGCCGCAGACGGAGAACAGATGATGGGTTCCTCTCTCGACCTGCCACTCAACATACTGCGCGTAGACATCGTAATCTATCGACTTATCCTCTTTGAACGGGGTGAGCAGAAGGGAATAAACTCCCCTGTAGCTCTCGGGCTTATCAGTAAACATCTTTTCACCTTCCGGATTTTGTTTTTTCCAACGCTGATATCTTACTCCACAATGCACAAAAATGCAATAGAAAAGAGCTAATTGTTGCATTTGCTCTTGAAAAAACTACGGATTTCGATATAATTATTATTGATATTTATGCCGCCCGATGCGGCTTCGATTTTTTTACAAAAGGAGCAGATAAATGAAAAAACGCAGTATGGTATGCCGACTCGGGAAGTTTCCCCAGCTGACGAGAACGGTATTCACCTCCGCCGACGGTCTCGCGTCGGACAACATAACCGCGCTCTGCTACGGCGCGGACAACTGCCTCTATGTCGGAACGGACATAGGTCTTTCAAAAATAGACGGGAAGAAGATAACCACGGTCGATATCGGAATTGAAAACGCGCCGATATCCATGCTCTTCTGTGCGAACGACGGGCATATCTTCGTCGGCACGGGCAAGAGCATAATCGAGCTCAGCGGCAAAAAAATCATAGCGTCCCGCGAATTCTCGTCCGACGCCGTCGCGATGAAGCAGGACTGCGACAATGTCACATGGGTTCTCACAAAAACCGTTCTTTACCGCTTTCCGCAGGGGGCTAAAGAATTCGATCTCAAAATCGGCGTGCCCGGCAAGGGCAGCTGCATCGCAGTTTTCGGCAACAACAAAGTCTATGTCGGAACCGAGAGCGACGGTCTCCATGCGCTCGTCGGCAAGAGATGGCACTGGTCGGAGCTCATGGAGGGCGTGACCGGAATACTCAGCAACAACATATCCTGCCTCGACATTGACCCCGCGGGCGATGTCTGGATAGGCACGGACAAGGGCGTCTGCGTCTACGACGACAACAGCTACTGGCTCGACAATTCTAAGATAACCGGTCTGCCCAAAGGCGAGATAACCGGCATGGTGACCGACAGCGAGGGCAGAAGATACTTCACGACCTCCTGCGGTCTCATAATCCTCCACAACGGCAAGCTCTCATATTACGGCTACAAGCGCTGGCTGCCCGATATGCATGCAACCGGCATCGTCCTCTCGCCCGACGGCAGCTTCTGCGTCTCCACCGCGTCCGGCGGCATCAGTGTTTTCAAAACCGAGATGATGACGCTCGAAGAGAAGGCGAAGAGACTCCGCGCATTCAGCGAGAAATACAACGTCCGCAAGGACGGCTTTGTGCTCGAACGCGCGCTTGAGCACGAGGGCGTTGTGTCCGAGGACGAGGGCTATGTCTGCACCGGCGACAACGACGGACTCTGGACTGGTCTTTATCTCGGCGCGCTGTGCTTTGAATATGCCTGCACAAAGGATCCGGAGGTTCGTGCCGCGGCTCACCGTTCGCTGCTCGCAATGATAAAGCTCACCGAAGTTACGGGCATCGAGGGCTTCACCGCCCGCTCGATAAGATACATCGACGAAGCCGGCTACGGCACGGGCGTGCGCCACGAATGGCACCACACCGCCGACAAGGACGGCAACGAGCTCGAGTGGCTCGGCGAGACTTCGTCCGACGAGATGGTCGGTCATTTCTACGCATACTCGAACTACTTCGATTTCGTCGCGGACGACGAGGAGAAGAAGCTGATAGCCTCCGTTGTCAAAAAGATTCTTGACCACATTCTCGACAACAAGTTCAGACTCGTTGACACCGACGGCGTGCCGACCACATGGGCGAACTGGGATCCCGATCTGCTCAACAACGACCACAAGTGGATATATGAAAAGGGCACGAACTCGCTTCAGATTCTGACCTTCCTCAAGGCGGGATATCATATCACCGGCGATAAGAGATACGAAGATGCGTTTGAATATCTCATCAGGGACAAGCACTTCGCCATGAACCTCATGCAATATAAAATCCTTGACGGCCACCTGCTCCACATTGATGACAACCACGATTTCCTCATGATATCGCTGCTCATGCGCTATGTTGACGACCCGAAGCTGCGTTCCGTGTTCGCCATGGGTCTGACGCATCACTGGGACGACGAAAAGGCGGAGCACAATGCGTTCTTCAACTTCGTCTACGGCGCATGCACGGGCGAGCAGTGCGACATCGAGACTTCCGTAGACGAGCTTGCGGATTACCCGATGGATCAGGTACTCTGGACGCTCTACAACAGCTGGCGCGATCTCGACTGGGATATGCGCCCGACAGAGGTCGGCATGATCCCGCAGCTCTATCACCCGCTCCCGGCGCACGAGAGACGCATTAACAGCTGCGACAGCAACCGTTTCATCGCTGACTCCGGCATCGCCGGCGAAGCCGAGCGCCTGTTCACGAAGTCGGACGACCCGACAGCGTTCACGATGTTCCCCGGCACGGGCGACGACCACGGAATGTACCTCATGGCGTGCACGAACTACACCCACCCCTACTGGTTCGCGCGCTACTACGGACTCATCGAAGAGGCAGAGTAAAACATCAAGCAGAAATCCTACCCGGAAATGGGTAGGATTTTTTGCTTGATGGGGAGTGGGTTTTTTGAGTGTAGAATTGGGATTTGTCTACCCGCACTGACAGCCAAACATAAAAAACCGACCGCACAGACTTGCTGCGGTCGATTGCTGTCATATAGAAATCTTTTTTATTTATTTCAGCTTTCCGTGTTCATTGAGAAAATCTTCGGTCAGCTGCGCCGCATATGCGACGAGCTCGGGGCACGGGCGTTTTTTATAATCTGCGGTGTTTCTCGGCTCGGGATCGGGGCCGGGCTGGGTCTTCACTCCCGCGAGCAGTTCGCGGCAGATTATCGAGCCTTCGCTCTCTTTAAACTTGTCTGCAAGGGCGCGGACATATGAATAGAGTTCTTTCTTTGCCTGCGCGCCGTCGGGTTCGTCATAGCCGAAGAAGAGGCCTATCGCCATGAACATTCCGCTGACTCCGCCGCAGACCTCACGCATTCTGCCCATTCCGCCGCCAAACGGCGCAGAGAGCCTGAGCGCGGTTTTGACATCGAGTCCCGCATCCTCCGCAAACGCGCCGAGCACCGCCTGGGAGCAGTTGTATCCATCGTTGAAAAGCTCGCGCGCCTTGTCCGCGTGACCTGTTTTCATCTTAACACACTTCCTTTACTGAGGATTCTTCTCGCCTCTGTAGGTGTCGCTTATCTTCTGTCTCGCGTCTCTGACTTCGTTTATGCTCGCGACAAGAGCCTTGTCCGCACTGCGCAGGACGCTGTCAGCGAAGTTGCTCGCGGCCTCGCGGATATCCGCAGACCACTTCTTCGCCCTCGCGAGAGTCTCATTCGACTCCGCGTTAGCCTTTTTGACTATATCATCCGCCTGTCGAGTTGCGTTGGAGAGCATCTCTTCCGCTCTAGCTATCGCGGAGTTGACTCGCTCGGTTGCCTCGTTCTGCGAATTGACCTTGAGCTGCGACGCATATGCGCGCGCCTGAGCGGTTATCTCGTTCTCGTCGAGAAGCTTGTTTGCCGTCTGCTGAGCCTTTTCAACTATCGCCGCCGCGTCGGACTTTGCCTTTGCAACAGTCTCCTCGGCAAGCTTGTTCGCGCTGTCGACGGTCTTCTGGGCGTTGGCATTGGCGGCTGAGATTATCTGCTCGCTCTTTGCCTCGGTCTTTTCCACAAGAGTCTGAGCTTTCTCCTGAGCGCGGGCAACGGATGCCGCCGCGTCGCTCTTCGCCTTTTCGATTATCTCGCTTCGGTTGGCGGTTATCGACTTTGCCTGGTCGACCTCCTCGGGGATTATTTCGCGCAGCTGCGCGATGCACTCGCGTATCTCCTCGGCGTTGACCGCAGTCTTTTTGGAAAGCGTTATCTTTGTGCCGCTGTCGAGAATATTCTCTATCTGCTCCAGAAGGGAATCTATGTTCATTTTGAAGCGCTCCTCTCTCTTATTCTTTTGACAATATCATCATGCACCTCGGGCGGGACAAAGTCCGAGATGTCCCCGCCGAACTCGCAAACCTGCTTGACGACGCTCGACGAGAGGTACATGTAATCCGAATTAGCCGTTATGAAAACGGTCTCGATATTCGGATTGAGTTTCTTGTTTGTCAGCGCCTGCTGGAATTCGTAGTCGAAATCCGAAACGGCGCGCAGGCCCTTGACTATCGCGACCGCACCCTTTTCCTGGGCATATGCGGCGAGAAGCCCGTCGTGCATATCAACAACAACATTGTCGAGATCCTTGACGCATCTTGTTATGAGCTCAACGCGCTCTATCGCGCTGAAATATGAATTGGGCTTGTGATAGTTGTGCATGACGACGACTATGACCCTGTCAAACATGCTCGCGGTGCGCCTGATTATATCAAGATGACCCTTGGTGACGGGGTCGAAGCTGCCGGGGCATATGGCTATTTTCATTCGTCCTCACCCTCCTTGCGGTAAACGGTGATTTTTATCTTTCCGTAGCGGTAGCTGCGATAGAATTTAAGCTCGCCGAAGCTCTCGGGCAGCTCAGAATCGACGGGAGTCTCGCATATTGCGCAGCCGCCGGCGGCAACAACATCGGAGAGCAGCTTCATCGAATCGGTCACAAGTGAGCTCGCATATGGCGGATCGAGGAATACTATATCGAACTTATCCCTCGTCAGCTTCAAGAACGAGAGCGCGTCGGTCTGAACGACCTTGGCGTTGTCGCCGAGCTTCGTGTGTTCGAGATTATATTTGACGGCGCTCAATGAGTCTTTCGACATATCGACAAACGTTGCCGACGCAGCACCGCGGCTGAGAGCCTCGATGCCAAGCTGACCCGAACCTGCGAACAGGTCGAGCACGCGCCTGCCCTCTATCTCAAACTGTATTATGCTGAAAACGGCCTCTTTGACGCGGTCTGTAGTCGGGCGGACATCCTCGCCCTCGAGCGTTCTGAGAACTCTGCCGCGTGCCGTGCCTGTTATAACTCTCATATCATCAGTTCCTTTATACTGCATTTATCTTTTCAATCTGCGGTTTTGCCGCACTGTTATACATATTATTACATTTATACGCGCCCGTGTCAAGATTCTGGATGCAGAGCGTCGTATATAGTCTGCGCCATGGAGTCGGAGATACCCGACACATTTTTGAGCTCGTCAACGCCGGCATTTTTTATGGCGGTCACGGTCTTGAAATGCCGCAGGAGTGCCTTTGCCCGCGACGGTCCGACGCCGGGGATATCCGTCAATGTACTCGAGAGCGCGGAAGCCTTGTGCTTCTGCCTGTGATAGGTCACGGCGAAGCGGTGAACTTCCTCCTGTATTTCCGCAACGAGAGTGAACGCGCGGCGTTTTGAAGTGAACGCTATCTCGCCGCCCGATTTCGCTATCGCGCGCGTGCGGTGGCTGCCGTCCTTGACCATGCCGAAAAGCGGTATATTTTCAAGCCCGTGCTTTTTGAGTATCGGCTCGACTGCCGAAACCTGTCCCTTGCCGCCGTCGAGCAGGATAAGATCGGGCAGGCGGCCGAAGCCCTCGCCGCTCTCTTTTTCTTCCTCGTATCTCGTGAATCTTCTGTCGAGCACCTCCGCCATGGAGGCGTAGTCGTCCTGACCGGTGAAGCCTTTTATCATGAATCGGCGATAGCTGCGCCTGTAGGGCTCGCCGTTTCGGAAAACTATCATGCCCGCGACATTGTCGCTTCCGGCGGTGTGCGAGATATCATATGATTCGATAAATTCCGGCGCAGCGGGCAGTCCAAGCATACCCGCGAGCTCGTCGAGCGCAGCGGTCTTTCTGCCGGCGGTGCCTGTCAGCGGAGTCAGATACTGCGCGGCGTTCGAGCGGCACATCTCGAAAAGCTTCTTTTGCTCGCCCGCGGTGCTGTGGGATATTATGACTTTTTTGCCCTTCTTTTCGCTCAGCCACCGTTCAAGCAGCTCGCTGTCGGCAATCTCGCCGTCGACCGACACGCGGCGCGGGACAAAATCTCTTATCATATAGAAACTGCGGATAAGCTCGGCGAGCGTCTCCGCCGTATCTTCCGGCACATCGGTTATGAAATTCTCGCTGTCATAGAGTCTGCCGTCCGCAAAGCGGAGCACGGAGAGACACGCCTTACCGGACGACGCCGCGCCCGTGACGAGGGCAAAGACATCCTGCTCCCTGACATCGGCGGACATAACTTTCTGCTTGCCGCCGAGGCGCTTTATCGCGGCTATTCTGTCGCGCAGGCGCGCCGCCTTTTCAAATTCGAGGTTTTCCGCCGCGTCCTCCATACGCTTCTGAAGATCCGCGAGCGCGGCGGTTCCGCCCTCTTTTATAAACGCGAGAGCGTCCTCAACTGCTTCGTTATACTGCGAGAACGGCACCTTGCCGCTGCACACGCCGCTGCACTGGCCGATAAAGAAATTGAGGCACGGGCGGCTCTTCCCGAAGTCGCGCGGGAATACTTTGCTGCACTGCGGCAGGCGGAATATTTTTTTAGCCTCGTCAACGGTATTGCGCGCGGCGAACGAGCTCATATAAGGGCCGATATACTTCGCGCCGTCATCCTCGCGCTGGAGCACGGCATATATGTTGCGCCACTTGCCGGGCGTAACTTTTATATATGAATAGCCCTTGTCGTCTTTTAAGAGAATATTATACTTCGGGGAATGCTGCTTTATAAGGCTGCATTCAAGCACGAGGGCTTCAAACTCGCTGTCGGTGAGAATGACATCGAAATCATCGACGTTTTCGACCATCTTGCGCACTTTTACTGTGTGGTTATGCTCGGAGCCGAAATACTGGCTGACGCGGTTCTTGAGCGCCTTCGCCTTGCCGACATATATTATCTCCGAGCTGCTGTTTTTCATCAGATAGACGCCGGGGGTCAGCGGAAGCTGCATCGCCTTTTTGCGAAGCTCTTTTATTTTCGGGTTCATTCTCTCACCTGCCTTTTAACACATTTTTGACACATATATTATACTATAAAAATGCGCCGACGAACAGGGGCGCAAAAAAATTATATTTTGGGTCATTTTTCCGCAACAATTTGTTGCTATTATCAAAATGTGGGGATATATCTCCGCGGAAAGGAATATATAAAAGATGAAAACAATCGGCAACATTGTCTGGTTTATCTGCGGCGGATTTCTTGCGGCACTGATGTGGCTGATGAGCGGTCTCATATGCTGCGTCACGGTCGTGGGCATACCGCTCGGCAAGCAGTGCTTTAAATTCGCGCGCTTGTCTGCGGCTCCGTTCGGCAAGGATATAAGATTCGGCGGCGGCGCGCCGAGCTTCATTGCCAATATTTTATGGATAATCCTGCTCGGCTGGGAGAACGCAGTCTACTGCGCCGCGATGGGCGTTGTCTGCTGCTGCACGGTTATCGGCATTCCGCTCGGACTTCAGTATTTCAAATTCGCAAAGCTTGCATTCATGCCTTTCGGCTCAGAGGTGGTTGGCTGCTGACATATGAAAAAACGAACGGCAAAAAGAATTCTCATCATCTGCCTTGTCATTGCCGCCGCGGCGGCTCTGACGGCGGGAATAGTTATGGACAGCATGCGCGTTGATGTCTGCCTCGACCCCGGTCACGGCGGAGACGACTCCGGCGCTCAATATGAGGGCAGGCTCGAAAAGGACGACAATCTCGAGCTTGCGCTGACGGTCGAAAAAGAGCTGAAAGCGCGCGGGGTCAAGGTCTGCATGACGCGCGACGACGATACTTTTATCTCCCTCGCCGGGCGGTGCAGAAAGGCAAATACCCGCCGGGCGAAGCTCTTTGTTGCGCTCCACCGCAACAGCGCGGAAAACGCGCACGGCGTTGAAATATGGATTCATTCGGACTCGCCGCCCAAGGATACCGCGCTCGCGCAGAACATCTGTGACGCGCTCGCCACCGCCGGGATATCCGAAAACAGGGGCGTTAAGTCCGGCTTCGCGCGCGAGGACGGAGAGAACTATTTCGTCAACAGCCGCACGAATATGCCGAGCTGCCTCGCCGAGATAGGCTTCATAACCGACGACGGCGACAACCGCCTGTTTGACGACAACCTCGATGCTTACGCCGAGGCGATAGCGGACGGAATAGCAAAGACGCTGAACGAGATATAAAACCGACCTATAAATCATAGGTCGGTTTTACTGTTTTATGTACACCTGCTGAATATATGGCTGATTTTATCTTGTCAATACTCTGACCCACTTGAAGCGGTTGACTTTGACTATCGCCACGAAGCATTTGAGTATCTGATCCGCCTTGAGCAGGGCGAAGGTAACCGCGGGCGGGAACTTGAAATAAAACGCCGAGAGCGCGGAGAGCGGGAGCACGATGCACCACATGAATACGATATCGTTGAAAAAGACGAAATTCGTATCTCCGCCGCCCGAGACTATGCCCGTGAGGCACGGCATTTCATACGCTGTGCCTATCGCCGTGACACAGAGGATTAGCACGAATATATTTGCAAGCTCCGCCGTCTCAACCGAGGCGTTATAGACCGAGATTATCGGCTTTCGGACAAGGAACAGCACAAATGAAGTCAGCACACCGATAATGAGGAACATCAGCTGCATGGTCTTTGCGCCGCTCTTGACCTTTTTCATGTCTCCCTCGCCGACAGCCATGCCCGTCATGACGCGCGCCGCGTCACCCGTCGCATAGGCAATGACCGAGGTGCACTGGAACAGCGTCTGCGCTATGCTTGACGCCGCGATGCCGGAGGCTCCGAGCCTGCCGAGTATAGCCGCCTGAACGGACATCGCAACGCCCCAAGAGACATTCGAGAGCAGAAGCGGCACGCCCGATTTCATGAAGTCGGCTATATAACTGCGCTCGAGCGCGAAGACATCTTTGATTCTGAGCTTGAGCTTCTTGTCGATGAATCTGCAATAGATTATGCTCGCGATAAACTCGACTGCCCTCGAAGTTAGCGTCGCATATGCAGCGCCCTTCACTCCAAGCTCGGGCGCGCCGAAGTGACCGTAGATGAGAGTATAGTTAAGGCAGATATTTATAAGCAGGGTCGAGAGCGAGATGTAGAAGCCTATTCTTACCGTTTCGACGCTGCGCATGACTCCGAGCAGAGAGTTTGAAATCGAGAACATCAGATATGAAAATACCATTATTTTCAGGTATTCCACGCCAGCCGGGATGATGCTCTGCTCGTTTGTCAGCAGTCCCATGACCCCATAGGGCACGAACCAGACTATCGCGGACATAATCGCGCTGAGCAATAAGCTTATCCAGAAGCCGACCGCGAACACGCGCTTTATCGGCTCGGTTTGACGTTTGCCCCAGTACTGCGAGATGATAACGCCCATTCCGGACGCGGTGCCCGTGACGACCATCTGCAGAAGAAACTGCACCTGATTCGCTATCGCAACGCCGCTGAGCACCGTCTCGCTGTAAGCTCCGAGCATGATATTATCCGCGAGATTGACGCCGTAGACGATGAGATTCTGGAGCGCTATCGTCATGGTCATCGTGAAGAAGTCGCGGTAAAATTTCTTGTCGCGTACCAACATTTTCATTCCCCCAAAAGACACATACCGCCGTATTATAGCACTTACCGCGCGGTTTGACAACACCCGACGGATATACTATAATCTTGTCGAAACCTATATAGGAGATGTTGAAATGAAAAAGCTCAGAAATATATTCTGCGCGGCTCTTGCGCTGCTGCTCGCAATGTCCTGCGCGGCGTGCTCGAAGAATGCCGATGACGAGACTACCTCAGGCGCGGAGTCGGACACGCAGGTCACTGTTATATCCGCCGACGGCACAACGGCAAAGACCGTTATTTCAAACGACGGCGGCACGCTCGCACAAAATGGTGAGACGGAAAATCAACCCGCGGCGGGCGGAGACAATGCTCGGGAGCCGGAAAGCCCGGACGGCGGCTCGGGTCAGCGCGAAACCGTGCGCGTCACGATAACCGAGGGCATGACTCTGACTCAGATATTCAAAAAGTTAGAGTCAAACGGCGTGTGCTCGTTTAACGATTTGATGAAGACCGCCGAGAGCTACGACTACAGCTACTATCCGCTTATAGCCGCAAGGCCGGCAAACACAAGGGCGTTCAAGCTCGAGGGCTACCTCTTTCCGAATACCTACGACTTCTATAAAAACGAGAAGCCGCAGGACGCGATAGGGCGTTTCCTGCGCGTGGGCGAAAAATACATAACCTCTGCCGACAGGGCAAAGGCAAAATCCATGGGCTATTCGATGGATCAGGTGCTGACCGTCGCGTCGATAATCGAAAAAGAGGGCGCGAACCCCAACGAAGTCAGAAATATAGCCGCCGTCATATACAACCGCCTCAAGGCGGGTATGCAGCTGCAGATGGACTCGGGCATCTACTATATCGAACGCAGCGTCAAACCCTATATCTCCGGCGACGTCAACCGCTACAACAGCCTGTATAATATGTACAAATGCAAGGGTCTGCCCGCAGGCCCGATATGCAACCCCGGCGCGCGGACGATAAATGCGGCACTCGATCCGGCGGATGTATCTTATCTCTATTTTTGCCACGACTCGAGTGCAAAATACTACTATGCCGACACATATGAGGAACATCTCGAAAATCTGAAGAAAGCCGGAATTGCATCATGAGTTGCAAAAATGTCGGATAATTCACAGAAAATTTAAGTTTTGATTCCTCTACGGGTATAAAAATGGACTTTGGGTGATATAATTGTACTAAAGTACATTTTTGTACTCGGAGGACAGTTTTTATGAAAAGAACACAGCTGAAAGACAGGCAACTACCCGACTACACACGGGGAGAAGAGATATTCAACATGGTCACGCACATAGTCGGCGGAGGACTGGCGGTAGTCATACTCGTCGCCTGCGTGACGGTCGCGGCGCTCCACGGGAGCATATCGGGAGTCATAACCTCGATAGTCTACGGGCTGTCGATGATAATGCTCTACACCATGTCGAGCGTCTATCACGGCGTGCCGCGCAGCTACGCAAAGAAAGTCCTGCAGGTCATCGACCACTGTACGGTATATTTTCTGATAGTCGGAACATACACGCCGATCGCGGTCTGCGGACTGACTAAAGTCAACAGAGCAGTCGGTTGGACGGTATTCGGAATCGTCTGGGCTCTCGCGGCGGTGGCGATAACGCTCACGGCGATAGACCTCAAAAAATTCCGCGTATTCTCGATGATATGCTACATGGGTATGGGCTGGTGCATAATCTTCGCCGTCGTGCCGACATATCACGCGCTGGGGCTCGGCGGATTTCTCCTGCTCGTCGCTGGCGGATTGCTCTACACATTCGGCGCGATACTCTACGGGCTCGGGATAAAGCATCGATATATGCACTCGGTTTTCCATATATTCGTCATCCTCGGCAGCCTCGCGCACTTCTTCTGCATAGTGCTCTATGTGCTGTGAGGAACAAAAATGACATTCGAAATGAGAAAAATCCTACCCGCAACGGGTAGGATTTCTATTTTTTATACTCCGAATATTTTCTTTATCTCGCTCATATGCGGCGCAAAATCGATATTCTTTATCAGGTGTGCGTCCGCGCCCATATTAAAGCATGACCCCAGCTCTCTGCCGATGCTCCACATTCTGCGGCTGAACTCCGGGTCGCCGTAGATATTGCCGATATTGAGCTCCCATGCGACTTCGTGCTCCTTTGCGAGGGTCATTATATCGCCGAGCTCGTTATCGGTTATCGCTTGGCTGACGAGAGTTTTGTCTTCAAATGCGCGGACATATCCGGCGGTCAGCGGATGGGCTATGCAGTCCGGCTTGCCGCTTTTTATAAGCGAGGTGACATTTTTCAGCGCGTGCTCGGCATATGCGCGCGGCGTGATTTCCGCCGCCTGCTCCCAGAAGTCGAGATGATAGTGGTTGCAGGAATAGAGCCTGTAATCGAGCGCGTTTCTGAGCTTGTCGCCCTCGAGGGTCTTGCCGATACCGTATCCCGAAAGCTCCATTCCGTAGAGCACCCTGCACGGCTCGCCGAGCTTTTGTCCCTGCTCTCTGAGCGTTGCGAGTCTCCGCAGAGCCTCTTCGTCATCGATATCATCGTTATAATGATCGGTCAGGGCTATTGTTCTGTAGCCTATGCGCGCCGCCTCGGCGAAGATATTTTCGACCGTCATCTCGGGCTTCGCGCAGCGCGAAAACGAGGTGTGTATATGCAGATTGTCGCGGGCGAGCTCATCGAGGTCGAAGCACGGGGCGTGAGTATACATATCAGCTCTCCGCGGCAGTCTGAGCCTCGGACTCTGCCGGAGCTTCGGTCTGCACCTCGCCCTGAGTCTCTGCGGGAAGAGTTGTATCCGCCTCGGTGGTCTTGGGCGCCGTTGTTGCGGCGGTCTCGGGCGCGTCGGTGTTCTGAATCGCGCTGATGAAATATCCGTCGCCGCTGACGCGCAGGGTCACCTTGAGATATTTGCTCGGCGCGGGCTCAACATAGTTGCCCTTTGCGTCCTGCTCCCAGCCGTCGCCGCTGATACAGCCGACGGTGAGGATTATCGAATCGCCCTTCTTCTGCTGAGATATGACTCGCGGAATGAATGTCGGCATAACGCCCGTAAGCGGGACGATATAAGCCTGCTTCGCCTCGTCATAGGTGAAAGTATAAGTTCCGCCGTCAACGGTGCAGTGGACGGGTTTGACATCCGTGCCAAAGAGCTTCGCGAACTGCTTTTCAACATCCTTCTGCGGGACTATGACGCCGGAGACATCGCCCTCGGCGTACTCATACTGGTCTATATCGATATCGCTCTTCATCAGCGACCATATAGATGCATCTATCAGCTGGCTCATCTGCGCGCCGCTGACATCGTCAAACGGATCTGGATCGTTCATTATGACGGGCGACAGGAACTGCTCGTATTTCTCGAACTTGTCGCTGTTGTCCGTAAGGCTCCCGATTCCGCGCACGGCGAAGATTATCACCGTGACAAGACCGATAACGGCGAGGACAACTATCACTATGCCCAGCGGGAACGCCCATTTTTTCTTTTCCTGTGCCGATGTGTTAGTGCTCATGGAATTTCCTCCTTCAGCGTATCTGACCCGAGCCGTAGACAACATACTTTTCGCTCGTCAGATTATTCAGTCCCAGAGGTCCTCTCGCGTGGAGCTTCTGGGTGGATATGCCTATTTCCGCGCCGAAGCCGAACTCGCCGCCGTCCGTAAAGCGGGTCGATGCATTGACATAGACCGCCGCCGAATCGACTTCGTTCAAAAACTTCTGCGCATTGAGATAGTTCTCGGTGATAATGCTCTCGCTGTGACCTGTGCTGTATTTCGCGATATGCGCTATCGCCTCATCGATATTATCTACCGTTTTTATGCTGATCTTGTAATCGAGATATTCTTTTCCCCAGTCCTCTTCTGTCGCAGGCTTTGCAAAATCGAGGACTGAGCAGACTATCTCATCGCCGAAAATCTCGACATTCTTCTCTTTGAGTCTGCCCGCCACAGCGACTATCGCCTCCTCGGCGACCGCTTTGTGGACAAGCACGCTCTCGCAGGCGTTGCAGACGGACGGGCGCGAAGTCTTGGCATTAAAAACAATATCCGCCGCCATGTCGATATCCGCAAACTCGTCGATATATATATGACAGTTGCCGGAGCCTGTTTCGATAACCGGGACAGTCGAATTTTCAACTACGCTTTTTATGAGACCCGCTCCACCGCGCGGAATGAGCACATCGACGAGCCCGTTCATCTTCATCAGCTCGTTTGCGCTCTCGCGCGAGGTATCTTCTATAAGATTCACGGTATCTGCGGGAAGTCCCGCTTTTTCTACCGCCGCGCGCATGAGATTCGCCACGGCTTTGTTTGAATTTATCGCCTCTTTGCCTCCGCGCAGTATGACCGCATTGCCCGCCTTGAGACAGAGGGCAGCGGCATCGGAAGTGACATTCGGTCTTGCCTCATATATTATGCCGATAACGCCGAGCGGCACGGTGACTTTTTCTATTCTGAGCCCGTTCGGTCTTGTCGAGCCGGAGAGGACTCTGCCGACGGGGTCGGGCATCGCCGCAACATCGTCAACGCCCTTTGCCATGCCCTCTATGCGCTCTGCGGTGAGGGTCAGGCGGTCTATCATCGACTCGAGCATGCCGTTTTCGCGCGCCGCCGCTATATCTGCGCGGTTCGCCTCCAATATGCTCTGCACATTTTCGCGGAGGGCTGATGAAATCTCTCTGAGTGCCGCTTCGCGCTTTGCTCCGCCGACGCGTGCGAGCTCTCGCTGAGCTTCTTTTGCGCCTTTAGCTATTGATAAAACAGTTCCTGCGCCCATTATGTGCGCTCCTTCCGTTAAGCTTTCGCCTTGAAATAAGTTCCGGTCTGTCTGCCGTCGAGCAGTCTGTAGATATCCTCGGGCTGAGCGCCGTTCATAACGACGGTGTCTATCCCAGCCTCTGTCGCTATCTGCGCGGCGTGGAGCTTCGTCACCATGCCGCCCGTGCCGCGGGTACTGCCCTTTGTGTCGGCTATTGCCATAAGTTCATCGCTTATCTCCTCGACAACTGGGATGAGATAGGCGTTCTCGTCCTCGCGCGGATTGCCGGAATAGAGTCCGTCAATGTCGCTTAAAATTATCAGCGCGTCGGCGTTGACGAGCTTTGCGACCATGGCGGAAAGGGTATCGTTATCGCCAAAGACTATTTCTTCGACCGCGATGCTGTCGTTTTCATTGATAACCGGGATCGCGCCGAACTCGAAGAGCTTTTCGAAGGAGTTCGAGAGATTCGCCCTGCGTTCGTCGCTTTCAAAGTCGCTGCGGGTTATAAGCAGCTGACCTATCGTGTTGCCGTATTCGGAAAAGAGCTTGTCATACATGAACATCAGCTCGCACTGGCCGACCGTTGCGACCGCCTGGCGGCTCGGGATATCCTTGGGTCTTGCGGGAAGTCCGAGCTTTCCGACGCCGACGGCTATCGCCGCAGAGGTGACGAGAGCCACTTCTATGCCGGAATTTCTGAGATCCGATATCACCTGCGCAAGCTTATCCATGCGCCTGAGATTTACCTTCCCCGTATCATATGTAAGCGTGGAGGTGCCGACCTTCACGACTATTCTCTGTGCATCCTTTATTCCCTTCATTGCGGACTGCCCCTCATAAAAATATTATTGTTAATTATATCATTATTTTTTGCCGCTGACAACCTTATTGTAGAACTTAGCTCCCGCCGTTCTGCCAACCGCGCATATGCACGCGTCGGAGAGAGACGAAAACGAACGCGCAAGCGAGCGTATCTCATCGATGCTCACGCCCCTTATTTTCTCCTCGAGCTCCTTTTCACTTATCGCGCCGCCGAGCAGCAATTCGCCCGTGCCGTAGCGCGCCGCACGGGCAGAGTTAGATTCAAGGGACATTATAAGCCCCGAAAGATAGTGGTCGCGCGCGAGGTCAAGCTCTTCTTCTGTCACGGTGTCGGGGAACTCGCGCAGGACTTCCGCCGCGGTCAGAACAGCCTTTTTCTCCGATTCGCGCGACACGCCCATGCTCACGGCGAACACGCCAGCGCTCAGATACGACGACGCGCAGGCATCGACCGAATAGACGAGCCCCTGTTCTTCGCGCAGGCGGCGGAAGAGCCGCGACGACGCAGAGCCGCCGAGCATCGAGGCTATCAGCTGGCAGGCGAAGCGGCTGTCCGACCCGAGAGAAGGCGCAGAGAAGCCGATAACTATCTGGTTCTGCTCCGTCTTTTTGTCGAAGATATGCACTCCGGGGCAAAAATCTGCCTTGGGCAAAACGGGTATTGCGCCTTTGTTTGCGGGCGACGAGAAATAATGTTTGCACAGCGCGATTATCTTATCCCGCTCGAATTTGCCGCAGAAGCAGGCCACTGTAGACGCGGGAGAATAAAATCTGTCCATATGCTTTCTCAGCATATCGGGAGTCATTGAATTGACCGAATCACGAGTACCGAGAACATTTTTGCCGAGCTTATGCTCGGGGAACGCCACGAGATAGAAAAGATCCGCACAGAGGTCGGCGGGATTCGACTCATACATGGCGATCTCCTCGCACACAACGCCTTTTTCGAGTTCCAAGTCGTTCGAATCAAGGCGCGGCGAAGTCACCATATCGGCTATCAGCTCAAACGCCGCGGGCGCATCGGCAGAGAGGACGCGGGTATAAAAGCAGGTACACTCTTTATCAGTATAGGCGTTGAGTTCGCCGCCCATTCTGTCGGATATCGAAGCGATATCCTCTGAGGAATACAGGGTGCTACCCTTGAACACCATGTGCTCGATAAAATGGGATATTCCCGCCGTGTCGTCGCTCTCATAGCATGAGCCGCTGCCGACCCACACGCCCATGGAGCAGCTCTTCGCCCTGCCGTCCTCGCTCAGGAGCAGACGAAAGCCGTTTTCAAATGTTATCTTTTCATATTCGGGCATAGATAAGACCTCGTAAATTGAAGATAGATTATATTATACTATTTAAATATGACTTTTTCAACTTCGGCGGACAGCAAAAAACACTGTACACCGTTAGTGAGGTGTTCGTAGGTCGGCTTTATTTATATTACTGCAAGTGTATAGAGGTATGCTATATTTCGGCTTTATAAATTGAGATTTGTCTATCACTCTAACCGTAGCAATGTAAAAGAAAGTGATCAGTTGACTTCTATAATCATGTTTTCCATAGCCGCGCCGCAGTGTTTGATAAGCCAATTGAGACAGGCGAGGGAACGGCTTGCGAAGCAAGACGCACGAGCGCGCATTCGTTCAAGCTCCGGCGCGTTTGCGTGCGAATGTGCCGAGCAACTAATTGAGAGCCGCGAGCTATGTACTGCGGCGTGGCGTTGCCGGGGTCTCGGGGCGGAGCCCTGAGTTTGCTTTTCTTTTGCAGGCGTTTTCTTTTTCAAATAAAAAGAAAATGCCGAAACGCGGGGAGTATATATCATTTAATTATAGTACATAGCGAAGGTAAAAAAAGATTTTTGCGAGGATTTCGTGCCGCTGTCGCGGCAGCGGTGCGTCGAGGTCGCCGCACCCTACAGGTTGCACCTAATAGATTACAAATTTCCAATCCACCAACCTGTTTTGTCATATTATGCAGCTTTATATATGCAAAAAGTCCCGGCAGACATTACTGCCGGGACTGATGCTGTTTTATTGTCGTTTGGTATGCAGTGCTCTTTGATTTTATTAAAGCTCCTGCTTCCTGCTGCCTATCTCCATCTGAGCCTTGGCAAGCTTTTCAAGGGCTTCAAGGTCGCCCATTGTGGCTTCCTTGGAAAGAGCCGCTCTTCTTTCGAGAAGTTCCTCATACATCTGTTCCTTCTTCTTGCCGTTCAGGTCATAGAAGAGCATCGGGACGATGCTGACGATACCGGTGAGGAACGGGACGATGGTGAACATTGCGAACAGACCGAACTTTGTGGAGTCGGACTGTGCCGTGCCTCTGACATAGAGCGTGAGGTCGTAGCCTATAAGCTGCTTTATCCATGTGGAAATATAGTTGCTGACGATGCCCGAAAGCTTCTGGGCAAGACCCTGAGCGACGCTCGTCATACCCTCCGTACGGTAACCGTTCTTCCACTCGCAGTAGTCCATAGCCTCGTTGTACATCTCGGTTGGGATTATGCGGCGCACGCCGTAGAAGATCATGAATATGGTCTCCCAGAGCGTCATTGCGATACCCATGACCCAGACATTCTTATAAAGTCCGTGCTTCTTGCCGCCGATGCAGCCGACCAAGAACACGGGGACAAGCAGTATTCCGGATATCTTGTCTCCTATAATATACAGGAAACGGCTCGAGAAATGCCGTCTGAACCACGGTACAGCCATATAGCTGAACGGATTGATAATAGCGCCGGGGATACCGGTGATAAGACCGAGGGAAGCGAAATTCAGAACATCTATATAATAGTCCTGCTTGCTTCCGCCGACTGCAAATCCGCTGAGCATACTCGACAGCGTCATAAGCAAAATCGGCTTGTTGTTGATTATCGACTTGATACTCGCTTTAAGGCTCGGCGTCTCAACGGACTGCATGACACGTTCCTTACAGATAAGGAAGAACCACAGCGCGCCCGCGCCCGCTACTATAGCGGTAAACAGACCCATGGTAACGAATGTTCCGCGAAGGGTGAGCTTGACTTTGTTTCTGCCGATGAGGTCGAGCAAAATCGTCATTATCTGTTCCGGCAATTTTTCACCGAGCGCACCGGAGACAAAATCGGCAATCGTTATCAGTCGGGTTCGGTCAACGGGGTGCGGCGTTATCGTCGCCTGAATACCCTTCTGGGCTATCGCTCTGAATGTTCCTGCGCCTTCTCGCACGACCATCAGCACGAGATATCCGATAAATTTCCAGATATCCTCCTGTCCTCTGCCCGAAAACAGTATGGGCATCAGCCAATAAATGCACGTTCCTATCGTTCCGGGAATTCCGAGCGCGACGAGATAAGGCTTGAATTTTCCCCATCTTGTTCTCGTCTTGTCAACTATTGCGCCGAAAAGAACATCGTTGATAACATCCCAGATGCCGTTGATGACATTTGCAATACGCTGGAACCTCAGGCTTATCTGGAGAATGTTGGTGACAAAGCGTCCGGAATATGTATTGATATTGAAACTCTGCGACATATCGTAGACGACATATGCAACCGTCTCTTTGGTTCCGACATAGCGTCTGTTCTGATAAACATATCCGCTATTTTCGGCATTACCGCCGGCTTGATTGCCGACCGCAGCGGTTTTTACTTCTTCTGCCAAAGCATTACCTCCTGTCTGCATTTTTTTACTTTTGAATCATAACATAATTTTTATGCAATTGCAACAGTTTTATTAAACATTGTTGCTTCAATGTGTATAAATTTTGAACTATATATTTCTGTATACAAAAAGCGGGCATAAAAAATCCTCCGTACATTACATACGGAGGATTTTTTCTATTTGTTATGAGGAAGTCTTTACAGCTCGCTCTTGCTGTTGCCGATCTCCATCTGAGCCTTTGCGAGTTTCTCGAGCGCTTCAAGGTCGCCGGAGGTTGCCTCCTTGGACATTGCGGCTCTTCTCTCAAGCAGCTCTTCGTACATCTTCTCCTTCTTCTTGTCGTTCAGATCATAGAAGAGCATCGGAATGATGCCGAGGGAGGTTGTGATGAACGGGATGATGGTGAACATTGCGAACAGACCGAACTTGGTGTTATCGGACTGCGCGGTGCCTCTTGTGTAGGCGGTCAGGTCGTAGCCGATAAGCTGCTTGATGAACAGCGCGATATAGCCACTGACGATGCTCGAAAGCTTCTGGGCAAGACCCTGGGCGACGCTCGTCATGCCCTCTGTGCGGTAGCCGTTCTTCCATTCGCAGTAGTCCATTGCCTCGTTGTACATCTCGGTCGGAATGACCTTACGCACACCGTAGAAAATCATGAACAGCGTCTCCCACAAAGTGAGGGCGATCGCCATGGGAACGACCTTCTTATAAAGTCCGTGCTTCTTGCCGCCGATGCAGCCAACGAGGAACACGGGCACGAGCAGGATATCGCCGACATATGTACCCATGATATACAGGAAGCGGCTCGAGAAGTGCCGTCTGAACCACGGAACTATAGCATAGCTGATGGGGTTGATTATCGAGCCGGGGATACCGGTAATAATATTGAGCGAAGCAAAGTTCAGAACATCGATAAGATAATCCGACTTGCTGCCGCCGACCGAGAAGCCGCTGAGCATCTTGGAAAGCGTCATAAGAAGTATCGGCTTGTTGTTGATTATCGACTTGATACCCGCCTTGATGCTCGGACGCTCGACGGACTGCATGACTCGCTCTTTACAGATAAAGAAGAACCACATAGCACCTGCGCCTGCGACAACGGCAGTGAAAATACCCATGCCGACAAAAGTACCTTGAAGAGTAAGCTTGACCTTATTTCTGCCGATAAGGTCAAGGAGAACGGTCATTATCTGCTCGGGCAGCTTCTCTCCGAGGAAGCCGGAGGCAAAGTTTGCAATAGTGATAATTCTCGTTCTGTCAACAGGGTGCGGGGTTATTGTAGACTGGATACCCTTCTGTGCGATATCGCGGAATGTTCCCGCGCCTTCACGCACGACCATGAGAAGAAGATATCCGATGAATTTCCAGATATCGTTCGGACCTCTGCCCGCAAATATGAGGGGCATGAGCCAATAAATGCACGTACCGATTGTGCCGGGGATACCGAGCGCAACGAGATAGGGCTTGAACTTGCCCCAGCGGGTTCTCGTCTTGTCAACTATCGCACCGAAAAGCACATCGTTGATAACGTCCCAAATACCGTTGATAACATTCGCTATTCGCTGCAGCTTCAGGCTGACCTGAAGGATGTTGGTGACGAATCTCTGCGAATACGCGTTGATATTGAAGCTCTGCGACATATCATAGACGACGTAAGCGACAGTCTCTTTCGTACCGACATAGCGTCTGTTCTGAAAGACGTATCCTGACGAATCTTCGCCGGATCCTGCCTGCGGATTGACCGCGGCTGTCTGTTCCTGTGCCAAAAGACGACCTCCTATTTAAAAAATCAAGCTTTTTGATTATAACACAGCTTCTGGCAAAAAGCAACAATTACCATACAAAAAGTTGTGATTTTGCACACAAAATTCGGCAAAAATGCCGTATACAGATTGTTTGAATAACATCTTTGTGTTATTATACATTATTATAAAGCGATAATTTGCGGGAGGTGCGGAAAAATGAAAGGCAAAAACGCGGGGTTATATATTCACATACCGTTCTGCCGCAGCAAGTGCCCCTACTGCGATTTTTATTCTCTGCGCCTCGACGAAAGCGCGGCGAATGTCTACACCGACACGCTTATCCACCGCATTCCCGCTCTTGCGGCAAAATATAACATAACTGCGGACACCGTTTATATTGGCGGCGGCACCCCGTCGGCGCTGGGAGCGGAGAGGCTCGGCAGAATCATCGGCGCGGCGAGGGAGTTTTCTTCTTCAGAATGCGAGACAACTGTTGAAATCAATCCGTTTGACGCGGCGAAAAAGAATCTTGATTTCGCTCTGCTCAGAGAAGCGGGAGTCAACAGGATATCCATGGGTATGCAGTCGGCAAACGACGACGAACGCCGCGCGCTTGGCAGGCTCAGCGGCAGGGACGATATTTCGCTCGCCGTAAAGCGCGCGCAGGACGCGGGGATAGATAATATATCGCTCGACCTCATGCTCGCCGTCCCCGGTCAGACGGTTGATTCGCTCAAGGACAGCATAGCTTTCTGCGCGGACGCGGGAGTGCGCCATGTCAGCGCATATATTTTAAAAATAGAAGAGGGCACGCGTTTTTATGAGAAACGCGGCGAGCTGACTCTGCCTGACGAAGATGCGACCTGCGAGCTGTATCTGACCGCGTGCGAGGAGCTCGAAAAGCGCGGATTCATGCAGTATGAGATATCGAACTTTGCAGAGCCCGGATACGAGAGCCGCCACAATCTGAAGTACTGGGACTGCGACGAATATCTCGGCATAGGTCCGGCGGCGCACTCGTTTATAGACGGAAGGAGATTCTTTTTCCCGCGCAATATAGAGAGCTTTATCGCGGACTGCGAGCCCACGGACGACGGCGAAGGCGGGAGCTTTGAGGAGTACTTAATGCTCCGTCTGCGGCTGAACAAAGGTCTTGTGTTTTCAGAAGTAGAAGAGCGGTTCGGGCACGGCGTGCCGGAGGATATGATCAAAAAATGCATTGAGTTTTCAAAAGCCGGTCTGACGGTATGCGACAATAGCCGCATCGCGCTGACAAGGCAGGGTTTTCTCGTCTCAAACGCGGTTATATCCGAACTGATATAGGCAGTTGCAAAAATAGTCAAAAAGTCCTTGACGGCTATGGAAAAATTTTATATAATGTCCTTTGCAGCCGAATAATGAGTGGTGGAGTCTGTCATAATCCGTCAAATATGCGGATTATTTATTTGAGGTTGAAGCAATGCGGTTTTTGTGTTGCCATGCTTAAAATGAAGTGGCGGTTTCGCGTTCCGGTAGGGAGCGCGTTTTTCTTTGGGGAAAAATCGGTCGCTGAGCGTTCGCTGCGAAAAAAATATTTTGGAGTGTGAAGCATGAGCAGTATCACTATAACCGCACTGGTGCTCTTCGCGGCGACGTATATTCTTATGATGGCGTTTCAGAAGATCCGCCCCTATGTCGCTGTTGCATCGGCAGTTATCTTCGTTATCCTCGGCACTATTGCCGCATTCAAGCCCGATCTTTTCGGCGCGGACTTTTTCTCCCTCGGTTCGGGGAACTCTTTCAACTATACTTTCAAGGCGGCTGTCGGCGAAATCGACTGGAACGTCATCATGATGATCGCCGGCACCATGGGCACGGTCTATCTCTTTATCGAGTCCAAGATGCCGCAGCTGATGAGTGATGTTCTTATATCGAAGATGCCCAATGTCAAGTGGGCTGTCGTCTGCATGAGCCTTTTCGCGGGCATCGTCTCCGCGTTTGTCGACAATGTCGCTACCGTTCTTATGATAGCGCCCGTCGCACTTGCACTGTGCAAGAAGCTCAACATCTCCCCTGTCCCGAGCATTATCTGCATCGCCGTTTCGTCGAACCTCCAGGGTGCGGCGACTCTCGTCGGCGACACGACTTCAATTCTGCTCGCCAAGGCGGCAAACCTTGATTTCTCCGACTTCTTCGTTGACGAGGGCAAGCCCGGCATGTTCTGGGTCGTTGAGGCGGGTGCAATTGTCAGCGCGCTGATAATCCTCTTCATGTTCCGCAAGGAGAACGACAAGATCCATATCAACGACCGCACAAAGGTTGAGGACAAGTTCCCGACCTTCCTGCTTATTGCGACTGTTGTCTGCCTCATCGCCGTTTCGTTCATTCCCTACAAGAGCAACGCGGCCGAGGGTCAGTTCTACAAGCCCGAGATAACCAACGGTCTTATCTGCATGTTCTTCTTCTTTGTCGGCATAATCCGCGAGCTGTTCCGCAAGAACACCGAGATAGTCAAAAACGCATTCAAAGAGATCGACTACTACACCATCATTCTTCTGACCGGTCTTTTCGTCGTCATCGGCGGCATAAAGAACGCGGGTGTTATTGATATCATCGGCAACGCCATATCGAAAGTCGGCGGAAGCTCCGGTAGCGTGTTCATCGTCTATACTGTCATCGTCTGGATGTCCGTCATTCTCTCGGCATTCATCGACAATATTCCCTATACCGCTACCATGCTCACCGTTATCCCGGTCATCGCCGTCAACCTCGGCATCGACCCGAAGATCATGTACTACGGTCTGCTCTGCGGCGCGACCCTCGGCGGCAACCTGACGCCGATCGGAGCATCCGCGAACATCGCGGGCATCGGCATTCTCCGCAAGGAGGGTCACGAGGTAAAGGCGACGACATTCATGAAATACGGCGTACCCTTCACCCTCGCGGCGGTCATAACCGGATATCTTCTCATCTGGTTCATCTGGAAGCCGTAAAAAATAAAATAAAAGCAAAAGTCCCGGTTCCGAAAGGAGCCGGGATAAATTTTTAGCCCGCCTGAATCGGCGGGCTTTGTTATTATTAAAGTACTTTTGAAAGGAAATCCTTGGCGCGGGGACTCTGCGGATCGGCGAAGAACTTTTCGGGCGTGTTCTCCTCAACTATTTTGCCCTCGTCCATGAACACGAGCTTCGTGCCGACTTCGCGGGCGAAGCCCATCTCGTGGGTGACGACAACCATCGTCATACCCTCACGGGCGAGCTGCTTCATCAGGTCGAGAACCTCACCGACCATCTCGGGGTCGAGGGCGCTCGTCGGCTCGTCGAAGAGGATAACCTCGGGGTTCATCGCGAGCGAGCGGACTATTGCGACTCGCTGCTTCTGGCCGCCGGAGAGGGTCGAGGGATAGACATCGGCTTTGTCCTCGAGCCCTATGCGCTCAAGCAGCTTGTGTGCGTTCTCCTCCGCATCTTTCTTTATCTCCTTGACGGGGCGCACAGGCAGCTTATCCTTGTGGAACATATTGTGCATCACAGCCTTGCGTCTGTCCTTCTTGGCGCAGAGCACGGGTGAGAGCATTATGTTCTCGATAACGGTTTTGTTGTTGAAAAGATTGAAATGCTGGAACACCATTCCCATCTTTCTGCGATGGATATTTATATCGACCTTGGGGTCGGCGATATCCACGCCCTCGAATATAATCTTGCCGGAGGTCGGATCCTCCATGCAGTTGAGGCAGCGCAGGAATGTGCTCTTTCCGGAGCCGGACGGGCCGATGACAACAACGATGTCGCCCTTGTTGATAGTCATGTTGATGCCCTTGAGGACTTCATTGTCCCCGAAGTTCTTTTTCAGGTCAATTACGTCTATCACTCTTCTTCAGGCTCCTTTCCATGATTTTTACAAGCAGGGTTATCAGGCAGACTATGACGATATAGATGAGCGCCATGGCGATATAGGGCACCATGAACTCATAGCTGTTCGAGCCGATGTAGCTGAACGCGACATAGAGGTCGAGCGCGCCGACGAACGAGACGACCGATGTCTCCTTGATAAGAGCGATGAACTCGTTGCCGAGAGTCGGGAGAATGTTCTTTATCGCCTGCGGGATGACTATGCGCATCATCGTGGTCGAGAAGCTCAATCCCACGCTTCTGCCACCCTCCATCTGACCGTCGTCAACGCTCTGGATACCGCTTCGCATTATCTCCGATATATACGCGCCGCTATTAAGGCCGAAAACCGCTATTGCCACGCTGACCGACGGGAGGTTGACGCCCATTATCGGCAGCACGACATAGTAGAATATAAGCAGCTGCACAACCATGGGGGTTCCTCTGAAGAGCGCGACATAGAATGCGCAGATGGCGTTGAGTATTCTCGGGAGGACTTTGTATTTCGGTATAACGCGCACGGTCGCTATCAGCGTACCGATGACAATACCGATTATAAGACCGAGAACGGCTATCTTGAGCGTATTCTGCAAGCCCTGCAGGACTTTTACATAGCCGTTGTAGTCTATGAGTATCTCGATAAACTTATCGATTTTCTTCGGTAAGCTTGCTATAAAATCGTTCATAGTTCTTTTCCTTTGTCCAAATACTTGCGCGGCAAAAAGCGCCGCAGACTAAAAGGAAGGCCGTTTCGACCGAAACAGCCTTCTTTCGTTATTTACATTTAAGCTCAGGCAACATCATTGATAGCCTTTGCGATGCTCGCAGCGGGAGCAGAGTCGATGATGACATAGTCAACGCCGCCGTTGATGAGATCCTGGACTGCAAGAGAACCGCTCTTATAAGCGACAGCCTTCGCCTTGAGTCCCGGGAATCCGAGATCTTCGCTGCCCTCGATGAAGGAGTTGCCGGTAGTGCCCTGCTGGCAGCCGATCTTCTTGTCCTCGGTGAGGCTGTCGAGGATAGCCTTGACATCGTCAGCGCTCTTGCAGGCGTCGAAGGTGGTGTCGGTGCCCTTGACTATAAGTCTCTGAGATGCCTCATAGTAAGCATCGGAGAAATTGACATACTCTTTACGGTCTTCGCTGATGGTAAGACCGGCCATTGCGATATCGCACTTGTGCTGGCCGACGGAAAGGCAGACAGCGTCGAAGTCCATGTTCTGGATAACGAGCTCTTTGCCGAGCTTCTTGGCGACATAAGCGGCAATCTCCATGTCGATGCCGTAGTAGTCATCACCCTTCATGTACTCAAAGGGCTCGAAAGCGGCGTTGGTTGCAACGACGAGCTGATCCTTGCTCTCATCGAGAGCCGCAGACTTGACAGCCTCGGGAGTGCCGCCGCCGAAGTACTTGTCGCAGATAGCGGAGAATGTTCCGTCGCTCTTCATTTCTTTGATTATGTCGTTGACCTGAGTGAGCAGCTCGGGCTGATTCTTGTCAACGCCGAAAGCGTACTGCTCGTTGGTCAGATCGTAGTCAATGACCTTGACTGCGGGTGTCTTTGTTGTATTGCCGTCGTCCTTGTTGCCGCCGCAGGCTGCGAACGCAGTGCAGATGCAGACAAGCGCAAGCACGAGAGCAATTATCTTCGTAAACTTTTTCATGATGTTTTCCTCCTGTTTGATTTGATGACTGTATTATAGCACCATATTTTCAAAATGCAAGGCTTTATTGAATATTTTTTCATGTTTTTGGCGTTTTTCTGCATTTTGACGGTAAATATGCATCTTATTCATGCATAGTTGAATATTTTAGCCAATACATCCGCCGGAATGAAGCTGCGGCAGAAGTCGAGAAAATCCTGCGGAGGCGGAGCAGACAGGCAAATTTCTTCGCCCGAAGCCGGATGAATGAACCCGCACTCGGCGCAGTGGAGCAGATGATGCCCTATCTCATTTTCCGGCGCGCCGTACATTGTGTCGCCCGCGAGGGGTGCGCCCATGGACGCAAAATGCACCCTTATCTGATGCGTTCTGCCGGTTTCGAGAGTGAGTCTCAGCAGGCTGTATTCGTCGCTCGCATATAGGCTCTCCCAATGCGTTACCGCGCTCTCGCTCCCCGGCATATCGCCGCACGCGCGCAGAGTTTTCATCGGGTCGGGGCGGTAGATAGGCTTGTTTATTGTGCCGCTCCCCTCGAAGCGTCCGCGGACGACGGCTACATATCTTTTATTTATTTTGCCCGAAAGGCGCGCCGCCGCATAGCGGTTCAGGGCGCAGACAACAACGCCCGATGTGCCTTTGTCGAGCCTGCCGACGCAGCGGAACACTGCGCTCTTCCCCTCGCTTTGCAGATGCCCGGCGACCGCATTTGCGAGCGTGTCGCCCTGATGGTTATGGGTCGGGTGCATCGCGAGAAAGGGTGATTTGTTGACGGCGAGCAGATCGGCGTCCTCATATATTACATCTATATTTATATCCATCGGCTCGACCGTTTCGGTCTCGACGGGCAGAGTCACAATAACGATATCGCCCGCGTGCAGGCGGTCTATTGTCCGCAGCGTCTCGCCGCCGCGGGTTATGCCGCTGTCGATGCGCTTGAGCGAGCTTAACGCGCGCGCCGAGATCCCCGCGCAGCCGCGCAGGAAATAAAACGCCTTTTTGCCCTCGTACTCCTCGGGTACCGTGAATTCAAGTTTTCTGTTCAAGCGCGACCTCCCGGAAATTATTTCGGCTTTCTGCCTGCCGCAAAAGGGTCTGCCCGTTTAGACGCAAAAAGCGTTAAAAGAGCGAAAATCAACTAAAATAAAGGTCATAATCTGCGCTGTCGGACGTGAATTATGACCTTTATATTTTCTTTGGTCTGCGCTGAATTCGACAGTCCCGGAGCTTTTTATTTTTCCGCGCTCTCCCGCGCTATGCGTTCCTTCCAGCAGCGGTGGCACATCGCCTCATAGCGGTCGTTGCCGCCGAGGAGCACCTGCGAGCCGCTGGTCACAATCTGTCCGTCCTCGCCTATTCTCGCGTTGACAGTTGCCTTTCTGCCGCAGCGGCAGATGGTCTTTATCTCGGTTATGGAATCCGCGACCTCGAACAGCCTGCGGCTTCCCGGGAAAACATTCGTCAGGAAATCGGTACGCAGCCCGAAGCAGAGCACCGGAATATCGCATTCGTCAACTATTCTGCGAAGCTGATCTATCTGGTCTTCTGTAAAAAACTGGCTCTCATCCGAAATAACGACATCCGCGTCGCGGCATTTCTCGCCGAACATTTCATATATATCGTCCTGCGGGGATATCACCTGCGCCTTGGCGCTGAGTCCTATACGGGAATACACCGTGTCGGAGCCGTCGCGCGTGTCGATGCTCGGTTTTATCAACCAGACCTTGCGATCCTTCTCTTCGTAGTTGAACTTGGTCATGAGCGCCTGAGCCGATTTTGACGAACCCATTGCGCCGTATTTGAAGTAGAGCTTCGCCATCAGTCGACCTTGACGGTCCAGCCGAACTCGTCGGGCAGTCTGCCCCACTGGATACCGGTGAGGGTATCATAGAGCTTCTGCGAGATCGGGCCGATCTTGCCATTGTTGATTACCATGTGCTTGTCGCCGTACTTGAGCTCGCCGATGGGCGAAATAACAGCCGCGGTGCCCGAGCCGAACGCCTCGTCAAACTTGCCCTCGTCATATGCCTTGACAAGCTCGCCGATTTCAATATCTCTCTCGGTGACCTTGTAGCCCATGTGGCGGAGAAGCTCGATGCAGGACTTTCTTGTGATACCGCCGAGGATGCAGCCTCTGTCAAGGCTCGGGGTGATAACCTCGCCGTCAACGACAAAGAACACGTTCATTGCGCCGACCTCGTCGATATACTTTCTGTGAACGCCGTCAAGCCAGAGAACCTGAGCATAGCCCTGCTCCTCGGCGACTTCCTGCGCCTTCATGGATATAGCATAGTTTGCCGCAGCCTTTGTAAAGCCGGTGCCGCCGGTAACGGCGCGGACATAATGCTCCTCGACGTAGATTTTAACGGGAGCAAGTCCGTTGTCGTAATATGCGCCGACGGGCGAAAGGATTATAACGAAAAGCAGATGCTTCGCCGGATGAACACCGACCATGGGATCAATAGCGAAGATATACGGACGGATATAGAGCGAAGTGCCCTCGCTGTGCGGTACCCAGTCCTTATCGACCTCGACAAGGGTCTTGATAGCCTCAACGCCGAATGCCTCGTCTATCTTCGGGATGCAGAGACGCTCGTTGGAGACATTGAGTCTCGCCATATTCTGATCGGGGCGGAAAAGGCCGATGCTGCCGTCGGCTCTTCTGTATGCCTTGAGTCCCTCGAAGTCAGCCTGGCCATAGTGCAGGCACATCGCCGCAGGATCAAGAGCTATAGGAGCATAGGGCACAATTCTCGGGTTGTGCCAGCCTTCGCCCTCGTCATAGTTCATAATAAACATATGGTCGGTAAATATCTTGCCGAAGCCGAGTTTTGTCTCGTCTGTGGGCTTTGCTTTAGGAGCGGTAGTACGCTCGATAGTTATCTTCTGCATAATAGCATCTCCTTTATCTTGAATACAGGTGTTGCACTTTAGAAGTACAATACCATTATTATATCACCGTTAAGTGCAATTTCAAGAGTTAAAGCGTTTAAATATTCAGGCAAAAACCGCTCTGTTTTCGTCAGAATACTATACGAAGTTGACAACTGCCGCATATTTTGATATCATATACTTGACTAATTTTATCATTGACACAACTGTGTTATCCCATATTTCGTAAAGGAAGGTCTTCAATGCCTAACACCGATAATTTATGCATGAGCTGCATGAAGCCCATCGGCGACGCGAAGCAGTGCCCCTACTGCGGATACCATGCCGACTCGCCCCAGCTCTCCCCCTATCTCCCGATAAGAAGCGTTGTTGCAAACCGCTATCTCGTCGGCAAGGTGCTGGAGTTCAACGGCGACGGAGTCACCTATGCCGGATGGGACATGACCGAGCGTATAGCCGTCAAGGTCAGGGAATTTCTGCCCGACGCCATTTGCTCGCGCGAAAACGGCGAGACTCAGGTTCGGGTCATGCAGGGCTGCGAGCGCGCTTATACCGACTGCTACCAGAGCTTTCTTGAGCTGTGGCGCAAGCTCATGCGCCTTATGGGACTTTCTGCGCTCATAAGCGTGACTGATGTCGTTGAGGACAACGGCACCGCATACGCTATCTATGAATATACGGACGCCGTTCCGCTGAGAAAATACCTGCTCTCGACGAGCACGGGATACATCCCGTGGGAACGTGCGAGGCAGATGTTCATGCCCGTCCTTTCGGCTCTCGGCACTCTGCACTCGGCGGGCATAATCCACCGCGGACTTTCGCCGCAGACCATTCTTGTAACGCCCGACGGCAAGCTCAAGATATCGGGCTTCAGCATTTGGCAGGCACGCACGGCGCGCGGCGATCTGAACCCCGAGCTCTTCCCCGGCTACGCCGCGATAGAGCAGTACGGCTTCGAGGGTCAGCAGGGCGCATGGACGGATATATATGCCTTTGCGGCGGTGCTCTACCGCGCGCTTATAGGCACCGATCCGATAGTTGCCACGACCCGCGTGACGAACGACCGTCTGATGATACCGAGCAAATTCGCCGAACAGCTCCCGGCATACGTCATAAACGCGCTGATAAACGCACTTCAAATTCTGCCCGAGGACAGAACCCGCTCAGTCGAGCAGTTCAGAGCGGAGCTCTCCGCCTCCCCGACCGCGGCATACGCAGGCGAGATTCAGGCAATGAGCGGCGACCGCTCGGTCGAACCCGCGCAGGGCGAAACCGCTCCGGCAGCGCCGAAAAAGAAGAAGAGCGAAGCTCAGCCGTTCCTCATTGCAGTCGGCATAACGCTCGGAATCGGAATAATAATTTTCGCCATTCTCATGGCGACGGTATTCAGAGGCAGCTTCTCAAAGAAGGATGACACCGACCAGTCGAGCCTCAACGCATCGGTCACGGAGAGCACAAGCGCCGAGACGATAGTTGTCCCCGACTTCAAGAACCTCAGCTACGAGGCAATATCCAAGAACCCCGTCTGGGACGGCAAGTTCACATTCAAGACGAAGTACGAATACAGCGACACCGTCAAGGAGGGCTATGTTATTTCGCAGAGCCTGCCCGAGCAGACCACTGTCGCGATAGGCAGCGAGATAGAACTCGTCATCAGCAGCGGCAAGGAGAGCGTTGATGTCCCCGATGTGTTCGGCAAGAGCTATGCCGAAGCCAAGCAGATTCTGACGGACAGCGGTTTTGTCTGCACGATTGCAGGCAACAACACAGAGGGCGTTGTTGTTTCGATGTCCGTTGAACCCGGCTCAAAAGCTCCGAAGGGCACGCGCATAGAGCTTACATTCTCGACCTCGAACGAGAACGATGTAACAAACTCGAATCAGAGCTCCGGCGGTTCGATACTCGACCGCCTGCTCGGCCAGTAAAATATCGCTTAAAATCAACAACGGCGCGGCTATAAAGCCGCGCCGTTTTGATATCAACTGCTTATTTTATATATCCTATAATGAAATGCGAACTCTTCTTGACGAAGTCATCGAAGCCGGACAGCTCGCGCGGGTCTGGGCGGCTGTTGCTGAAGTTATACACTCTGACGCCGCCGTTTTCCATGCTCTCGACCGCCACGGTATGCAGCGGCGACAGAAGCGGGCGCTTCGTCCAAAACGAGATTATTGCCGAGCCGGCTTTTGGAAATTCGCGTTTAAAGCGCTCATAGTCCGTTATGCCGTGCTCGGACATGCCGCGCTTTTGGAAATAGTGCCTGAGCATATACGGATTCGAGCCGAACAGCCCCATGAGCACCGAGCCTTTGGGGTATATTTCGAGCGCGAGATCCGCCATGTTCGTTTTCACGCCGTGCAGGCGCATATAGTTATAGACCGCGATTATCTCACAGCCGTTATACGACATCGGAAAGAGTCCGTAGCGCAACCGGCTGACCATGCCGAGCGCCTGACCGTTTATGAACCTGTCGGGCATCGGCATATTTTTATTGAATTTATAGTTCGGTTTTTCAAGCATAATTAAACCTCCGTCATGAGACGCGACACGTCGGGCTTGGATATCCACATATCTTCCCACTTCTGCCCGGCGATGACCTCGAGGCGCTTCTTCTCTTCATCGTCGATGTCAATTTCGCCCTGCTCATGCTTTTGCTTGATGAGAGCTTTTATCTGCTCATGGTCGCGCTTTGTCATGGTGTAGCGCCAGACGGTGATGAGGGTTATTATCGCGAATATTGTCGGCAGGATTGAGAAGTTCAGGCGCAGTCCCCAGATAGTACGCGCGGGCTGCATTGACGGCGCGGTTATCTTCGGGTTATAGCCGAACGCATCTATAGACGCGCCGACGATATACGCCATGAAGCTGTTTATCATCTTGCGGAACAGCGTATAGAATGTCGATATCGTGCCCTCGCGGCGCTCGCCCGTTATCATCTCGTCAACATCGGTGACGTCGGGCTGGATATTGACAATGAAGAAATCGGGGCCTGAGAAGCCGAAGTTGTAGCATATCGAAGATATGACGATAATTATCGTTGAAATAATCGACGGCGTGTTCGGCGTTATAAATGAAGTAATGAACAGACCGACGACCATAAGCGGACCGAGAATTTTTCCGCACGACTGCTTGCCGAACTTCTTGATGAGCATATAGTTTATGGGCGTGCCCATGAATTCAGAGATACCCGAGACTATAGTCATGGATATGAACAGGCTGTATTTATCGGCGACGCTGACCATGAAATATTGGTCGGTGATGCTGTAGAATCCGCGGCACATCATAAAGCACAGGCTTATAAGAAAATACTGCCTGAACGCGCGATTTTTAAAAACCTTTACATACTGGCTGACAATGAATTTTATATTTATCGGCATCTTCGGCATATCTTTTGAAGACGGCTCGCTCGTATGGAAATAGCAATAGACGAGCGGCCACGCGAAGAACACGGCGAGGATAAAGCCGATTAGCATATACTTGTTCGTATCCGCGTGCGAGGGATTCGGCAGACTGCCGAGCGCCGTTCCGACATCGAACTCGCTCAATATAAGCGCGGTGAGTATGAATGAAGTCACCTGGCCGACGGAGTTCATCAGATACTCAATAAATAAGAACTGTGTTCGCTGAAAATAATTCGGCGCGACCATCGGCAGCATCGAAGTATGCGGCACGCTCGCTATGGTGAACGCAGTGCTGTAGAGCAGCGTTCCCGCGATGTACCAGAGCATGATATTGCGCGTGTTGCCGGTGTCCGATATTCCGAATGAAGTCCACTTCATAATATAGGCTATCATGAACGGTATGACTGCTATGAGCAGATATCTCCTGTGGCGTCCGGACTTTGCGCGGGTGTGGTCGCTGATAATGCCCATTATAGGGTCGGTTATTGCGTCCCACATTCCGCCGATAAGCGAAATGAGACCTGCCTGCTTGGTGCTCAGCCCCTCGACATAGGTCAGATACTGCTGATGATACATGCTGATCGGATAGCCCGCTCCGCCGAGCATGATGTTTCCCGAGGTATAGCCCATGGCAGGCTTGAGGGTATCTTTTAAGTCGCCCTCGATTCCCGCAATGTCTTTGAACCATTCGGAAAAAGTTCTTCTTTCTTTTTTCATTGTTGTCTCCCCTTTCGGTCATATAAGGGAATCGCGATATAACAACAGCCGCAACTGAAAGTTACTTGAAAAGCTTCGTGTGCCTGAGCGCCGAATAGAGCGGCAGTCCGAGCACGAGGCAGACTACGAGTTCGCCCGCTCCGACTTCCAGAGCGGATATGGCGAACGCGGTGAGTTTTCCGCCCTCGACCGGGGTCAGCATCACTATCTCAAGTCCGACTATGACGGCGTTGAATATAACCGGCATGAGTGACGAGAGCACCGGGAGTTTTTTTATCTGCACATTTCTGAGCATACGCCCGGACACTGCGCCGAGAAGAGTCGCCGCCGAGCCGAAGAGCACATCCCATATACCCATCGGGCTCGAAATATTGCCTATGATACAGCCTATCGTCAGCCCCGGTATCGCAGCGGGGGTGAGAGTCGAGAGCACGGTCAGGGCTTCGGAGAGCCTGAACTGCACCGGGCCGTAAGCGAGTGAGAACGCGGCGCTGAGATATGTCGCCGCCGCATAGAGCGCGGCAATGACCGCGCTCTCCGTCAGGAATCGGACGGAAAGTTTTTTGTTTTTCATTTTTTCTGCTCCTTTTTGCTGCCATGCAGCGCCTTTAGTTTTGTTTGGCATCGGGCACAATGCCTGTCGGGAAGGTCTCGAACCGACGATTAATTTATATCAAAGATACTCGGCGAGGTCTTTCATGCTGTCGACCACGACACTCGCTTTAATATCCGAATTTTCATATTCCTCTCTCGTAGTTACGCCGCTGAGCACGAGCACGCTCGGTATGCCGTGATTCGCGCCTATCGCGATATCCGTCGCCAGGCGGTCGCCTATAAAAGCAATCTCATCGCGCGAGCAGGAGAGCATATGGGTTATATAATCTACAGTCGCGGTCATGGGCTTGCCCATAACAAGCGGGCGTTTGCCTGTCGAAGCGGCGAGCAGCTCGATCATCGAGCCCGTATCGGGCATGAAGCCGTCCGCAGTCGGGCAGTTGAGATCGGGGTGGGTCGCTATATACTCCGCGCCGTTTGCAATATACTTCGCGGCGTTCCAGAGCTTCTGATAAGTCAGCGTAGTATCAAAGCCGAGCACGACTATATCGGGGTCTTTTTCAACAAGATCGATACCCGCCGCTTTAAAGTCACCGGTCAGACGCTCGTTACCGAGAAGATAGACGCTCTTGCCGGGGCGGTGTCGCTTGAGGAAGTCTATAGTGACATGGGACGAGATTATGACGCGCTTTTCGTCAACGGGAAAGCCCATCTTAGCGAGCTTATCCCTGCACGAGGCGACATTGTTCGACGAGTTGTTCGTGAAGAAATAGAAGTCTCTCCCGCTCTCGCGGACTTTTTTTAAAAAGCCGTCCGCGCCCGGGATGATGTTTCCGTCGAGATAGAATGTTCCGTCCATGTCGACAATGAAATATTTTGTCTTTTCAAAGATGTTTTTTTCTGCCAAGGTTTCCACACACTTTCTCTCAAAGTCCTGTTTTCGGGACATAATATTTATAATTATATCATAGCACACCCGTGTTTTACAATATGTCTTTTTAGTGTCTTTTTCGGCTGTCACAAGCCGTTTTCCGACACAACATAAAAATGTGTGGCTTTTGTCTTTATAAAAAATTGACTTTTCTTTAAATTTTCGGAAAAAGTTTTATATTTACTATAGACTTTTTTCTTCAGATATTTTAAAATTGTATTGTATAATGCATCGGCTTTGAGCCGATGGGGACGGAGGACAAAGATATGCCAAACCAGAATCTTGAATTCGGAAACAGGCTCAAGACATTCAGAACGCTCAACGGGCTGACTCAGGGGGAAGTCGCTGAGGTGCTCAACCTCGACCGTTCGACCTACACCTACTATGAAAAAGGCCGCGTGCCGAATCTCGATACGCTCAACAAGCTTTCAAAGCTTTTCAACGTATCCGTTGCCGAGCTTATCGGCGAACGCGACGACGGCGCACTCGATGTTATTAAAAACGCCAGCCGCGAGCTCCATGTTGAGAGCATCTTTTTAAGACCCGATGAAAAACAGCTGATACTCAACCTTCGCCTTTGCTCCGCTGCAGAAAGACAGAAAATTTTTGACAAGGTCAATCAGTATATCGAAAAGAAATCCAAATAAGGACATTTGATGGACAAATTCAAGCTCGAAAATCTCGGCTCTGGCATAACGGCGGTCATCTCGAAAGAACACGGATTCGGGACCGACGCTCTTCTGCTCGCCGACTTTGCGGCAGTGAAAGAATCCAACCGCTGCTGCGACATGGGCAGCGGATGCGGAATAATCCCGCTGCTGTGGCTCAAAAAGAATATGAGCAGACCCGTTGCCGCCATTGAAATAAGCGAACAGGGATGCGAACAGATGAACAAGGCTGCCGGGATAAATTCTCTCGGCGGCCGTCTTGAGGTATATAACAAAGATTTACGAAATGTGCGCGAATTTCTCCCCGCGGGCGAATTTGACGTTGTGACGATGAATCCGCCCTACAAAGCCGAGGGCACGGGAATAGTCAGCGCGGATGAATTTGCGGCGCGGGCGCGGCACGGGCTGTGCTGTTCGCTCGACGACATGTGCGAAGCCGCCGCGTGGCTTTTAAAATTCGGCGGCAGGCTCTGCGTGTGTCTGCGCCCGGAGCGACTCTGCGAGCTGATGTGCAAAATGAGCGCCGCGGGAATTGAACCGAAGAGGCTCAGAACAGTTTCAAAACGCGACGGATGCGCCCCGTGGCTCGTTCTCGTTGAGGGAAAGCGCGGCGGGAAGCCCGGCATGACAGTCGAGCCCCAGCTCAATATATATGACGGGGACGAATATTCGGAATATATGAAAATGCTCTACTCGGACTACGAGCGCGAGCGTGAAAATAACGACCCTGAAAGGAACAAGACTGATAAATGAGCGCTGTACTTTATGTTGTCGGCACGCCGATAGGCAATCTGGGCGACCTCTCTCCCCGCGCGATAGACGCGTTTGAAAACTGCGATTTCATCGCCGCAGAGGACACCAGAGTGACGCTGAAACTCCTCAATTCATTCGGGATAAAAAAGCCGATGATAAGCTATCACGAGCACAACAGGTTCGAGATGAGCCCGCGAATAGTTGCGCGGCTGATGAACGACGAGAGCTGCGTGCTCGTCACAGACGCGGGTATGCCCGCGATATCCGACCCCGGCGAGGATTTGGTGCGCATGTGCCACGAGCACGGGATAAAAGTCGAATCCGTGCCAGGACCGACCGCATTCGCAACGGCGATGGCAATATCCGGCATGCCCTCCGGAAGATTCACTTTTGAGGGTT
This sequence comes from Oscillospiraceae bacterium, assembly GCA_003514385.1. Taxonomy (GTDB): domain Bacteria; phylum Bacillota; class Clostridia; order Oscillospirales; family Acutalibacteraceae; genus CAG-177. The sequence continues at coordinate 89,913 of DOQR01000008.1, read as the reverse complement.
TCCTGAGCGTCAACAAGGCGAGCCGCACCGAGCACATACAGAGCATAGTTAAAGAGCCGCGCACGATGATATTCTACGAAGCTCCGCACAAGATAGGCGCAACGCTCCGCGACCTCGCCGCCGCACTCGGCGACAGGGAAATTGCAATCGTCCGCGAGATAACCAAAATTCACGAAGAGGTTATCCGCACGACGCTCTGCGCCGCCGCCGAGAAATATGCGGACGGCGGACTCAAGGGCGAGATAGTGCTCATCATCGCGGGCGCAAAGCCCGAGGAAAAAGAGCAGATGGCCGTCGAGCAGGCAGTCGAAGAAGCGAAAAAATTCATAGCATCGGGCGACTCCGCCTCGGAAGCCGCGAAGAAGGCGGCGAAGCTCAGCGGGCACAAGAAGGGCGACATATATAAACTTTTGCAGGGAGAGAAAGACAATGGCTGAAGCACTCAGACAATACTGGTATCTTGGAATCGCGCTCATAGCGGCTGTTATTTTGACTCTCTGGGTAATCAAAAAGGCGGCGCAGGCATCGAGTCGGGCGCACGCAGAACGCGAGGCGCAGATGAAAAAGCTCGAATACGAATCGGGCGTGCTTAAAGAATTCTCCGAGCTCAGCGAAGAGAAGCTCCGCAATGCCGACAGCAAGCGCGCTTTCGACGGCGTGGCGATGAACATACAGCGATATCTCGAAAAGCAGAGCAACATGAACGCGGCGTTCTCGGCACTCTCCGACAGTCAGAAGAAGATATACGCGCTCTATTATCTCATAGACGATTCTAAGAAAGGACTCAGCGAGTTTTTCAAATGCAACTCCGCTCCCCTGACCCCGGCGGCGCGCGAGGCGGTCGATTCGCTGTTCCCCGCAGACGCCGCAAAGGCTTTTGACAGCGAGTACCGCGCATATGACCCCGACGACGAGGACACTTCGCTCATCCCCGCAGAGATAGAGAAGAACGACGCCGAATATGCTGAGGCGATGCAGGATTTTGATTTTTATAAAACGGCGGTCGAAATGATAATCGAAAATCTTAAAGACTTTTGCTGATTTACGACTTATTTTTACCCTCATGTAAAGTATAATAGTTTTGTGATGTCCGCGACACGGATAATAATTATATTATAAACACAGGAGGAAACAGCATGGAATTCAAAGGCAGCAGAACTCAGGCAAATCTCATGGCGGCTTTCGCCGGAGAATCACAGGCACGGAACAAATACACATACTATGCATCAAAGGCGAAGAAAGACGGCTACGAGCAGATAGCCGCAATTTTCACCGAGACTGCGGACAACGAAAAGGAGCACGCAAAGATCTGGTTCAAGGAGCTGCACGGCGGCGCAGTACCCTCGACTATAGACAATCTGCGCGACGCGGCGGCAGGCGAAAACTACGAGTGGACCGAGATGTACAAGGAGTTCGCCGAGGTCGCCCGCGAAGAGGGCTTCGACCGCATAGCTTCGCTCTTTGAGATGGTCGGCAAGATTGAAAAAGAGCATGAGGAGCGCTATAATACACTGCTCAAAAATCTCGAAGAGGGCATCGTTTTTGAGCGCAGTGAAGAGGTCGTATGGGTCTGCCGCAACTGCGGACACATCCATGTCGGCAAATCCGCGCCGAAAGTATGTCCCACCTGCGCCCATCCGCAGTCGTATTTTGAAATCAAGAAGACAAATTATTGATAGTTCAGCGAAGCTCTGTCCGTTATCAAACGGGCAGAGTTTTTTATTTTTTGTCCGTTCAGAGCGGTCGAAATTAATAATACAAAAATTATAGGCTTTATTTGGTCATTTTTTACAAAAAATTTACATCAAATACTATGGCCGATTGAATAAAGTAGTCAAAAACCGCTTGAAAAAATCTATAATCGAGTGTATAATTTATTTAATAATACATCTTTTGAGGAAAGTGAGAATCTTAAATGCTTAATGAGAATATCCCGATGTACCTTTTCCATCAGGGTACAAACGCAAAAGCATATGAGTATCTCGGCTCACACCGCGACGAAGAGGATGAGAATTTTACCTATTTTCGCGTATGGGCTCCGCACGCCGTCGCCGTTTTTGTCGCCTGCGACAGAAACAACTGGACGGGAGAGGGCTTTGAGCTCAGCCGCATAAACGAACAGGGTCTCTGGGAGGGACACTTCGAGGGCTTCAAGGAATTTGACGCCTACAAGTATCTCATCATCGCGCAGGACGGCCGCAAGCTGATGAAATGCGACCCCTACGCATTCCACGCCGAGACGCGCCCCGGAACCGCCTCGAAGATATATGAGCTCGGCTCATTCGAGTGGACGGACGGCGCATGGATGAAAAAACGCCGCAGGAAGAATATATATGCCTCCCCGATGAATATATATGAGCTGCACGTCGGTTCGTGGCAGCGATATGCCGACGGCAACACGCTCTCTTACCGCGAGCTCGCGGACAGGCTCGTGCCCTATGTTGTCGACATGGGCTACACGCACGTGGAGCTGCTGCCGATAATGGAGTACCCGTTTGACGGCTCGTGGGGATATCAGGTCACCGGATACTTTGCGCCGACCTCACGCTACGGCACGCCGGACGACTTCATGTATTTTGTTAATAAATGCCACGAAAACGGCATAGGAGTTATATTGGACTGGGTCCCGGCGCATTTTCCGAAAGACGAATTCGGTCTCTACGAATTTGACGGCGAGGCATGCTACGAATACGCCGACCCGAACAAAGGCGAACACAAGCAATGGGGCACGCGAGTTTTTGACTACGGCAGGACGGAAGTGCAGAGCTTCTTGATGTCGAGCGCGCTGTTCTGGCTCGAGGTCTACCACGCGGACGGACTGAGGGTCGACGCCGTTGCGTCCATGCTCTATCTCGACTACGGGCGCGAGGACGGCGAATGGAGTCCGAACACCTACGGCGGACGAGAGAATCTCGAAGCCGTGGCATTTATAAAAAAGCTCAACGAGACTATATTCGGAGAGCACGGCGACATCATGATGATAGCCGAGGAGAGCACCTCATGGCCGATGGTCTCGAAGCCCGTCTATCTCGGCGGTCTCGGCTTCAACTTCAAATGGAACATGGGCTGGATGAACGACTGCCTGCGCTATTTCTCGCTCGACGGTCTGTTCAGGAAGTTCAATCACGACTGCCTGACCTTCTCGTTCTTCTATGCTTTTTCCGAGAATTTCGTGCTGCCTATCTCGCACGACGAGGTGGTTCACGGCAAATGCTCGCTGATAAGCAAGATGCCCGGTACATACGAAGAAAAATTCGCGGGAGTCCGTTCGTTCCTTGCATATATGATGGCGCACCCGGGCAAGAAGCTGCTCTTCATGGGTCAGGAGTTCGGTCAGTTCATCGAGTGGAACTACAAGCAGGAGCTCGACTGGCTGCTTCTCGACTACGATATGCACAGAAAGCTCAAGGAATTTTCGCGCACGCTCAACCGCTTCTATAAGCGCAACCCCGCGATGTGGGAGATCGACTACAGCTGGGAGGGCTTCAGCTGGATATCCAGCGACGACAGCGCAAATTCCGTCATAGCCTTCCGCCGCATTGACAAAAGCGGCGACGAGCTGATAGCCGTGTGCAACTTCACCCCCGTCACACGCGAAAACTACCGCATCGGAGTGCCGGACAAGGGCACTTACCGCATAGTCCTCAACACGGACAGCGTCGAGTTCGGCGGCAGCGGAACAAAGATGCAGAAAACCTACACGTCAAAACCGATCCCGATGCACTCGTTCGGGCAGAGCATTTCGCTCACGCTTCCGGGTCTGTCGGTCGTTTATCTGAAAAAACAAGGCAAGAAAGCTGATAACAAGGAGGAATAAACATGGCCAGAAAAACAGAATGTATCGCTATGCTGCTTGCAGGCGGTCAGGGCAGCAGGCTCGGTATTCTGACCAAGAACATGGCAAAACCCGCCGTTCCCTACGGCGGCAAGTACAGGATAATCGATTTTCCGCTGTCGAACTGCGTCAACTCCGGCATATACACCGTCGGCGTGCTCACGCAGTATCAGCCGCTTGAGCTCAACGACTATATCGGCAACGGTCAGCCGTGGGATCTCGACAGAGAGAACGGCGGCGTGCATATCCTCTCCCCCTATCAGCAGATAGAGGGCACCGAGTGGTACAAGAACACCGCGAACGCCATATATCAGAACATCAACTTCATCGACCGCTATTCGCCCGAATATGTTCTTATTCTCTCCGGCGACCACATCTATAAAATGGACTACTCCAAGATGCTCGCCTATCACAAAGAGAAGAACGCCGACTGCACCATCGCTTCCCTCGAAGTTCCGTGGGAGGAGGCTTCGCGCTTCGGTCTGATGTTCGTCAACGACGACGGCTCGATATCCGAGTTTGAAGAGAAGCCGAAGCATCCGCGCAGCAACAAGGCTTCCATGGGCGTATACATATTCACCTGGAGCAAGCTTCGCCGCTATCTGCTCGAGGACGAGGCAAATCCCGACTCCGGCAACGACTTCGGTCATGATCTTATCCCCGCGATGCACGAAGCGGGCGAGCGTCTTTTCGCCTATCAGTTCGACGGCTACTGGAAGGATGTCGGCACGATAGACAGCCTCTGGGAGGCGAACCTCGACCTGCTCAACCCCAAGGTCGATCTCGACCTGAGCGACCCGTCGTGGAAGATATATTCCCGCACCCCCACCGCCCCGCCGCACTATGTCTCGCCCGACGCAACGGTTCAGAACTCCATGGTGACCGAGGGCTGCGAGATTTCCGGCGATGTTGACTTCTCCGTTATCTTCGCGGATGTCACGATAGAAAAGGGCGCGGTAATAAGAGACTCGATAATCATGCCCGGCACGGTTATAAAGTCCGGCGCGGTGGTTCAATATGCCATTGTCGCGGAGAACGCGGTGATTGAAGAGAACGCCGTCGTCGGCGAGCGGCCCGAGGCCATGGATGATCTCGACAAATGGGGCGTCGCCGTTATCGGCAAGGGCGTCACGGTCAAAAAGGGCATGAAGATTGAGCCCAAGGCCATGTATGACGGAGAAAAGGAGGACGGACGCAAATGAGAGCCAACAATGTTCTCGGCATAATCTATGCCAGCACCTATGACCAGTCGCTTCCCGAGCTTACAAATATGCGCACAATGGGCTCCGTCCCGTTCGGCGGAAGATACAGGCTCATAGATTTCCCGCTTTCAAATATGGTGAACTCCGGCATCTCCAAGGTCGGCGTTATAACCAAGAGCAACTACCGCTCGCTGATGGATCACCTCGGCACGGGCAAGCCGTGGGATCTTTCCCGCAAGCGCGAGGGTATGTTCATTCTGCCGCCGTTCAACTCCGCAGAGGATTCCGGCGGACTGTTTGCAAACAGAATTGACGCGCTTATCGGCTGTACGTCGTTCATATCGAGCTCGACTAACGAATATGTCCTGCTCTGCGACTGCAACACGATTTGCAATATTGACCTCAACCTGCTCTTTGACGCGCACGAGCAGAGCGGTGCGGATATCACCGCGGCATATTGCCACGGCACCGTTCCCGCGCTGAGCAACACCATGACATTCGACCTCGACTCCGACGGACGCATAAAAGAAATCGCAATTTCTTCGACAGGCGGCGCTGAGGGCAACTATTCGCTCAATGTGTTCCTGCTCAAAAAGTCACTGCTCGAGAGACTTATCTCTCAGGCGGCGAGCATGCACTACACCGACTTCGAGCGCGATCTCATCCAGGCGAATGTCGGCGCGCTGAAAATTTGCGGCTATAAAACCGAGGGCTTTGTCGTCACTCTCGACTCCCTCAAGAGCTTCTATGATGCCAACATGGCTCTGCTCGACCTCGGCAACCGCTCCGAGCTGTTCTGCAGAGAGCGCCCGGTCTATACAAAGGTACGCGACGAGGTTCCGGCGATCTACGGACTCGGCGCAGATGTCAAAAACAGCCTCATTGCCGACGGCTGCAAGATAGAGGGCAAGGTTGAAAACAGTATCCTCTTCCGCGGCGTCACCATCGGCAAGGACGCAGTCGTCAAAAATTCCATCATCATGCAGGGCGCGTATGTCGGCTCCGGCGCGACGCTCAACAGCGTGATAATGGATAAGATATCTATAATCAAACCCGACAAATCACTCTGCGGCACCGACACCTTCCCGGTATATGTCGGCAAGGGCATAGTGGTCTGATAGAAAGGGGACTGAAAAATGAAAGTCTTATATGCTGCAAGTGAAGCTCTTCCCTTCATGGCGAGCGGCGGGCTCGGCGACGTTGCCGGCTCTCTGCCCAAGGCACTGCGCAAGCGCCTTGTCGGCTGCCGTGTTGTCATGCCGCTCTACAGCGGAATAAAGCAGGAACTGCGCGACCAGATGCAGTTCATCACACATATCACCGTCCCAGTCTCGTGGCGCAGGCAGTACTGCGGCATCTTCGAGGCGAAGATAGACGGCGTTATCTTCTATTTTATCGACAACGAGTATTATTTCAAGCGCGACGGCATCTACGGTCACTATGATGACGCAGAGCGTTTTGCATTCTTCTCACGCGCGGTACTTGAGATAATTCCGCACATCGACTTCAAGCCCGACATCATCCATACGAATGACTGGCAGACGGCTCTCGTCCCGGTCTACTACTCGACGATGTACGCGAACCGCGAGGGCTATGAGGGCATAAAGAACATATTCACCATCCACAACATCCAGTATCAGGGCGTTTACGGCAAAGAGATACTCAGCGACGTGTTCGGTCTCGGCGAACAGCATGAGCAGCTGCTTGATTTCGGCGGTACGCTCAATCTGATGAAGGGCGCTATCGAATGTGCCGATGTTGTGACCACGGTCAGCCCGACATACGCAGAGGAGATACTCGACCCCTGGTTCAGCCACGGACTCGATCCGATTCTGCGCGAGCGCCAGTATAAGCTCCACGGTATCCTCAACGGCATAGATACGGATATCTATAACCCCGAGACCGACAAGGCGATTGCAAAGAACTTCTCCGCAAAAGACCCCGCAGGCAAGAAAGAGGACAAGGCGGATCTCCAGCGCGAGTTCTCCCTGCCCGTGCGCGACGATGTGCCGATAATCGGCATGGTATCGCGCCTTGTGTCGCACAAGGGTCTCGACCTCGTCAAAGCCATCCTCGACGAGCTGCTGAGCACGACTGATGTTCAGCTCGTTGTGCTCGGCACGGGCGACTGGGAATATGAGAACTTCTTCCGCGAGATCGAAGCGCGTTACCCGGGAAAAGTCGGGCTGCGCATAGCATTCATCCCCGACCTTGCGCGCAAGATATATGCAGGATGCGACATGTTCCTCATGCCGTCGAAGAGCGAGCCGTGCGGCCTTTCGCAGATGCTCGCGCTCAGATACGGCACTCTCCCGATAGTCCGCGAAACCGGCGGACTCAAGGACAGCATCACTGACTCCGGCGACGGCAAGGGCAACGGCTTCACTTTCAAGAGCTACAATGCCCATGATATGCTCGGCGCGATACGCAGAGCGTTGGGCGCGTATTCGGACAAGAAATACTGGGCTTCGCTCGTTGAACGCGCGCTCGAATGCGACAACAGCTGGGGACGCTCGGCGCGAGAATATATGCGTCTTTACAGAGAGACCATAGGCAAGTAACAAAAATTCAAGCGGAGGACCGCAGTGACCGCCGAAGCGACGGGACACCGTCGGTCCTCGTTTTTTTACGGTGAAAAGATATGGTTATAAAATCAAGCATGATCGACCGCCAACTGCGCCCGATAGGCGAGGCTATCCGCTTCGTCTGGCCGAGCTTCAGCGAGCGGAAGTTCAAATTCTGCAACTTCATTCTGAAAAACTTCGGGCGCGGCGCGGACGTTACGCCGTGGAAGATAAAGTGCGAGCAGATAAAGATTCCCCGCGCGGACGGGAGTGAGCTTCGGCTATGCGTATATTCACCGAGAAAGCGCGAGGGCGAAATGCCGGGGCTTCTGTGGATACACGGCGGCGGCTACGCCATGGGCATACCCGAGCAGGATCACGGCTTCGTGCGCTCGTTTGTCGGCGCAACAGGCTGCGTCATGGTCGTGCCGGACTACAAAAAATCGCTCTATGCCCCCTTTCCCGCTGCGCTCGAGGACTGCTACCTCGCTCTGCTCTGGCTCAAGGAGAACGGCAAAAAATACGGGATGCGGCGGGACAAGATATTTGTCGGCGGCAACAGCGCGGGCGGCGGAATGACCGCGGCGCTCACGCTCTACGCCCGCGACAAAGGTGAAGTGAATATTGCATTTCAGATGCCGCTCTATCCGATGCTCGACGACCGCCCGACCGAAACTTCAAAAAACAACGACGCGCCCGTCTGGAACACGAAGTCGAACATCGCCGCGTGGAAGCTGTATCTCGGCGACGACTACGGCACGGACAGGGTCTCGAAATACGCCGCGCCCGCGCGCGAGACGGACTTTTCCGGTCTGCCGCCGACGCTCACCTTTATCGGCAGTATAGACCCGTTTCTTGCGGAGACGCAGAGTTATGTCGATTCGCTCCGGGCGGCGGGTGTTCCCGTTGAGTTCAGGATATTCGAGGGCGGATTCCACAGCTTCGATATATATTATTTTGCAAACATCGCCAAGGAGGCGAACAAATTCATACGCGACGGTTTTAAATTCGCGGCGGAGAACTACTGCGCGCCGCAGTCTGAGGATAAATAAAAAGGACAGCGGTTCTTGCCGCTGCCTTTTTTGCATAACAAAAACAGCACCGCAGGGGCAAAACCTCTGCGGTGCTGAAATTAACTTTTGATCTCTTCAGGCTCAGATCAGACGAGCTCGATGATGCACATCTCAGCTGCGTCTCCTCTGCGGGGACCTGTTTTGATTATGCGGGTATAACCGCCGTTAACGTCCTTATATTTGGGGGCGATATCCTCAAAGAGCTTCTTTGCAACATCTTCTTTGGTGATGTATGCCATGACTTTGCGCTTCGAGTGAAGTGAGTTGTCCTTAGCTATGGTGATCATCTTCTCGGCCATAGCGCGAACTTCCTTAGCCCTTGTAACGGTGGTCTCGATCCTGCCGTTCTCGAAGAGATATGTGACCATACCTCTGAGCATAGAAATACGGTGATCCGTAGTTCTGCCAAGTTTTCTGGTTCCGGGCATTTAATTCACACTCCTTTACCGTAGTGAGTCTTATTCCTCTTCCTTGCTGAGGCTCAGGCCCATGGATTTGAGCTTTGCGATAACCTCGTCAAGGGATTTTCTTCCGAGGTTGCGGACTTTCATCATGTCCTCCTCGGTCTTGCTGATCAGATCTTCAACAGTGTTAATGCCGGCTCTCTTCAAGCAATTGAAGGAACGCACAGACAGGTCAAGCTCCTCAATAGTCATCTCGAGGACTTTCTCCTTGGCATTGTCGCTCTTGACAACCATAATCTCTGTATCGTACGCCTCATCGGAGAGGTCGCCGAAGAGAGAGAGATGCTCGTTGAGGATCTTGGCTCCAAGGGAAACGGCTTCCATTGCGTGGATGGTGCCGTCGGTCCACACCTCAAGCGTGAGCTTGTCGAGGTCGGTAACATGACCTACGCGGGTGTTTTCGACTGTGTAGTTGACCTTTAACACGGGTGAATAGATCGAGTCGATGGCGATAACGCCTATAGTGGGCGGGAACTTCTCCTTATTGCGCTCGGCCGAATAATAGCCTCTGCCCTTGTCGCAGACGAGCTCCATGTGGACGTTCGCGCTGCTGTCAAGAGATGCAATATGAAGATCCGGGTTGAGGATCTCAACCTCAGAATCCGTCTGAATGCTGCCTGCGGTGATCTCGCACTCGCCGGAAGCGTCTATATAGACAGTCTTCGGACCATCGCCGTGGATCTTGAGTATGACATCCTTGAGGTTGAGGACGATCTCCGTAACGTCTTCCTTGACGCCGGGAATCGTTGAAAACTCGTGCAGGATACCATCGATCTTAACGGAGATTATAGCATAGCCCGGAAGCGAAGAGAGCAGGACGCGGCGCAGGGAGTTACCGAGGGTCGTTCCGTAACCTCTCTCAAGGGGTTCTACGATAAACTTGCCGTAGGTTCCGTCGGGCGTAATGCCTTCTGTTTCGATCTTGGGCTTCTCGATTCCGATCATTCAAAACCCTCCTTTTTATAAAACGCGGCAAGGCCGCTGAAAGAGTATTGCTCAAAAACAAGCCGTTTAAGCTTAAGCGGCATTATTTCGAGTACAACTCGACGATAAGATGCTCTTCGACGGGAACCATAATCTGGTCTCTCTCGGGAAGGGCGATGACCTTAGCGGTGAGCTTATCAGCGTCAGCCTCGAGCCATGCGGGCACGGGACGAGCGGAATTGGTCTCAAGAACAGCCTTGATCTTGTCGCTCTCTCTGCTCTTCTCCTTGATCGAAACAACATCGCCGGCCTTAAGAAGGTATGACGGGACGTCAACTTTCTTGCCGTTTACTTTATAATGGCCGTGAACAACGAGCTGTCTTGCTTCGGCTCTGGAGTTAGCCCAGCCGAGAAGATAAACTACATTGTCAAGTCTGCTCTCGCAGATACGAAGAAGGTTTTCACCGGTGACACCCTTCTTGCGCTCAGCCATGAGGAAATACTTGTGGAACTGGCCTTCCTGAATACCGTAGTAACGCTTAGCCTGCTGCTTTGCTCTGAGCTGCAAACCGTATTCAGAGGTCTTCTTGCGGCTCTGGCCATGCTGACCGGGGGCATACGAACGGCGCTCAAAAGCGCACTTGTTGCTGTAGCAACGCTCACCCTTGAGGTAGAGCTTCTTGCCCTCGCGGCGGCACATCTTGCAGACCGCACCTGTATATCTTGCCATGTGTTACACCTCCTAAAATATTGGTTACACGCGCCTTCTCTTGGGCGGGCGGCAGCCGTTGTGGGGAATGGGAGTCGTGTCCTTTATCAGGGTGACTTCAAGACCCGCCGTCTGCAGCGCTCTTATAGCGGCTTCTCTGCCGGCTCCGGGACCCTTAACATAAACCTCAACCGTCTTCATACCGTGCTCCATAGCAGCCTTGGCAGCTGTCTCTGCAGCAGTCTGAGCAGCAAAGGGAGTAGATTTTCTTGAGCCTCTGAAGCCCATTTCGCCGGCACTTGCCCAGGAAACAGCGTTGCCCTGAGTGTCGGTTATAGTGACGATGGTGTTGTTAAAGGTGGATTGGATATGGACTGCACCGCGCTCAATATTCTTGCGCTCCTTGCGCTTGCGGGTGCCTGTTGCTTTTTTGCCGGAAACTTTGGTAGCCATATTATCCCTCCTTGATTACTTCTTCTTGTTAGCAATGGTCTTCTTCGGACCCTTGCGTGTACGGGCATTGGTCTTGGAACGCTGGCCTCTAACCGGCAGACCCTTGCGGTGGCGGACACCGCGGTAGCAGCCGATTTCAACGAGTCTCTTGATATCGAAAGCGGTCTCACGGCGAAGGTCACCCTCGACCTTGCAGTGATGATCTATATACTCACGAAGCTTAGAGACGTCATCCTCGGACAGGTCCTTGACTCTTATATCGGGATTAACTCCTGTTGCGGCGATAATATCGCTTGCGGTTTTGCGACCGATACCGTAGATGTAGGTCAGAGCGATCTCGACTCTTTTCTCTCTAGGCAGGTCAACACCTGAAATACGCGCCATTTGTCAGTTGCACCTCCATTGAATGGTTTGCGTCATTAGCCCTGACGCTGCTTGTGCTTGGGATTTTCACAGATGACCATTACTTTTCCCTTGCGCTTGATGATCTTACACTTTTCACACATTTTTTTGACAGAAGGTCTGACTTTCATTAGAATACCCTCCTTTTACTTGGAACGCCATGTTATGCGGCCCTTCGTCAGGTCGTATGGCGACATTTCGACCGTGACCTTATCTCCCGGAAGAATACGGATGTAGTTCATCCTGAGCTTACCGGAGATATGAGCCAATATCTGGTGGCCGTTTTCCAGCTCGACTGTGAAAGTCGCGTTGGGCAGGGCCTCTACTACCGTACCTTCAATCTCGATCATATCCTGCTTTGACATATACTAACCTCCCTACAATGATGCAGTCTCATCCTCAAGCCTTCTGAGCGCGCGGCGCAGGCGGCTGTCAAATGCCATATCCTCCTGCGTCAGACGCATCGGCGTCGGCTCGACGTGCTTAGGATTCTTGATTTTGGGTCTGAGGAGCTTGCGCTCCTTACCGTCGCAGACCTCGACGCCGCGCTGCGTGACAGCGGTGACTGCAAGCAGTCTGCCCTTGTCGCGTCCGGCCGTGGATCTTACGACGCAGCCTCGTTGAAAGCTCATCATCAATCCTCCGCTTAAAGCTGAGTCATTATCTTCGGTCCGTCAGCCGTAATGGCGACGGTGTGTTCGAAATGAGCTGAGAGTTTGCCGTCTTTGGTTCTGACAGTCCACCCGTCGGGTTGAGTACGGATAGCCGCAGAGCCCTGATTTATCATCGGTTCGATGGCAATAGTCATGCCGGGCAGCAGGCGAACGCCTCTTCCTGGCGTGCCGAAATTCGGTACGCTGGGATCCTCATGGAGATTTGCACCCACACCGTGCCCCGTATATTCGCGAACGACGGAGAAGCCGCGCTCCTCGCAGTAGCTCGCAATAGCGAAGCCTATATCGCCGAGTCTGCCGCCTGCGACCGCCTTTTTGATGCCTTCATAGAGGCTCTCTCTGGTCACGTCGCACAGCCGCTTCGCCTCGGGGGAAATGTCCCCGCAGGCGAAAGTGGCAGCGTTGTCGCCGGTATAGCCGTTTATCGAAGCGCCGAGGTCAATGCTGACTATATCGCCGCTTTTGATAACACGTCTGTGGCTGGGTATTCCGTGAATGATCTCATCGTTTATGGAAATGCATGCCGTAGCGGGGAACCCGTTGTAATTAAGGAACGTAGGCGTGGCCCCTGCTTTTAGAATATATTCGTGTGCGATCTTATCGATCTGAGCGGTAGTAACGCCCGGCTCGACAGCCTCGCCCGCCACTTTTAATGCTCCTGCAGATATTCTGCAAGCCTCTCTCATCAGCGAGAGCTCGTGACTTGTTTTGAGCACTATCATGCTTATCCTCCGTTTTTGCCGTTAGTTGCGGCAGGGCTTAATCAAGGAAGCCCTTATAGTGACGCATCATCATCTGGCTCTCGAGCTGCTTGACAGTTTCAAGAGCAACACCGACAAGGATTATTATCGACGTACCGCCGAGCGAAACGTTCATACCGTCAGCATAAACCGTTGTCTTTGTAAGGATCAGCGTTGTAAGCTGCGAGAACACGATCGGGAAGATAGCGACGACACTCAGAAGGAGAGCTCCGAGAAGTGTGATTCTCGAAATGATCCTTGCAATGTAGTCCGATGTGGGTCTGCCGGTACGAATACCGGGGATCATACCGCCGTTCTTGGCGATGTTCTGGGACATCTCAATAGGATTGTACTGGATGCTCGAATAGAAATAGGCGAAAGCGATTATCAGTATGAAGTAGATAATGCCGTAAGCCCAGTGAGTCGAGGTGAACACCTTGAAGAAACCGGTCCAGAACTTGCTGTCTGCAAGTTTTGCAGACGGAATGAACATCTGGATGGTGGGCGGGATGGAAAGAATGGAACCCGCGAAGATGATGGGCATAACACCGGACATATTGACCTTTATCGGAATATGGGTGTTCTGGCCGCCGTACATCTTGCGGCCGACGACGCGCTTGGCGTACTGGACGGGAATGCGTCTCTCAGCGTTGTCCATCCACACGATGAATGCGACCATCAGAATAAGGATGACGCAGACGAAGGGTGAAAGGAAGTAGTAGACGCCGCCTCTTGACCAGTAGCTGCCGGTGCCCGAGCCGCCGAAGAGCTGGGTGATCAGAGCGGGGATTCTCGAAACGATACCTGCGAAAAGGATTATCGAGATACCGTTGCCGATGCCCTTGTCGTTGATCTGCTCACCGAGCCACATGATAAGCGCGGTACCTGCCGTGAAGCAAAGGATGATGACGATGGCCTGGAAGACCATTGCAACGCCTGTGTAGGCACTGCCGTCAGCAGCCTTTGAAAGGTAACCGGCGCTTCTGATATAGAAGTAGTATGCTACGCTCTGGATGATACCGAGAACAACAGTAACATATCTTGTGATGGAGGCAATCTTCTTCTGACCGTCCTCTTCCTTTGCCAGTCTCTCCAGAGGAGGAATAGCGACGCAGAGGAGCTGCATGATGATTGACGAGTTGATGTACGGGGTGATCGACAGAGCGAACAGAGTACCGTAGTTGAACGCGTCACCGGTCATCATAATGAGGTAGTTGAGGAAGGTGCTGCCCTCCTGAACAAGATTGCCGCCCTCAATGAGGATGTTTGTGAACGGAACCGGAATAGCGGAGCCGACTCTGAAGATAAGAACAATCAGAGCGGTGAAGAGAATCTTCTTTCTGAGCTCCGGGATCTTCCATGCGTTGGCAAAAGTCTTGAACATTTTCAGATTACCTCTGCCTTTCCGCCCGCAGCCTCAATCTTAGCCTTGGCGGAAGCAGAAAAAGCATTAGCCTGAACTGTTAGCTTCTTCGTAAGTTCGCCCTGTCCTAAGACTTTGACGCCGTCGAGGGTCTTCTTGACAAGACCGGACTCGACGAGGGCTTCTATAGTTACGGTAGCGCCGTCCTCGAACTTGTCGTTGATAGCTGCTACGTTAACAGTTGCGATCTCTTTCGCAAAAATGTTGACAAAACCTCTTTTGGGGATTCTTCTCTGAAGGGGCATCTGGCCGCCTTCGAAACCGATGTGCGCGTTGCTTCCGCTTCTTGCCTTCTGGCCCTTGTGGCCTTTACCGGCGGTCTTACCCTGACCTGAAGCAACGCCTCTGCCTATACGCTTACGCTCTTTGACAGAACCGGGTGCAGGTGAAAGCTCATGCAATTTCATCATTCAGCACCTCCTTGCTCGACTTCACTTGTCTCGACAAGGTGGGCAAGCTTTCTGATCTTGCCGCGGGTGGCAGCGTTGTCAGGCTGAACTGACTCGTCGCCGATCTTGTGGAGACCGAGTGCATAGGCGGTGGCAATCTGAGGTTTAGTACTTCCGATAAGGCTCTTGACGAGCTTTACGTTAATATCTGCCATTGTTGTCCACCCTCCTTAACCTAAAATTTCTTTTTCCGACTTGCCTCTTATAGCCGCAACTTCATCGACGTTGCGAAGCTGTGCAAGACCGTCAAGTGTTGCTCTGACGACGTTACAGGGGTTGTTGGATCTGAGAGCCTTAGCACGGATATCCTTGAT
Organism: Oscillospiraceae bacterium; assembly: GCA_003514385.1. GTDB lineage: Bacteria > Bacillota > Clostridia > Oscillospirales > Acutalibacteraceae > CAG-177. The sequence continues at coordinate 74,687 of DOQR01000008.1, read as the reverse complement.
GCCGACAGTCTCAACGACTGCACGGACAGGACCGCCGGCGATAACGCCGGTACCGGGTGCTGCGGGCTTGAGCAGGACGACGCCTGCGCCGAACTTACCTATAACCTCGTGGGGAATGGTTGTTCCCTTAAGTGAAACCTTCATCAGGTTCTTCTTCGCATCTTCGATACCCTTGCGGATGGCGTCCGGAACTTCGCCGGACTTGCCGAGACCGAAGCCGACGATTCCGTTGCCGTCACCGACGACTACGAGAGCGGCGAACTTGAATATACGGCCGCCCTTAACGGTTTTCGATACGCGGTTGATAGTGACAACTCTTTCAGTGAGTTCATATGCCGATGCATCAATCTTAGCCAAAAGTATCCTCCCTTTCCTTAGAAGTTGAGGCCGCCCTCACGGGCGCCTTCGGCCAGTTCCTGAACACGGCCGTGATAAACGTAGCCGCCGCGGTCGAAAACAACATCGGTTATTCCCTTTTCGGCTGCTCTCTTTGCCAGTGTGATGCCCACCTTGCGGGCTGCGGATTTATTTCCGCCGTAATCCTCAAAATCCTTCTCAACAGTAGAGGCTGAAACAAGGGTCTTGCCTGAAACATCGTCTATGATCTGAGCATAGATGTGCTGCAGGGAGCGGAATACATTAAGGCGGGGGCATTCTGCAGTTCCGGAGATCTTAGCACGCACTCTGGTGTGGCGCTTCTGTCTTGCTTTCTTGCTGTCCGGTCTGTTAACCATAACTTTTCACTCCTTAACCTAAACTTACTTACCGCCCTTGCCGGCCTTGCCTTCCTTGCGGCGGATATGCTCATCAACATACTTGATGCCCTTGCCCTTGTACGGCTCGGGGGGACGCTTCTCGCGAACTTCCGCTGCAAACTGGCCGACCTTCTGCTTGTCGGGACCGGAGATAACGATCTTGTTGGGCGCGGGAACCTCGATGGTGATACCGTCGATCTCGGCCACTCTGACCTGATGCGAGAAACCGATATTGAGAACAAGCTCCTTGCCCTCTTTAGCGGCACGGTAACCTACGCCGTTGATTTCAAGCTCCTTCTTGTAGCCCTCGCTGACGCCGGTCACCATGTTGGCGACGAGTGTGCGGGTAAGACCGTGAAGGGACTTGTTGAGCTTGGTGTCGTCGGGGCGCTTGACGTGAACGGTCGCGCCTTCGACTTCGACAGCCATATTGCTGTGCACGGTTCTGGTAAGCTCGCCTTTGGCACCCTTAACGGTGACAGTGCTGCCGTCCACCTGCACAGTAACCCCTGCGGGGATTGCGATGGGTTTGTTTCCTATGCGTGACATTTACAGCACCTCCTTACCAGATAAATGCAAGGACTTCGCCGCCGACATTGGCTTTGCGTGCATCCTTGTCCGTCATAATGCCCTTGCTTGTTGAGAGGATAGCGATGCCGAGACCCTTCATGACTCTGGGCATATCCTCGCAGTTGGTATATATACGCAGACCGGGCTTTGAAACTCTGCGCAGACCGGTTATAACCTGTGACTTGTTGGGGCCGTACTTGAGAGCGATCTCGATGACGCCCTGCTTGCCGTCGTCCTCAACCTTGAATCCCTTGATGTAACCCTCATCAAGAAGAATTTGAGCAATCGCCTTCTTCATATTGGATGCGGGAATCTTCACCGTATCATGCTTTGCGGAATTCGCATTGCGGATTCTTGTGAGCATATCGGCGATGGAATCAGTAATTTGCATACTGTTGAACCTCCTTTTGCAATTGCTCTTTTACCAGCTGGCCTTCTTGACGCCGGGGATCTGACCGGCATGAGCCAGCTCTCTGAAGCAGATGCGGCATACTCCGTATTTGCGAAGATAGGCGTGCGGTCTGCCGCAGATCTTACATCTGTTGTAAGCCCTTGAAGAATACTTAGCGGGTCTAGCCTGCTTAACCTTCATGGATGTTTTGGCCACCGTAATTCCTCCTTATTTTGCGAACGGAGCGCCCATGAGAGTGAGCAGCTCGCGTGCCTCTTCATCAGTATTAGCTGTCGTGACAAAGCAAATATCCATGCCTCTGACCTTGTCAATCTTGTCGTACTCGATCTCGGGGAATATCAGCTGTTCCTTGATACCCAGAGAATAGTTGCCTCTGCCGTCGAAAGAGTTCGGGTTGATACCTCTGAAGTCTCTGACGCGGGGAAGAGCGAGATTGAAGAACCTGTCAAGGAACTCATACATTCTGTCTCCCCTGAGGGTAACCTTGGCACCGATAACCATGCCTTCACGGAGCTTGAAGTTAGCGATCGACTTCTTCGCTCTGCACATCACGGGTCTCTGACCGGTGATCTGCATGAGGTCGGAGACGACGGAATCAAGAACCTTGGAGTTCTCTCTTGCCTCGCCGCAAGCGATGTTGACCACAATCTTGTCAAGCTTCGGGATCTGCATGACGCTCTTATACTCGAACTTCTTCATAAGAGCAGGTGCAACTTCGTTTATATAGGTCTCTTTTAACCTTGCTGCCATTGTCATGCTCCTCCCTTATTCGAATTCTGCAAGGCAGTCGCTCTTCTTGCATGTGCGGACTTTCTTGCCTTTTGCGTTGATCTTGCTGCCGGTTCTAGTGGGTCTGCCGCACTTGGGGCAAACGAGCTGAACCTTATCTGCATAAAGGGCGCTTTCAGCCTTGATGAGACCGCCGGCCTCACCCATCTTGCGGGGCTTAACGTGCTTCGTGACGATATTCACGCCCTCGACAATAACCTTACCCTCGGAAGGGCTGACCTGGAGGACCTTGCCTCTCTTGCCGCGGTACTTGCCGTTGATGACGACAACCTCGTCACCGGTCTTAACATGAACCTTATTACTCATCGTTGCACCTCCGCCTTAAAGCACTTCGGGAGCCAGAGAGAGAATCTTGAGATAATCTTTCTCACGCAGCTCTCTCGCTACCGGTCCAAAGATACGAGTGCCTTTGGGATTTTTGTCTTCTTTGATGATAACAGCTGCATTCTCATCGAAGCGAATGTAGGTGCCGTCATCACGGCGAACTCCTTTTGCAGTACGAACTACGACTGCCTTAACGACCTCGCCTTTTTTAACTACGCCGCCGGGTGCTGCTTTTTTAACCGAAGCAACTATGACGTCGCCGATATTGGCATACCTCCTGCCGGAACCTCCGAGAACGCGAATGCACATAATCTCCTTCGCGCCGGTGTTGTCGGCAACCTTGAGGTAACTCTGTTGCTGTATCACAGTGTCTGCCTCCTTACTGTTACCAAAAAATTATTTAGCCTTCTCGATGATCTCAACTACGCGCCATCTCTTGTCCTTGGACATCGGGCGGGTCTCCATGACGAGGACACGGTCGCCGATTCCGCAGGTGTTGTTCTCATCATGAGCCTTGAGCTTGATGGTGCGGTTAACGATCTTCTTGTAAAGCGGATGCTTTACCCTATCCTTGATGGAGACGACAACAGTCTTATCCATCTTATCGCTGGTCACAATGCCAACGCGAGTTTTTCTGAGGTTTCTTTCCATAAGTGTTGACCTCCCTTTCATCACGAATTGGCGCCGTGAAGCTCGATATCGCGCTGAACTGTCTTAATGCGCGCTATGTCCTTCTTGACGGCACTGATTCGCATCGGGTTGTCGAGCTGGTTAACAGCCTGCTGGAAGCGCAGTTTGAAAAGCTCATCCTTTAACTCAAGCAGCTTAGCATCCAGCTCTTTGGCGGAAAGTTTTCTTATTTCACTGGCTTTCATTCCTGTTCACCACCCGTTTCTTCCTTAGTTACAAATTTGCACTTGATGGGGAGCTTGTGAGCAGCAAGACGCATAGCCTCTTCTGCGAGCTCCTTATCAACGCCGGCAATCTCAAACATGACTCTGCCGGGCTTAACAACGGCAACCCAATACTCGGGAGCACCTTTACCGGAACCCATTCGGGTTTCAGCGGGCTTCTTGGTTACCGGCTTGTCGGGGAAAATCTTTATCCAGACCTGACCGCCACGCTTGATGTAACGGGTCATTGCGATACGGGCTGCCTCGATCTGGTTAGCGGTGATCCAGGCGGGCTCGAGAGCTACGAGACCGAAATCGCCGTAAGAGACCTTGTTGCCTCTCATGGCCTTACCGGTCATTCTGCCTCTCTGTACCCTGCGGTGCTTAACTCTCTTGGGTAACAGCATTAGCGAGCTCCCCCTTCCTTGCGTGATGATCTTCTTCTGTTATTGCTGCTGCGGTTGTCATGAAGAACCTCACCCTTGTAGATCCAGACCTTAACACCGATGCGGCCGTAAGTGGTCTTGGCCTCAGCGAAGCCATAGTCGATGTCGGCTCTGATGGTCTGCAGCGGGATAGTACCCTCATGATACTGCTCTGTACGTGCTATTTCCGCACCGCCCAGACGGCCGGAAACCTGAGTCTTTATACCTCTTGCGCCAAGTCTCATGGTGCGTCCGATGGACTGCTTGAGAGCACGGCGGAAGGAAACTCTTCTTTCAAGCTGAGAAGCGATGTTCTCAGCGACGAGCTGAGCGTCAAGGTCGGGCTGCTTAACTTCAACGATGTTGAGCGAAACCTCTTTGCCGCCGAGCTTGCTCTCGCAGAGCTTCTTGAGCTTCTCTATCTCAGCGCCGCCCTTGCCTATAACCATGCCGGGCTTTGCGCAGAAAATGTTGATGTTGACTCTCTTGGAATTGCGCTCGATCTCGATCTTGGGCACGCCTGCCGGAGCAAGGAGCTCAAGGAGGAATTCACGCAGCTTGTGATCTTCAACGAGGGTATCGCCGAAATCCTTGGGATCTGCGTACCAGCGTGACTCCCAGTCTTTAATTACACCGATTCTAAGACCGGTGGGATTAATTTTCTGTCCCATTGTTTAACCTCCTCCTCGCTTATTCCGCTTCCTTGAGCACCAGGGTGATGTGCGACGTCTTCTTGTTGATTCTGAACGCTCTGCCCTGAGCTCTCGCTCTTATTCTCTTGAGGGTCGGTCCCTGACCTACAGTGCACTCGCTGATGTAAAGATTGGAAGTGTCCATGTTCTTGTTCTCAGCGTTCGCTATAGCGGACTTCAAAAGTTTAAGAAGCGGTTCACACGCAGCCTTGGGCGTGTGTTTGAGAATTGCCAGCGCTTTGTCTGCCGGCTGATTGCGGATAAGGTCGAGCACTATCTGAACCTTGCGGGGAGCAATGCGCACATAGTTTGCCTTAGCCACTGCCTGAGGCATTGTATTATCCTGCATTGTTACACACTCCTTTCGACTGATTATTTACCGTTATTTGTTGTTTTGGAACCCGCATGACCCTTGAAAGTTCTGGTCGGTGCGAATTCACCGAGTTTATGTCCAACCATATCCTCTGTTACATACACGGGGACATGCTTGCGTCCGTCATGAACAGCGAAGGTGTGGCCGACAAATTCGGGAAAGATTGTGGAGCTGCGGCTCCAGGTCTTGAGAACCTGCTTGTTGCCGGACTTGTTCATCTCCACGACTCTCTCGAGCAGTTTAGGCTGCACGAAAGGTCCTTTTTTAACGCTTCTGCCCATTATTTCTGCTCCTTTCTCGACTTACTTGCCGTTGCGGCGCTTCACGATAAGCTTATCGGAGGCCTTCTTGGTGTTTCTCGTCTTATAGCCGAGTGCGGGCTTGCCCCACGGAGTGCAGGGACCGGGTCTACCGATCGGGCTCTTGCCCTCACCGCCGCCGTGCGGGTGGTCGTTCGGGTTCATGACGGAGCCGCGGACGGTGGGTCTCCAGCCGAGGTGACGGCTGCGGCCTGCCTTACCGATCTTGACATTCTCGTGGTCAACGTTGCCGACCTGGCCGACTGTTGCCATGCAGGAAGCGGGAACGTTTCTCAGCTCGCCCGAGGGCAGACGAAGAAGGGCGTATGCGCCTTCCTTAGCCATGAGCTGTGCGGAGTTGCCCGCCGCTCTTGCCAGCTGACCGCCTCTGCCGGGATAAAGCTCAACATTGTGAACGAATGTACCGGTGGGGATGTTGGTCAGGGGAAGTGCGTTGCCGACCTTGATATCGGCGTCGGGTCCTGCGACAACCGTGTCGCCCACCGAGAGGCCTGCGGGAGCGATGATGTATCTCTTCTCGCCGTCGGCGTACTCAAGCAGAGCTATATGAGCTGAACGGTTGGGATCGTACTCAAGTGTTTTAACAGTCGCGGAAACATCGAACTTATCGCGCTTGAAGTCGATTATACGATACTTTCTGCGATTTCCGCCGCCGCGATGGCGAACGGTGATTCTGCCGTAGCTGTTGCGTCCGGAATTCTTGGAGAGAGGAGCGAGAAGGCTTCTCTCGGGAGCAACCTTTGACAGCCCGGAGTAATCTGTGACCGACATATTACGACGAGCGTTTGTTGTCGGCTTGTAAACTCTGATCGACATTTGGTTTCACTCTCCTTATAGCGGCTTTGCGGAGGTGTCGACCCTCCATACTTTACCGCCGGATTATTGGTTGATTATTACATCATGCCGTCGAAGAACTCGATGGTCTTGGAGTCCTCCGTGAGGGTCACTATAGCCTTTTTCCACGAGGAAGTGTATCCCTCGAAACGGCCGTAGCGGCGCTTCTTGCCGCGGCAGTTAACGGTGTTGACGCTCTTGACTTCGACCTTGAAGAGCTCTTCAACTGCCTTGGCGATCTCTATCTTGTTTGCGTCCTTGGCAACGGAGAAGGTGTACTTCTTGTCCGCTGTACCGAGCATACTCTCCTCGGTGATGATAGGACGAAGGATGATGTCCTGTGCTATCTTGCTCATGCGTATACCTCCTCAATCTTCGATACGGCATCCTTGAGCACTACGAGAGAATCGCAGTTGAGGATATCGTAAACATTGAGTGTGCTGACAAGAGTGGTCTTGACGCCCTTGATGTTGCGAGCGCTTCTGTAGACGGTCTCATTCTTCTCGGGAAGGACGATGAGAACCTTCTTACCGGTCTCAAGAGCCTTGAGAACGCTGACAACTTCCTTGGTCTTGATCTCGTTCATCTCAAGGCTGTCGAGGACGATAAGCTCCTCAGCTGCAACCTTGGAGGAAAGAGCAGACTTCATAGCGAGTCTTCTGACCTTCTTGTTGACTGTCTTGCCGTACTCACGGGGCTTGGGGCCGAGTGCGATACCGCCGTGGGTCCACTGCGGGCTTCTGATGGAGCCCTGTCTTGCGCGGCCTGAACCCTTCTGTCTCCAGGGCTTCTTGCCGCCGCCTCTGACTTCAGCGCGTGTAAGGGTAGACTGAGTGCCCTGGCGCTGGTTTGCCAAATATGCTACCACGCAGAGGTGCATTGCCGAAGCGTTCGGGGTGATTGCGAAGATCGCGTCCGAAAGGGCAATGTCCGATACCTTCTTGCCGGTCTTGTCAAAAACTGAATAATTAGGCATTAAACTCTACTCCTTTCTTACACATTCTTAACGCTGTCTCTGATGAGAACGATGCCGCCCTTGGGGCCGGGGATGCCGCCCTTGATGGCGATAAGGTTGTTCTCAGCGTCGACCTTGACAATGTCAAGATTCTGGATAGTAACTCTCTCGTGGCCGAGGTGACCTGCGAGCTTCTTTCCCTTGTAAACTCTCGAGGGATCGCTGCACGCGCCGAGAGAACCGGCGTGTCTTGCGTTGGGTCCGGTACCGTGAGTCATCTTGAGTCTGGAGAAGTTCCATCTCTTGATAGCGCCTGCGGTGCCCTTACCTTTGCTTGTACCGACAACGTCAACGTGATCGCCAACAGCGAAAACGTCGGCCTTGAGGATATCGCCCACGTTGAGGCTCGACTGATCGTCAAGTCTGAACTCTCTGAGGGACTTCTTGGGGGCTGTGCCCGCCTTGTCGAAGTGACCCTTCATGGGCTTGTTGACTCTCTGAACTTTGACGTCGCCGAAGCCGAGCTGAACAGCTTCATAGCCGTCGTTTTCAACAGTCTTCTTCATAACGACAGAGCAGGGGCCTGCCTCGACGACTGTTACGGGAACAACGTTTCCGTTTGCATCGAAGATCTGAGTCATGCCGATCTTCTTTCCGATGAGTGCTTTTTGCATAGTTCCTTTCTCCTCCTTTAGGTTATTGGTTGGCTCTCGCCAACTTGACCTGCGGCGTACATCATATCTGCGCTCTCACGCATATATATAATGTATTAGAGTTTGATCTCTATATCCACGCCTGCGGGAAGCTCAAGACCGGTAAGAGCTTCAACAGTCTTTGCTGAAGGTCTGATGATGTCTATGAGCCTTTTGTGTGTACGCTGCTCAAACTGCTCGCGGGAGTCCTTGTACTTGTGGACTGCGCGAAGGACGGTAACGACTTCCTTCTCTGTCGGGAGCGGTACGGGACCTGAGACCTGAGCATCGGTTCTCTTTGCGGTCTCTACGATCTTCTCCGCCGCCTTGTCGACGAGGTTGTGGTCATAGCCCTTGAGTCTGATTCTGATTTTTCCCTTTGCTGCCATTGTTTGCGCCTCCTTAATAATTGGCGGGCATTGCTTCTTTTCTTTCAACGCCTCCGGGTGTTTCATCGTTTCCCTTTTAAAAAACCGGAAAACGATATTTCCGGGTGTGAAGAAAGCAGATGCAATTACTGCTGCCTCAAGCGAAGGTGCGAGGGAAACGCACCCCGTGCGGCAGTCAGACCTGTTTCGCCCGGTTTTAAAATCGGACATACTCCGCAGAAATTCCCCGTCTCAAAGGACGGCCACCTTCTGCATCATCGCATATCAGCAGATTGTGTTTCGGGCATACTTGCCCCACTTCCCACAATCATGCCTGATAATGATACCACACAAATCCTTGTATTGCAAGGGTTTTCGCAATATTTTTTTAAAAACTTGCGTGATGAAAATCAGCACTCTATATATGGATATTTTAGTCAAAATGCAGACAAGATAGAGGAATGCAAAATAAAAAAATTTTTATTCTCCCCGCCGCAACCGGACAAATATGCAATGTAAGCTCCGGTTGACAGATTGCAAGTTCTGATATGTTGACTCAAATTTTGCTTTCGTGTAAAATACAGATGCAATAAAAAATACGCGAAAGGAGAAAGTCATGAACTTCCCCGAAAAACTGCAAAAACTCAGAAAAGAACGCGGCTGGTCACAGGAGGAACTTGCAAGCAGGATAGCCGTCTCGAGGCAGGCGGTATCAAAATGGGAGCTCGGCACCGCCGTTCCGGACACGGACAACATAGTACAGTTAAGCAAGCTTTTCGGCGTCACGACCGACTATCTTATAAAAGACAACCTCGACTGCGACGAGGACATCCCCGCAGTAGCCCGCACCGCAGAAAAGGTCAAAAACGCGGAGCAGAGCCGTCAGCTGCTCATTGCTGGAATAGTCACGCTCGTGCTCGGAGTTATCATAATCGGCGTGCTGCTGACTCTGTCACAGGTCATTGAGTCTTATCAGGAAGTGACCTACGACCACGGTCCGATGATGGAGATGCTCCCCGACGGAACGACGCAGATATCAGACGAGCACCGCATGGCAACAATGCGCGTGCCAGTATATTCTTTTATTCCGTTCCTTAACACATACTATCTGCACTGGGTGCTCGTCATCGGCATCGGGCTTGTCATCGCAAGCATAGTCTGCTTTGCAAAATACAGACGAAAAATAAAAACAAAAAAGAAATCATAAAAACAGGGGGCTGCCGCTAAATGCGGCAACCCTCAGTCTGTCGAAAAAGTCTGTCATTGCACGGACTCAAGGCTCCCCTGTGTAAGGGGAGCTGTCACGGCTAAGCCGTGACTGAGGGGTTGTTGTAATGAAAGTTCAAAATACTCAGCATTTTGAAAATTTTTCCCTTATTCAGAACAATCCCTCCGGCGCTTCGCGCCACCTCCCTTTACACAAGGGAGGCTTTAATTTTGCGAAACCACCAAAAATAGGCTTATCGACACACTCGGGGCTGCCGCATTTAGCGGCAGCCCTCTCCGTCAAAGTCCGTATTTTTTCGCTATCTCTCTGTAGTTGTTTTCGAACCTCACGGCGTTTATTCCGACTTTCTCCGCCCCGCGCACGTTTCTTTCGAGGTCGTCTATAAACAAACACTCCTCGGCTTTCAGCCCGTATTTATCGAGGATATATTCATATATCCCGCTCTCCGGCTTTATGATATGCAAATCGCACGAGACGACCACGCCGTCGAAGAAGTCGATATCGTAGAAGCGCGGAAAATATTCATAGAATCGCCCGCTCGCGTTTGAGAGGACATATATATTCTTCCCGCTCTCACGCATCGCGCGGCAGAATTCCGGAGCGCCGTCAATTCTGTCCAGAAACTCCGGCCAGCGGCGCTCGCATTTTTCGAGCGCGTCATGATATTCTTTAGGCACCCGCTCCTTGGCCGCCGCAAGCATCTCGCCGTCGGTTATGTTTCCCCTGTCAGCCTCTATCCACTCCGCGCTCTCGAACAGCTCGCGGCGAATAAAATTTTTTGCTTCCTCATCGGGGCAGAACGCGCCGAGCGGTAGGTCTGTATCATATTTAAGAAGCACGTTGCCCATATCGAAAATTATATTTTTAATCATCTTTTCTCCGTATCAAAAACGCCGCCGACCCGTTTGAAATTCAGACCGGCGGCGACTTTTTCTTTCATTTATTTAGTCATGAAAAGTATTCCCATGCATCCGGGTCCGCAGTGGCTTGCGATGGTGCAGCCCGCACAGCCGATGAGAACCTCCTTGAACGGGAGAATGCTCTTTATCAGCGCGGTGAGCTCCTTCACCTCGGCATCCGAAGCGCTCGACGAGGTCAGGAAAATGCGCGAAAGATCGGCGTCGTCCTTATGGGCACCGAGCTCGTCCTCGATATATTTTTTCTTGACGTCAAGTATTTTGCCGCGATATTTTCTCGCAACCCCGAGCTTGCCGTCCTTCATCTCGATGCACGGACGGATGGAGAGCAAGTTGGCTCCGAGCGCGGCAACGGTCGAGCAGCGGCCGCCCTTCTTCATATATTCGAGCTTGTCAAGCACAAAGCTCGTGCAGGTCTTTTTGTTCAAATCAACAGCGGCCTTCGCTATATCCTCCGCGCTCATGCCCTCATCGCGCATCTCGCAGGCTCTTATGACCTGGAGCGCGATACCGGAGCTCAGATGGCGCGAGTCGATGACATAAACTCCGTCCATTCCCTCCGCGGCGAGTCTCGCGTTCTGATGGGTAGAGGATATCTCGGAGCTCAGCGAGAAATGGACAACTTTCTTTCCCTCGTCGATAAAGGACTTGAAGAAGGCCTCGTAGTCGCCTATCGGAATAGCCGAGGTCGTAGGCAGCTCGCCCGTCTCGTCGTAGTGCCTGAAAATATCGGGAGTGGTTATATCTATTCCGTCGCGGTATGATTTTCCTCCGAGATTAACATACAGCGGCAGGACATGTATATCATATCTTGTTTCAAGTTCTGCGCTCAGATCCGCAGGGCTGTCCGTGGTGATAACTACTTTACTGTTCATAGAACTTCTCCTTATACTCAAGTTTAATCGGATTATATCATATCCGAGGTCAAATATCAACTTGTGTTGCAGAATAAAATATATTATAATATGCAACGTAACGGAGGGATCGGCATGATGAGAGAGACTGGGCGGCGGCTGCTCGGAATAAGAGCGTGCGCCCGTTTTGCGGCATATTCGCTGTTTGAGAAGAAATCAAGCGGCGATTCAAATTTCGCTCCTGGAGCGGGAAAATATATTCTAAAAAGCCCCGACGGCGCGCTTGAGGTGACTGTCTCCGGCGGCAAACTTACATATTCGGCGGCGGTCGGCGGAATTACCGTAATCAAGCCGTCCGAAATCGGTCTGCTCGTTCAGGGCAGCAAAAATATCGGCGCGGATGTCACACTCGGCGAGCCGAAAATTGAGCCCTGCGAAGAGACCTACCGCGACCTCGACACCGAGACGGATATTACCGACAGGCACATGAATTATATTATCCCCGTGCGCGCGAAAAAAATTATATACTCGCTCGAGGTGCGCATATGGAATGACGGATTCGGATTCCGTCTGCTGTTCGGCAAAGATACGGGGCTTCTTATCAGCGACGAGCTGACCCGGTTCAACGTGCCCGGCAACACCGTTTGCAGATATCAGACCGACCTCAAAAAGATGCAGGGCAAGACGCTGACGCAAAAGACATCGGAACTTTCGCAAAGCGAAGTTTTCTCATGCATGACCGCATTCGAGTTTCCCGGGAAAAGCATATATATAATGATAACCGAATCGGATATCGAAAACTACCCCGGCATGGCTCTGCGCTCGCTCGGCGCGGGCAGATTCAAAACGGAGCTGTGGGACACGGACAAGTTTTTCATAAAGGGCGGGAAAACTCCGTGGCGCATAGTCACCGTGTGCCGCTCGCTCGAGGAGCTCGCACACTGCCGCGTTATAGCCCACGCCGCAGCGCCCGTGAATGACAAAGCATACGAAAACGCCGACTGGATACGCCCGGGCAAGAGCGCGTGGTCGTATTTTATAGATGAAGAGCACAGCCGCCGATTTGAAAAGATAATGGAATTCAACGCCCTCGCGCAGGAGGCGGGATATGAATACAACCTCGCGGACAACGGCTGGCGCGACTGGGCAAAAACGGAACGCGGCGCGTTCAAAAAGGTCAAAGAGCTCGTTGACGACGCAGAAAAGCGCTCGGTCGGGATATGGCTCTGGCAGTCCGCCATGGACAAGGTGTGGTTCACTCCATACAGGCGCAGGTTCTTCAAAAAGTGTCAAACGCTCGGGATAAAGGGCATAAAGCTCGACCACATCGAGAGCGAGACACAGTTCATGACCGAGTTTTACCGCCGCTTCGCGCGCGAGGCGGCAGAACACAAGCTCATGGTTATATACCACAATCCGCAGAAGCCGACCGGGCTGCGTCGCACATTCCCGAATGTGATGAGCATGGAGGCGATACGCGGGCTTCAATGCAAGGCGGACGCGGACAACGACACGATTCTTCCATTTACAAGGATGCTCGGCGGCAACGCGGATTATACGCCGCTGTGCTTCTCCGTGCCGAGATGCCTGAACGAAGTCAGCATCTGCCATATGCTCGCCTCGGCTGTAATATACAACTCGGCGTTTTTCACCGTCAGCGAAGACCCGTCAATTCTGAAAGCGCACGGGCTCGACTCGTTCGTCTCTCCCATGCCGGTGGTTTGGAACGAGACGCATGTTCTCCCCGGCAGTAAAATAGGAGAAATCGCGGTCTTCGCACGGCGCAGCGAGAACAAATGGTACGCCGCCGTATTTAACAGCTCTCACAATGAGCGGAAGATTAATTTGCCGTTCTCGTTTTTAAAAGACGGCGCGAAATACGAAGCCGAGATATACACGGACGACCTCGCGGATCAGCGCGGGTATAACAAAGTGAAGATAGCCGTCACAAGCACCGACAGCGCGGATATAACAATGCGTCCCTCCGGCGGATTTGCCGCGGTGTTCAGGGAGATATAAAAACGATCCTCCGTATTGTTTTACGGAGGATCTTGCTATATCACTTGAGCTTCCACGAGCTCACTTCGTTATAGAGCGCCTCGGCACAGTTTTCGAGCGGATAGTAGAATCCGCTCATGCGCTCGGCATATATTTTTTCGGGCTCAAAGCCGTTTTCCGCGGCTTTCTTTATTTCTTCCACCGCGCTTTCCGGGTCGAGGACGAGCGGACCGAAGGCCTTTTCAAACGGGAGGTCGAGCTCGCGGTAGTGGTTCATGCCCGCCTTGAACTGGCCGTAGTCGGGCACAAAATAGAGCACCGGGCGGCAGAGATAGGCGAAGTCGAACACGAAAGACGAGAAGTCCGTTATGAACATCTTGTAGTCCTCAATGTCAACATGCGCGCCCGCCATGACGACGCGCGGGCTCTTGATATCAAACAGTCCTTCGGCGTCCGCGATTATCGGGTGGAGCTTGACATCGAGATAGGTGTCCGTCTTTTCGAGCAGCTCATGCAGCTCTTCGCTCTCGAGAAAGCGCGAGAAATTCCTGAAATAATCGGAGTTTTTGAGCTTTGAGTCTATCAGCTCCCACTTCGAGGAATTTATCTCCTGGGTCAGATATTTGCGCCACGACGGGGCAAAAAGAATTCTGTTCTTCGCCTTTTTGTTTCTGTCTATATGGTCATATCGCGCCATACCGGTCGGGATGAGATTGTCCTCCGGGTAGTGATAGTTCGTCATATAGTTCTGCTTTTCAAACGGAGCGGAAATAACGATTTTATCCGCGCGGCAGCGTTCGACCGAGTTCTGCGAGCGCAGTGAGGCGTGGAGCACTCCGTGCTGGAGATAGATAGTTTTGAAATCGAGCAGATCGGCATAGGGCACTTCGCCCGCCGCTGAGCCGAACGGTGAGACGGGAGTCACGCCGTAGAACGCCGTGAATATCACGCGCGCCGAGAGATAGAGCAGTTTGTGCTTCTCCGAGCCGAACTTCACGAGATGCGCCTGTTCATCTTTTGTGAACAGCTCGTCGATATTCTTATATTCGCGGCTGTAGATATAGTAGCGTTCAACGCCGTCGCTGTGCTTTATGTCATTCTTGAACTGATAATAGCCGTTATCGAAGTCGACCGTGTGCAGATCGTAGTAGAGCTCGACTTTGTGCGACCTACGGTATTCAATAGCAGCGTTGCGCAGCTTTTTGACGTTGCCTTTAAAATTCTTGCTCTGCTCGCGCTCGGCGCGGTACTTCTCGTCCTCGGTGACGTTCCTGCTGACGAGCGTCCTGCCGCTGAGTGTGAACATCACGCCGCTTCGGACATACATGCGTATTTTGCGGCTGAACACGGCTGTCGGCTCGGCGAGAAGATTCGTCGGATATTCTTTGCCGCGTATGCTTATGAAGAACTTTATCTCGTGCCTGCCGTCTGCGGGGAATTCGCAGAAGAACGCCGGAAAATCGACAACGTTGACTGCGGAATCCTGCGCGCTGAAAACGGAGGTGAAAGTTTCAAGCTCGCGTTTTTCGCCGTCTACAGAAGCTATTACTTTCCACTCGCCGCGCCCGAGATGCGAGAACACGGGGGATTTTATGAACGAGAGCAGTCTCGCTTTTCCGTTTTCGACGAATATTTTTCTCATCATCAGCGGGAACGAAGAAGCCGAAAAAATCTTTCTTCCGTCCGCCGCAATGCTGAGCTTGCCGTCATCTGCTATTACCGTCGGATGGCAATTCGGCTTGCGCGAGAGCCAGTAGTGGATATGATATTCATTGACGGACGGGTGTAATATTATAGTATCCTCGTCCATTTGCTCGAGCAGCGCATCAATGCGCCTGTTTGCGCGCGCGAACTCCTCAGGCGAATAGTGATAGGGCAGGAGCTTGTCCTCCTTGAGCTTCCAGCGCAGGTCGTTGAAAACTATGCCCTGGAAATACGGCGGAACTCTGCCGCTGAAAGAATCGAACAGCTCCTCGTAGAAAGTCATGGAGGTCTCGAATATATAATAGGGCGAGAAAACGGTTGAAACGATGCTGTTTTCGTTGTTGCGGTTGTATCGATACTCGCCTTTTTGACAAAAGCCTATTTTCATTTTGCGGCGCAGGATATCGCAGCAGTATTTCTCGTCCTCGTGCCTGAAACCCGGCGACTCATCGAAGAAAATGCCGTTATTTTTATCATTCTTGACGCAGATATTGACATTCGTCTGCGTGATAAACCTGTTCTTCGGGTCATCGAGATCATATACGCCTGTATGAGTCAGTGTGCGGTATCTGAAATGATAGACCGGCGGCGCATTTTTAAAATATTGCGTGATGCGGTATGTGACCAGATCCACTTCGTCATAGACTGTGTCGAAATAGTCAATGACGCTCTTGACTGTATCGGGCGCTAAAGTGTCGTCGGAGTCAAAGAAGAAGATATACTTGCCCTGCGCGCGGCGCAGACCGAAGTTTCTTGTTTTTGAAAGTCCCTCGTTCTCTTTTGAGTAGAAATGGATATTCTCATATTCATCAGCCCAACGGCGGCAGATATCTGCGCTGCCGTCCCGGCTTCCGTCGTTTATCAGGAGTATCTCCATGTTCTCAAACGGCTCAGTCTGCTCTTTAAGCGAGTTTATGCAGCCGTCGAGATATTTTTCGACATTGTAGACGGGGATGAGTATTGTGGCTCTGAATGGAAAATCAGACATTCAGGTCACCCCCGGCAAGTTTTGAGCAGACTTTACAGCCGAGCTTCTTCGCCGCTCCGCCCATTCGATAAAGCTTGAAATAGAGCCACGCGGCGATGCAGCGGCGCAGCGTGCCGAAGCTGAGCTTGCCGCCGTAAAAATCGCGCACGACATCGTCGGCGAGAATAGGCAGAGTCACTTCTTTGTACATGGCGTTAGTGCCCGCCGAGACGAACTCTCCGGCGCGGCAGCCCTCTTTTAACAGAGCGGAATCAATGCCGAAAGCCGCGAGGGCATATGCGCTGTAAGCTTCGTTCTCAAAGAACGGCTTTGCCGCCGTGGAAAATGCATCGAATTCGGCTTCTTTTCCTGTCTTGTCAAGCCCGCAGTAAGCCGAGAGCAGAAGAGTCAGCGAGGAGAGCCCGCCTTTGGTTGAAACGCTCTTAGCCATGATATCAAAGCTTTCGGCGTTCCACTCTATCGGCTTCGTGCCGTAGGCAAGCACCTCGTGTATGGGTTCAAAATTTTCATATGCGGCATACTGCGCGGCAAACGCGGCGAAGCCCGCCGGGCTTGCGGATAAAAGCTTTATTTTGTGCTCGTTTATAACTTCCGAGCGCATGACAAAATTCACGCCGACTGCGGGCGAGAATGCCTCGTGGACTGAGAATCCGTCGCGATAGAGCTTGCGCGGTGCATTATTTTCTTCAGCCGCCGCATTGAAAACGACCGCCTTATCTTCAAACAGCTCGACAAATCCGGGCGCAAAAGTAGTCCCGGAATATGCGAACATGACGAGCGGGGCATCGGGCGAAGCGAGGACGGAATTGATATCCTCGATTGAGCAGGGCGCAAAGTCTATCCTGCTGTTTTCCGCCGCCGTCGGAAATTTTTTGACATCTGCATTTTCTGCGCAGATTACAAGGCGAACACCGCCGCGGGTTATGAGCGAGTAGGCGAGATTTTCCGCCGCACCCGAATCGCCCGTGCAAATGACGCAAAGTTTGAAATTATATTCCATAAAAGTTTCTCCGATTGCAAAGTGCCCCCGCAGAGAGTGACCTGTGCGGAGGCAGCTTATTTATTTTGTTATGCTGTCAGTGCGGCAAAGGCAACCGTGCCCGCCATGATAAGAATATTCAATGCATATCTCTCGAGGAAAGCGCCCGCTATAATAAGAACGGTCGGGATAAAGAGCACTATCTTTACGAATAAGTTGGCTCCGTCCTTGCCGTAGAGCGCGTGCCACAGACCGATTGCATCCTCCATAAGCGGATACTGGTTCGCGCACAGCGAGAAGCCGAGGTAGAACATAAGGCAGTAGACAATGAACATGAGCGCCGTAGAGGAATCGGCGGGGATCTTGAAGAAGAACAGACCCGCAAAGCCCATATAGAGCATGGGCGTACCGATTATCGCGGTGAACAGACCGGGCAGGAGGCAATAGAAGAAAATCTTCGCCTTGCTGCCGATCGCGTCATGCTCGACATGGCCGCAGCCGTCGGTGAATCTGAGATACTTTGTATCCTCAACGGGGATACTGAACGCTCTTGCGATAAGATGCTCAAAGAAAGCCTTTATATATGCGCCGGGGAAGGTGAGCACCTTGCCGATAAAATAGATAACAGTTGAAATCATGAGATGACACCTCCGTCAGTGATGAAGACCTGCTCGACGGTCTTTTTGCCTGCAAGGCAGTCCGTGACGACCGTGCTTATCTCGTAGTTGTAGGTCTTGAGATAATCCTGAAGCGTCTTGTAGGTATCATCGTCCTTTGCAAGTCCCGCTGCAAGAGCCGCGGTGTTGAGTATATCGAGCGTCAGGTCGCCGTAGTTCATGGAGAACTGATATGCGTTCTTTCCGCACTCGTTAGCCTTTGCGTAGTCGCCCTTGAGCATATAGGCGATAGCCTCGTTGCGGTAGATATTCGAATCGCCGCCGGATGCCTCGATGCCCTCTTCGCAGATCTTTATCGCCGCGTCGTACTTGCCGGTGTACCAATAGAGGTTGGCACGCAGGCTGTACGATGTGTAATCGCCGCTTGCAACTCCCGCCGCATTCTCGGCGGTATCGAGCTGGTCGCAGACTTTTTCGGCGCCGCCGGCGTCGCCCTTTGCGAGCAGAGCTATGACCTTCTGCTCATAGGCGGAGTAATAGTTGCGGTTCTTTGCAATCATCTTGTCGGCGTATTCAACGGACTTCGCATAGTCGCCCGAGCGATAGTAGTAATCCGCAATTGTCGGACCGTAGATCATGAGACCCGCAGGATATTCCTTTTCCATCTTCAGGAGGAACTCGAGCTGGGTGTCGATGCTCTTGTCCGCCATCATTGCGACATAGCACTTGTAGTATTCGATATACTGATCCTCAATTCCGTCCTGACCCTTGAGAGCGTCAAGCTTCTTGATAAGATCATCGTAAGGTATGTCCTTCGCTTCGGCGTTGACATAGTTCTGAAGAATCGAATATGCCTTCTCCTGCGTGGTGTTGTAGCCGTTGTATGCCTTGACGAACTTGCGCAGACCGAGCAGTCTCAGGTCGGATTTCACTGCATCCTCGCCGAGGGTGTTTATGACATATCCGCCCGCGTCTATCTCCGTGTAGCCCTTTGCATAGAGCTTCGCGGTCATCGCGGTCTCGCCGTAGCCGAGGGTGAATATCGTCTGATTGCCGAGTGTCTTCGACAGATTCGAGATGAAGTCGCTGTCGTTGAGAGAGGCGTTCGCCTCGCTCGCCTGGGACACCTTGTTGAGCGCGGCGTTGATATAGCCCTGGTTCATGAGGGAGTCCGCCTCAAGCAGACCGACCATCTGCGTGGCGTTTGCGCCCAGGAGCATCAGCGCGAACAGCGAAACTATCACGCAGAGCACCGCGGCAACCACGGAACCGCCCTTTATCTTCGTCTTCATCATCTTGGTACGGCAGTCCTCGCAGTAATAGCTGCCCTCTTCGCGCGCCTTCTTCTGGCAAAGGCTGCAAAGCGTTCTGTCATACTCAAAGTTTTTTTCTTCCTTTTCGGCAGCCTCGTTCTCTTCGAGCGGCTGCAGGTTTTCTTTATCTGACAAACCGATACCTCCTTGTCCGGTAGCATTACCTCTTCATTCTATCAGCTTTCTTATAAAAATTCAAATAAAATCAGACTTTGTTTACAAAAAACTCATAAAATAACGCCAAAGCTTAAATTACCGGCGCATCATATGCAAATATCGGCGCAAAATATCTTGTCATATCAATAAAAAATCTGTATAATCAACCTGCATATAAATAAGCGAAAGGAAGCAGGATATGCTTGAACTGAAAAATGTCTCCTTCTCGGTCGGCAGTGCGGACGACGAGCTTGAGATAATCGACGATATCAGCCTCACATTTGACGACGGCAAGTTCGTTGTCATAACAGGACCGAACGGCGGAGGAAAATCCACGCTCGCAAAGCTCATTATGGGCATTGAGCAGCCGACCGCGGGACAGATAATCTATAACGGAACGGATATAACTCACATGAGCATCACCGAGCGCGCGAAGCTCGGCATCGGCTACGCTTTTCAGCAGCCGCCGCGTTTCAAAGGACTCACGGTGCGCAGGCTTCTGAGCCTCGCCCACGGCAGCGAGCTGCCCGAGGACGCCTGCTGCGCATATCTGACGAGCGTAGGGCTCTGCTCGCGTGAATATCTCAACCGCGAGGTTGACGCGTCGCTCTCGGGCGGTGAAGTCAAGCGTGTTGAAATTGCCACGCTCATGGCGAGAAATGTAGACCTTGCGATATTCGACGAGCCGGAGGCGGGAATTGACCTGTGGAGCTTCGCAATGCTTGTCGAGAGCTTCCGCTCGATGTGCAAGAACAGATATGAAACAGTGATAGTAATTTCGCATCAGGAGCGCATAATGCAGCTCGCCGACGAGATGATAGTCGTCGAAAAGGGCAAGATCCGCACGCGCGGCACAAAGGAAGAGATTCTCCCGCAGCTGCTCGGCGAACTTGATGAGGGCTGCGACTTCAACAGAAAGGACGGTGAATGATATGCCGGATCTGCTCAAAAAAGTCGATATGTCGCTGCTGCACACGATAGCGGACATGGATTCAATGCCGACGGGCGCGTTCAACATCAGAAAGAACGGTCAGGGCATCGCGAGACAGTCGAGCGAAAATATAACAATAGAGCCCAAAAAAGGAAACCCGGGCATAGACATATATATAAAGCCGTTCACAAAGGGCGAAGAGGTGCATATCCCAGTTATCATCACCGAGACCGGAATAAACGACAAGGTATATAACGATTTTTATGTCGGCGAGGGCGCGGATGTGCTGATAGTCGCGGGATGCGGCATACACAACTGCGGCGGCGAAAAGACCGAGCACGACGGCATCCACCGCTTCTTTATCGGCAAGAACGCAAAAGTAAAATATGTCGAGAAGCACTACGGCGAAGGCGAGGGCACAGGCGAGAGAATACTCAACCCCGTGACCGAAGTGACCATGGAAGAGGGCTCTTACTGCGAGATGGAGATGATACAGCTCGCGGGCGTCGACTCTACTCTGCGCGAGACCGAGGCGGCTCTCGACGCGAACGCCAAGATAGTCATCACCGAGCGCCTGCTCACCCACGGCAGCCAGAAAGCCCGTTCAAATATGACCGTGAACCTGAACGGCAAAAATTCGAGCGCACAGATAGTCTCCCGCTCCGTCGCGAGGGATCACTCCGAGCAGGTGTTCTATCCCAGAGCGGTCGGCAACACGGAGTGCCGCGCCCATGTCCAGTGCGACTCGATAATCATGGACAAGGCGAAGATACGCTCCATCCCGGAGATAACCGCCAACGACGCCGACGCGCAGATAGTCCACGAGGCGGCTATCGGGCGCATAAACAACGACCAGCTCCTGAAGCTCATGACTTTTGGACTGACAGAAGAGGAAGCTGAAGAGGTCATAGTCAGCGGCTTCCTGAAATAAATAGATAAAAATATATTTTTATGCAATAAGTTTAAAAAACTATTTGCAAATCAGAACAGATATGTTACAATTACACTGTTTAAGACCGCGCACATGACGAACCGGCCGCGCGGCATTTAAGGAGGTTATAACCAAACATGGAAAAAGCGAAGCAGTATTTCTGTG
The DNA here is from genome assembly GCA_003514385.1 of Oscillospiraceae bacterium. Taxonomy (GTDB): domain Bacteria; phylum Bacillota; class Clostridia; order Oscillospirales; family Acutalibacteraceae; genus CAG-177. The sequence goes on along the minus strand of DOQR01000008.1, from coordinate 53,504 downwards.
CTAAGCCCAACGGCAAGCTGCACTATCCGCACACGATACTCACGGGATTCGGTTTCCTTGCGTCGTCTATCGCATGGGCAATCTACGATCCCTACATAACCAAGATACTCAACCACCTGCTCAATAACAGCGCCACGATAACCTCGTGGTCGGCAAAGCTCAACGCCGCGTTCCCGGCTCTCGCCGAGTTCGCCGCGGCAAACGGCGAGGATGTTACAACCGCCGCCGGCGGCATAACGCTTGTCCCGCTGTTCATCGGTATCATCATGACGTTTGATAATATTTTCGGCGTCATCTTCCAGCCGACCTTCGGCAAGCTTTCCGATAACACCCATTCCCGTTTCGGCAAGCGCCGTCCGTATGTTATCTTCGGCGCGCCTATCTCGGCTATCCTCTTTGCGATAATCCCGATAGTCGCGATAAAAGTCGGTTCGCTTCCGCTGACGATGCTCTTCATCATTCTCTTCGTCTTCGTCATGTCGCTCTGGAGAGCTCCCGTCGTCGCGCTCATGCCCGACCTGACCCCCAGTGACATCCGCTCCGAGGGCAACGCCGTCATCAACCTCATGGGCGGCATCGGCGGCGCGCTCGGTCTGTTCGCCGGCACTATCGTCACCGCTATCTACTGCGCATCCACGGGAATCTCCTCGAAGTCCCCTGAATTCAACGAGCTCAACACTTTCCCCTATGTTTTCCTGCTCGGCGCAGTCGTTATGATAATCGGTATGCTCGTCATACTCTTCTTCGTCAAGGAGCCCGACAGCCGTATTAAGGTTCAGGGCGAGATGAACCAGGCCGCCGACGCAGAGGCAAGACGCAAGGCTGAAAAAGAGGCCGCAAAGGCTGAAAAAGAAGCAAGAAAGAAGGAGAAGCTTACCCCCGGCGAGAGAAGAAGCCTTATCTTCATGCTCATGGGTCTGTTCTTCCTCTTCTGCGGCACGAACGCCATCTCCACCTTCTTCGCGCTGTTTGCCGATGAGATTCTTCATAAGACCGCCGCTCAGGCAACCATCATGACCACCGCCTTTGCCGCCGCCTCCGCAGTCGCCGCCATCCCCGCGGGCTGGCTCGGCAAGAAGTTCGGCCGCAAAAAGACCATCCTCGGCGGACTTGCCATATTCATCGTCGCATTCGGCGCATATCTGCTCACCGAGATACTTCACATCAACGCACTCAGCGGAGCGCTCATCTGGGTAGCTCTTGTCGTGGGCGGCGCGGCGAATATGTTCATCACCGTCAACACCCTGCCTCTCGTGCTCGAGATCGGCGGCATCGACAAGGTCGGCACATTCACCGGCTATTACTATACCGCAACCTTCTCCGCACAGATAGCTACCCCGATAATCTACGGTATAGTCCGTATGCTTACCGGCACCTATATGTCCCTGTTCTACTATTGCCCGATAGCCTTCATCCTCTCGACCCTCTGCATCCTCGTCGTCCGCCACGGCGAAGCGATCCCCGACGAGATAGTCGAAAAGATCAAGGAAGAGAACGAGGACTGATAAAAAAGTTTTGTACAAAGCCCCGCCGATTATGGCGGGGCTTTTTCAGCACAAAAAATTTCAAAAAGTTCTTTATTCTCCGGAGCTTCTATTGTATAATAAAATCAGAAGTATGCAAAGTGACGAAGAAAGGACCATGGTTATGGAAAAAAACAAAGTCAAATTGACTATTTGCGGGGCGGAATATATCATCGGTTCGGATGAGGACAGCAAGTATATGATCGAGCTCGGCGACGAGGTCGACGAAAAAATATCCACGATTCTCAAGCAGAATCCTCGCATTTCGGTAACTCAGGCTGCCGTGCTCGCGGCACTTGAATTTGCCGACGCGGAGAAAAAAGCCGTTGTTTCCGCAGAGAATCTGCGTTCAAAGATACAGGAGTATCTCGAGGACTCTGCGCGCGCCAAGACCGACCGCGAGATAGCCATGCGCGAGGCGGACAGGCTTGCAAAAGAGCTCGCCGCATACAAAAAGAAGCACAGCTCACATGATGAATAAGCCGGAGATACTTGCGCCCGCGGGCTCGTTCGATTCGCTGACCGCAGCCGTGCGCTGCGGAGCCGACGCCGTATACCTCGGCGGACGGGAGTTGAATGCGCGCCGCAATGCCGCAAATTTCAGCAATGAAGAACTCGCACAGGCGGTCGAATACTGCCACGCGCGCGGGGTCAAGGTATATATCACGCTCAACACCCTTGTGCGTGACGATGAGATGGAAACGGCGATGAACGCCGTCAGGTGCGCCTGCGATATCAAAGCAGACGCACTTATTTTACAGGATATCGGGCTCACTTCGCTCATTCGCAGGGCGGCTCCCGATATGCCTCTGCACGCCTCGACGCAGACTTCCGTGCAGACCATAGACGGAATAAAAATGCTCGCGGACATGGGTTTTTGCCGCGCAGTGCTGCCGAGGGAGCTCTCGAGAAAAGAGATAGAAAAAATAGCCGCGCGGTCGCCGATAGAGCTCGAGATGTTCGTCCACGGCGCACTGTGCATGTGCCTTTCGGGTCAGTGCCAGCTCAGCGCGGTGCTCGGTTCGCGCTCGGGCAACAGGGGCTTATGCGCCCAGCCGTGCAGGCTTCCGTTTGCCGCCGACGGCGGCACGGGGCATGACCTGAGCCTTAAAGATATGTCTTTGATAGAATACCTGCCGGAGCTCGCGCAGATGGGCGTTCTCTCGTTCAAAATAGAGGGACGCATGAAGCGGCCGGAGTATGTCGCCGCCGCGGTGACCGCCTGCAAAAAGAGTCTCGCGGGCGAAAGCGCCGCCGAATACGAGCGCACGCTCGGCGCGATATTCTCCCGCTCCGGATTCACCTCCGGCTACTATGACGGCGCTCTCGGACGCGATATGTTCGGCGTGCGCCGCAAAGAGGATGTCACCGCCGCAAAGGATGTTCTCTCTCCTCTTGCCGCGCTCTACGACGGCGAACAGCCGCTGATAAGAGCAGATATGCACCTGTCAGCGCAGGTCGGCGAAAAGGCGGGACTCGCGGTCAAGGCCGCAGGAAAGAGCGTCTTTGCGGAGTCTGAAAACGCCGTGCAGAAAGCGCAGAACAGAGCGGTCGGGAGCGAAGAGATCGAAACCCGGCTGCGCAAATGCGGCTCGACTCAGTTTTATGCCGGAGATGTCGGAATTGATATTGGAGACGACATATTTTTGAGCGCGTCCGAGATAAACTCGCTTCGCAGAAAGGCTCTCGCGATGCTCGAAGAAAAGATTGCTGAGCGCGATAAAATTCCGTTTTATCCGCAGGAAATTTCAATCAGACGCCGCCGCTCTAAAAACCGCGGCTATGTAATCAGAGTCAGAAATGTTTCGCAGATGCCGTCCGATCTCTCGTATGTGCGCCGCGTGATACTGCCGATGGGCATTGGCGAAGAGACCGTGAAGTACCTCAAAGATAAAAAGATACAGCCCGCAGTCGAAGTCCCCGCTGCGATATTCGGCGGCGACAATGCGGTTTACAATTCACTCGTCAAGGCGCGCAAAAACGGAATATCACTTGCCGCAGTCTGCTCTCTCGACGGCGCGGCGATAGCCAAAAAAGCGGGCATGAAGCTCTGCGCTCTGCCCGGAACAAATATATTCAATACATTCTCGCTCGACGAGTTTGCGCGCCTCGGCTTCACGGATGCTATACTCAGCACCGAGCTGAAAATTGCCCAGTGTGCCTCGCTCGGCGGAAAACTGCCGCGCGGCGTGTTTGCTTATGGGCGTCTGCCACTGATGCAGACGAGAAACTGCCCGGTCAAAAACGGCACGACCTGCGACAAATGCCGCAAGCATGGATTTTTGACCGACAGAATGGGCGTGACATTCCCAGTCGAGTGTACGCCGTTTGCCTCAACCTTGCTCAACAGCGTGCCGATAGTCGAGAGCGACAAGCGCGAGCAGTTCGAGTTCGCCGACTTCTCGCTGCTGTGGTTCACGACCGAAACAAAAGACGAATGTGAAAAAATACTCGAAAGCTACCGCAGGGGTGACGCCCCGCAGGGTGAATTTACGCGCGGACTTCTCTACCGCGGAGTTGAATAAAGGAGATAAAATATGCTCACTCTCAAAATGAAAAAAGTGCGCCCCGGCGCGATAATACCGAAGCGCGCGACCTCAGGCAGCGCCGGGCTGGATCTTTGCGCCTGCACGGAAAACGAAGTCGTTCTCAAAGCAGGCGAGCGCACGGTTATACCGACCGGCATAGCAATCGCCATTGAAAACAACGAGACCGCTGCATTCGTCTATGCGCGCAGCGGTCTCGGTATAAAGCACGGTATTTCACTCTCGAACGGAGTCGGAGTCATCGACAGCGACTACCGCGGCGAGATATGCGTGGGACTCATTAACACTTCAAACGAAGATTATACTATACAGCCCGGCGAGAGAATCGCTCAGCTTGTGCTCGCGCCTGTCATTCCGGCACAGCCCGCCGAAGTCGACAGCCTCGACGAGACGGAGCGCGGCGAGGGCGGATTCGGCTCAACCGGCAGATGAGTTTTTCTTTTTGTTGCGGAAGAATTTTATCACCCACCAGATTATCACGGCGGGGATACAGCAGACGATGACAAGCACTATTTTGTCCATCGGGATATAGTCATATATGCCGTCGCCGAGGATAGTGAAAAGTATGACGCGCGGCATTATTCCGCCGAGCGATATCAGCGCGTATTTCCAATACGGCAGCTTCGTTGCGCCGAGGAAAAGGCTGACAAAGTCAATCGGGAACACGGGCAGCAGGCGCACCAAAAAGAGCGCGGAGAGCTTCTTTCCGTCGCCTAAGGCGAGCACCTTATCCCCCGCCTTGCTCCCCTTGAGCCGCTTTTCGACATATTCGCCGCCGAGAAACCAACCGAGCAGATATGTGACGGTTATCTCGAGCGCGATGCCCGCGAGATTTATCGCAATAGCCGAGACGGTCGGGAACGCCATGCCGACGGAAATATATATCATCGACGCAGGTATTATAAACAGTACGGATTTGACAGCAAACACGCCGATTATCACAGCCACCGCCGCCGCGGTGCTGCCCGCGCCGGCAACGAGGGCGCGCATATCGATTTTTGTCAGCTTATCGTAGTTAACAACGGCGATAATCAAAAGCGCCGCCGCAACGGCACAGCGCAAAATAAGCATGAGCACATCGCGGTGCTTGTTAAAAAACTTCTTCAAATCGGTTCCCCTAACAAAAATTTCTATCCTATAGTATATCCGCAAAAATCAACTTTTGCAACCTCAATAAAAATTCCGAAACACTTTTATGAACAAACCGAAAACTTTATTACCTTTTTCGGCTTTTTTCTTTTAGATGTGGATTTTATTTTGAACCTGTGATAAACTATTTACTTAGATTTAAGATATTTTCGAAACGAAAGGAGCCGCACAAATGACGGTCAAAGATAAGGTTCAGCGAGCAGCAGCCGCAGCGGTTCTGTCCCGCCTGATAAAATATGTCAGAAAGGACCCCGACACAAATCTTGTTAAGCTTGTTGACAGATCCGAGCGATTTGTCGGCAACATCTTCCCCGCGAAAAACTTCGACAGCTTCCGCGAGGGCGCGAAAGACCCCGAGAATGTCTGGCGTCAGCTGGCGCTCAAGCTTATAGATGAGATCGACGACAATGTTCTGATGAACATGATGCTCGCTCTCGGACTGGGCGCGGGAGTCAACGGCACAAAGACCGTTCGCGCAAACCGCGAAAAATATCACTGCAATATTCCGTGGGTCATTCTCCTCGACCCGACAAGCGCGTGCAACCGCAAGTGCAAGGGCTGCTGGAGTGCGGAATACGGTCATAAGCAGAGCCTCACTTTTGATGAGCTCAACAGCATTGTCAACCAGGGCGTCGCAATGGGCACCCATTTCTATATGTTCACCGGCGGCGAGCCGCTTCTGAGGAAGAAAGACCTCATCAAGCTCTGCGAGCTTCATCCGGACTGCGCGTTCCTCTCCTATACGAACGCCGACCTCGTCGACGAGGAGTTCTGCGAAGAGATGAAGCGAGTCGGAAATATCTCGCTCGCCATCAGCATCGAGGGCACGAAAGACAGCAATGACGCAAGACGCGGCGAGGGCAGCTATGACCATGTCATGAAGGCGATGGATCTGCTCAAAAGCAAGGGCTGCCTGTTCGGCATCTCCGTGTGCTACACCCGCGCGAATGTCGACGCAGTCACCTCCGATGAATTCGTCGATCTGATGATTTCCAAGGGCGTTCGCTTCGCATGGTATTTCAACTATATGCCCGTCGGTTCTGCCGCAGTTGAGGAGCTTATCCCCACGCCCGAGCAGCGCACGCATATGTACCGCTGGCTGCGCAAAATGCGCAACAGCAAGACCGGAAAGCCCATGTTCGTCATCGACTTCCAGAACGACGCGGAATATGTCGGCGGATGCATCGCGGGAGGCAGAAATTATTTCCATATCAACTCCGCAGGCGATATCGAGCCCTGCGTGTTCATACACTACTCGGACTCCAACATCCGCGAACAGACACTCATCGAGGCGCTCAAGCGTCCTCTCTTCCAGGCTTATTGGCACGGTCAGCCGTTCAACAACAACCATCTGCGCCCGTGCCCGATGCTTGAAAACCCGCAGTGCCTGAGAAAGATGGTCAAGGAGACGGGAGCCAAGTCCACCGACCTGCTCGCGCCGGAGGATGTCGACACCCTCTGCTCGCGCTGCGACAAGTTCGCCGCTGAGTGGGCGCCCGTAGCTCAGGAGCTCTGGGATTCCACAAAGCATCCGCATCCCAAGACTCAGTACTACAGAGACACTCCCGAGGGAAAAGCGGAGCAGCACGAACAGAAATAAGAAATTAAATAGCCAGGGGTGCCGTTCTTGTTTTGGGGCGGCTGAGATGATACCCTCTGACCTGATCCGGATAATGCCGGCGTAGGAAGGATAATAGACAGCCTCGTTGCTGTATATTATATAAACTGACAGCGTCTGTGCATACCGCATGGACGCTGAATTTATTTTTGGAGGAAAACTTATGTCAACAACCAAGAAAAGCAACACAAAAGTGCTTGTTGAGTGCGCTCTGCTTATCGCTATCGCAACCGTGCTCAACGTCGTTTGCAGCTTCATCCCGTTCCTGAATCTCCCCTTCGGCGGCGGATTCACCGTATGCAGCATGCTGCCCATCGTGCTTGCGGCTTACCGCAACGGCACAAAGTGGGGTCTGCTCACCGGTTTCGTCTATGCAGTCGTTCAGATGCTCCTCGGCTTCAAGACCGTCTCGGCGTTCTTCATGCCCAGTTCAGACAGCTACATGGTGCTCTGGAAAGCCATTTGCGTCTGCCTCATCGACTACATAATCGCCTACACCGTCCTCGGCTTCGGCGGCATCTTCAGAAACAAGATAAAGAATCCGTCAGCATCTCTGTGCGTCGGCTCGATAGTCGCTCTTTCGCTGCGCTATCTCGCCCACATCATCTCCGGCTACATCTTCTTCGGCACATGGGCTGAGTGGTTCTTCTCGCAGGACGGCTTCACCCTCGGCGCAAAGATTCTCGAGAAGTTCAGCGGCCAGGGTCTGGCGTTCCTCTATTCCGTTATCTACAACGGCCTCTACATGATCCCCGAGATCATCATCACCGCGATAGTCGCGCTGATAATCGGCCGCGTTCCGCAGATCACCGGCAAGAAGAGCGCAGAATAAAATATATTTATAAGGCAGCGAACAGCCGCAGCAGTTTTTACTGTTGCGGCTGATTTTTTATTTATATTTACTCCGTCTCCCTGAAAGGTAGATATTCGATAAATTTTTGAACGGCGGGAGTCAGATTTTTTCTGTTTTTCATTGCGAGCCCGATTGAGCGGTAATACGGCTCTTCCAGCGGGCGTATTTCGATTTTGTACGGGACGCGCTGTAATATCAAATCGGTCAGGATGCTGATGCCCATTCCCTTTTCCACCATCGCCATGATGGCAAAATCCTCCCAAGTGGTGAATCGGATATCGGGATGAGCATGATATAAATCCAGCAAATCGGAATTTGTACCCCAAAAATTCACCCCGGAGTTATTCTCCGGGGTGAATTGTTAATTTTGTTATATGACTCTTACTCTGACAACGCCTCCGACTGCGGTTAACTTTTCGCCGTCGGGGGTCGGCGTATCGCAGACAAGGTAGCCGAGTCCGTTTTTGACTGCGCTGTTGAGCGATGTTATATTTCCGCCGAGCGCCGCGACGATGTTTTCGCGCACTCCCTCGCCGTCTTTGTAGATAACGCACACGCGCTTTTCAAACTCTGCTGGCGGCGCGAGCTCGGGCAGGTTGACGGAGTTCTTCACTTCGCCGCGCTCGATATAGCCGATAAGCTCATCGGCAGCCATGACCGCGCAGTTGTCCTCGCTCTCGGGCGTGGAGGCGCCGAGGTGCGGGATAGCTATAACTCCGGGCACACCCAACTGTGCGTCGGTCGGGAAGTCCGTGGCGTATGCCGCGACTTTGCCGTCGGCGAGAGAAGCGAGTATATCATCGGAGTTCACAAGCTCGCCGCGCGCGAAATTCAGGATGCGCACGCCGTCTTTCATTTTGCCTATAGATTCCGCATTGATAATATTTCTCGTGCTGTCGTTGCACGGGATATGCAGGGTCAGATAATCCGCCGCGGAGAAAACCGACTCCATATCGTCAACGATCTCCACGTCGCTTATTTCGCTCCTGCCCTTTCTGTCGAAGCAGACGACTCTCATACCGAGGTCACGCGCCGCTTCGGCTACAAGCTTGCCTATCGCACCCATGCCGACAACGCCCATGGTCTTGCCTTTTATCTCGGGACCCGCAAACGAGCTTTTGCCCTTTTCAACGAGCTTGCCGACATTGTCGCCCTCGCCTTTGAGGGTCTTGCACCAGTCGATAGCGTCTACGACTTTGCGCGAAGCGAGAAGAGCCGCGCAGATAACAAGCTCTTTTACCGCGTTTGCGTTCGCTCCGGGCGTGTTGAACACGGCGATGCCCTGTTCCGAGCACCTGTCGATCGGGATATTATTCACACCCGCTCCCGCGCGGGCAATTGCCAAAAGACCCGCTCCGAACTGCATCTCATGCATCGAAGCCGAGCGCACCATTATCGCCGCCGGATCTTCCGCTTTGTCGGTGCAGACATATTTCGCGCTGTCAAAGCGGTCGGTTCCGCACTTTGCTATTTTATTGAGCGTTAATATCTCTTTCATCAGCCTCTCCCCCTCAGTTGTTCTTCTCGAACTCCTTCATGAAGTCAACAAGCTGTTCGACTCCCTCGACAGGCATGGCGTTGTAGATAGACGCGCGCATTCCGCCGACCGAACGGTGTCCCTTGAGGTTGACAAATCCCGCCTCTGCCGCCTCGGCGACAAATTTTGCATTGAGCTCATCGCTCTCTGTAACGAAAGTCACGTTCATCAGCGAGCGGTCGCAGTGCCTGACGGGGTTCGAGAACATCTTGCTCGAATCGATGAAGTCATAGAGAATCTTCGCCTTCGCTTCGTTTCTCTTCTTCATCTCCTCAAGTCCGCCGAGTTTCTCTATCCACTCGAGCACTAATTTGCACATATATATCGACCAGCAGGGCGGCGTGTTATACATCGAGTCGTTGTCCGCCATATTCTTGTAGTCGAGCATCGCAGGCGTAATATCGCGTGATTTGCCGACAAGGTCCTTGCGCACTATGACAATAGTCAGTCCCGCGGGGGCGACATTCTTCTGCGCGCCGCCGTAGACGATACCGAACTTCGAGACATCGAGCGGCTCCGAGAGGAAGCACGACGAGACATCCGCGACGAGCGGCACATCGCCTGTGTCGGGAATATACGGAAACTTCGTGCCGTAGATAGTGTTGTTCAGGCATATATATGCGTAGTCCGCCTCGGGGTCAAAATCATCGCGGGTGACCTCGGGGATATAAGAGAAAGTCTTATCTTTCGAGGACGCGACAACTCTGATATCGCCGTATTTGCACGCCTCTTTATACGCCTTGGTCGAGAACTGACCGGTGAGCATATAGTCAGCCTTTCCGCTGCCGTTCAAAAGATTGAGCGGAATCGCGGCGAACTGGGTCGAAGCTCCTCCCTGGAGGAACAGTATATCGTAATTATCGGGCACTGAAAGCACCGACCTGAACAGATTCTGCGCCTCATCCATGATTTCCTCAAAGACCTTTGAGCGGTGCGACATCTCCATAACGGACTGGCCGCTTCCGTGATAGTCCATTATCTCCGCTGCCGCGCGGCTGAGAACGCTCTCGGGCAGCATCGAGGGGCCTGCTGAAAAATTGAATACTCTTGCCATCTGGGTTTACCTCCTTTTCCGGCGCGCTGAAATATTCCGCGCCAAAGCCGAGAAAATTACCGGCTTTTTACCATTATATAACATAGTAAAAAGATAAGTCAACAAAATCTGAGCTTTACTGTTGAAAAATATATCTTCTGAATGTATAATTAGGATGACAGAAAAATCCATCAGATAACGAGGTATTTTCAAAATGTCAACTCAACAGAAAAAGAAGAAAAAAAACAATTCGAGACTTTACATTCTCATCGCAGCTGTAGTGCTGCTCATCGTGATGATCGTCCTGATTGCCGTCAAATGCTCCGGCGGCAAGAAAAAGCCGGACGCGGACAGCACGAGCGGCGAATCCTCATCGCAGTCACTCGAAGCGGCGGACATTGACCCGCTGACCGGACTCTCCGGCTTCAAAGCACAGGGCAAACGCCCGATAGCGATAGTTGTCAACAACTCTAAGCCCGCTCGCCCGCAGTGGGGTCTGTGCACCCCCGACATCGTGTTTGAAGGCGTAACCGAGGCAGGCATAACGAGAATGCTTTGGCTCTATTCCGACATAAACAAGATTCCCGACAAGGTCGGTTCGCTCAGAAGCGCAAGGCACGACTTCGTTGAGATAGCCGAGGGACTTGACGCAATATTCGTCCACTGGGGCGGCAGCAAATACGCCTATTCGGCAATAAACGGGCGCAATGTCGATGACCTTGACGGGCGTACATATCTCGGCAGATATTTCTTCCGCGACAAGGAGCGCACCAACGTAGCCATCGAGCACCGCGGATACACGACCCGCGAGGCAATTGACAAAGGTCTTACAAAGCTCGACATCCGCCGCGATATTAAATCCGGCTATCAGAGTCCCTTTGCATTTGTTTCCGAAAGCTCGCCGCGCACTCCCGCCGGCGGCGCATGCTCGAGAATAGACATAGTTTTCTCGTCCTACTGCAACCACTCATTTACTTATTCGGCGCAGGACGGGCTCTATCTCAACAACATCAACGGCGCGCCTATGACCGACGCGGACGGCAAGCAGATGGCGGTCAAAAATGTCATCATTCTCTACTGCCCGGTCTCGCTTATGGGCGACTCATCCGGCTGCGTTGACATGGATCTGACGGGCGGCAGCGGCGTCTATCTCTCAAACGGCGCATATGAAAACATAACCTGGAAAAAGGGCGGTTCGGACGATATGCTCACGCTCTATTCGTCCGACGGAACTGAGCTCAAGCTCAACCCCGGTCAGAGCTACATCGGTCTTGTTCCCACCGACAAACAGGCAAGCACAGTCATAGCATAAAATATAACATAAACTCAAACGCCGCCGGCACAGCATAAAAGCTTACCGGCGGCGTTTTGCTTACGCTTGAAATAACTTGAAATAATAAGATGTAATACAACACTGTACAGCGCATGATTTATATTCACACAAGATAGTGCTTTTTCGTGTCGTGATAGAGCTGAGTTATATCCTGGAGCACCTCGGTATGGGCGAAGCTCTTGTGATAGACTATATTCGTCTCGCGCGCCATGCTGAGGTTTTCTATCGGGACTATCGTCAGCTTCTTCTTGCGGACTTCTCTGAGACACACGCTCTTTGCAAGGATAGATACGCCGAAGTCCTTCTGCACAAGGTCTTTTATCGTCGTGACGTTATCGACTTCGAGTATAACATTGAAATCGTCTATTGACTCGTTGTGGCTCTCGAGCGTCGCTTCAAACAGCATTCGCGTTGCCGAAGTCGGAAGACGCAGGATGAGCCTCTCGCGGCGCAACTCGTTCAGCGTTATCATCGAGTGCTTTGCGAGCGGATTGTTGTTCGACATGATGCAAACGAGATAGTCCGTATCTATCATGACGGAATTGAGCGACGGATTCGACACTTTTCCGTCCGTTATTGCAAGATCGATCTCAAAATTGTCGAGCATATCATAAAGATTTTTTATAGTATCTGTAAAAACAGTAATGCTTACATTTGGATATTCGTTGCCGTAACGGGCGAGAACCTCGGTTGCAAACGTGCTTTCGGAGGTGTGGGTCAGACCTATGCGCAGCTTCTTTATGTTGCGCTTGGAGTCCGCTATCTCCATGTGCATCTTCTGATCCATCGAAGTCAGAATACGCGCATAGCGAACCGCAATCTCCCCTTCCTGCGTCAATGTTAGCTCGCCTTTCTTGCGATTGAACAGCTTCGCACCGAGGGATTGTTCGAGCTGGCTTATCTGATGGCTGACCGCAGGCTGGGTCAGAGAGAGCGCTTCCGCCGCCCTTGTGAAATTTTTCTGCTCCGCAACTGCTATCAAAGTTTCGGTTTTATTGTCTAACATATACTCACCATAAAAAAAGTTTTTGAAAATCAAAATTAAAATAATTTGATTTTATTACAGGTTGAGTATATCATATTATATAGTAAATCACAAGAGATATTAAAAAAACAAATTGGCAAAATTTATCGGTCGCCGGACGGAAAAGCTCTCCCGGCGGTTGCTTTTTTACTCTCTGAAAGGAAACGAGGAATAAGGGAAATTGATTAACTCACTCTACAAGACCTTCAACATCACCTCCCCCGTCGCGGGAATCATAATTTCGGTGGCTCTGATGCTGATAACGGGCTTTGCGATGACGCGCATCACAAAGCGGCTCCGGCTGCCTAATGTCACGGCGTACATACTCTCCGGCGTCCTGCTCGGACCGTATGTATTGAATCTCGTGCCGCAGGACATCGTTGAGGGAATGGACTTTCTGAACGATATCGCTCTCGCGTTCATCGCGTTCAGCACCGGCGAGTTCTTCCGCTTTTCGACTCTTAAAAAGAACGGCGGAAAAGTCGTTGTGATAACTGTGCTCGAAGCGTGCCTCGCGTCGATTATCGTTTTCATCGTGTCGTTCTTCATTCTCGGGCTGGATATCAACTTCTCGCTCGTGCTCGGCGCGCTCGCCTCGGCAACTGCGCCCGCGTCAACGGTCATGACGATACGCCAGACCCACGCAAAGGGCGACTTTGTTGACACCCTGCTCCAGGTCGTTGCGCTCGACGATGTTGTCGGACTCGTCGCATACAGCGCCGCGATATCTGTAGCGCTCGCGAACGCATCGGGTCATTTCAGCGCGGGCAGCGTATTGAAGCCCATCGGACTCAACCTTCTCGTGTTCGCGATAGGCTGCCTGTTCGGACTGATATTGAAGCTCCTGCTTCAGAAGCGTTCGACGGACAACAGGCTGATAGTCTCCGTCGCGCTGCTGTTCTCGTTCTGCGGAATATGCACCCTGCTCGATGTTTCGCCGCTTCTCGGCTGCATGGCGATGGGCATGGTCTACATCAATCTTTCGGACGATGAGAGGCTGTTCAAGCAGCTCAACTATTTCAGCCCGCCGATACTCCTGCTGTTCTTCGTGCGTTCGGGACTCAACTTCAATCTCAGCGCGCTCTTTGACAGCTCGTCATCCATCGGCCACGTGCCGCTGATAGTTGTCGGTGTGTGCTACTTCTTCACGCGAATCATCGGCAAATACGCCGGCGCGTTCCTCGGCTGTCTCATAACAAAGAAAAACCACCTTGTCCGCAACTACCTCGGCCTCGCGCTTATCCCGCAGGCGGGCGTCGCTATAGGTCTCGCCGCGATGGGCGCGCGAACGCTCGGCGGCGCGTCCGGCAGTGCGCTTGAAACGATAATACTTGCGTCGAGCGTCCTGTATGAGCTCATCGGCCCCGGCTGCGCGAAGCTCTCGCTCTACCTTTCAAAGTCCTATTCCAACAAACTCGAGGATATAGTCGAAATCGCGGAGGACGGACATCAGAAGAGCAAGGTCGAGCTGCTCATAGAACGCATCCAGGCGATACAAAACGACCTGCCTAAGCACGAGAATCCCTACTACGAAGACGAGCAGGCATTCTCCGAAGCCGCAGACGAGCAGTATCTGCTCGCGGGCATGAGCATGGACAGAAGCAGAAAGAACAGGAGGAGAAGAAGATGAACGGAATAACCGCATTCGCCCTCTCGGACCCTATCGCCCGTCTGCTCGGCGAATGGTCAATGGGGCTCAACACATATTCGATAATACTCAGGATAGCGGTGGCTGTCATATTCGCGTCGGTCATAGGCTGCGAGCGTTCGAGCAAGCGTCACTCGGCGGGACTGCGCACTTTCGTGCTCATCTCCTTTGCCTCGACCGTCTCGATGATACTCGACATATATCTCATGACGAGCTACTCGTTCAGCGTGCCCGTGCTATCGGCGGCGACGATAATCGGCACCGCGATGGTCAGCGGCAACTCGATACTGTTCAGCTCCCGCAATCAGATAAAGGGACTGACGACCTCCGCCGGACTCTGGGCCTGCGGAATCCTCGGATTCACGATCGGCGCGGGACTCTATACCGTGACCGTCATAGTCTATGTTTTCCTGCTCTGCATCCTCGCCTGCTTCCCGTCGCTTGAGATATACCTCAAGAACCGCTCGAACCACTTTGAGATCCACCTCGAGCTCAAGAGCAGCGAATATCTTCAGGACTTCGTCGCGGTCATCCGCCGCCTCGGACTGAGAATAGACGACATCGAATCGAACCTCGCGTATGTCGGCTCGGGACTGAGCGTCTATACGATAACGATAACGATAAACAGCGCGGAGCTGAAAAAATACAAGACGCACAAAGAGATAATCGAAGCGCTGAGCTCGCTCGAATATATATATCATATTGAAGAGATGAGATAAAAAACCAGCCCGGAGCCAAAAATCGGCTCCGGGTTTTTATTTGCTGTATTCTATTATGTCCTCTATTCCGCATCCGAGCGCCGTGCATATTCTGTCGAGCACATCGCTGTCGTACCGTTTGACGCGGTTCTTATAATAGTTATCAATTATCTGATACTGTATTCCCGTCCGCTTGGCAAGCTCGTATCGGCTGATATTCAGTTTTTGCAAAGTCGTATCAAGCGTAAGTTTTATCATAGCAACAGTATCCCCTTTTTAAGTACATTTTATTAAGGATACATTCGCTTGACAATTCTCTTGTATAAGTATATATTTATATAAATATATACTTAGGTTGTGAATATTTTGGAGAAGCGTGTTGTCATCGCCGGGTGCAGAAATTACTTTGACTATGCTCAAGCTAAAAAATATATAGACCTATGCTTAAAAAACATCAGAAAACAATTTACTATAATAATCATTTCCGGCGGCTGTCGTGGAGCCGATATGATTGGACTGCGTTATGCCACAGAAAACAACATGACTTTTGAAGTTTACAACGCAGATTGGATTCACTTCGGAAAAGCTACTGGACCTTTAAGGAATCGCCACATGGCAGAAGTATGTGATTATGTCATTTGCTTTTGGGACGGAAAAAGTAAAGGTACTTTTTCAATGATACAAGAAGACAAAAAACTTAATAAACCGCTACGCATAAAATACATATAACAAACCGAGCGCCCGCATTTGCAGGCACTCGGTTTGAAACTCGGCAAAGTCCTCACCGCCGCAGCGTAATCTCCGAAGCGGGCTTTCGTAAAGTGAAATGTCTCGCCGTGCTCGACGTGAAATAATTCACTGCGTGAATTGTGAAATTTGATGCTTTGCATCAAGTGAAATGAAATTTGCCCGCGCTTGCAAAGCAAGCATTTCACATCTGCGAAGCAGATATTTCACAGCGAAGCTATTTCACTTGCCCGAAAGGGCAAATTTCGTTGAAAAAAGCACTTGCAAATGCAAGTGCTTTTTTCATGGTGGACACGCACGGACTCGAACCGTGGACCTCTTGCGTGTGAAGCAAGCGCTCTAACCAGCTGAGCTACGCGTCCTAAAAAATAAAGATGTCAGAATCCAGACCGAACGAATTTCTGATCTGCCGATTGCGACATCTGTTTGGTGGCTCTGGTGACCCGGACGAGAATCGAACTCGTGTTACCGCCGTGAAAGGGCGGTGTCTTAACCTCTTGACCACCGGGCCAAAATTGGTAGCGGCAGTTGGATTCGAACCAACGACACTCCGGGTATGAACCGAATGCTCTAGCCAACTGAGCTATGCCGCCATATGTGAGCCTCGTCAATCCGACAAGGCTTGATTATTATATTATATCGAAAGCGATTTGTCAATATATTTTTTGCAAAGTAGGACAAGATTTTCAAATTTTTCTTGAAATTTATTTCCCGGCTCACCGAAAATGGCGGCAAGCCGGGAAATTATCATTCAAAAAACTCGTGTGTGCCCGCTCCGACTTCGTGCTTTTCTTCGCCGATAATGACCGAAGCGCCGCAGCCCTCGGGGACGGTGAAAATATATTTTATCCTGCCGTTCTCGCGTCTCCACTCGCTCGCAACGGTGCCGCGGCGCGTGTCAATCGAAGCCTTGACGAAGTCGAGCCGCCTGTCTGTCACGGGGCGGAAGATAATATGCTCGAAGCCCGGGCGGTCGGGGTCGGAGTTTATTCCCGCCGCCGCGCCGTACATCCAGTCCGCGACCGCGCCGTAGGCATAGTGATTGAACGAGTTCATGTCGGTGCTCCACATCGTGCCGTCGGGCTTTATGCCGTCCCAGTGCTCCCAGACCGTCGTCGCGCCCTTGGAGATGGGATAGAGCCACGAGGGATATTCGCGACGAAGCAGAAGGTCATATGCCGTCTCGGCGTAACCGTTATCGCTGAGCGCATGGAGAAGATACGGCGTGCCGACAAAGCCGGTTTCAAGATGCCCGGCGCGCTTCACAAGCTCGTTTAATTGAGCGGCGGTCGCCGCCCTGTCGTCTGTGATATCAAAACAGAGCGCGAGCACACAGCCGGTCTGCGTGGCGTTTTTCACTCTGCCGTTTTCCATATATTCGCGCCTGAACGCTGCCGCCGCTTCTGCGGGAATATTCTCATATTCCGAAACATCTCTACCGAGCGCGTGTGCCGCCTTTATAAATAACTCGGTCGAATATTTATAGTATGCCGTGGCGATGAGATCCTCGGGAGTTGAGCCTTTGTAGCTGCCCTCCGGGGAGTCGAGCCCAAGCCAGTCGCCGAAGTGGAATCCACCCGAGCGTTTCCCGTTTTCACTGCGCTCGCGCATCCAGTCTATCCACGCCTTCATGGAGTCGAACTGCTCCTCGAGTACTGCCTTGTCGCCGTAGGTTCTGTATATCTCCCACGGGCAGATGACCGCCGCGTCGCTCCACGCGCTCGAGCCGCCCATATCGTCGAATATATTCGGTATAACATGCGGCACACAGCCGTCACGCCCCTGGTCGGCGGCGAGATCGTGAAGCCACTTTTTGAAAAAGCGCTCAACATCGAAATTGAGGCTCGCCGTGCGGACAAACACCTGCGCGTCGCCCGTCCAACCGAGGCGTTCGTTTCTCTGCGGGCAGTCGGTCGGGACATCGAGGAAATTGCTCTTCTGACCCCAGATTATATTTTTGAAAAGCTTGTTCACCGTCTCGTCCGAGCACTCGAAATAACCCGTGCGGCGGATATCCGAGTGTACAACTACCGCCGTGAAATTCTCTCTTTTTATCTCATCCGGCCAGTTTTCAAGGCGGATATATCTAAAGCCGAAGAAGGTGAGCGCGCTTTTATATACGTGCTTCTCGCCGTCGCAGACAAATTTTATCCGCGCGTCCGCCGAGCGGTAGTTGGCGTTGTAGAAGTTGCCATCGCAGTCGAGAGTCTCTCCGTGGGAGATTGTCGCCCGCGCGCCGGGAGTGCCTTTTATACTGAACTCGACATAGCCCGTCATGTTCTGTCCGAAATCAATGACCGTCTCGCCCGCCGGGGTTTTTATTATCTGCAAGGCAGGCATCCGCTCATGCTCGACTATTTTTTCGCCCTCCTGCGGGATAAGCATATCTTTTTCGAGATCGACGCAGATGCAGTGCCTCGCGCTCCCCGCTTTGAAAGTCGCGTCGTAGATATCGCCGTCATATATATTTGTATATCTCAGCTTGCTCTCGCGCGCAGTCCACGAGCTGTCGGTGACGATGCTCTCCGTCCTGCCGTCGGCGTAGACAAGAGTCAGCTCGGCGATGAGCGCAGTGTCGCGATAGCCCAAAAAGTCGCTGCCGTCGCGTTTGTTTGCGATGGCGCGCCAGCCCTGACCAACCGTCACCTCGAGCGAATTCTCGGTCTTCAGCATATCTGTCACATCGTAGCTCTGCACCTGAAGCCTGTTTAAATAAGAAGTCCAGCCCGGAGCGAGGATAAAGTCGCCTACCCGCTCGCCGTTTAATTTTGCCTCATATACGCCGAGCGCAGTTATTTTCAATATTGCTTTTTCCGCTTTGGCGGCGCACCGAAAGTTTTTCAGATACACCGTGCCGCCGCGCAAATTCTTTTCGCATCCTTTTATCCATTCGCTTCTCTCAAGCATATTTTTATCAAATTCCTTTCGCCCTGCGGCTCATACTTTTTTAAATCTCTGCATACATTTTATATGTGCTTATACCCGAAAGTCAAGTGATTTTGAGCCGTATGTTACAAAATTGTTATAATTTGAAGCGTTGTTTTTCTTGACTTTTTGGTTATTTTAGAGTAAACTGAAAATACTGTGAAACAATTTATTCACAAAATCAAAAAAATGTTAAAAGGAGCACAACCAAATGAAGAGAATTCTTGCACTCATCATGGTTCTCGCTATGGTCTTCGCTTTTGCAGCTTGCAAGAGCAAGGATGACGGCGCGACCACAACCGATCCCTCCTCCGCAGGCGGAGAGGTCATCGACAACGGCGACGGCTCTACCGTTCCCGCAGACGCTTCCGCAGCTGACAGCACCGACACAAGCAACGACGCTTCCGAAGTTTCCACCGACGCTTCCGGCAAGCCCGTCGAGGCTCCCTCGCAGGCAGCAGGCAGCCAGGGCGGCTCTCAGGGCGGCGCTCAGACCGGCAACACCGAAAAGGGTCTCAACTCCACCGACGCTAAGGCAGTCGTAGCTTTCTACAACAAGGCTGTCAACGCTACCGTAAAGAATCCCCCCAAGGGCAAGCAGACCATGAAGCTCGAGAAGCTTGAGGGCACCGGCGGACTTGGTAAGATCCTTGGTTCTTTTGAGGGCATCGCGAAGAAGGCTCTTGAGAAGAACTCGACCGATACAAACTACATCCCCGCAGGCGACCACGGCGATGTTCTTCCGACCGACGTCAAGAACGCTAAGGCGACCAACGACGGTAAGTACACCACTGTTTCTTTCGACGTCAAGCCTCAGACTGACGGCCCGAAGGAGAGCTCTTCGAAGGGTCCTGTCGGCCGTTCGATCGGTACTCTCGGCAACGTCCAGAACGCTCTTGATCAGCTTCCCGGCGTTAGCGTAACTTCCGGTATCGAGAATATAAAGCTCACTTACGATCACGCTTATGTCACCGTTAAGATTGACAACAACACCGGCAAGATCGTCAGCGGCACATGGCACTACAAGGTCAATGTCAACGTTAACAACCTTGGTGTCAAGGTTATCGGTATCCCCGCAAGCGTTGATACCCTTCACGGCATTGTTGACTACACCGTTAAAATCGGCTAAAAAACTGCTGTAACAGCACCAAACAAATCAAGGCTCTCACCCAAACGGGCGGGAGCCTTTTTCATATACAAAAGCCGCGTTCAAAAAAACAGAACGCGGCTTTTTATTATTCGGTTTTCATCAGGTCTTTTATTGTTATGCCGTCAAAGTATTCGTTCGTTATCTCCTCGAACTTGCGCCACATTCCGATTGTGCGGCAGCTGTCCGCGCGCTCGCACGGTTCTTTGCATGAGAGACACGCGACGGGAGCGAGGCTGCCCTCGGTCAGGCGCAGAATATCGCCGACAACACACTGCTCCGGCGGTCTGCCGAGCCTGTAACCGCCGCCCTTGCCGTGAACGCCCTCAACGTAGCCGTCCCTGACGAGCAGAGCCATTATCTGCTCCATATATTTTTTTGAGATGCCCTGGCGCGCCGCGACATCCTTCATCGGGACGAGACCGCCACTGTGCTCCGCAAGGTCTACGAGCACCCTCAGGGCATAGCGTCCACGCGTTGATATCATCATAAATATTCCTCCGTTTCGCACTCAGCAGATCTCTCCGCCGCCGATAACCACATCTCCGTCATAGACGACGACCGCCTGACCTTTTGTTATTGCCCGCTGCGGCTCGTCGAATGTTATATGCACTGTGTCTTCGCCCGTGACGCGCACGGTCGCGGGCTGTTCCGCCTGCCTGTATCTGACCCTCGCGCTCGCGCGAAACTCCGCAGGTGGGGTATCAAAGGCGATAAAATTGAAATTCTTCGCGTCGAGTTCGCGGCTCATCAGGTCTTCATTGCTGCCGAGCACGACTCGGTTTTCATCGGGCAGCAGGGCGGTCACATATTTCGGCTCGCCCAGCGCTATTCCAAGCCCCTTGCGCTGACCGACGGTATAGCCGATGAGTCCCTTGTGCTCGCCGAGCACATTGCCGCTTTTGTCAACAAACTCGCCGCGCGGATAATCCCTGCCCGTAAATGAGCGGATAAATGAGGCGTAATCGCCGTCCGGCACGAAGCAGATATCTTGGCTGTCCGGCTTGTCGGCGTTATAAAAGCCGAGCTTGCGCGCAAGTTCGCGCGTATGCGTTTTTGTCATGCCGCCTAATGGAAACAGCGTATGCCGCAGCTCGTCCTGCGTCATTGAATAGAGCACATAGCTCTGATCTTTTGTCGGATCAACCGCCTTTTTCAGCAGGAATCTGCCGTTTTCTTCTTCGATTCGCGCATAGTGACCCGTGACAACATATTCGCAGCCGAGCTCTTTTGCGCGGCGATAGAGGCGGTCGAATTTCAGATATCTGTTGCAGTCTATGCATGGGTTCGGGGTCGCGCCGCGCTCATAGGCTTCCACAAAACGGCGCATGACCTGCTCTTTGAAATCCGCAGTAAAATTAAAGACATAATACGGCATCCCGAGCCTGTAGGCGACGCCGCGCGCATATTCCGTATCTTCGAGCGAGCAGCAGCTCTTTTCACGGCTGATCCCTGCATCCTCGTTATCAAAAAGCTTCATCGTCACGCCGATGCAGTCAAGCCCGCTCTCAATCGCGAGATAGGCGGCGACGGACGAATCCACCCCGCCGCTCATCGCGATGAGCGCCTTGCGGCGCGGGTTATCGGGGTTAAAGCTCATATTCTTCCTCTCAAAAAAGCCCGAAAGCCCCGGCGAAAAAGCCGGAGCCTATGGGGAAATTATTTATCAGTCCTGAAAAAGCGGAGTCGACAGATAGCGGTCGCCTGTGTCAGGCAGGAGCACAACTATCGTCTTGCCCTCGTTCTCCGGGCGCTTTGCAAGCTCTATCGCGGCATAAGCGGCGGCACCGGAGGATATGCCGACCAGCACGCCCTCGCTCTTGCCGATAAGCTTGCCGATCTCGAACGCAGCCTCATTGCTGACGGGGATTATCTCGTCATAGACCTTTGTGTCGAGCACATCGGGCACGAAGCCTGCGCCAATGCCCTGTATCTTATGCGCGCCCGCAACACCTGTCGAGAGCACTGCAGAAGTCTCGGGCTCAACCGCAACGACCTTTACGCCGGGCTTCTTGTCTTTCAGATACTTGCCGACGCCCGTGACAGTGCCGCCGGTGCCGACGCCTGCGACGAAGATATCAACCTCGCCGTCGGTGTCTTCAAAAATCTCGGGACCCGTGGTCTCATAGTGAGCCTTGGGGTTCGAGGGGTTGACAAACTGACCGGGCACGAAGCTGTTCGGTATCTCTTTTGCGAGCTCGTCAGCCTTGGCTATCGCGCCCTTCATGCCCTTTGCTCCCTCGGTGAGCACAAGCTCGGCGCCGTATGCCTTCATCAGCTGGCGACGCTCAACGGACATCGTCTCGGGCATAACGATAATTATGCGATATCCGCGAGCGGCGGCGACGGAGGCGAGACCGATACCGGTATTACCGGAGGTCGGCTCGATAATGACTGAATCGGGGGTGAGTTTGCCCGCCGCCTCTGCGTCGTCGAGCATCTTTCTGGCGATTCTGTCTTTGACGGAACCTGCGGGATTGAAATACTCAAGCTTTGCGAGCACTTTCGCCTTGAGTCCGTATTTCTTTTCAATGTGGGTCAGTTCGAGAAGAGGGGTCTTTCCTATAAGCTGGTCTGCTGAAGTATAAATCTTTGACATAATAAATTACTCCTTTGAAGTTAGTTAGTTAAGATTCTGAGTTCCGCGGCGAAATAAAAAAGCCGGGGAACTCCGATGAGTGTCCCCGGTCAAAAAGCCGTTTTATCGGATCAGTTCAACGACCCGCATTTGGAGGACATATCGGAAAAAGACATGACGAAACACGCGCACTGACAACAGGCGCAGTTACAGCAGTTCATTCGGTTCATGGCGGTCTTTTTCATAACATTCTCTCCTTTCATACGCCTACCTCGGCGGTATGTTGGATACAATATAGCACATATTGCCTACCCTGTCAATAGGCAAATCAAAAATTTTTCAAAATCTCAAAGCCACTTCTTCCGGCGGAAGAACAGTATCAGCGCAACGAGCACCACGATACTCACGACAATTATCACAAGATATCCATATTCCCAGTTGAGCTCCGGCATACCGGAAAAGTTCATGCCGTACCAGCCCGTGAGCAGTGTCAGCGGCAGGAAGATAACGGTAACGACCGTGAAAAGCTTCATCAGATCGTTCTGCTGGATAGACAGCTGCGCCTGATACTCCTCCTGAAGATGCTCGATAACATCGCGCAGATTCTGCACCGTCTGGAGATAGCGGTCGGTGCGGTTCTTGAGAATGGCGAAGCGTTTCGCCGCAGAGTTCGAAAATACGGAATTGTCGTTCGCAGAAGCTTCGTCAAAAATCAAAGTCAGCTGCTCATAGTAGCGCTTTATTCTCAGCAGCTCGCGCCGCCAGGCGGACAGCTTTTCGAAAACATCCTTGCCGGACTCACTCTTAAAAAGATAGACATTTTCATATTCGTCTATTTCATTCTCGAGCCTCGAGAGGCAGTCCATATCGCCGTTTAAAAGCCGGACAAAGAATCTGTAGAGCAGCTGCTCGGATCTAAGTTCCGGATTCTCCGCCGCGAGCCCGTCCATTATCTTCTTTGCCGTATCGCCCGCCGCGCCCTCTGTGAAAATTATCAGATTCTCGCGGCTGACATAGGCGAGCATTTTATAGTCCTCGGTGCGCTCGCTGTGGACATCGTACCAGTCAAAGGCAAGGAAATCGAACTTTTCAAAGCTCTCGAAGCTCTCTATCTCACCCTCGCGGACATATTCAAAAACCGACGGCTCCATATACTGCGCCGCCTTTGCCATATGTTCAAACGGAAGAACAAGCTGCATAATATAACCTCTTTCAATGTGTATTGATTATTTTTTGGAGTATATCTTTATCCGCCGGGCAGAAGGCATAGTTTTTTATCTCCTGCGGCGTTATCCATTCGAGCCCGCAATGTTCGAGCAGCTGGGGCGTGCCCTCGGCTATTCTCGTGTTGAACACGACGAGATGGACATATATATCGGGATACTGATGGTAGACGTCGCAGAATTCGTCGCCAACCTCTACCGTTATCCCGAGCTCCTCGCGGCATTCACGAATGAGTGCCTGCTGATGCGTCTCGCCCGGTTCGAGCTTTCCGCCGACGAACTCCCATAAAAGGGCGTTGCCCTTGTTCGCAGGGCGGCGGCATATCATGAATCTGTCGCCCTGCCAGATGAGGGCGGCGGCAACCTGAGTCGTTTTCATATCGTTTCTCCTTTTTATTTATCTGCCGGTCTGCGTACGAAAAACGCAGTCGATATCATCATCACCGCATACATCGCGAGTGCCGCATACGGGAATAGCCACGAGCCGAATCGAC
Organism: Oscillospiraceae bacterium; assembly: GCA_003514385.1. GTDB lineage: Bacteria > Bacillota > Clostridia > Oscillospirales > Acutalibacteraceae > CAG-177. The sequence goes on along the minus strand of DOQR01000008.1, from coordinate 29,428 downwards.
CCGCGAGCTGACCGAAAATGAACGGGATCAAAAATATGCTGATTGAAGAGAAGCCCATGAGTGTACCTATCATCGACTGCGAGACGCTCTTGCCGAACACTTTCGGTATAAGATGAGTCATGCTTGGGAACAGCGGCCCGTTGCCGAGACCTATCATGAAAAGACCCGCATATGTCGCCGCCATTGGCAGCTTGAACATAATGAGCAGTATCGCCGCGAGGGTCACGCACTGGCCTATGACCATGACTTTTTTACCCGAGAGCTTTATGCTCAGCAGCCCGGATAAGAATCTGGGATTCCGAGCCCGATATAGGCTATAAATATCACAGCCAAAAGCACAGTTGCCATAAACGCTCTCCGTTTCCCGGGAAATTGATATGAATAAATTATATCACACAAACACCTATTGTAAAAGAGCGTTTTCTTTTGTAAAAGAGCGTTTTCTTTGTGTTTATTGTCATTGACACCGGAAGATTAAATCGGTATAATTTAATCATAACACACAAGGAGCTGTAAATATTATGGAAAAGAAGTACGCAATTCTTGTCGTTGATATGCTCAACGACTTCGTCACCGGCGCGCTCAAATGCGACAGAGGTCTTGCAATAGTCCCCAAGACCGCAGAACTGCTCAACGGCGCAAGAGAGAAGAACATACCGGTCATCTTCTGCAACGACGCTCATCTCAAGGGCATCGACCACGAGCTCAAGCTCTGGGGCGACCACGCGATAGCTGGCACCGAGGGCGCGAAAGTCATTCCCGAGCTCGGACTCTGCGAGAGCGACTATGTCGTTCCCAAGAGACGCTACAGCGGTTTCTTCCACACCGACCTTGACCTCCTGCTCCAGGAGCTCGGAGTCAACACCGTTGTTGTGACCGGACTGCACACCCACATGTGCGTGCGCCACACCTCCGCCGACGCTTATCAGCTCGGCTACGACATTGTTGTTATCAAAGACGCAACTAACTCCTTCACCGCCGAGGACTATGAGTACGGTCTGAAGTACCTCAAGGACACCTACGGCGCAGAGATCACCGACACTGACACTTTCCTCGCATCGGTCTGATCTGTTAAATAAAATATTGACCCTCCGCCGGGATTGCCTGGCGGAGGGTTTTGTTGTTGAAAATATTTATCTGAGTATTCTGCCGACTGCGTCTATCTCGTCCGAAGTAAGACCTGCGGAGAGGAAATAGTCCTCGACCGAGCCGTAACGGCGCGAAAGATATTCAAACACTGCGGTTATATTCTCCGACGGGGAGCCGAGATGCGTCATGTCGCTCTCATGGACAAGCCCCGTTTTTCTCTCCATCTCGCGGCGGTAAAACGGTTCGAGATAGGTCGAGGAGATGCGGTAATCCGCAACGATATCCTCAAAATATACGCCTGTTAAATGCAGTATCAGTGCGGCGGTTATGCCGGTTCTGTCCTTGCCGAGAAAGCAATGGAACATAGACGGAGCTTCGACGCGAGACAGCGCGGAGAACAGGCGTGCATAATTGCCCTTGCACTCGTTGAGGCTCGTGACATACACCTCCGGCATCGACATCTCCATATGCGGCGAAGCGGGGTTTATTTCAAGCAATGAGAAGTGATAATAATTCACTCCCGGATAATCGGCGAACTCCGACGGCATGGATATCGCCTCGGAATCGCCGCGCAGGTCGAAAACACTCTTTATCCCGTATTCGCGGAAGAACTCCATGTCGTTCGGCGTTGAGGCGCGCGGTCTGCCGCAGCGAAGCAGTCTGCCGTATTTCGTGAAGCCGCCGCCCTTTATCGGATATCCGCCGAGGTCGCGGCAGTTCTGTATGTTTTCAAGAGGCATATGTCTGAAGCTTTCCATAGTCAGTCCTCCTCATAGATTCTATATCTATTTTAATGCATTTTCACATAATTTTCAACCGTGAAAACGCAGAAACGGACCGAAAAGCCTCAATTATTTTTCCCATTATATATTATTGTGGAAATAATACAGTGTTGTCGTCTGCGAATCAAAGAAGTAGACGTTGTAATAATCGTATTTTGAATAGGCTCCGTCGCCTATCGGCTTGCCTTCGCGGTCGTAAATATAGAGATAGTCGCTCTCATCGATATCGTCGCGCGAAAAACGGTAATTGTTCACAAGGTCGGCACCCTCGTCGCCGTCGCGCAGAGAGTCTATAACCTGCTCAAACTCATCTATATATCCGAGAAGTTCCGTCTCGCTCTCGGCGGTCACGGGCTTGAAATATTCGCTATCTTCGGGCTTCGCGCCGGGAAAGGTGTATATCCCGAAGTCCGTCGAATCCCCGAAGCCCGCACAGCTGTAGCGCTGCACCGACATCGCCTTTCCGAGCGAGGCTATGACGGAATCTCCGCTCTTGAAAACGCAGGCGGAAAGCGAAAACGCGAGCAGAAACGCCGCCGATATCAGAGAAATCATTTTAAACTTTTTCATTCTTTTTCACTCTCCCCCGGTACATATTCAAGCAGGTCGCCCGGCTGGCAGTCGAGGATTTCGCAGAGGGAATCGAGAGTCGAGAATCTGAAAGCCTTTGCCTTGTGGTTCTTGAAGTTCGAAACATTCGCCATCGTCATGCCCAATCTGTCGGCAAGCTCGGTGAGCGACATTTTTCTTTTTGCCATCATAACATCCAAATTTATAACTATCATGCCGTCACCCCGTTAAAATATCTCGTCGTTTTCTTCTTTTATATCCGCCGCACGCTTGAACACGCCGCTCATCGCAAACGCGAGAACTCCCGCGACGATGCAGACGAAAACGAACACGAAAACAGACAGATAGTAGAGCCCCATGAGCTCATATATGCCGAGCATCGAGCAGAGCACCGCCTGGTCGACTGAAAATATCAGCAGCTCCGCGAAGGCGCAGATGCCGATATTGCGGAATTTCTTCGCCGTGCCGAGTGAGAACGCCTTGTCTGTGAAAATCCGCGAACAGATGAGCTTCAGCTCAATGAGCGCCGCCAGATACGGCACGGCGCAGACATAGACCGAAGCGGTGGTCAGAATCCAAGTATAGGGCGGCAGCGCCGAAAATTCGCCCGCTTTTATTATCGCGACGATTATAAAAGGCGAAGCGAGAACCGCAAGCAGCGTCAGCACTATGCCTGCAATCACAAGCCCGTTGAGGACGACTTTTTCTGTTTTTATTTTCTTGTCGTCTTTCATTTCACATACCTCTTCTCCTTGGTTTGCGAGGTCATTGTAGCACGGCGATTCAAGATTGTCAATAAATATTTATCGTTATTCTTTAAATTTTTACTGTTTTTCTGCGTATCGGCTGCAAAAAACTCCCAAGGCCGTTTAGCCTCGGGAGCTTTCGGTAAATTGAAATTACATGAATCTTACGAGTATTCCCGCGAGCAGGACGGAGACTATCGTCACGCAGACGAAGCCCGCGACGAGCATCTTGGGCATGATCTCGGCGGTGATGTTGTCTCTCTCGTCACCCTCTTCGGTGTTTATGTTGATAGCCTCGGTGGTTATCAGCATATTGATCGGGAATCCGGAAAAGGCGTTGAGAACTATCGCATAGCACATGAAGAACGACTGCTTGAATATCTTGCTTGCAAGCAGAGCCATAAGACCCATTGCGACGGTCGCGAAAGCGACAAGCGCGGCGGCGATGCCGACAACGGACGCGATGCCGTCTGTACCGGAGCTTGCGAGAGTCTTGAACAGTCCCATCATCAGCGCGGTCATAATGAAGCCGTAGGAGCTCGCCTCATGGAGGGCATCGGTCTCAACGAGCTTGAGCTCGTGAGCGGCGAAGCCGAGCAGCAGGCAAACAACATACATCGGGATATAGCCCTTTGTGGCATAGTCGATCCAGTAAGCCGCGAGAGTGATGAGCGCGAGCTTGAGCAGTATAATAGTAGTGCTTGTGGCTCTCTTCTTCTTTTTCTCGTTCTTCTTCTCCTCGGAGGCGGCTGTAGCGGCCTTGAATTCGCCGTTTCTGTAGAGCTTCGTGAGTCTCTTTGTCTCCTTCTTCAGGCAGAACGAGGTCAGCGGGTAGCCGACAAGTCCCTGGAGGGAGAGGCAGACTATCGCAACAAGGGCTGCGGAGGTCTTGCCCGCTTCATTAGCGGCGCTCGACATCATCGCGGTCGCTATTGCGCCGCCGGCGAGCGGAGGCGCTGCGGCGATCGCATTATCAAAGCCGAAGAGTGCGGTTCCGAGCGTCAGGCATATTATCGTTATCGCGGCGACACCCATGAGCGAGATTATGACCGTCTTCCACTGCGCCGCCATCTCTTTTCTGCTTATGAGCGTGCCGAGGTGGGTGACGAGCAGACCGCAGGCGACTTTAAACAGCGCATCGGACACGCCCGCGTCATCTATTATCGTCTTCGGAAAAAGCCCCGTAGAAAAGCCGACAAGCATAAGTATCATGATGACAAGAACCGAGGGTACCCAGCCCTTTGTCACCTTTGCCAGTATCTCCGAGATGGCGAACACCAGCAGCAGCGCGGTAAACGCGCCGAAAGCCGAAACTATTATAGAATTCACTTTACATCTTTCCCCTCATTAAAAAACGGTATTGCTATTAAAGGAACTTATCGAGCTCGCGCTCAACGTTCTCATATTTCTTGACCTTGGGCTCGCGGATAAGATGTCCCCTCGCCATGACCATCTTCACATTGCGAAGAGTCTTGAGGTCGTCGATCGGGTTCGCGTCGGTGACTATAAGATCGGCGCACTTGCCGGGCTCGACGGTACCGGTGATATTATCAATATGCGCTATCTCGGCGTTCCTCTTCGTTGCGGTGTAGAGTGCAAATTTATTCGACACGCCGCAGTACTTGTGGAAATAGACAAGCTCTCTCCACATATCGTAGTGAGTGATGAACGGGCAGCCGGTGTCGGTTCCGAGTCCGACGGGGATACCGTTTGCAAGGCACTTCTTGGAGCAGTCGATTATGCCCTCAAAGACGACCTCGCCGTTGAACTGCGAAAGCTCGGTCGCGTGGCTGACGGAGCGATCGAACAGCGCATAGGGAAGCGCAGGAGAAAGGGTCGTTATGAGCGCCGCGTGCTTCTCTTTGAAGAGCGAAATTATCTCGTCATCCGCCTTTGCGCCGTGCTCGATGGTGTCGACGCCGTTTTCAAGCGCAACGCGTACGCCCTCGGGACTCTCGACATGGGCAGCGACCATAAGTCCGCGCTTATGCGCCTCGTCGCAAGCCGCCTTGACATACTCGGGGGGCATCTTCAGCACGCCGGGCTCACCCTTGACCTTTGCATCAAGCACGCCGCCGGTTATCATGAGCTTTATCAGATCCGGCTTATCCTCGGCAATCTTCGCGACGAAGTCTCTCGCCTGCTCTGCGCTCTCGGCGACATAGGCAAGCGAACCCGCCATGTGTCCGTCCGGGACGGAGACCGCCATGTTAGCCGCAAGTATTCTCGGACCGACGGTTTTTCCGGCGTTTATATCGTCGCGGATGCTCGAATCGGCGTTCTCAACTCCGCCGACGGTTCTGATGGTCGTAACGCCGCTGTTGAGCTGCATCTGAGCCGCGCTGCGGCAGACAGCCTTGATTATCTTGCGGAAAAGATTGTTGCTCGTCATAATCTTGACAAGCTTCTTCGGGTCGGATTCTTTCTTCTTCGGCTTTCCGCTCGAGGGAAGATGGATATGCATATTGATAAGACCGGGCATTATGTACTTTCCGCCGAGGTCTATCTTCTCATATCCGGAGATATCCGCGCCCGCGTCGACTATGGCGGTTATCTTCTCGCCGTCGACAAGAATAATTTTGCCGGACTGGGGCTCCATGTTCTGAGTGCCGTCGAGAATAACGCCGTTTACGAATGCGTATTTCATTTCCGTTTCCTCCTTGAAATTACCTGCATTTTCTCCCCCCTGTCGGCGATTCGCCGAGGCAGATATTCATGCGGGAGTTATGTTTAGATTATAAAGCCTGCGCTTTGATTTTGCAAGCTTTTTCCGTTTAAATCGCTGATAGTTTTCAATTTTTGTCACCAGCGAACGGATAATGGGATATTTTAGCAAAATATTATGTTATCGTCATATAAAAAACCGCCGCATCCGAAGACACGGCGGCATTTTGTTATGTTTTCTCTTACTGGATGAATCCGGCGACGGTGAGCATATACTCGCCGATCTGAGCGCCGAACTCGGGTGCGCCTTCCATGATAAGCTTGCCCTTCTTCGCAGAGTCAAGCATATCGTCAAGACCGAGCAGGATGCCCAACGCGCTGTCGAGAGAATCGAAGCGGAGGGTGAAGAAAGGCATAGCTCTCTTGTAAACGCCTCTGCCGGCTCTCGATTTGCCCGCCTTTATGCGCAGATAAGCCGAAAGCTCATCGTGGCCGTTGACAGCCCACGCATAGACACGGTCGGGGCTCTTGAGCGCCCAATCGTGAACATCGGGATGGCCGAGCTTGTTGAGCTGGCTGATGCCGCTCGAAAGCAGGTAGAAGTAGCACTTGACGAGCAGAGCCTTGGTGTCCTCGTCCTCCGGGATGCCCTTTGCGGTAAGCAGCGAGGACATCTTCAGCAGCACTGCCATGAACGAGGCGAACAGGCCGGGATGCTTTGCAATACCCTTCATCTTGGGCAGAGTCGAAAGGCTCATCTTGCCCTTGAAGAATGCGTTCATCGCCTCGATGCTCTTGAACTCAAGCTCGATGTGGGGAGCGGTGTCCACTTTATCGTTGTGAACGAGCCACTCGCCGCAGTTGACTACGAAATGGGTAGCCACCTTGCCGTCCGGGCTTTCGGGATCGAGAGCACTGACCTGCATAACGCCGTGCGCGTGCTCAAACTTCTTTGCGAGCGAGGGAACGTCGCTTGCAATTACCTTGATGAGCGGAAGGACAGCGTTGAGAAAAAGTTTATTAGTAAAAATCTCATCTCTTGATGCCATATAATCATTCCTTTCCTTATCGGGATACGGGCGAAGTTATTACACCTCGTCGTCCCAATCGTCATCAAGCTCGAAGTCCTTGCCCATGACCTCACGGACAGCGTCAACGATACCGTTCGAGTCGATACCGAGCATGGACATGATGTCCTCATGCAGTCCGATGGGAGCAAACTTATCCTGGATACCGAGCTGCTTGAATGCGCAGCCCTTACCGGACTCAACAACAACCTCTGCAACCGCGCTGCCGAGACCGCCGATGACATTGTGATCCTCAACGGTGATTATGCGGCGGGTCTCCATAACAGCCTTGAGGATAGCCTCACGGTCGATGGGCTTGATGGTGTGCATATCGAGAACTCTGACTTTAAGACCGTCCGAATTCTCAAGGAAGTTAGCCGCCTGAAGAGCCTGGAATGCGCAGGAGCCGCAAGCGATAACGGTGATGTCGGTGCCCTCTTTAAGAGTGACTGCCTTGCCGAGCTCGAAGCCGTAATCGGTGTCCTTATAGAGAACGCGGTCGAAGCCTCTGTTGATTCTGATATAGAACGGGCCGGGGGTCTCATATGCCGCACGAACTGCGTTGACAGTCTCCATACCGTCTGCGGGGCAGATAACGGTGAGGTTGGGCATAGCACGGGTAACTGCGAGATCGCAGATAGCGTGATGGGTCGAGCCTGCCTGGCCGAACGAAGTACCCGAATGGGTAGCGATTATTTTAGCGTTGACATTCTGATAGCAGATGTCGGTGTGGAGCTGGTCGGCGCTTCTCAGAGAAGCGAAGACCGAGAAGGTCGAAAGGAAAGGAACGAGTCCTGCTCTCGCCATACCTGCGGCGACGCCGAACATGTTCTGCTCTGCGATACCGACGTTGAAGAATCTGTCCGGATAAGCCTCACCGAACATGCCGATCTTTGTTGATTTGCCGAGGTCAGCGGTCAGCGCGACAACTTCGGGATGCTCTGCGCCGAGCTCAACAAGGGTCTTGCCGTAATATTCCGCGGTGGAAAGAGCGGTTGATTCAACGGCTGTATAGGTCATTCCGCCTGCCATATTATTCGCCCTCCTTTTCAGCTCTTGCCTTGCGTGCCTCATAGTAGGCGTCAAGGCTGTCTATAGCTTTCTTATACTTCTCTTCGTCAATAGCGCCGTAGTGCCACTGATAGTTATCCTCCATGAAGTTGATGCCGGCGCCCTTTATTGTGTCGGCAATTATCATGACGGGAGAATCGGTCTTGTTCTCAAGAGCGAAGTCGATAGCGTCGCACAGCTCCTTGAAGTTGTGTCCGTCGACTTCCTTGACGATGAAGCCGAAAGAACGCCACTTGTCGGCGAAGGGCTCGAGCTTCATGACATCCTCTGTTCTGCCGTCGATCATGCACTTGTTGCGGTCGACGAAGGAGATCATATTGGTGACTTTGAAGGTGGAAGCAGACATAGCGGCTTCCCAGTTTGAACCCTCGTCGCACTCGCCATCGCCGAGGATGCAGTATGTTTTGTAATCCTTGCCGAGAACTCTTGCGGCAAGAGCGGTGCCGACAGCTATCGGAAGTCCGTGGCCGAGAGAACCGGTGGAGGCGTCAACGCCGACGACCTTGTTCGAATCGAGGTGGATGCCCATCTTCGAGTTCGTGTGGTTGAAGGTCTTGAGCTGCTCGGGATCGTTCCAGCCGAAATCGACGAGCACGGGAGCGTAAGCTATACCCGCGTGACCCTTACTGAGGATAAAACGGTCTCTGTCCTCCCACTTGGGGTTCTTGACGTCGAGTCTCATGTACTTGTGATAGAGAACGGTAAGCATATCCATGACGCTCATGCCGCCGCCGATATGACCGCTGCCCGCCCAGTAAGTGGTGTCGAGGCAAAGTCTGCGCAGCTCGTGAGCCTTCTTTTCGAGCGCTAACCATTCCTGCTTTGATAATGGCATTTACATTTCCTCCTTACAGAAAACATTTTTATCGTCTGAGTGAATGAACGGGTGCCCCCGCAAATCACAAAGCTTCCGTTTTTTGTCCGGGAATATCCGCCGGATGAAATATATGTCCCGCGCACGGCAAAAATTACTCAAAAGGGCAAAATATCCAAACCCATGAGCGCGCGCGAAACTATTTTTATATATGATAACATAAAAAACCCCGTCTTGTAAAGACAGGACGGGGTTTTTTTTCATAATTTTATCAGGCAAGCTCGGGGTGATTCTTGCGCAGGGTGTTGAACGCATCCTCCGCAACATCAACGGTGTGAGCTATATCCTCGTCGGCCAGGGACGCGTTGATGAAATGGTTGTGGTGGCTCGTGATGAATATGCCGCGCTTGACCATCTCTGCGACCCACTCCTGATGGAGCATGAGGGAATCGTCATCCGCAAGGCGCAGATAGAACAGGGACGGCTCGCCGGAGACGACAAGATGGAAGCCGTTGTTTGCGGCGGCAGCCTTGAGACCCTCGCCGACCTTGAGACCCTTCTCGCGGAAGAGGGCGGGAGTGTTGAGCTTCTTCATCTTGTTGATGCAGGCGATACCTGCGGCGAACGGGATAGCGCTGAGCCAGTAGCTGCCGGTATAGGACAGGCTGCTGATGGAGCTCTTGAGGAACTCTTTACCGCAGAGGGCGGAGACATTCCAGCCGTTTGCAAGAGCCTTGCAGAAGCAGATAAGGTCTGCCTCGAAGCCGTAGAAGTGGTCACTGCCGGCGAGGTCAAGACGGAAGCCTGCGCGGACATCGTCGACGATGAGGACAATGCCGTTCTTTGTGCAGAGCTCGCGAACCTTCTGCCAGTAACCGTCCGCGGGAAGCTGGTTGTCAAAGAAGTTGCCGTGGAGATAGGGAGTTGAGATAAACGCAGCTATCTCGCCCTCGTTCTCGGCGATAACTCTCTCGAGAGCCGGGATATCGTTCCAGTCGATATAGATATTGTTCGCAACGTCCTCTTCGATAACGCCGGGATAGTCGACCTTCTGGGTCCAGGGCGAAATACCGTGATAGAAGCCGTTGATGAAGATTATCTTCTTGCGATGGGTGTGGGCTCTTGCGGTCATGATAGCGGCGGTGGTGACATCGTTGCCATTCTTTGCGAAGAAAGCCCAGTCTGCGCAGTTGACGGTGTCAACAAGCAGCTCTGCGAACTCAACCGCCTTGTAGGACGGAGAGGTGGTGCAGTTGCACTTCTTTGCCTGCTCGAGAGCGGCGGCGTCAACGTCGGGGTCATTGTAACCGAGGACGTTGGGGCCGTAAGCGCACATATAGTCGATGAATTTGTTGCCGTCAACATCCCAGAAATAGGAGCCCTGCGCTCTGTCGCCGAAAAGCGGGAACGCGCTGACGGGGATGAAGCAGCCTTCTGCCGGGCCGAGGTGGCCGTAAACGCCGGAAGGAATAACCTTTTCGGCTCTTTCGAACATCTCTCTGCTCTTTGTGTAATCGTTAATCTTGAAGCTCATTAAAGTTCCCCTCCCTTATGCCAAGTACAGAGCAACTCTGTCGAGCAGTCTGTTCATATTGTCGATCATCGAGATCATGCCCTTCATGGTGATAGCGCCCATGCCGATGCAGGCAACGGCGTTTATCTTTCCGTCGAAGAGGTCTCTTGCAAGATCCATTGAAGCGAACTCCATCTCGGCGCGCGGATTCTCGCAGCGCTTCTTGATGGTAACGAGGCGGCCGTTCTTCGCGCGGATAGTGACCGCGGGGCCGTCCTTTATGCCGAAGCCTATTTCGCCGTCAACGATATGGGATGCCGAGAACTGACCTATCTTGTCGTTATTGGCTATCTGGGAGATAGCGACGGCAATGGTATAGAGCATGAGCGTGGTGCTCTGCTCGAAGAAGGTTCTGTCCTGAAGATCCTCGGGCGAGGGACGCATATATTTCGCAAGCAGGTCGGTCAGAGGGGTAAAAGTCTTGAGGAGGAACTTGATGTGCTGGAATCCCTTCGAGGGGATGGGGGTTACGGTTCCGTCGATAAGACCGTTGAATTTTTCGCAGGAAGAGAAAGGCAGCTTGACGTCGCACTTGCTGACGCCCTGCTCCATCCTGCATCTGCCGTTTTTGAAGGTTATTGTGGCGCTCGGGCCGTCCTTCACTTCAAAGCCGATGGAGATGGGTTTGGTGTTGGTGAGCATTGCGCTCGCCTCCGGAACTATCTCGCAGAGATTCTCCAAAGTTCCCAAGACAGCATAAAGGTTAATGTACGCCATTGTTTTCTGATCAGTCAACCTTCATTCCTCCTTTTTAATATTGATAAAAATATTCAGAGCCGGTGTCCCGCACCGGTTATCCTCTTGCACTGTATTCTACCACATTCTATGCCGCAAAGTCAATTGCATACCGGAGATACGGCGAAAAATTCACAAAATCGGCTGAGCTTTTGAGGCTTCTCGGCTCAATTTTTCGGCGATTTTCGATAAAACCGTAAATTTTTCGCAATGCTGCCGCTGACCCTCCGAATACTTCTTTTTCGGAAAGTAATAATAAAACAATATTTCAGCTCTTATAAACGCAAAACCGCCGGCCGGCAGATAACTGCCGGCTGACGGTAGATTTCAGATTCTTCTGTCGTTGCGCGATTCGTGCTTTATCAAGCTTATCACTATGACATACATCAGCGCCACGAACGCGATGAATATCACGGTCGAGAGGGTGTTGCCTATCATGGCGCAGGAGTCATAGAACCCGTGCAGGAACACTGCAGAGAGATAAGAGGCGAGGAGATTCATCACCTTTTTGCCCTTGCAGCCGAGGTCGGAGAAGAGCTTGGCGCGCCCGTAGAACAGACCCATAAAGACCGCGAATCCCATATGACCGGGTACTGCGAGCACCGCACGCGGGAGCGCAACGGACAGACCGAAGTTCATGACATATTTTATATTTTCGAACGCGGCGAAGCCCAGCGAGACGGAGACGGCGTAAACTATCCCGTCAAAGCTGTAGTTGAAATTCGGATTCTTCCATGTCTTGAGCTTCATCAGCAGGAACTTTGTTCCCTCTTCGACGACTGCAACGACTGCGAACGCAAGAATGATTTTATAATATTTGTCATCCTGGCTTATCTGATCGTTGAGTATCTTCTCGCCGATTATTTCGAGCACTATCGACATCAGCGCCGCAACGATACCCATGAGAATCAGCGACAACAGCAGCCCGGGCGGCTCCTTGTCGACCGTGTCGTGCTTATAGATATAGCGCAGCAGGAATATCGCGGGCAGAACTGCCGCGAGGATATATATGGCGAATATCGCCGCTGTCGGTAAGACAAAAAACATTTAATCAGCTCCTGTGTTTCAGAGTGTGGCGAACCGCGCGGTTAGAGCATCGCTGCGCGTGCGCCAAAAGCTGTTTGCAACTATTTTTATTGTATACTCCGTGCCGGCTTTCAGTCCGCCTATGTGCTCGGTAAGAGACGCGGGCATATCAGAGAGATAGTAGCGCGAAGTAATATTAATGTGCTTTTTTATCAGTCCGTCAGAATCTAAAATGTAGATATCATAGCTGTCCGGGCGTTCTTTTCCGGTTGCCTGAGTGAAGGTTATATCGCAGCCGTCCGCCGTTATGTTTTCGACGGATATCCCGGCATTTTCAAAATACGGCTTCTCCGCCGTGACATAACGCGCGTCGGTATATTTGAACGAATCTATGTTCCACGGCTCGTCTATCTCCCATGTGTACGGGAAGAAGCGGCTGCCGAGCACATCGTAGGGATATACCCTCACCCTGCCCTGCGCGTCCGCCTCAACTATAAGGAACTGAGCGGCGCTGCTGTCCTCGGGCGGAATAGTCCCGTGGGTCTTGTCGAACTCGTCGAGCTCGAAATAGCTCAGCGTACCGGTGCCGAATGCGCTGAAGTGGCGCTGATGCACCGAGCGCGGATCGTTTATCGGCGCGTGGGAGTGACCTGAGAAATCGACTATCTGCGGGTAGTTGATAAGAATATCGGTTATCTCGTCCTCACCCCAGTTGATGCTGCCGTAGACAGTATCTGTAATGTGCGGGTGCTGGAAGAAGAATATCGGCTTTTTACCGTCCCGCTCTGCCGCTTTTTCAAGCTCTGCGGAGATGAACTTGCGCTTTTTGTCGTCGAAGTGGCAGCCCCTCGTCGTTGTGACGGCGATGAAATCAAAGCCGTTTATCACCGCGTGGGTGTCGGGAGTAAGACCGAATATCTCATCGAAGCGGCGCAGGGCATTCTCCTCGCCGTCGGTCATATATTCGTGGCTCGCCATGGTCATTATCAGCCTGACATCGGCGGGCAGACCTGCGTCAAGAATCTTCTTGACCTTGCGCATCTGAATCTCCGACCCGCGCGAAGCGAAGTCGCCGACGATGACGAGCGCGTCAAAGCCGCTGTATCTCTCATCGGACGAGCACAGATTTTTGAGGTCGTCAAGCGCTTTTGCAAACCGCTGTTCCTCGATGCAGTCCTCGTCGTCGATATGTATGTCGCTCATGACTGCGAAGCGCAGCGCGGGAACAAAGTTTTTGTCAAAAGGCATTGTTTTTCTCTCTTTCATCAAAGTATCTTGTCGAACGCTTCAAGCCAGTAGCGGGCTATCAGAGCCGCGCCGTCGGGTGATGGATGGACTCCGTCGGGCGCCCACTGCTCGGGGCAGGTGTCAATAGCGGCGGCGTTGAGCAGACCGTCAAGCGGGATAAACGCATCGGCGTAATCTTTTGCCACTCTGCGCACCGCCTGAATCCTCGGGTCGAGATCCTCGCGCCAGCTCGCGCGCTCTTCGGAAACATGGAGCACAAAGGGTTCCATTATAATTATTTTGATATCCGGGTTTTCGCGTCTCGCGTCTTCGAGCAATGAACGGTAGATGCTCTCGAACTCGCCGATTTCAGAAGGCAGGTTGCTGTCATATTTTCGCCATGTGTCGTTTATTCCGATGAGCACGGAGAGCACATCGGGATGGAGATCGAGGCAGTCGGTCTGCCAGCGGTCGCGCAGGTCGCTGACCCTGTTTCCACTGATGCCGAGATCTAAAAAGTCGATATCAAACTTCGGATTATCCGCGCGGAAATTCGACGCAACGAACAGCGGATAGCCGTTGCCCATGTTGCGGATATTCGAGCGGTCCCTGTCCATATCGGTTATGCTGTCGCCCTGAAAGAGCACTCTGAGTTTTTCCATTATATATTCCTCCGCCGGCGCAGAGCCGGAAATGATTCTTTAGATAATTATATATTTATTTCTCTTCTCTTGCAACAGTTTGGGACAAATTTCGGCGATGTGTGTATATACAAAATTTCATACCCGTTTTTGTGATATAATACAAATCGAGGTGTTTATATGGAAACTAAAATCTATAATCAGCTCCCGGACGAAGCGAAAAAAATAAGGCTCGAGGTGTTCGTAAAAGAGCAGGGCTTCGAGGAGGAGTTCGACGATATCGACGAAACGGCCGCGCATATCGTGCTGTTTGACGGCAGTCACCCCGTCGGAGTCTGCCGCATTTTCACAGACCCCGGGAGCGGCAGGGTCATGATAGGCAGAGTCGCAGTCAGAAAGGCTTTTCGCGGCAGAGGGCTCGGCGCGGACATAATAAAAGCCGCCGAAAAGTACGCCGCAGAAAGCGGGATCAATAAAATATGGATACATTCGCAGGAACAGGCAGCCGGATTTTACTCAGCGCTCGGCTACAAGGACACCGGGGTCCACGATGTTGAAGAGGGCTGTCCGCATATATTAATGAAAAAGGCATTATATAAATTATCCACAAAGAGCATATGCTAACTCGCTTGACTTTTGTGCGAATCTGATGTAGAATAACTATACCAAAATTTCGGAGGAATATGCGATGAACAAAAAACTGATGAGGATAATCAGCGCGGTCATGGCAATCTGCCTGCTCGCTTGCATGATAGTCCCCGCCGCCTCCGCCATGCCTCAGGAGAGCGCAGACGGATCGATAAAGCGCATCAGCGTTGTTATCAACGGCGACGCCAAAACAAGACGCGGCATCTGCTGGTACACGACCGAGAAATGCGGCAGCGATGTTGAAGTTATGCCCCTTGCAAAATACAACGGCAGCTTCGACGGCGCGCTCAAATTTTCCGGCACCTGCACGAAGTGGAAAGAGAACTACTGCCACAAGGTGCTCGCCGAAAATCTTGAGCCCGACACAAAGTATGTTTACAGAGTCGGCGACGCTTCGACCGGCATCTGGAGCAACAACGGCACATTTGAGACAGCCTGCGACGGCGAAGAGCCGTTTTCGTTCATAGCCCTTGCCGATGTTCAGGCGGGCAACGAAATAAACTTCACGAAGAGCGGCGCCGTTCAGCGCACCGCGATGCAGGTCTGCCCCGACGCGAAGTTCCTCATGAACGCGGGCGACTTCGTCAACGACTGCAACGATCAGGAGTGGGACTGGTTCTATGAGAAGAGCTGCGACACACTCATGAACATCACCATGGCGCCGACCGCCGGCAACCACGAGGGCAACCTTCGTTGGGGCTGGTTCGACAATATGTTCAACCTCGACAAGAGCGCAGGCTGGAATCATATCACCGGCGTCTACTATTCGTTCGACTACTCAAACGCACATATCGCCGTGCTCAACACAAACGATATGTATCCCATCAGCGAGGAGCAGATAAACTGGCTTCAGAACGACATGAACTCTTCTGACGCGCAGTGGAAGATAATCCTCATGCACCGCGCCTGCTATTCCGCGGGCAAGAACATAAACAAGCCCGACACCGTCATCATGCGCAAGCGCCTGCTGCCCATAATAGACAGCCTTGATATCGACGTTGTCATCAACGGCCACGACCACATGTATCTTCGTACATATCAGGTCAAGGACGACAAGATCCAGCCGACCGAGTACATCACCGAGAACTACAAGGGCGAGGAGATAACCTACGCGCTCAACCCCGAGGGCACGGTACACATCCTGCCCAACACCGCCGGCACGAAGCGCTACAGCGTTCACGAGGACGCCATGGAGCCTATCCTCAAGAATTCCGCCGTTGCCGCGCAGCCCTACAAGTCGATGTTCAGCACCTTCACCATCGACGGCGACAGGCTCATCTACCGCGCATACACCGTTGACGTTGACGACGAGACCTGCGAGGCTACCGGCTACGAGAAGTTCGACGAATACGCGATAAAGAAGACCACCAAGGGCGAAGTCAAGGAGCATGAAGAGCTGCCCACCGACTTCCTTTCAAACTTCACGAAGAATGTCGTGAATGTCCCGGTCGCAATAGTCTATATGCTCGTCAAATATATTCTCATCCTGCCCCATATCATAAAGAACAGATAAATTAAATTCCGCCCGTGCTGATTTTCGGCACGGGCGGTTTTCATGCAGTGAACAAAATTTATAAAAACAGCCGCCGCAAAGTTTATTTTCTGCGGCGGTTAGTTTATGTTATCTTATCTTTTGTTATCTTATTGTTTTGTAATGACTCGGGTCGCGCGGCTTCTGCTCCGGCACTTCGTCCGGCACGCCTATCGCAACGCCTATCATATACTGAAGATCAACGGGAATGTCGATCTCCCCGCGCCAATAAGCACCCTTGCCGGCGTCGTCAAACAGCGCGCCCGCGCTGCCGACTATACATGTACCGAGCCCGAGTCCCTTTGCGGCGATGCATATGTTCTCGACCATGATTCCGGCATCCATCTGACTGCCGGACTTTGCGAATATCGCGGCGAACACCGGCGCATTGTGGTAGAACGGGTTCTTGTCGCTTCGTGTGTGAACGGGCGTGTCCCAGCCGACGATATTCTTGAAATCTATCTGCATCTGGCGCAGCATAGCGTCATTGCATATGAATCTGACATGGCAGGGCTGGCAGTTGCGCCCGCTCGGAGCCATCATCGCCGCCGCGGTCAGCGTGTCGAGCTGAGCGTCGGTGAGCATTATTGGCTTATATTCTCTTATCGTCTGGCGTGTGAGTACGGCATCGATGACCTCATTTCTGATTATATCAGCCATCCTTGAGGACCTCCTTGACAGCCTTGTTTATGACCCTGTCGTTGCGCTTGACCGAAAGCTCGGAGGCGTAGCCCTCGACTATTGTCTTGAATTCGTCCCCGCGCAGGCTCTTGAGGCAGTCGTCGCGGTAGCGGTCGTAGTATTGCTTCGCCTCGTCCTCCGAGGGATTCTCTCTGAGAATGAGGAAAATATAGTTGTCCATGATAAGCACGGTGTTCGAGCCGACGGAGAGCTGCTGAACCTTTTCAAAGAAGCCGTCGGGATAGGAATCCGCGCCTTTTTTTATAAACTGGAGCTGATCCGAAACTGTGGAATCCGGATGCTTCTTGGAATAGAGCTCAACTATCTCGTTCATCGTCTGCCCGTTGCCCAGGCGCGTCGAGAGCTCCATGAACTCCTTGTTCATTGCCGCTTTCTGATCCGCAGTCATAACTACCGTGTCGCCGTTCGCGTCGGTAGTTGTGAGATAGCCGGTTATGGCGCGGAAAGAGATATAATTCTCGTTATAATATTTCTTTATATCGTCCTCGCTGACTGCCTTTTCGCCGCCCTCGTCATAGATATAATAGAAAAGTCTGTTGCGCGAGGTGTCGGCGGTCTCTATCTTCATAAGCGTCTGCTTCGACACGCCGAGCTTCTCATAGTAGCCCGAGAAAACGTGCCAAAGGTCTTCAAGATTATTCGAAGCCGAGCGCTTTTCGGAAGCGGAGAGAGTCAGCCCGTATTCGGAGAGTTTCGTGTTGACCGCAACATATTCGCAGCACAGCTCAATCGCGGCGTCGATCATCTGCTCGTTCGTCGCATCGGCGGCAAGCTCATATTTTTCGGGGAACGCGTGAACCTGGTCGAAATAATATAAAAACGTCTCATAGTCTATCTGCGCGCCCGAGATATTCAGTGCGCTCTTTTTTGATGCCGAACAGCCCGCAGTGCAGAATACGGCGGCAAGGCAGAGCAGAACGGCGATAAAGCTTTTGAACTTCTTCATTTTCGTTTATCCTTTCATCAGAGATCGAGCCATGCGGAGGCATCCGCGTCGGAGGGCATACGCCAGTCGCCGCGAGGCGAGAGGCTGACAGATCCGACCTTCGGGCCGTCCGGTATGCAGGAGCGTTTGAACTGCTGGGAGAAGAATCTCTTCATAAAGAGCCTGAGCCATTTTTCAATCTGCTCGCGGCTGTATACTCCGTCAAACGCGCGGCACGCCATGAACATGAGCTTGTCGGGTGAAGCGCCGAAGCGCTGGAAATGATATAGGAAGAAATCGTGAACCTCATAGGGGCCGAGGGTATCCTCGGTCTTTTGCGCTATCTTTCCGTTTTTGTCAGGCGGGAGCAGTTCTGGGCTGACAGGAGTCGCGAGTATCTCGCGGAGCACCTCGCCGAGCTTGCCTCCCCTCTCGTCCGCAACGAAATCGACGAGATATCGCACGAGCGTCTTGGGCACGGAGCAGTTGACTCCGTACATGCTCATGTGGTCGGCGTTATAGGTGCACCAGCCGAGCGCAAGCTCGGACAAATCGCCCGTGCCGACGAGCAGCGCACCCTCTTTGTTCGCGGTGTCCATGAGTATCTGCGTGCGCTCGCGCGCCTGAACATTTTCATAAGTCACATCTAGTATGCTCATATCGTGACCTATGTCCCGCATATGCTGAGTACACGCGGGGACAATATCTATATCCCTGAGCTGCGCTCCGATGCACTCGGTGAGCGTGACGGCGCTCGACTTCGTTCGCCTCGTCGTGCCGAAGCCCGGCATCGTGATGCAGATTATATTTTCTTTCGGCAGGGCGAGAAGATCAAACGCCTTGTCCGCAACAAGCAGAGCAAGAGCCGAATCGAGTCCGCCCGAGATGCCGATGACCGCTTTCTTGAGCCCGATATGCTCGATTCTCTTCGCGAGTCCCGCCGCCTGGATATTGAATATCTCGGCGCAGCGCGCGCGTCTGACTTTTTCATCCGAGGGCACGAACGGGTGCGCGTCGAAGTTTCTGTCAATATCGCTCTCTTTGAGCTCCGGCAGGGTTATATCAACGCGCCTTATATCGCGGTCAGCGTAACGAGCCGCGTTGTCATAAAATTCGCTGTTGCGGCGCAGAGCTTCGAGCTTTTTGATATCGATGCAGGCGTATACCGCCGCGCCGTTTCGCTCAAAGCGCTCGTTTCTCGCGAGTATGCCGCCGTTTTCGGCTATCGTACACGCGCCGGAGAACACAAGGTCTGTCGTGCTCTCTCCGATGCCGGCGGAGGAATAGACATAGCCGCAGTAGCACCGCGCGCTCGTCTGTTCAATAAGACTCAGCCTGAAATCATTCTTTGTGACCATCTCGTCGGAGGCGGAGATATTTACTATTATATCCGCGCCGCTGAGCGCAAGGACGGTTCCGGGCGACACAGGCACCCACATATCCTCGCACAGCTCAATTCCGACTGCGGCACCGTTGTCCGCGCAGAAGAGCATATTGCCGAACGGCACCTCCTGCCCGCAGAGGGTGACGGTATCGCACGGCGTATCAAGCCCCGAGACGAAGTGGCGCTTTTCATAGAACTCGTTGTAATTCGGCAGATAGCTCTTCGGGACAACGCCCACGAGCCTGCCGTTCTGGAATGCGGCTGCGCAGTTAAAGAGCCTGCCGCGCACGCGCACCGGGAGTCCGACTATCACGAGCGCGCCGATATCGACACATTCAAGAATGAGTCTGCCGAGCGCGGCCTCCGCGCTTTCGATGAGCCTGTCCTGCGAGAAGAGGTCGGAGCAGGTATAGCCGGTTATGCATAGTTCCGGCAGGGCGATTATCTGCGCGCCGGACGAAGCCGCCCCTTTTATCAGCGGCAGCATATTATCAACATTTTTATCAGCCGCGCCGACCGTCACCCTCGGGCAGACCGCCGCGGTCTTGACAAATCCGAAATCCTTCAAGATATCACGTTCCCTTTCGCGAATCTTATTATACAGATTATAGTATATACTAATCCGCGCTTTAAATCAATCCTTTTCATTTTTCGGAGGTGATCCCACGGACTCGTTTTGTTCGCTCGTTTCTTCGATAAATTCGGCGGTCTGGGGAGTCCCGCTGCTCGTCGCTTTCACGGGCACGGGGCTTCTGCTGAGCGTGCGGTCGGGATTTTTCCAGATAACGCACGTCGGCACATGGATGAAAACGACGCTCGGCAGTATATTCAGCAAAAAGAGCCGGGAATCCGGCAAAGGCTCGATATCGCAGACGCAGGCGCTCTCCGCCGCACTCGCCGCATGCATGGGCACGGGCAACATAGTCGGCGTGGCGGCGGCGATAGCCTCAGGCGGCGCGGGCGCGGTTTTCTGGATGGTGGTAAGCGCGATAATCGGCATGATGAGCGCGTGCTGCGAAAATATACTCGGCATAAAATACAGATACCGCGACGAAAACGGCGAATGGATGGGCGGCGCGTTCGTCTATATGGAGCGCGGACTGGGATTTAAGCACATGGCAAAAATTTTCTGCGTTCTGTTGGTCATAGCCTCGCTTGGCATTGGCAATATGACCCAGGCGAACGCCGCCGCACTCTCGCTCTCGGGCTCATTCGGGCTGAGTCCCGCGATAACGGGACTGATTCTCGCCGCAGGCGTGTTCGCGATAACCTGCGGCGGGCTCAAGAGGATCGCCTCGGCGGCGGAGAAGATAATTCCCGCCATGACTGCGATATTCATTCTCGCGAGCTTCGCTGTCATAATAAAAAACTTCCGCGCCGTGCCGTCGGCGTTTTCGCGCATAATATCCGAGGCTTTTTCTCTGCGTGCGGCAGCAGGAGGAGCGGCGGGCTACGGGATAAAAAAAGCTCTGCGCTACGGGGTGGCGCGCGGAGTTTTTTCAAACGAAGCAGGGCTCGGCAGCAACGCGATAATCCACGCGGCGGCGCAGACGGATTCACCCGCCGAGCAGGGCTGCTGGGGCATACTTGAGGTTTTTCTCGACACGGTCGTCATGTGCACCGTGACTGCAATAACTCTCTTGGTCTCCGGCGCGCCGACGGACGGTGACGGCTCACTCGCCTGCGCCGCGGCATTCGGCAGCGTATTCGGAAAAGCCGGGAGCATTTTCGTCTGCGTGAGTATCTGCATTTTTGCCTTTGCAACGCTCATCGGCTGGTCATATTACGGGCGGCGCGGGCTCGAATATCTGCTGGGCGCAAAGAGCGCGAAAATATACAACATAATTTACGCCGCGGCGGTATTCGTCGGGTGCGTCGCCGACCTCGAGCTTGTATGGGAGCTCTCAGACCTCGCGAACGCGCTCATGGCGGTGCCGAACCTCATCTCGCTCTGCCTGCTCAGCGGCGAAGCGACAAAAGAGCTGAAAAAGACATATCATAATTGATATATAGGTGTTGATTTATTGATATAACCATGTATAATATAAGAAGTATAAATATGCTGTATTGTGGGGATTTGTGCGGAAGAGGCAAAAAATCAACAAATTTGTTGCTCGCGGTCTCGTAGGGTGCGGCGACTCGACGCACCGATGCCGCGCGAGCGGCACGGAATTCTCGAAATGTCTGTTGTTGACCGTAGTGGAGAACATCGCTCGCCTTTCAAAAATTCGCACAAATTTTAGACCGCGTACCTCGTAGGGACAGCCCTTGCGGCTGTCCGATATCGGCGTAGCCGATACAAAATTATAGTAAAGTTGAATTGTTGATAATTGGTTTCTACCTTCGCTACGCACTATAATCAAATGATATACGCTTCCCGCGTTTCGGCATTTTCTTTTTATTTGAAAAAGAAAACGCCTGCAAAAGAAAAGCAAACTCAGGGCTACGCCCCGAGACCCCGGCAACGCCGCGCCGCAGTACATAGCTTGTGGCTCTCAACAGGCGGCTCGGCACATTCGCACGCAAACGCGCTGGAGCTTGAACGGGTGCGTGCTCGTGCGTCTTGCTACGCAAGCCGTTCCCTCGCATTTCCCAGTCAGACTTCAAACACTGTGGCGCGGCTATTGGAAGCTTAATTAAAAAAATCGGCTTGGTCACTTGCTTTTACTTTGCAAAAGTTCGGGAGACAGGTTTGCTTTCATCCGTTTAAATCTATTGGGAACTATCGCCGATAACGGACAGCCGCAAGGGCTGTCCCTACAAAGTGCTATAATTCGGAGATAACAGCACAAAATCAGTCGGTTCTGTGCCACAATCCCTCAGTCTCGGCTTACGCCGAGCCATCTCCCTTTACACAAGGGAGCCAAAATAAAATTCCACAGTGTTATAAAATTTGTTTTCAAAAGTTGGCTATGATAAGCCTTTCCCACCGCTTGTGCGGCAACGGTGCGTCGAATACAAACTGCGAGTCAATAAACTTGTGCTAAACCGCGGGCGACATCCGCCCATACCATATACATTTTACTTATTACTTCAAACGAAGCCAGCAAAAATATTCGGAGTCGAATTATGCCGGGATTTTTATGTGATCTGCATATCCACTCGTGTCTGTCGCCCTGCGGCGACGAGGAGATGACTCCCTATAACCTTGTCAACATGGCAAAGGTCATGGGGCTGGATATCCTTGCGCTGACCGACCACAACTCCTCGCTCAACTGCCCCGCCGCGGCGCGTGCGGCTGAGGAAGCCGGAATCACTTTCGTGCCCGGCATGGAGCTGACGACTTCCGAAGAGGTGCACGTCGTGTGCCTGTTTCCTGATGTCGATTCCGCGCTCGCGTTTTCGGGCTACGTTGCCGAGCGCCTGCCGAAGATTAAAAATCGGCTCGATATTTTCGGCGAACAGCTGATAATGGACGACAGGGACGGTATTCTCGGGCGCGAGGAGAATCTGCTGAGCACGGCGAGTTTTATTTCAATCGGTGAGGTTTTCCCGCTCGTCTCCGGCTTCGGCGGGGTCTGCTATCCCGCTCATGTTGACCGCCCGTCGTTCAGCGTGGTTGCAAACCTCGGCTCGTTCGACGAAAGCTGGAGATTCGCAAACGCCGAGATGTCCGCTTTCGCTCAGGCGGACAGGCTCGTTGAAGAGCATCCGCTGCTCCGAAAAATGAGGCTTCTGCGCGCATCCGACGCGCACTGCCTCGAAAATGTCGGCTTGGCGAGCACCGAGCTCGAACTCCCCTGCGCATCGCCGCAGGCGGTCATTGATCTGTTGAAAGGTAATTACTGCCTGCAGGGTATGTAATTGGTATATAGTTTATCGATATTTTTTTCCTTAAACTGTAGCAATTTTCAGACCCGCATGATATAATTACTCTTAATGTGAAAAGGAACCCCCTTTTTGCCTATCTGTTATTTTTCTCAAACCTAAGGAGGGAAAGGCTACAAATGCTCAAAAAAATCAGTAAGATACCTTTTTCCGGCACCCCGGAACAGGAAGAGAAGCTCAATGCCGTTATTGCAGAATGCAACGGCGACAAGAGCCTGCTGATGCATGTCATGCAGGAGGCTCAGCTCATCTACGGTTATCTTCCGTTCGAGGTACAGGCTATGATAGCCGAGGGAATGGATGTTCCGCTCGAGAAGGTATACGGCGTATCGACTTTCTACGCCCAGTTCGCTCTGAGTCCCAAGGGCAGATACAACATCTCCGTATGTCTCGGAACCGCCTGCTATGTCAAAGGCTCGCAGGCTATCCTCGACAAGATAAGCGAGAGACTCGGTATCGGCCCCGGCGAGTGCAGTGACGACGCGTGCTTCTCCATCGAAGCCTGCCGCTGCATCGGCGCGTGCGGACTTGCCCCCGTCATGACGATCAACGACGATGTCTACGGCAGACTCACCCCCGATCAGATAGACGGCATTCTCGACAAATACCTGGACGCTTAACGCCATGCGCGAGCTGTCACTCAACATTCTCGATATAGCCCAGAACTCCATATCAGCCGGGGCGTCGCTGATAACAATAGATGTCAGCGAAAGCAGAGAAGAGCATCTTCTCACGCTCACGGTTTCCGACAACGGCTGCGGCATGGACGAAGAACAGCTTCAAAATGTCTGCGATCCGTTTTTCACCACGCGCACAACGCGCAAGGTCGGCATGGGCATACCGCTGTTCCGCCTCGCGGCAGAGCAGACCGGCGGCAGTTTTGAGATAACCTCAAAAAAAGGCGTCGGCACCTCCACAAAAGCCGTATTTCATTCGGACAGCATAGACTTCACTCCTCTCGGGGACATGACCTCGACGGTAACGGTGCTCATATCAATGAACACCGACAGGGATTTTATCTACCGCCGCTCGGTCGACGAAAAAGAATTCGTGCTCGACACGCGGGAAATAAAAAATATCCTCGACGGCGTGCCGCTCGACAATCCGGATGTTGTGCAGTGGATGAAAGAATATATCGACGAGAACACAGCGCTACTTTAAAAACATATGACGGCGCCCGGCGCCGGGAAAGGAATAACCATGAAATCACTTGCTGAACTTAACGCAATAAGAGATAAGGCAAAGGCCAATATGAATATCCGCGAAGACAACGAATACACAACCCGCGTGCTCGTCGGCATGGCTACCTGCGGCATCGCGGCAGGCGCAAAGCCCGTGCTCACCGCACTCGTTGACGAGATTGCACGCCGCAATCTCAGCCATGTCACCGTCTCGCAGACCGGCTGCATCGGCATGTGCCAGTATGAGCCGATAGTCGAGGTTCTCGAACCCGGCAAAGAAAAGGTCACCTATGTCAAGGTAACGCCCGAAATGGTCGCGCGCATCGTCAGCGATCATCTCGTCAACGGCAACCCCGTCGGCGAATTCACGGTCGGCGCTATCGCCAAATAACAAGGAGGAAAATCAATGTATCGTTCACACGTTCTTGTCTGCGGCGGTACCGGCTGTACTTCTTCTCACAGTGCAGAAATAATTGCCGAGTTTGAAAAGGAGATCGCCGAAAAAGGTCTCGCAGACGAAATCAAGGTCATCAGGACAGGCTGCTTCGGTCTGTGCGCCCTGGGTCCGATAGTCGTTGTTTATCCCGAAGGTGCGTTCTACAGCCAGATAAAGGTCGAGGACGTTCCGGAGATAGTTGACGAGCACCTCATCAAGGGCAGAATAGTCAAGCATCTGCTCTACGATGATACCGTCGCCGGCGACACCGTCAAGAGCCTCAACGAGACTCAGTTCTATAAAAAGCAGAAGAGAGTCGCGCTGCGCAACTGCGGCGTTATCGACCCCGAAAATATCAATGAATACATAGCCATGGACGGCTATCAGGCTCTTGCAAAATGTCTGACCGAATACACCCCGGACGAGGTCATCCAGATAGTCAAGGATTCCGGTCTGCGCGGCAGAGGCGGCGGCGGATTCCCGACGGGTCTGAAATGGAGCTTCACCCGCAAGAATCAGGCGGATCAGAAATATGTCGTCTGCAACGCCGACGAGGGCGACCCGGGCGCGTTCATGGATCGCTCCGTGCTCGAGGGCGACCCGCACTGCATCGTTGAAGCTATGGCAATATGCGGCTACGCCACCGGCGCGACCGAGGGCTATATCTATGTCCGCGCGGAGTACCCGATAGCGGTCAAGAGACTTCAGATAGCAATAGACGAAGCGCGCGAGCTCGGACTGCTCGGCAAGAACATCTTCGACAGCGGCTTCGACTTCGACCTTCATATAAGACTCGGTGCAGGCGCATTCGTCTGCGGCGAGGAGACCGCGCTCATGACCTCCATCGAGGGCAACCGCGGCGAGCCCCGTCCGAGACCTCCGTTCCCGGCGGAAAAGGGTCTTTTCGGAAAGCCCACTACCGAGAACAATGTCGAAACATTTGCAAATATCCCGCAGATAATCCTGCACGGCGCGGAGAGCTTTGCCTCCATGGGCACCGAGCGCTCCAAGGGCACCAAGGTCTTTGCACTCGGCGGCAACATCAAGCACACCGGTCTCGTTGAGATCCCCATGGGCACGACCCTGCGCGAAATTGTCGAGGACATCGGCGGCGGCATCCCCAACGGCAGAAAGTTCAAGGCGGCTCAGACCGGCGGACCCTCCGGCGGATGCATCCCCGCGAGCCTCATGGACACCGAGATAGACTACGACAACCTCACCGCCATCGGCTGCATGATGGGTTCTGGCGGACTTATCGTCATGGACGACAGCAACTGCATGGTCGATATAGCCAAGTTCTTCCTTGACTTTACCGTTGATGAGTCCTGCGGAAAGTGCTCCCCCTGCCGTATCGGCACGAGAAGAATGCAGGAGATACTCGAAAAGATTATCGCCGGCAAGGCGACGCTCGAGGATCTGGACAAGCTCGAAGAGCTCGCCCATTACATCAAAGAAAACTCCCTTTGCGGACTCGGTCAGACGGCTCCCAACCCCGTCCTTGCGACCCTCAAATTCTTCCGCGATGAGTATATAGCGCATATAGTCGACAAGAAGTGTCCCGCAGGCGTATGTAAGGCGCTGCTGAGCTTCAAGATAGACAAGGATCTGTGCATCGGCTGCGGTCTCTGCGCCAGAAACTGCCCCGTCTCGGCTATCGGCAAGACCGACTATGTCGCAGAGGGTCACAAGCTGCCGTCGTACACTATCGACACGGCGAAGTGCATCAAGTGCGGCGTCTGCATGGAAAACTGCAAGCGCGCCAAGGCAATCAGCAAAGGTTAAGGAAGGAGGGTCAACACAGCATGGAAATGGTAAACATAAAAATAAACAACATGCCCCTGAGCGTACCCAAGGGCATATCCATACTTGAGGCGGCGCGTATGGCCGGCATTGAGATCCCGACCCTCTGCTACCTCAAGAAGATAAACGAAATTGGCGCATGCCGCATCTGCATGGTCGAGGTCAAGGGCGCGCGTTCGCTCGTGACCGCCTGCGTATACCCCGTTAACGAGGGTATGGAGATATTCACAAACACCGAGCGCGTCCGCAAGAGCCGCAAGATGACCCTTGAGCTCATTCTTTCGACGCATGACAGAAAGTGTCTCTCGTGCGTCCGCAGCGGAACCTGCGAGCTCCAGCAGCTCTGCAAGGAGTTCGGCGTTGACGACGAGGGGCGCTTCGACGGCGCGAATCCCGTTCACGAATACGACGATTCCGCCATCCATATGATAAGAGACAACGGCAAGTGCATTCTCTGCCGTCGCTGCGTCGCAGCATGTCAGGCTCAGCACATCTCCGTTATCGGCGCAAACGCCCGCGGATTTGACACCCACATCGGCTCGGCGTTCGAGAGACCGCTTGATTCCGTGGCGTGTGTCTCCTGCGGTCAGTGCATCGTCAACTGCCCGACCGGCGCTATATATGAGAAGGACGACACCGCAAAGGTTCTCGAGGCTATCAACGATCCCGAGAAGTTCGTCGTTGTTCACACCGCGCCCTCTATCCGCGTCACCCTCGGCGAGTGCTTCGGAATGCACATCGGCACCAATGTTCAGGGCAAGATGGTCGCGGCGCTCAGACGCCTCGGCTTCGACAAGGTCTTTGACACCGATTTCGGCGCAGACCTCACGATTGTCGAAGAGGCAAACGAGTTCCTCGGCAGAGTCCAGAACGGCGGCGTGCTCCCGATGATAACCTCCTGCTCGCCCGGATGGATAAAATACTGCGAGCATTACTATCCCGATATGCTCGATCACCTCTCGACCTGCAAATCGCCCCAGCAGATGTCGGGCGCGATAATCAAGACCTGGTATGCCGAGAAGATGGGCATCGACCCGAAGGATATCGTCGTTGTCGGCATCATGCCCTGCACGGCGAAGAAGTTCGAGACCAAGCGCGACGATCAGGCGGCGTCCGGCTATCCGGATGTTGACTACTCGCTGACCACGAGAGAGCTCGGCAGAATGATCGAGAGCGCGGGAATATACTTCAAGCACCTGCCCGACGAAGAGTTCGACAATCCTCTGGGCGACTCCACCGGCGCGGCTGTTATCTTCGGCGCAACCGGCGGCGTTATGGAAGCGGCGCTGAGAACCGCCGTTGAGAAACTCTCCGGCGAGGAGCTCAAGAGCCTCGACTTCACCGAGGTTCGCGGCACCGACGGAATAAAGGAAGCTTCCTACACCGTCAACGGCATGGAAGTCAAGGTCTGCGTAGTCAGCGGACTTGCAAACGCCAACACGATTATGGAGAAGGTCAAGAACGGCACTGCCGACTATCACTTCATCGAGATCATGGGCTGCCCCGGCGGCTGCGTCAACGGCGGCGGTCAGCCGATCCAGCACGCTGTCGTGCGCAACTTCGTCGACCTCAAGGCGCGCAGAGCCGCCGCTCTCTACGAGGCGGACAAGGATATGCCCCTGCGCAAGTCGCATGAGAGCGAAGCAGTCAAGCGTCTCTATGCCGAGTTCCTCGGTGAGCCCGGCAGCCACAAGGCGCACGAAGTGCTCCACACCTCGTATGTCGCGAGACCGAAATATAAATAAGCACAAACAAAGAATCAATCCCGCTCTGCAAAGGTGGGATTGATTCTTTAACTTTTTTAAAAATCAAAACACGATTGACTTTTTTACTCTTTCTGTTAAAATATAATTGTAGCGCAGAAGTATTGTCATTTATCCGCCTCAAGGAAATTGAAAGGATGTGGAGTGATGAAAAAAAACAAAAAAGCTTTTGTTGTGATTTTCGAGGTGCTTCTTTGGCCGCTGTTCCTGCAGGCGATAATATACTGCGTCTGCGAGCTTTTCCGCCCTGTATTTAACTTCTTTTTTACACATATGCACGATTTCTATTATGACTGCATAAGGATTTCAGAGTATGGAATGTTTTACTTTTACGCGTTTCGCTTCATATGGGCGGTCGCCTTTGTCAGCCTGTTCTTCTTCTATCTTTCAAGGAGAGCGCAAATTCGCAAATTCAAAGCTTTCTTTACTGCTTTTATTTTATCGGCAGTACCAATGATTTTGATGCGAATCACTATGCAATATGATCATGTAATACACCCTTTATTCTATTCTCCTTATCAGGATTTACTGCCGTTTTTAACTTTCTTGTTCCGTTTTCTGTATGTTATAATTCCGCTTAGGTCAGTTTACAAGGAACTACACGCAGACCACGAAACGAGGGCTGCTGACAACAAATAAAGGCTGAGTATCAAGCACCGGGAAAGTGCGAGATATTCAGCCTGTTTTGTTGTCAGGGGTTTCCAAAGGGGTTTGCCCCTTGGCACACGACTTTGCTCGCAAAGTGTAGTGTGTTATACGCTCT
>DOQR01000008.1:0-251 GCA_003514385.1 Oscillospiraceae bacterium | reverse complement strand
TATACGCTCTGTCGGCGTTGCCGTGAAAATGCCGTTGCCACCGGAGAGGGCAAGGGCATTTGAAGCGGCAGGAAAGCAGGGCTGTGATTGCGTGGCGTGGAGCCGCAAGCGCAGGACTGGTTTCATCAGCAGACAGGGCGTATATGAATGCCCCCGTCCCTCGTCCTACGCCGAACTATGGGACAAAGTGTCCCAGACGGATAGCCACACTTACGAAAAAGCAGACGGATTTTTCTCTCAAAATTGAAATG
>DOQR01000006.1:142844-294188 GCA_003514385.1 Oscillospiraceae bacterium | reverse complement strand
TTATCCATTATGCGAAAGAGAATTCCACTGAAGTAGAGTATGAACCGTACAGAAACTCGGTAGCCGGTACAATCATTGAGATTACAGAAGAATATATCGTGGTGGATGATTCTATCCTGTGCAAGAATCCGACAGACGGTATCACCTACAAGGTTCTGCTAAATGACCTTCGCATCTCCCGTTATGTAGATTATGGAATTGTCAAGGTTGGTGATACAGTACAGATTTCCTATGAAGGCGAAATTGATAAGACCAGAGGTAATACCATTGCAGGTGCAATTTCGGTATTTAAGGCAACAATCTCCGATGGAGATGTATTAATTCCTGAATGAACCACCTACGCCTATATGTTTGATAATAATACAAAATCTCTTGCTTTTCTAAGCAAAAACGCTTATAATTTGAAGTGGTATAGATTGCTATTATCCATAGCTACAGGGTAAGTGTTATCAACCCCGATAACAAACTGATAACATTAGCCCATATAGGCAGGATAATATGGATACATCAAATAATCAAAAGCGCCACGAATACGACAGAGAATAATCTCTAAGCAAAATTGATTAGGCTTTGTCGAGTGGGAATAGTTCCTCTTGGTTTAGATGTGCCGAAAAAACCAGTATTTATGCGGGTTTCGGGACTCGGCACTTTTCGAGTAACCGTTTTTGCAACAGATGAAATAGTAACACTTGGCTTACAACTAAACCTAAAAATCGCATAATTTTTAAGGCTTCTGCCCTGTTAGGGGCGGAAGCCTTTTACATATTCGATAAAAATTCCGTTTTGACATACCGTCAAGGCGAAAAAAATATATTAAATGAGAGAAATTTTCTTAGCATAAGCATGAAGAAATCATAGAACAACTTGCCTTATATGTTTCTTAGTAACATATAAGTTCTCGCTTTTCTAAGTAAAAACACAATATTTCGAAGCGACATAGCTTGCTGTTATCATAGCTGTAGGTCGAGTGTTATCAGTCTCGATAACAAACCGATAACACTGCCGGTATAATCAGGATAATTTGGATATCTCGAATAATCAAAAACGCCGCGAACAGTACGCTCTTTCTATGTAAAAGCTTTTTTGCTGCTTGCCGTCCGTTTATTCGGCCGACGCAAACTCCTTAAAATGATTATATAACTGATTGACATTGAGGCTTGCTATATCGACAAGCGAGTATTGCCGTTGCAAATATTTGACGAACTCGCAGCCCAGATAATAGCCAACATCGCTGTGATTTTTGTAGCTGCACCAATCCCCGAAGAAATCCTGCGTGCTGATATTTTTGTCGACGCGACGGAGATATTCACGCTTTATTTCGGCTTCGTTTTCCTTGCACCAATCGAGCCAGCCGTTTTGATTTTGATGATAGTATCTGTCATCTTGGCATAAAATATGTTCGCAGGCCATGGCAAGTCCCTCTTGATAGAGCTGAGCCAGTGAATTTTCGCCCTCTGACCGAGCCTCGGGATAGAGATTCCCATAGGTTTTATGCCATATGTGGCCTATTTCATGAAAAATCAGAGCCTGCATGGCGGATTCATCCTGCCAATTCAATTCGATAATTTTTTCTATTCCGAGCAAAACCGCGTCTCTGCCGTCAAGCGATGTCGCCCAGCCCGCGCCGTTGCACAGCCCCAAATAGAGAATAATATCCGTCTCGACGCCGTTTTCAAAAAGCCGTCCGATATTTTCCGCAAGCTTGTCGGTCACGGCGACAAAGGAGTCGTTTGCCGCAACCGCCGCGGCCCTGTTGAGCAGCACGTTATTGACTACGGGCAGCACGTCGTTATTGAAATCATATTCCCTCGAATCCCGTTCGCATTTTTCGCCAAGCTCCGGCGAAATCGCGCGGGCGTATACTCTCCATGCATCCAAATCAAAGGCGCTGTTCTTAAAGCAGCCGGGTATTTTATCAAAAGTATTTATTATTCTCATAGCTCTGTTCCTGCGATTCTCTCAAATTATTTTACCTGCTTTGACATATGTATTTCGCCGCTGCGCTCGAAGCCGATGGCGGAGTAGAGCTTTTGCGCGGCGGTGTTATCGCTGCCCGTCAACAGCTCGAAGCTGTGAAGCGGGTATATTTTTTTGCAGTATTCCTGCGCGAAGGTCAGCATTTCCCGCGCGACGCCCCGCCCGCGATACTCGGGACGGACATAGACCTCCGTTATCTCGGGCATATATTCGTCGTAGCAGAACGATTTTTTCAGCTGAACGCAGACGAAGCCGGCGAGCCGTCCTCCGTTGCCGTCCGCAACGATGACAACCTCGCGCCTGTTTGTAAGAAGCGAGGCGCGAATGCTTTCTTCCGTAGTCTTGCCCTTGCCGTTGAACTCTGCATTGAGGCGCTCAAGCTCTCCCGCATCGCCGACCGATGCCAATCTTACCATTTTTCATCTCTCCCCGTAGTTTTACGGTTGAATTATAGCATGCTTTTTTCGGGATGTAAATGCTCGGAGGAGGTGAAAGGCTGCTGATGGGCTGTGAGTATTAGGCGGATAGGAATTTGCGGATATAAGTATCGGCAACGGTCAACCGCCGTAATATTGGAAATCATCACAACCTTGCTGAAGCTGATGTTATCCGCCCGCGAAGTTCGCACAATTTTATTCTTTCTCAAAACTCACGGTCTTCTCTTTCATTGAGATTTTTCCGACCCGATAGTCGTAATCCGCAAGCTCCTTTTTGAAGTTCAGAAACGAGTGGTCTATCGGCACGCCAGCTATATTTTGTATTTCATCAAAAGTGAGCTTCAGCGACTGCGCGCCGCTGTTTTTGACATATTCCCAAAGTGCGTTGTATTTGCTCATTTTTTCGCCTCATTATTCGTCAATATAGCTGTTTCTCTTTCCGAGCACCCACGGGATATCCGCATCGAAGTCGAGCTGAACGACAGGGAGCGGAAAATCCGGTTCCAACATGTCGATACGGTCGCTGAATGAAATTACGAAATTTGGCGAGAGCGGATATGTTGCTTTTTCGTCCCAACAAGCTGTTGAGTCACTCGTCGGTTTCCATGCGCTTTTGCCGCTGAGTAAAGTTCCGCAGATGTGGCAAAAGCCACCGTAATACAGCGTGTTTTCGTCTTTGGCGCAATAGACATAACATTCGCAGATTTTTTTCATGTCAACGCCGAGCGCGGAAAAAAAGTCCCGGATATTCTGCGAAAGTTCGTCGACGGCTCTCTCGAAGTTAAGACACCCGTCGCATTGGCATTCCTCGCTGACCGTTTTGGCGCGGTTATAAAATTGCTTCGTCTTTTCAACATCAACATCGATTTTGTATTCGCCGAATTGAAATATCAATCTACGCACCTCCGATATGAGCGGTTTCTTTGATTATATCAGCAAAGCGCGGAAAAATCCACCGGAATATGCCAAAAGGACGCAGTTTGCACTGCGTCCTTTTTTCTGTTCTGTTGTGCTTATCAGCTGCGTTTTTTGCCCTTTTGCTGATTCGCGCTGTGGCAGGAGCCTGCCATAGCACAGTGGGCACAGTTGCAGCCGCAGGAGGATTTGCCTTTTTTCTTATTTTTTACGAGGCTGAATATTATCAGCGCCACGATAACGGCAAGCACAAGGCATATTATAATGGTTGCAATATTCTTTGATAACCACGCGAGCATTTGAAAAGACTCCTTTCACAGATTGTGTTTTGCTTTATTTCGTAACCTTTACATCGGAGGTCAGCTTCGTAGCTTCCTTGTAAGGACGCACGAGCATGAAGATTATCAGGGCGAGGAAGATGAACGCGAACACAAGGCTTACGATATCAACTGCGCCGTGGATGTTGCCGGTGAAGAGGTTGCCGAACTGATTTATCATAAGGGAGATAACATAGGCGAAGCCGCACTGATAGCCGATTGCGAACCAGGTCCACTTTGCGCTGTTCATCTCACGCTTGATAGCGCCGATAGCTGCGAAGCAGGGAGCGCACAGAAGGTTGAAGACGAGGAACGAATAAGCGGTTATGCCGGTGAACGCCTTTGCAAGGGTTGCATAAACGTTGCCCTCTGCGCCGTAGAGGATGCCCATCGTACCGACGATGTTCTCCTTTGCGACAAGTCCGGTGATCGAAGCGACGGTAGCCTGCCAGTTGCCCCAGCCGAGCGGAACGAAGATCCAGGCGATAGCCGAGCCGACCTTTGCGAGCAGGGACTGATCAAGCTGATCCTCTGCAAGCATTCCGAAGTGGCCGTCTACGAAGCCGAAGTAAGAGGTGAACCAGACAACGATAGTTGAAAGAAGGATGATCGTTCCGGCCTTCTTGATGAAGGACCAGCCGCGCTCCCACATGGAGCGGAGGACGTTCTTGAGGGTCGGCCAGTGATAGGCGGGAAGCTCCATAACGAACGGAGCAGGATCACCGGAGAACATCTTTGTCTTCTTGAGCATGATGCCCGAGCAGATGATAGCCGCCATGCCGATGAAGTAAGCGGAGGTCGATACCAGAGCGGAGCCGCCGAAGAGCGCGCCTGCGATCATGGCGATGAACGGTACCTTAGCGCCGCAGGGGATGAAAGTTGTTGTCATTATGGTCATACGGCGGTCGCGCTCATTTTCAATTGTACGCGAAGCCATGATTCCGGGAACGCCGCAGCCGGTGCCGATAAGCATCGGTATGAAGGATTTGCCGGAGAGACCGAACTTGCGGAATATACGGTCAAGGACGAATGCGATACGAGCCATGTAGCCGCACGCCTCAAGGAATGCGAGGAGCAGGAACAGGACGAGCATCTGGGGAACGAAGCCGAGGACAGCGCCGACGCCGGCTACGATGCCGTCGTTGATGAGACCGCTGAGCCAGTCGGCCGCGCCGACTTTTTCAAGTCCTTCGCCGACGAGAACCGGGATGCCGGGTACCCACACGCCGTAAGCGGCGGGATCGGGCTCGTCGAAGCCCTTCTCTTCAAGGTACTTGACAGCGTCAACATAGGTCATGCCTACTGTTGCTTCTTTGTCAGCCTTGGAGAGGTTTGCGGGGATTGCCGAATAATAAGCGGTCATGGCGTTGACGGCGAGGGTCTCTTCATCCTCAACATCAACCGTTGCGGTGTCCGCTGTGGGCTGATAGGCTTTCATCTCGGCGAGAGCCTTGTCGGCGTCGAAATCTTCTGCGCCGAAATCAATGCCGGTGAATGCTCTGACAGCCTCGGTAGCGGCGGTGTAGTCGTCAGCGTCGGTCGAATAGGCCTTCGAGCCGATGCCGAGCAGGTGCCAGCCGTCGCCGAACACTCCGTCGTTCATCCAGTCGGTCGCGAACGAGCCGACAGTGACCATGGAGATGTAGTAGACGAGGAACATGATAACTGCAAATATCGGAAGTCCGAGCCAGCGGTTTGTGACGACCTTATCGATCTTGTCGGAGGTCGAGAGCTGACCGACGTTTTTCTTTTTGTAGCAGGCTTTTATGATAGATGCGATATAGATATATCTCTCATTCGTGATGATGGACTCTGCGTCGTCATCCATCTCTTTCTCAACTGCCTGAATGTCGCCCTCGATGTGCTCAAGGGTCGCCTTGTCGAGATTGAGCTTTGCAAGAACCTTGTCGTCGCGCTCGAAGATTTTGATAGCGTACCATCTCTGCTGCTCCTCGGGGAGTCCGTGGACGGCGGCCTCTTCAATGTGCGCGAGAGCGTGCTCGACGGAGCCTTCAAATGTATGCATCGGAACGGTCTTGGTGCTCTTTGCAGCCTCGATGGCAGCCTCGGCAGCGTCCATGACTCCGTCACCTTTAAGGGCGGAGATCTCAACTATCTTGCAGCCGAGCTGGCGGGAGAGCTCATCAACGTTTATCTTGTCGCCGTTCTTCTTGACGACGTCCATCATGTTGATGGCGATAACAACGGGGATGCCGAGCTCGGTCAGCTGGGTGGTGAGATAGAGGTTTCTTTCGAGGTTCGTACCGTCGATTATGTTAAGTATAGCGTCGGGGCGCTCATCGATAAGATAGTTTCTCGCGACGACTTCCTCAAGGGTGTAGGGCGAGAGCGAGTAGATACCGGGAAGGTCGGTGATGATAACGCCGTCATGCTTTTTGAGTTTTCCTTCTTTTTTCTCAACCGTAACGCCCGGCCAGTTACCGACGAACTGGTTCGAACCGGTGAGAGCGTTGAACAATGTGGTTTTACCGCTGTTGGGGTTACCCGCAAGAGCAATGCGTAAATCCATTTTGATAGCCTCTCTTTCTTGAAATTATATCAGCTTTTCTGCGCGGGGTCTTATTCGACCTCGATCATGTCCGCGTCGGCCTTTCTGAGCGAGAGCTCATAGCCGCGCACCGTGATCTCGACCGGATCGCCGAGAGGCGCGACCTTACGGATATAGACCTCCACGCCCTTGGTCAGTCCCATGTCCATGATGCGGCGCTTTGTTGCGCCCTCTCCGTGGAGCTTGACTACCTTGACCGTTTCGCCGATCTTAGCCTGCCTGAGAGTTTTCATTGCTTATATCCTCCTTTTGTGCAATTTTATTCATTTGGTATATGTACTGCGCCGCAGCGCCGTCATATCATGATTTTCTTCGCCATCTCTTCGCTGATGGCAACGCGCGACTCCTTGACGTTGACTATAACATTTCCGCCCAGGGCGTTGACTACCTTTACAGTGCCGCCGACGACAAATCCGAGATTTTCGAGATGCTGTTTTACTTCCGGGCTGCCGCCTATCTTCTTGATGATATTCTCTTCGCCGACCTGTGCGAACATCAAAGGCATCATATTGAGTCCCTCTTCCTCTTTTGTATTTCTGGAATTAGCATACGCTAACCTTGGGGCTTTAAAATTGATTAGCACCCGCTAACCGTGATATATGGTACTCCTATAGTTGTTCCCTGTCAATAGGCTTTTTTCAATTTTTTGCCGTAAAACGCAATTTCGGCGACATCCACAAATGATTAGCTTATGCTAACCGCCTGCTTTGGACATTTCATACATATCTTCCCGCCCTTGATTTTTCCTAAGTGAAGTGATATCATACCTTTAATATATAACAATATACACACCTAAAAGGGAGGAACAGATATGCATCTTCAGGAATCGGGCGAAATGTATCTCGAAACCGTCTATGTGCTTTCAAAAAACGGCGTTGTGCGCTCGCTCGATGTCGCCGAATATATGGGATTTTCAAAGCCGAGCGTCAGCCGCGCTGTCGGACTTCTCAAACAGGGCGGCTATCTTCTCATGGACAAGGACGGGTATCTGACCCTCACCGAATCGGGGCTCGATGTGGCAAAGAAAATATATGAGCGCCACACCCTGCTCTCGAAGTTCCTCGTCCGTCTCGGCGTTGACGAAAAGACTGCCGCCGAAGATGCGTGCAAAATGGAGCACGACATCAGCGACGAGTCGTTTTCGGCGATAAAAGAACACGTCCGCAGGAACATGAAAAATGCAGATGAATAAAGAAATTTTTGCTCAAACCGATAGGCTCGTGCTGAGAAAATTCAATCGGAATGATTATTTCAATCTGTGCGGAATATTGCAGGACGAAAAAACAATGTACACCTACGAAGGCGCTTTTTCGGACGGCGAAGTGCAGGCATGGCTCGATAATCAGCTGCGCCGCTACCGCGAAGAGGGCGTAGGGCTATACGCAGTCGAGCTCAAAGACGGCGGCGGATGTGCTCGTCTCAATGGCGCTCATAGCGTCTATCTGCATCGGCGAGATTTTTGCTGCGGGCGAAGTTGCGTTTATCATGCAGCTCGGCGCTCTGCTTGAAGAGCTGACGGTGGCGAGGGCACAGCCTCGTTCGCGGCAAAGGCGATTGACATCTATTGCAGGTAAACCCCAAGACAAGAACAAAAACACCCACGAGATCTGCGAATGCAGAGATAAATTCAATTTTGTCGGATTGCCTATTTCAATAAAATTACAAAAACCGACCGCGATGGGAAACCGAAGCGGTCGGTTTTTATATTCTCTTCTGAGCGAAAACTTATTCTGCCTCTTCGCTCTCAAAGGTTTTTGCAACCTCCCTGAGCAGCTCGCGTATGGGCAGGTGCTGAGGGCACGAGTGCTCGCACTTTCCGCAGCCGATGCAGTCCGACGCTTTGCCGTGATTCTCGGTGTAGACCTCATAGTAGCAGTCCGAGTTCCAGTCGCGGCAGAGCTGCTTTGCGTTCATGCACGAGAACAGGTCGGGGATGAGAATGTGCTTCGGGCAGCCGTCCGTGCAGTAGCGGCACGCGGTGCAGGGGATGGTGTGGGTCGCGCGTATGACGTCGCAGACCTCCGCTATCGCCCGTCTCTCCTCGTGGCTCAGGGGCTTAAAGTCCTTCATAAACGACAGGTTGTCGTTCATCTGCTCTAAGCTGCTCATGCCGGAGAGCACCATGAATACGCCGTCGAAATCCGCTGCGTAACGTATCGCGTAGCTCGCCGGGCTGCCGCCGTGAAGAGCGTCGAATATAGCCTTGCCCTGCTCGGGAATGTCGGCGAGTTTTCCGCCCTTGACAGGCTCCATGACTATTACGGGCTTGTTGTGCTTGCGGCAGACCTCGTAGCACAGGCGCGCCTGAACGGCGGGATCGTCGAAGTCGATGTAGTTGAGCTGGATCTGAACCACCTCAATCTCCGGGTATTCGTTAAGCATCTCGTCGAGTACGTCGGCGGTGTCGTGGAACGAGAAGCCGACGTGCTTTACCTTGCCCTCTTTTTTCAGCTCGAACGCGTGCTCATAGGCGTGCAGCTTCTTGTATTTTTCAAATGTCGACTTCGTCTGCGAGTGCAGGAGGTAGAAGTCGAAGTAGTCCACTCCGCAGCTCTCGAGCTGCTTTTCAAACAGCGGGCGTATCTCGTCCTCGCTGTTAAACAGCGAATCGGAGAGCTTGTCGGTGAGAATGAAGCTGTCGCGGGGATAGCGCTTTACGACGCAGTCGCGTATCGCCGTCTCGCCCTGACCGCCGATGTAGACGCGTGCGGTGTCGAAATAGTTGAAGCCCTGTGCCATGAACTCGTCAACCATCTTTGTGAATTCGGCGTAATCTACTTTTTCGCCGTCCATGGGCAGTCTCATGCAGCCGAAGCCGAAATTTTTCTTTACATCGGGGAATGTGCTCATTTTATGTCTCCTCCCGTGAATTAATTTTATCTCGTCAAATATATAATGCACTCTGCGGGGCGTGCAGTCAAGGGGTAAAAATCAAGCTTTTTTGTGAAGAAAACTCCCCTGCGGGAAAATATGTCACTGCTTTTTGTCGAGCTCAAAATGAGCGGCGAATTTTTTGAACAGCGGCGGGAAGTCGAAATATTTATCAAACAGGCGGCAGAAAAAGCCGATTATCGTACCGTTTATCGAGGCGATAACGAGCGTGCCCCAGCCGATGCCCTCAAAGCGCCTGAAAAACGCGAGCGACATTATCGCCGCCACCGCGAGGCAGGATAAATCGAAGCAGGTCTTGAATCGCGACAGCTTTATGCCGAACTTTCCGCTGACGCCCTTGACGAAAAAGTCGTAGACCTGCGGATAGAGATAGGTTTTGTAAAACATCGCGACCGAGAACGAGGTCAGCAGCACGCCGAAGATAAAAAGAAGTATTCTTATCGGCATGGACATGCTCCCGGGCGTGGTGACATTAGGATTAAAGAACGGGATGCACCTCCAGAGATCGAGCGCCGCGCCGTAGATAAGGCAGGTCACGAACGACGAGAGATACACCGCCCTGAATCCGCGCATGACGATGCAGAAGATAATAAACAGCCCCGCCTGAATGACATATTCCGCCTGGCCGAATGTGAGAATTCCGACTTTCAGGCTCAGAAGATATGCCGGCGCGACTATCATCGACACGCCGAAGTTTGCCGCCGTGAGCATTGCGACCGCGAGCGAGAGCAGCGCGACGGCGAGGATATAAACGACCTCGCTCGGAATTTTCAGCTTCCTGTTTTGCAAAATAACCCCTCTTTTCATCAAAAAAGCCACGCACCGAAAAGGTGCATGGCGAAAAATAAACCCGTCAGGTTCGGAAAAATCCACACGATTTTGGTATATTATATTACATAATCTGCCATGTGTCAACGCGTGCGGCGCAGTTTTGCGATACCTGCCGCGAGCAATGATACTGAAACCGCGAGCGTGGATATTAAAATGAGCAGATATACATTGCCGTTTGCGAAATGCGCCCAGTCGGCAAAGTTCACGGCGTAGCTTGCGCCCTCCGCGCTGCCGAACAGAAGCGTTAAAAATTCAGGCAGGGCATATATAACCGAGCCGAACGCGAGGACATCGACCGAGGCGTTTATCAGCGGGTGCTTGCAGATAATATGCA
Source organism: Oscillospiraceae bacterium (assembly GCA_003514385.1). Classification (GTDB taxonomy): domain Bacteria; phylum Bacillota; class Clostridia; order Oscillospirales; family Acutalibacteraceae; genus CAG-177. The sequence continues at coordinate 283,916 of DOQR01000006.1, read as the reverse complement.
TGACGGCAGTCACCGCGAACGGAATAAATGAATAGAGCACAATGAGCAGAGCGCCCGAAAGATTGAACACCGCAGTTATTCTTACCGCCCAAATGAGCAGGGCGAGGCAGGCGAAGAACAGCAAAAAGTATACGGCGGGAATAAATCTGCGTCCCCTTGCGGGCATATAGCGCCTGAGTAAAAACGGCGCGAACACCGCGATATATCCGAGCAGAGTGCCGAGTGCGGCGGCGCCGAACCAATTCTGCCCGTATTTTGCGCAGCAGATGACAAAGAGCAGGACGAGCGAGAGATAGGTCGAGCCGGAAAATACCGCGAGCTTATGCTTTTCGGTAAAGCGCGTGAATGTCGGGACGAACGAAAACGCCGTCAACAGACTGCCGAAAACCACGGGGAAGAAAGTGAATCTGTGATTCACCGCGAGGTCGCATATGAAACATATAATAAGCGCCAGTGCATACGCGCCCGTGAAGCCCCAGAAGAATGTCCCGGTCAGCTTCCTGAATATGCGCGCGTCACGTTTCATCTCGTGATACTCCGTGTCGTTCGCGCCGCTTATCAGCTCATGCTCCGAAATATCGAGCACCGAACAGATATCGGGTATCATTGTTATGTCGGGATAGCTTTTGCCCTTCTCCCATTTTGATATTGCGGATTCGCTGAGAAAAAGTTTTTCGGCGAGCTCCTTTTGGGTCATCCCCTTTTCGTTTCGCTTTTGACGCAAAAACTGACCGAATGTTGATTTGTTGACCATTTCGATCACCTCCGCTGCGTATCATAGCACCGCCCGCCGTATTTGTCACGGGAGTGTCAGTCAAGTCGCCGTTTTTGGGGCAATTTACCGCCGGTTGAGGGGTAAAAAGCTCTCCCTGTTTTGCAAAATTATCGTAAACATATTATAGAATATAATTTTGCGGCGAGTCAATACTTTTGGCAGGCGGCAAAATATTCTGTTTTGCGCGTCATATCAATTTTTGCTTTACTTTGCGTGCTGCTTTTTGTATAATGTTATGTGTATAAAATTAACTTTTTTGATAACGAGGTTTTTGTATGCTGCAATTTGAAGAGTTGAGACTTGAGCTCAACGATAATAAACAGAAGCTCTCCGAGCTGCGCGAGGCTCTCGGTCTCGACGCACTTAAAGAAGAGATTGCGAAGCTTGAGGAGCAGACCGCCACAGAGGAGTTCTGGGGCGATATCGAAAATTCGCAGAAGGTGCTCCAGAGAATAAGCCAGCTTAAAAATAAGGTCGCGGCTTATACTTCGCTCGAGACCGCTTTTGACGACACGATGACCCTTATAGAGCTCGCCGACGAGGAGGAGGATCTCTCCATGTTCGACGAGTGCCGCGAGGGCGTTACAAAATTTGAGGACGAGCTCGAGAAGCAGACCCTCAGCACGCTTCTGAACGGCGAATACGATGCGAAGAACGCACTGCTGACTTTCCACGCGGGCGCGGGCGGAACCGAGGCGCAGGACTGGACGCAGATGCTCGTCCGTATGTATCAGCACTGGGGCGAGAAGCACGACTTCAAGGTCAGCATGCTCGACTTCCTTGACGGCGACGAGGCGGGTCTCAAATCCGCAGTTCTGCTTGTCGAGGGCGAGAATGCATACGGCTATCTCAAGGGCGAGATGGGCGTTCACCGCCTTGTCCGTGTCTCCCCGTTCGACTCATCGGGACGCAGACACACATCTTTCGCTTCCCTCGAAGTCATGCCCGAAATCGATGACAATATAGAAGTTGAAATAAATCCCGACGATCTGAAGGTCGACACCTACCGCGCGAGCGGCGCGGGCGGTCAAAAGGTCAACAAGACCTCGTCCGCCGTGCGTATAACGCATATCCCGACCGGTATAGTCGTCTCCTGCCAGATCGAGCGCAGCCAGCATCAGAACCGCGAGGTTGCGATGAGAATGCTCAAATCGAAGCTCCTCGAGATAAAAGAGCGCGAGCATCTTGACAAAATCGAGGATATCAAGGGCGACCAGAAAGAGATCGGCTGGGGCAGCCAGATCCGCTCCTATGTCTTTATGCCCTACACCCTCGCCAAGGATCACCGCACCGGCTTTGAAAACGGCAACATCAACGCCGTTATGGACGGCGACATAGACGGCTTTATCAACGCTTATCTCAAGATGGAGTCGCTCAAGAATCAGGATTGATAAAATGAACATTATCGACATTTCGCGCGACGCGCTCAAAACCGAAATATATCCGGGCGACCCTCTGCCGCATGCGGAGTTCGTCAGCCGGATAGGAGAAAATTCGAGCTGCAATCTGTCCACGCTCTTCTCATGCGTGCACACCGGCACCCATGCCGATGCGCCCCTGCATTTCATTGACGGCGGCGCGAGCATCGACGAAGTGCCGCTCGAGCCGTTTATCGGTCCGTGCACGGTCATCGAGGTGCCTGAGGGCGCGATAACGGGCGAGGATATCAACGAAAAGTTCCCGCAGAAATGCGAGCGCCTGCTCATAAAGGGCGGCGGCAAGGCTTATTTTCACAGCAGCGCCGCGGATGAGCTCGCCGACATCGGGCTCAGGCTCATCGGAACGGATTCCCTCTCCGTCGGCATAAAGGGCGACCAGGTAGCGCCGCACAAGGCGTTCTTGGGCGCAGGAATCTGCGTGCTCGAGGGACTTGACCTGAGCGAGGTTGCCCCCGGCGACTATTATCTCTTTGCAGCCCCCGTGAAGCTCGGCGGACTCGAAGGCGCACCCGTGCGTGCGGTGCTTATCAGCGACTATATTTTCTGGGGCAGCCGTTGACGCTGTGCCGTATCTGCAATAAATGAAAGGCGTGTTCTGTTTAATGAAGCGTTTCCTGGACGTTTTGCTCAGCCTGCTGGCTATCATCTTTCTGTCTCCGCTGATGCTTATTATCTGCCTGATAATAATCTGTGATGACGGTCTGCCTGTCGTGTTCAGACAAAATAGGGTCGGTAAGGGCGACGAGCTGTTCAAAATCAAAAAATTCCGCACGATGAAAAACGGTGCGCCGAATCTTTCGACCGCCGATTTTGAACAGTCGGATGAGTTTATCACCCGTTCGGGCAAGTTCCTGCGCAGGACAAGCCTCGACGAACTGCCGCAGCTGTTCAACGTTCTCGCGGGCGACATGAGCTTCATCGGTCCGCGCCCGCTGATCCCCGAAGAGAGCCACATCCGCGAGCTTCGCCGCGAATACGGAGTATATTCCGTTCGCCCGGGGCTGACCGGCTGGGCGCAGGTCAACGGCAGAGACTGCCTCTCCGACGAGGAAAAGGCGGAATATGACCGCGAATATATCGAGCGTAGGTCGCTCTTGTTCGATGCAAAAATATTCTTCCGCACCATCTGGGTCGTGCTCACGGGCAAGGACGTTGTCGAGGGCGGAATGAACCATAAGGAAGAAAAATGAGCCGCATATTGCGGCTTTATTTGTAGGTGGCGGTTTTTTACACTTTGTAAGGGTAAAGCCGATGACTCAATAAATCTCGACGAACAAGTTCCAATAGCTGCGCCGATAGCGGACAGCCGCAAGGGCTGTCCCTACGAAGTGCGCTGTTTAAAAATTGTGCAAACTTCGCGGGCGGATGATATCCGCCCCTACTGTCTTATATTTTTACTTGTTACTTTTAGCAAATCAAAAAGCCGCCTCGGAGGGGTTCTCCGGGCAGCTCATTGATATCATACTATTTTGTTTTATGCCACTCCGAGGTACTCCTCGAGGCACAGGTTTTTCGCCTTCATCTCTTTGGCGGCTTCGACGCCGACATAACGCCAGTGCCACGGTTCAAATGTGATGTTCGTGATGCTCTGTTTGTCCTTGGGATATCTGAGCACGAAGCCGTAGTCCGCGGCGTGCGCCTGGAGCCATCTGTATTCTTTCGTGTTCTCGAAGCTCTCGTATATCGAGAGAATGTCCATGCAGAGCCCCGCATTGTGCTCGCTCGTCTGCGGCGGCAGGATTATCTCCGACGCCATTATCGTCGCCTGCTTCTTGCTGTAGCCCTGCTTCATATAAAGGCTGATGCGCGCCTCGAAGTTTCTCTTCTGATGCGCTATCGAGCGGTAGCCCGACAGGGGCGAGAGCTTTATTCCGTCCTCGAGCGCCGCATTATACATCTCTATATAGTGCGGAGCGACGCGGTAGTCAAGCAGTCCGTAGTCATATCCGCCGTAGATGTCAACAACGGTCTTTGCGGTCTTGACCGTGTAGTCCGCGGGCAGAATATAGTCGCGGTTGACGAGGGTCAGATACCATTTCGATTCGTCTATCTTCGTCACCTTCGGCGAGAATCCCGCGTATGCGTATGCATATTCCGTGACCCCGCTTGTGGAGGCTTTTGTGGTCTGCTGAGTTGTTGTCTTTTCGGTCTGCGTCGCGGTCTCCTGCGAGGTTGACTCGGGCGCGGTGCTCTGCGCCGATTCGGACTGCGACTCGCTTGAAGTTTCAGCCGGCGTTTTGCTGTCCTTCGAGCGGACTTTGAGAATAGCGTATGTGCCGACGAGCGCGACGAGTATTACCGCGAGGATAACCGCAAGTATCGAGCGTATATTTTTCTTCATTTTCCATATCTCCCATAAAGGTTTCAACAGCCCTACGGCTGCGACACAAATATATCACAATAAATCTGCCGTGTCAAACTCGCGGCGGAATTCAAAAGACGAAAGGAGTCTTATCATGAAAGCTCAGGACAGTGTAAAAAACTATCCGTCCGCGCTCAGAGAGATGACGAATTTCTCGGTTCGCGGAATCAAAAAGATCTGCAAGGATGTCGGTCCCAGACCCGCCGGCAGCGAGCAGGAGCATGAGGCTCAGAAGCTCATGGCGGCCGAGCTCGACGGCGCGTGCGACAAGGTTGAAATCGAGCCTTTCGACGTGCATCCCGGCGCGTTTCTCGGCTGGATACTCACGGACGGCATAATGATGATCGCCGCGATAGTCCTCTTCTTCTTTGGCATGAGCGTCATATCGCTGGTTCTCAGCGCACTCTCGCTGATATTCGCAATCGTGGAGTTCCTGCTCTACAAAAAGATGCTCGACCCCTTCTTCCCCAAAAAGACGTCGCATAATGTCGTCGCCGTCAGAAAACCGAAGGGCGAAGTCAAGCGCCGCATAATTTTCTCCGGCCATTCGGACAGCGCGAATGAGTGGAGATTCACCTATTACGGCGGCTCGAAGCTGCTCGTTCCGATAATCGGTCTGAGCTTCGTCGGCATTCTGCTCGGGCTCGTGCTCAACATCTGGGCTATCGCCGCAGGCCACGGATTTTCTATAGCTGAAGACGGCGCGCTCAACATCCTGAGATATGTTTTCCTCGCCTGGATCCCGATCCTCTTCGTCGCGCTCTTCTTTGAAAACAAGAAAAGACCCGTCATGGGCGCGAACGACAACCTGACCGGCTGCTTTATCTCAATGGCGGTCGTCAAATATATGCAGCACCACGACATCCGCTTTGAAAACACCGAGGTCTGGGTAGTGCTCACAGGCTCAGAGGAAGCGGGACTTCGCGGCGCAAAGGCGTTCTGCAAGGCGCACAAGGACGAGCTCGGCGATGTTGAAACCGTGTTTGTCGGTCTCGATACCATCCGCGACTACGATTTTATGGCGATATATTCGCGCGACCTCACCGGTACCGTCAAGAACGACGAGAGTGCGTGCGCGCTTGTCAAAGAGGCTGCAAAGCAGAACGGACTCGATATGCCCTATAAGAGCGTTTTCTTTGGCGCGACCGACGCCGCCGCAGTCACCCAGTCGGGCATGAAGGCTGTTTCGATAGCCGCAATGGATCCCGCCCCCGCAAGATATTATCACACGAGACTCGACACCGCGGATAATCTTGACATAAAGACTATTGAAGCCGTGCTCGGCGTTGCGCTCGAGACTGCATTCCTCTTCGACGAAAAGGGTCTTTCAAACTGATTGTTTGTATATTATAACCAAATATGCCGCCTGTTTTTCAATAATTATAACAAAAATAGGCGGCACTGTTAATTTTTACTGTAATAATTCAAATTAATATGTTATAATAATTCAGTCTAAAGAGCAGCGGAACTGCGGCGCAGCATAATTCGATTTTGTGCGCTTCCGCTTTAAAAACGAAAGGGGATTTAACCTTCATGAAGAAAAAGATCTATGCCGTATGCGCGCTCGTGCTTGTGGCCGCAATGTTCTTCTCGTTCGCGGCTTGCGATGCCGGCACTACCGACACTGAGGAGACCACTGTCGCCGCGATGTCCGAGATGCCCGTTGGCAAAGAGGCAATGGTCAACTACTACAACAGCGTCATAAACGCCGTCAAGGTCAAGAAGCCCGCTGTTAAGAAATTCCAGAGCACGGAGAACGTCTCGAACGTTATCTGCGGCACAGAGGACGGCGAGCGCAACACCCTGCTCGAAAAGTCCGTTCCCACGCTCAAGAAGTTCATCTTCGACGGCACGAAGAAAGCTTTTGAAGAGAGCAGAAACGCCGAGACAAAGTACGGCGACGATCTGACCGCACTCTTCCCCGTATCCGGCGAGAGCTGGTCGAGCCGCCTCACCGCGGCGGATGTTGAGTCCGCAGAGATAGAGGCAAACGACGACAACAGCCAGCGCACCCTGACTCTCGTCATCAAAGAGCCCAGCGTCGACCTCGTCAAGAAGGCGTTCAACCTCGGCTCCGAAGAAGACAGAGCGGCGGCAGTCAAGGAGTTCAGAGAGAAGCTCAAGGGCTACCTTAGCTTCACCGATATCGAATCCTTGACCTACACCGAGTGCAAGATAATCTGCGTCATCAACACGAAGGACAACACCGTTGCTTCCGTCGAGTACATAAGAACCGAGAAGATCACGACCACGATAACCGGCGAGGGCACCCTTGCCGAGATAGGCACTCTTCCCTGCTCGTTCGAGTACACCTACGGCGACAAGTACGAGATGGACTGGACCGATCCTTCGACCACAACCACTGCCGAGGCAGACTAACAAAAACTGAAGTGAGTCCTCCGAGGCAGCTCGGGGGACTTTTCATTTGGCAACTGGGGGTATGAATTTGTTTGCACGGATAAACAGCATGGGGCTTTTCGGCATGGACAGCTACATGGTTCAGGTCGAGGCGGATCTCTCACAGGGGCTGCCGAGATTTGATATAGTCGGACTGCCCGACGCCGCGATAAGCGAGGCGAAAAACAGAGTCCGTTCGGCGATAAAGAACACGGGATTTGCCTTCCCCGTCAGCCGCATCACGGTGAACCTGGCTCCTGCGGACACGCGCAAGGAGGGCTCGGTATACGATCTGCCGATTCTCATGGCTCTGCTCAAAGCCGGCAGGCAGATAAACTTTGACTCCGACAATATGGCGTTCATCGGCGAAGTCGCACTCGACGGGCTCGTCCGCCGCGTCGACGGCGCGCTGCCCATGGTAATAACCGCCGCAAAGAACGGAATAAAAACTGTATTTGTCCCGACGGAGAACGCGGCAGAAAGCTCGGTCGTTCAGGGCATCGAGGTTATACCCGTGCGAAGCGTCGAGCAGCTGATAAGGCACCTGCGCTTCGAGGAGACAATAGCTCCCGCGAAGTTCGACGATTTCAGGGATAGCTACGCGCCGGACGAATTTGCGCCGGACTTCCGCGATGTCAGAGGTCAGGCGGAGGTAAAACGCGCGCTCGAGATAGCCGCCGCAGGCGGTCACAATATAATCATGGTCGGCCCGCCCGGCTCGGGCAAAAGTATGCTCGCAAAACGTCTGCCGTCTATTTTGCCGGACATGACATTTGAAGAGAGCCTTGAAACGACCAAGCTCTATTCCGTCGCGGGCGCGTTGCCCGAGGGCGTATCTCTGATGACCCAACGTCCGTTTCGCTCACCGCACCATACCGTTTCGCCCGCAGGACTTTCCGGCGGCGGCACCATTCCGCGCCCGGGCGAGATATCATTGGCGCACAACGGCGTTCTGTTTTTAGACGAGCTGCCGGAGTTTTCGCGCCAGGCGATGGAGGTTCTGCGCCAGCCGATGGAGGACTCAAAAATAACAATTTCGCGCGTCTCCGCGTCGCTGTCGTACCCGTGCTCGGCGATGATAGTCTGCGCGATGAATCCGTGCCCCTGCGGATATTACGGCCACCCGACCCGCCGATGCACCTGCACCCAGCAGTCGGTTCAGCGATATCTTTCGCGCCTTTCGGGTCCCCTGCTCGACAGGCTGGATATTCATATCGAGGTGCCGCCCGTTGAGTTTGCGAGCCTGTCCGGCACTTCGCAGGAGGAGTGTTCCGCAGATATCAGAAAGCGCGTCAACGCGGCGCGAGCTATTCAAACCGAGCGTCTCAAGGGCAGCGGCATTTCATGCAACGCAAAGATGGACGCGGCGCAGACGAAAAAATTCTGCCGCCCGACTCCCGAGGGCATGATCCTGCTCGAAAGAGTGTTCGAAAAGCTCGAACTGTCCGCGAGGGCGTATGACAAAATACTGCGCATCGCGCGCACCGTCGCCGACCTCGACGGCAGCGAAACGGTGAACTCCGACCACATATCCCAGGCCGTGCAGTACCGCTCTCTCGACCGCACGCTGTGGAGAAATGTGAAGTGAGACGGCGGACTATAAATTATAGACAAAGCCTCCCCATGCGGGAGGCTTTTTGCCGTTAAAATAAAAAACGGCTAAAAATCGTTGTTTGTTCACATAATAATTGAAATTTATCTCAATTTCGTCTACAATAACCGTTGGTATTTGTGATATAATCGAAACGGAAGATGGAGAATAGTATCCATCGGAAAGGTGAAAGGAAAAAATATGGATTTAAACGGTCAGAAATGCCCTGCCTGCGGCAGGAGCTTCGATCACGATGACGATATAGTCGTCTGCCCGGTCTGCGGCACACCTCAGCATCGCGCGTGCTGGGACGAGAGGGGCGAGTGCGTCAACGCATCGCGCCACGCCGAGGGCTATGTCTGGCAGCCCGAGGCTGCCGGTTACAGAGCCGAGCCCCAGCCGGAGGAGCAGACGGAAAATAAGCAGGGTGCGCAGGTCTGCCCCATTTGCGGCGCGGAAAATAATCCGAATTCGCTCAGCTGCACAAACTGCGGCGCGCCCCTGACTGCGGGCGGCGCTCAGCCGTTCAACCCGTTCTTCAACGCGGGCGAGGCTGGCAACCCGTTCCTCTACGGCGTAACTATAGACCCGGAGAGCGAGATAGACGGCGCGAAGGTCAAGGATATCGCCTGCACGGTTCAGTCGGCAAGCGCGAGATATATCCCGAAGTTCAAGGCGATGGCGGACGACAAAAAGAAAATAACCTTCAACTGGGCGGCGTTTTTCTTCAGCCCCTATTGGCTGTTCTTCCGCAAGCTCTGGAAAGCGGGACTCATTTTTATGGGTCTGATGCTCGCCGTGGCTCTGCCGTTCACTTCAAAAGTTGAGGCGTTCACAACCGCATATCAGGCGTATTCGGAGGCGATATACACCTCGGCTCCGGCTGCGGATGTGGCGACGGCGCTTGAGACCGCTGCGACGGCGGTGATGCCCGTGCTTCCGATGATCGGCATACAGATTGTTCTGCACATTGTCGCCGGATTTATCGCGAATCCCCTCTATAAGCGCAGCGTAGTGGCAAAGGTCAAGAAGCTTCGCTCGGAGTTCCCCGACGATCGCGCGTTTGAGGCGGCGACGATGAGAAAGGGCGGAACATCGATTTTACTTGCTTTTACGGGCTATATAGGTTATTATATAGTATACAATCTGCTGTTATATTTAGTAGAGATGCTTATAAAATAAAAGAAAGGTTTGGTGCAAAATGAAAGTCAAAAAGGCTATTATTCCTGCGGCAGGTCTCGGCACAAGAGTTCTCCCCGCGTCCAAGGCAGTTCCGAAGGAGATGCTCAACATAGTCGACAAGCCGGCTATCCAGTATCTTGTTGAAGAGGCTGTTGCGGCGGGCATCGAGGATATACTCATCATAACCAACCGAGGCAAGGGCGTTATCGAGGATCACTTCGACCATTCTTTCGAGCTTGAGGCAAATCTTGCCGGCAAGAAGAACAAGGAGAAGATTTACGAAGAGGTCAAGGCAGTTGCAAACCTTGCAAACATATATTTCATCCGCCAGAAGGAGACCAAGGGTCTCGGTCATGCTATCCTCTGCGGCAAGAGCTTCGTCGGCGATGAGCCGTTTGCTGTTCTCTACGGCGACGATGTCACCGTCAGCGACGATCCGGTAACCGCTCAGCTGTGCAGAGCATATGAGAAGTACGGCAAGGGCGTTGTCGGCGTCAAGGAAGTTCCCGATGAGCTCATTTCGATGTACTGCTCGCTCGACGTCACTCCTCTTGAGGGACGCGCAATGAGCTGCCACAAGATCATCGAGAAGCCCACCCCCGAGCAGGTCATGTCAAACTATGCTATCCTCGGCAGAGTCGTTCTCCCGCCCGAGGTGTTCGGTATGCTCGAAAAGGGACTGACTACTGTTAAGCCCGGCGAGGAGCTTTATTTGACCGACGTCATGAGCGAGCTCGGCGCAAGAGGCGACCTCGTTGCTTATGACTTCGACGGAATCCGTTACGATATGGGCAACAAGCTCGGCATTATGAAGGCAAACTGCGAAGTTGCTCTCAAGCATCCCGAAATCGGCGAGAGCTTCAAGGCTTATCTCAAAGAGCTCGTCAAGACCCTCGACTAAACAACAGCACAACCAAGTAAAGGAGCGCATATGCGCTCCTTTTTTGATAGATAGGGGTTGCGTTATTGCATATATCATCAATCGGCAAGCATGCAATATTGCAAATCAACACAATCACGCGTGGCGGATATCATTTGCCCGGCGAATTTTGAACAATTCTATTGACGCGTGCTTTGCAGGGACAGCTCTTGCGGTTGTCCGCGGCATATCCAACATTTATAAGCAAAATCCTGCCCACGGAAAAACTGCAGGCAGGATTTTTTGCTTTGAATACCGTGTTTAACACGGGTTTATATTATTCTCTTCTTCCAGCTTTCGCCGTCACGCTCATAGAAAAACTCGGTCAGCGACGGGTTTTCCATGACATGAACCATGTCGATGAAGTCCTGCGAGAGCTTATACTGCGTCAGCTCGTCGCGCTCGATCCAGAATACTCTGCCCTCGGCGGAATTTTTGAGCTCGCCGCTGAAGCGGTCGGCGCGGAAAAACAGCACTATGTACCGCGTGCCGTCGTCGCGGACAAAATCGTTGATTCCGCATATCGTCGGGCGGGAGATATCAAGTCCCGTCTCCTCTTTGACCTCGCGGCGCACGGCGTCGGTGAACGCCTCACCCGGCTCAACATGGCCGCCGGGGAAGGTTACGCCCGGCCAGTCCTTGTTCACTCTGTCCTGCACGAGTATCTTCGTGCCGTCGCAGATCATGCACATCACGGTAAGCTCAGTCTTTTCAATGTTTCCCATTATGTTGCCCTCGCTTTCTCTCGTCTTCGACGAAGCTGTTTTCTATGGTCATAACGGCGTAGTAATTCTCGCCGATCTCGGTCGATATTTTGTCGCTTATCAGCTCTTTTATCTGCCCTTTCGTGAACGGATATTTGTGTGGCACGACGAGGTCGAAAATGAGGTTGGTGTGCGTAGGGCCTTCCACCATTCTGAAGTCGTGTATCGTGAATCTCGGGTCAACTTCCTTTATCAGCTCGCCGACCTTTTCGCGCAGGGTGTTTATATGCTCGTCATCAACGACTATCGGATCCATATGCAGGACAATGTTTATGGCGAATTTCTTCTTTATGTCGCGCTCGATGCGGTCTATGGTGTCGTGGCACGCCATTATGTCGCAGTCGGACGGCACTTCGACATGGGCGGAGGCGAACATTCTGCCCGGTCCGTAGTCATGAACCATGAGGTCGTGGACGCCGATAACGCCCTCGTATGAGAGAATGTCGCTCTCAATCTCCTGCACCGTCTCCGGCGAAGCGGGCGCGCCGAGCAGTTCGTTCATCGTGTCCTTGAATATGCCTATTCCGGTCGCGATGATAAACAGGGCTACTACTATTCCCATGTATCCGTCAAGCGGCACAGAGGTAAATTTCGAGAGAATAAGGGCTATCATAGATACAGTCGTCGCCGCGGTGTCGCTGACGCTGTCCATAACGACCGCTCCGACGGCGGTCGAGTTTATCCTTTTGCCGATATTTCTGTTGAAGACCGCCATCCATATTTTGACTCCGATCGAGGCGATGAGCACTATGAGTGCAGTCATGCTGAACTGGAGCGGCTCCGGGTGAAGAATTTTGTCTACCGACGAGCGGATCAGCTCGCCGCCCATGAGCAGGATAATAAACGAGACTATCAGCGCGCAGACATATTCTATTCTGCCGTGACCGAACGGGTGCTCATCGTCGGCGGGCTTATTTGCCAGACGGAAGCTGACGAGCGTGACGGCGGACGAGCCAGCGTCCGAGAGGTTGTTCGCGGCGTCCGCGGTTATGGCGATACTGCCAGTCGCCGAGCCGACAATGAACTTTGCGACGGTCAGCAGAATGTTGCACAGTATGCCGACGATGCCGCTGAGTGTGCCGTAGCGCGAGCGCACGGCAGGGTCGTCGGTTTTTTCGCTGTCCTTGATAAAGAGTTTTATCAGAAGCTTTGTCATGATAACCTCCGGGGGTAGTTGAGTGAATACATGGAAGTGGATACAGGTTAACGGTTGCCATTGTTCGCTGTCAGTTCGGATTGACCGTTAATCAAGCTAAAACGCCGCTTGGCAGTTGCTGTTTTTAATCAGGATTCCAATAGCCGAGTCGCAGTATTTGATAAGCCAATTTAAAGTGGCGAGGGCACAGTTTGCTTTTCTTTTGCAGGCGTTTTCTTTTTCAAATAAAAAGAAAATGCCGAAACGCGAGAAGTATAAAAGTTTTAATTATAGTTGGACGCAAAAGTGGGAGGCATATTTTTATCGTGCCGCTCACGCGGCAGCGGTGCGTCGAGTCGCCGCACCCTACAAATGCATGCTAATAAAATTGTGATAATTTCGCGGGCGGATAATATCTGCCCCTACAATCGCTCGATTACAGCCTTGCACCGCTTGTATGCAGGAAAAACTCCGCATTTTAATATTCCGCAGGAACGCCGGGCCACTGCGGAATGATTTTTTATAATTCTGTTTTTTTACATTCTCTCCGGTACGCTTATCTTGAGCAGGGTCAGGATGTTCTTGAGAACTTCTTTGACGCACAGGCACAGATATATTCTCGCCGCACTCAAGTTCTTGTCGTCGCAGTTGACGCGGCAGGCGTTATAGAACTTGTGGAAGAGGGTCGCGAGGTCGATGCAGTAGCGCGTGATGCGCGCGGGATCATAGTTTTTGGCGGAGAGGGCAATCTCGTCGGTGAGCGACGCTAAGTGCCTGATTATCTCGCGTTCCTCGGGTGCGGTGAGCAGGTCGAGCTGCTCGGGCGTGCACTCGGGGATGTCACAGCCCTGCTCCTTGAGCTTCCTCAGGATGCTGCAAATTCTCGCGTGGGCGTACTGGCAATAGTAAACCGGGTTCTGCGAATTCTCGGCGACGGCGAGATCGAGGTCGAACTCCATCTGTGTTGCGGGTTCGCGGAGATTGAAGAAGAAACGCACCGCGTCTATCGGTATCTCTTCGAGCAGGTCGACGAGGGTTATCGCCTTGCCGGTGCGCTTGGACATGCGCACGACTTCGCCGTTTCTCGTCAGGCGAACGAGCTGCATGAGGATTATGTCGAGCTTGTCGCCGTCAAGACCTATCGCGTCGAGCGCGCCCTTCATTCTGGCAACATGACCGTGGTGGTCTGCACCCCAGACATCTATCGCCCTGTCAAATTTTCTGACGGCGAGCTTGTTGCGGTGATATGCGATATCCGCCGCGAAATAGGTCGGGTTGCCGTTCTGGCGGATGAGCACGTCGTCCTTGAGACCGAGCTTGTCGATCTCCTCCTGCGTCTTGCCCTGGGCGAGCAGGCGCTTTGTCTGAACCTCGATGTTCTTGTACCACAGCGCGCCGTCAAGCTCGTAGGTGAGTCCCTTTTCTTTGAGCAGCTCTATTGTATCGCGGAGCTCCGTGCCGTTGTGCAGGGTGCTCTCCTTGAACCATGTGTCGTATTCTATTCTGTATTTTGAAAGTATCTCGTGCATCGAGTCGATGTTCTTCGGCAGCGCGAAATCGACGAGCGCCTTGCGGCGGACTTCCTCGCTCTCGGAGATATATTTGTCGCCGTAGACATCGGCAAATTCCCTGGCGCGCACGGCTATGTCCTCTCCGTGGTAGCTGTCCTCGGGCAGCTCGGGCGCGTCGGCGCCCTTATATATCTGCTGATAGCGGATATCGAGCGAGAGGGCGAATTTGTCTATCTGATTGCCGGCGTCGTTGATATAGAATTCGCGGCTGACATCGTAGCCCGCAAAGTCCATGACCGCCGCGAGGCAGTCACCCAGAGCGCCGCCGCGGGCGTTGCCCATGTGCATCGGACCTGTCGGATTGGCGGAGACGAATTCGATATTTACCTTTTCGCCCTTGCCGAAGTCGGAGCGGCCGTAGTCGCTGCCCTTCTTGCGGATATCCATGAGAATCTCCGAATAGAAGCGGTCGGCGAGACGGAAGTTTATGAATCCGGGACCCGCCGCCTCGCAGGATGAGAATGCGGTGCCCTCGAGGTCAATGTTCTTTGTTATAACCGCGGCTATCATAGCGGGCGCGCGTCTGAAAGCTCTCGCCCACGCCATGGCGGCGTTCGTGGAGTAGTCGCCGTTTTTTCTGTCCGCCGGGATTTCGACCTTGAAATCCGTGAGCTCGGCTTCGGGCAGTTCACCTGCCGCCATCGCCTTTTTCGCGGCGTCCCTGACAAGCTCGCAGAGCTTATCCTCGACCTGTTTTACAAGCACTGACATAAAATTTATCCATCCTTTCGTGTAACCGCAGTTTCTGCGGGCAAACCGTCTTTTTTACTGTCCGCTGACCGTTATCTTCAGCTCGTTCGACGCGGCGAGATCCGCGTTGACATCGATAGTGTAGTTGAGCAGCAGCTCTCCGCCATTCTCCGTCACGGACGACTCGACCTTTTTAGCGAATATGCCGAGGAGCATATCGCCGAACGGTGTCGCGTAGTGGCAGACATGGCGCCTGCCGCGCTCCATGACCATCTGTGTAGTATATGCACCGTTTCTCGTCATTGTGACGAGTCCGCCGTCCTCGATGAGCAGGGTGGTCACGCAGCCCTCCATCTCGGCGGCAGGCTCTTCATATGAGAGCTCGTAACCGTTTTCGAGCAGGCGCAGAACGCCCTGCGTGCTCGTCTGCGACGAGTAGCTGTCGTCATGCCCGGAGTGGCTGTCCTCAATGTTTATAAACACCTTTTTTTCCATCGGAAAAGTCCTTTTCTTTCTTGCTCTGAGGCTATGAAAAACCTCGTTCTTTTGATTTTTTATAATACCACAGTTATACGCCTTTCGTCAACCCGTTTTATTTGAAAACGGGCGCAGTATTTTTCTGTTAGAGCATTGCAAACGCGCCGACATTATGATATATTATATTAGTATATATAATATATACTCTGTGCAGAGTATATAACAGCTTGTCGGTAAACCTGTTTTTGGTTTCTCGGGAATCAAAGCCTCCCTTGTGCAAAGGGAGGTGGCGCGGAGCGCCGGAGGGATTGTTTTGAACTTTCATTACAACAACCCCTCAGCCACGGCTTCGCCGTGACAGCTCCCCTTACACAGGGGAGCCTTGAGACCCCGAGCAACGGCAGACTTTTTCGGCAGACTGATATATACTCTGTGCAGAGTATTTTTTAAGGAGAACAGTTATGATCGATATCCGTATAGCGATGAACGACATCTACAAGAACCTCGAGCCGACCCTCACGAAGTGTGGCTTCAGAATCACCACTCCCGCAGATATCTCCGACGGTATCCCCGTCTCCGTCACGAGCGGACGCGCCGTTATGGATTTTTCCGGCGACAACAAGGCTCTGCGTATCGAGCACTACGACAACAAAATAGCCCTGCTCTGGGCGCAGAAAGAGGGTGCAAACGAGACGGATTTCGCGAAGATCGCTCACTCTCTGCTCGATGTTGAGACCGCCGACGACAAGGACATCAAGTTTATCTCGGACGAGTATGCCGAGCTTATCGAAGAAAGCTTCGGCAAGAACGGCACAGTCGATAAAAAGAAAGTGAAGCTCCCCACCCCCGTATCGAAAGCTGCGGCAAAGAGCGGCGAGGCGTGCTATGACGCGAACACATTCGCAAACCGCCTGAGTGTTATCTATCCCGAGCTGCGCGACGAATACAGAAAGAATATTGAGACCTACGGCGAGTTCCTGCCCGAGGATTTCTTCAAGAATCACGCTGCTCCCGTGGTTATCAAGGTCATAAAAGAGAACGACCCGCAGAAGATGAGGAAGCTCTTCAATCTCCTCAACGAGATTTATGACGACGGCACGAACGAGATTCAGAGCATCATAGCCGTCACCGTCCTCGGCGAGCTCAACAACGATCAGGATCTGCTCGCAAACTGCGTCGACTACATGAGCGCGGACATGATCTCTCCCGTTGTCCAGGTCAACAAGTATCTCGCGAAGTCCAAGAGCGCGAGAATGAGGCTCGAAAATCCGCCGAAGTACAAGCCCAAAAAGAAAAAGAAGAAAAAGAATATGTTCTCCACCCTGGCAAATCAGTGATTAGTGGCAAGAGCTTTGGAGAAGGAGGATGAAAGCTTTGGATAACAATGAGAACAACGAGATCCTTGAAGAGAACGCCGAGAATCAGGACGAGCTCGTGCTCGACGAAGACATTGAGCTTGACAAGGATATGAACACCAAGGTCACCGAGGAATACGACGCGAGCCAGATTCAGGTTCTTGAGGGACTTGAGGCGGTCCGCAAGCGCCCCGGTATGTACATCGGCTCGACGGGTCCGCGCGGTCTGCACCACCTTGTGTATGAGATAGTCGACAACTCCATAGACGAAGCTCTCGCGGGCTTCTGCACGAATATCGATGTTGAGATACTCCCGGGCAATGTTATCAGCGTCAAGGATAACGGACGCGGTATCCCCGTGGGCATGAACGAAAAGATGGGCATCTCCACCGTGACGGTCGTCCTGACCGTCCTGCACGCCGGCGGTAAGTTCGGCGGTAACGGATACAAAGTCTCCGGCGGTCTGCACGGCGTCGGTTCGTCCGTCGTCAACGCCCTGTCCGAGTGGTTAGAAGTCGAGGTCGCGCAGAACGGCCATGTCTATCAGCAGCGCTTCTCGAACGGCGGTCATCCCGACTATGACCTCAAGGAGACAGGTACATCGTCGGCGACCGGCACGACTATACGCTTTAAGCCCGATCCCGAGATTTTCCGCGAGACCACGGTCTATGATTTCGAGACCCTCGAAAGACACCTGCGCGAGTCCGCGTTCCTCAACGCCGGGCTGTGCATAACCCTTGCGGACAGGCGCGACCCCGATAATATCATCGAGCGCACCTACTGCTACGAAGGCGGACTTTCGAGCTTCGTCGAATATTTGACCACAAGCCGCGGCCAGACTCCCCTGCATGAAAAGCCGATCCACTTCTCCGCCATGCACGGCGACAGAAGCGCGGAGATTGCCATGCAGTATACAGACAGCTATAACGAGACAATGCTCTCGTTTGCGAACAACGTCCACACCGTTGACGGCGGTACTCACGAAACCGGCTTCAAGACCGCTCTGACCCGTGTTTTCAACGACTACGGACGCAAATATTCGATTCTCAAGGACGGCGACAAGAAGCTCTCGGGTGACGATGTCCGCGAGGGACTGACTGCCGTCATCAGCGTCAAACTCACCGAGGCGCAGTTCGAGGGACAGACTAAGGGCAAGCTCGGCAACACCGACATAACCCAACTCGTCTCGACAACGGTCTATGAGAAGCTGATGACCTATTTTGAAGAGAATCCCGCAGTCGCAAAGGCGATATTCTCGAAGGCTCTCGACGCTTCGCGCGCAAGAGAAGCTGCGAGAAAGGCGCGCGAACTGGCTCGCCGCAAATCTGTTCTCGATTCAAACTCCCTGCCCGGCAAGCTTGCCGACTGCACCGAGCGCGACGCCGAGCGCACAGAGCTCTACATCGTCGAGGGAGATTCCGCAGGCGGCTCCGCAAAAGAGGGACGCGACAGACGCTTCCAGGCGATTCTTCCCCTTTGGGGCAAGATGCTCAACGTCGAAAAGGCGAGACTCGACAGGGTTATCGGCAACGAGAAGCTCATGCCTATTGTCATCGCCCTCGGCACCGGAATCGGCGACGAGTTTGATATAACAAAGCTTCGCTACAACAAGATAGTTATCATGGCGGATGCCGATGTCGACGGCGCGCATATCAGAACGCTGCTTTTGACCTTCTTCTTCCGCTATATGCGCCCGCTTATCGAGCAGGGTCATGTCTATCTCGCTCAGCCCCCGCTGTTCAAAGTCAGCAAGGGCAAGAAGATAAAATACGCTTTCTCCGACGAGGAGCGCGACCAGTTCATGGCGGAGTTCGGCGGCTCGGGCAGCTGCGATATCCAGAGATACAAAGGTCTCGGCGAGATGGATGCCGAGCAGCTCTGGGAGACGACAATGGATCCCGACTTCCGCACGATGCTGCGCGTCAATATCGAAGACGCGATGCTCGCGGACGAGACTTTCTCCATTCTTATGGGCGACAAGGTCGAGCCGCGCCGCGAGTTCATCGAAACCAATGCAAAATACGTCCAGAATCTGGACATATAACGGAAAGGAGTAGATCTCTGTGAGCTTTGACGAAGCATATAACGAACAAAAAATAATCAATGTCGAGATCAATAGAGAAGTGCGCAAATCCTTTCTGGATTACTCCATGTCGGTCATCACCTCGCGTGCTCTGCCCGATGTGCGCGACGGTCTGAAGCCCGTCCACAGACGCATACTTTACACCATGTACGAAAACGGCCTCTATCCCGACAAGCCGTACCGCAAATGCGCGGACACGGTCGGTTCGGTGCTCGGCCGTTACCATCCTCACGGCGACGCCTCCGTCTATGACGCCATGGTGCGTTTGGCGCAGGACTTCTCCATGAGATATACGCTCGTTGACGGCCACGGCAACTTCGGTTCCGTCGACGGCGACCCGCCCGCCGCCTACCGTTACACCGAGTCAAAGCTCAAAAAGCTCTCTCTCGAAATGCTGACGGATATCGACAAGGACACGGTCGATTTTATCCCGAACTACGACGACCGACTCAAGGAGCCCACGGTGCTTCCGTCGAGATATCCGAATCTGCTTGTAAATGGCTCTGTAGGCATAGCGGTCGGTATGGCGACAAATATCCCTCCGCACAATCTGCGCGAGGTCGTAGCCGCCATGAACTGCCTGATAGATAACCCCGACGCGACTCTCGAGGAGCTTATGACTTATCTGCCAGGCCCCGATTTCCCGACCCGCGGAATAATCATGGGCAGAGCGGGCATACGCGCCGCCTACGGCACAGGCCGCGGCAAAATTATAGTCCGCGCCCGCGCCGAGATAGTCGAGACAAAGGGCGACCGCCACAAGATAGTTGTCACCGAAATACCCTACGGCGTCAACAAGGCGAAGCTC
Source organism: Oscillospiraceae bacterium (assembly GCA_003514385.1). GTDB lineage: Bacteria > Bacillota > Clostridia > Oscillospirales > Acutalibacteraceae > CAG-177. Next base: position 264,368 of record DOQR01000006.1, on the reverse strand, counting down.
ATAGAGAGCATGGCGGATCTCGTCAAGGATAAGCGCATCGAGGGCATATCCGATATCCACGACTATTCCTCGCGCTCCGGTATGCACATCGACATCACCTTGAAGCGCGACGCGAATCCGCAGGTAGTTTTGAATCAGCTCTATACCTACACTCAGCTCCAGTCTACCTTCGGCGTGATTATGCTCGCCCTCGTAAACGGCGAGCCGAAGATACTCACCCTTAAGCAGATTCTCCAGCAGTATATAGACTACCAGTGCGAGATAGTTACCCGCCGCACAAGGTACGATCTGAAAAAAGCTCAGGAGCGCGCCCATATTCTTGAGGGCTTGCTCACGGCGCTTGATTTCATCGACGAGGTCATAGCTATTCTGCGCGCGTCAAAGAGCATCCCCGAGGGACGCGAAGCGCTCATGAACCGCTTCGGTCTCGATGAGATTCAGGCGCAGGCGATAGTCCAGATGAGACTCGGACAGCTGACCGGACTCGAGCGCATAAAGGTCGAGGACGAGATGGCTCAGCTCAAGGCGAAGATAGCCGACTTTATAGATATTCTCTCGAACGAGTCGAGAATACTTACTATAGTCCGCGAGGAGACCGGCGCCATCGCCGAGAAGTTCGGCGACGACCGCCGCACCGTCATTGAAAATGTCAGCGGCGAGGTCGATATCGAGGATCTTATCCCCGAGGAGACCTGCGTGTTCACCATGACGAATCTCGGCTATATCAAGCGTATCCCCGCCGACGCATACACGATCCAGCACCGCGGCGGCAGAGGCGTCAAGGGCATGACAAGGCGCGAGGAGGACGTGGCAAAGACCATGTTCACCTGCTCGACCCACGATTACGTCATGTTCTTCACCACCCGCGGCAGAACTTACCGTCTCAAGGGCTATGAAGTGCCCGAGGGCTCGAGAAACAGCAAGGGCATGAATATAGTCAACCTTCTGCCCCTTGAAGCGGGCGAAAAGGTGTCGGCGATGATAAGAGTGCCCGAATATGACCCCGACGCGTTCCTCTGCATGGTCACGCGCAAGGGTATTATCAAGCGCACGAGCCTCGACGCTTACCGCAACGTCCGCAAGAACGGTGTTATCGCGATAAATCTCGACGATGACGACGAGCTCGCATGGGTGCGCCTGACCTCCGGCAACGACGACCTGCTCATAGCCACGCGCAAGGGCATGGGCATCCGCTTCAATGAAAACGACGCGAGACCGCTCGGCAGAACGGCGCGCGGCGTCAAGGCGATTGAGCTGCGCGAGGGCGACGAGGTCGTCGGCATGGAAGTGCTCGACGATGCAAAGGCTGTCCTCACCGTCAGCACCACCGGCTACGGCAGACGCAGCGAGCCCTCCGACTACAGACTCCAGTCGAGAGGCGGCAAGGGCACGATAAACTACCGCACCGAGACCTACGGCGACGTTGCCGCAATAGCGGTCGTTGACGAGAGCGAGGATGTCATCTTTATCTCGTCCGACGGCATTATAATCCGCATCCCCGTCTCACAGATAAGCACATTTGCAAGACCCTCCAAGGGCGTCAGAGTCATGCGTGTGTCCGAGGGCGAGCAGTTGGTTACCGTCGCCTGCACTCCGAGCGAGGAAGATCAGGAAAAGCCGGAAGAAGCCGCGGCTGAGGAAGTGTCACCTGCCGAAGACAGCGAAAATTCCGAAACAGAGGAATAATCGGTCGGGTTTTTATTAAAATTTTGTAAGAAGTTACAAATAACTCTTGTCATAACCCGGTTTCTCTGATATGATATTAACATGACCAGCGAAGTCAACAACTCGGAAAAGGGGGATACACAATGAACATCGCTCTCATGGCTCACGACTCAAAAAAAGAACTTATGACCCAGTTCTGTATAGCTTATTGCGGTATCCTGAGCCGCCATTCCCTGTGCGCGACCGGCACTACGGGCAAGCTCGTATCCGAGGCAACGGGACTTGAGATCCAGCGCTTCCTCAGCGGAAGTCAGGGCGGCGACCAGCAGATAGCTTCCAGAATAGCCTGCAACGAGATCGATCTTCTGCTCATGTTCAGAGATCCGCTCACACCCAAGCCGCACGAGCCCAACGAAGCAAATCTTCTCAGACTCTGCGACGTGCACAACATCCCCGTTGCCACCAATATAGCCACCGCCGAGGCTCTTATTCACAGCCTTGCACGCGGCGACCTTGATTGGCGCGATATAGTCAACCCGAAATAAGCTTTGACCCGCCCCGGCGGTATTTCCCGCCGGGCGGATTTTTCCGGAGCTTTTTCGCTCATCCCGCCAACGGCGGGATTTAATGTTTTTATGGAAGGAACGAAAACATGGCTCTTTTTACGAAAGCTGTCAAGGGCACTCAGGATGTGCTGCCCGCGGCGAGCTATAAAAACCGCTTTCTTGAAAATACCCTGCTCGATATAGCCTCGCGTTTCGGCTTCAAGGAGATCCGGACTCCCGTGTTCGAGCATACGGAGCTGTTTGCCCGCGGCGTCGGCGACACCACCGATGTCGTGCAGAAGGAGATGTACACTTTTCTCGACAAGGGCGGACGTTCTATAACGCTCCGACCCGAGGGCACTGCGGGTGCTGCGCGCGCATTCTTGGAGCACGGACTTTTCAACGAGCCCCTGCCGCAGAAGACCTGCTATATAACCTCGTGCTATCGCTACGAGAAGCCGCAGTCCGGCAGATACAGGGAGTTCCACCAGTTCGGCGTTGAAGTTTTTGGCACCCCGGCTCCCGCCGCCGATGCCGAGATAATCTCCCTCGCCGCCGAAATCTTCGCTTTCCTCGGAATCGAAGACTTGACGCTCGAGATAAACTCGATCGGCTGCCCGACCTGCCGCGCCGAGTATCACAAGGCGCTCAAGGCATATTTTGAGCAGTATAAAGACGAGCTGTGCGGCACCTGCCTCGACAGGCTCGAGCGCAACCCCATGCGTATTCTCGACTGCAAGAGCCCCGTCTGCTCGAAGATAGCCGAGGGCGCGCCCGTCATGCTCGACTATCTCTGCGACGAGTGCCGCGAGCATTTCGAGAAGGTCAAGAGCTATCTTGACGCGCTGATGATAGATTATGTTGTCAACCCGCACATCGTGCGCGGACTTGATTACTATACAAAGACCGTTTTCGAATTCGTCTCGCACAACGACAAGACCGACGGACTTGTCTGCGGCGGCGGCGGACGCTATGACGGACTCATTGAAGAGCTCGGCGGTCAGCACACCCCGTCGCTCGGCTTCGCAATGGGACTCGAGCGCCTGCTCAGCGTTATCGAGGCTCAGGGCATTGAGCTGCCCGGCGACCAGAAGTGCGATATCTATATCGGCTCAATCGGCGACGCCGCTTCGCTCGTTGCGGCGAAGCTCTGCACGGATCTCCGCTCTGACGGGGTCAGCGCGCAGTTTGACGTCGCGGGACGCTCGGTCAAGGCTCAGATGAAATACGCCGACAAACTGGGCGCGCGCTTCACCTGCGTTATCGGCGACGACGATATCGCCAAGGGCGAAGTCCTCGTCAAGAACATGGAAAACGGCGAAAAGACCGCTTTTTCAATCGAAAACTTCAGCGATGAATTCTCGTCGGCTCTCGTTCAGGCTGCGGCAAACGCCTTTGCGGACAGCATCAACGACGGAGATCTCAACGCTGCCGATATATCAAATCTCTTTGGAGGGCTCAGATAATGGAGAGAACTTACATTGCGGACATCAAAAATAATCTCGGCAAACCCGTGCTCGTTCAGGGCTTTGTCGAGAACCTGCGCGACAGCAAGTATATGGCTTTCATCGTGCTCAAGGATATCACCGGAAAAATCCAGATAACCGTCGAGAAAGAGAAGCTGCCGGAGCTCTGCCCCGTGATAGCGACTCTGACTCAGGATTCCGTTATCTCGGTCGTCGGCACCGCTGTCGAGAACGATTTCGTCAAGATGGGCGGAATTGAAATTATTCCCGAGTCGATAACCGCAGAGTCGATAGCCGACGCGCTGCCGATAGTGCGCAAGGAGATCCCTGCGACCAAGAAGCGCCCGGGCGTCGAGCGTTCGAGCATCGACCAGCGCATTGACTACCGCTGGATCGACCTTCGCACCGACGAAAATCAGCTCATGTTTAAGGTTCAGACTGTCATGGTCAACGCCATGCGTCAGTTCCTGATAGACCATAATTTCATCGAGATTCACACCCCGAAGCTCATCGGCGCGGCGAGCGAGAGCGGAGCCGAGGTCTTTGAGGTCAAGTATTTTGACCGCCTCGCTTATCTTGCGCAGAGCCCCCAGTTCTATAAGCAGATGGCAATGGCGAGCGGCTTCGAGCGCATATTTGAAGTCGGCCCCGTTTTCAGAGCCGAGAAGTCATACACCAACAAGCACACCACCGAGTTCTCCGGCTTCGACCTCGAGTTCAGCTACATCACCTCTTTCAAAGATGTCATGAAGATGGAGGAGGAGCTGCTGACCTACATGCTCAAAGCGGTCAAGGAGAAGTACGGCGAGGAGATAAAGGAGCTGTTCGGCAAGGAGGTTATCGTCCCGACGACCCCGTTCCCGGTCATAAAGCTTGCCGATCTCTATGACGAGCTCGAAAAGGAGTTCGGCTATACCGTGCCCGACAGCGAAAAGGGCGACCTCACGACCGACGCCGAGCGTCTGAGCTACGACTGGGTCATGAAGAAATACGGTCACGAGTTCCTGTTCATCACCGACTACAGCGCAGAGAAGCGCGCGTTCTACCATATGCGCGACGAGAACGGCGTGCCGCAGGGTTACGACCTCATCTGGCGCGGCGTCGAGATAACCACCGGCGCGCAGCGCGAGCACAGATACGACGTGCTCAGGAGCCAGGCGCAGGAGAAGGGTCTCGACAAGGATGTTGAGTTCTATCTCGAGTTCTTCAAATACGGCTGCCCGCCCCATGGCGGCTTCGGTATCGGCATCGACCGCCTCACGATGCTCATGCTCGGACTCCATATCAAAGAAGCAATGTTCATCTTCAGAGGTCCGAACAGACTCACCCCGTAACGGAAAAAGAGAAATCCCGTCGAGTTTTTCGGCGGGATAATTTTATGGTTTTCATAAGCAAAAAGCGGGCGGCATAATCTCGGTTATGCCGCTCGCTTTAATTTTATATTTTATTTTATCCCGTTGATGAACGAGAAGATCGCATCTATCCGCGCAAGGATATCGCGTATATCATGTGCTATGCGGATAGCGGTGATGATATAAGCGGGGGTGAGATCGATCTTCGTGACGCCAGAATAGTTGCGGGTGACGGTGAAGCCGAAGTCGCGGGTCGCGTCCTTGCCGGTGACGGTCATGCGCTTGTAGGCAACGGTTATCTTGTCGTAGCTCTCGGTCGCGGGAACCTTTCCGGTGAAGGCTATCTCGGCGCTCTCGCCTGCTTCAAGGACTATCGGATAGGGCAGGGCGAAGTTCAGCGTGCCGTTCTCCGAGGTTATCGAAGAGATCTTTATCTTGTCCTTCTTCGACAGGTTCTTGACCATGACGGAGTTGCAGGAGAAGAGGTACTTCGAGAGAGTCGGCAGGAACGAGGAGTTTGTGCTCTTGAAGAGAACGACTACATCGCTCGTCGGAGAGAGGCTCTCCATGAACTGGGGATATTCGATGTGCGAATATGCGTCCTTGATGTTGTCGGTGAGCAGGAGATCCATGAGCAGGGAGTAGGTGCGGGGATCCCACTCCGCCTGACCGTGATAGTGGCGGTTGACTACCCATGTGCGCTCGGGCATATAGCCGGTCGAGAGGTCGACCGTTCTGTCGGGCGAGATGTTGTTCTTGCCCGTCTTGACAGCCTGCTTGTAGTCGGCGGGGAAAGTCTCGCCGAAGGGCGCGCAGACGGCGCCGCAGGAATACTTCATGTTGACTATGCCGTCGCTGTTGTCAACGGTGCCTGATGCGAGCGAAACGCCGGAGCAGGCCTTCAGAGAAACGCTGACGCCCTTTTTCTGCTGAGCGTAGAGTGTCTCGGAGATATGCGACATAAAGCCGTTTCGGACTTTTTCGACTTTCTCTGTGAGCTTTGCGTTCTTAACGGAATCGAGGCGCACGGACTTGATATATTCGTAATTCTCCGGGTCGCACATCTCCCAGAATGCGGGGATGTTTATGACGCTCGGGAGAACCATGGTCTTGAGTCCGTAGTCGGCGACGTTGTTCGCGCCGTCGGCGGGGATTATGTCCATAACAAACGAGAAGTCCGCCTCGGTGTGGAGAATGGATCTTAAAATATCGAGCGTGGTGTCAAAATTGAGTGAGATGGGCTTGTCGGTATAGAGGTCGGAGACGAGGTTGCTGCCCGCGAGAAGCGGAGTGTCAAACACCGCGCGGTCAATGTAGTTGTCGTCGGGATATTCGTACATATACACGCCCAGCAGCAGGCAGCCCTGGCTGATACTGTATACGCTGACCTTGTCGTGTCCCGTGAGGGCGCAGACCTCCGCGAGATAGTCATGGAGCTGAGCCGCGACATCCGCGTGGCTGAGTCTCCAGTCGTAGAGAAAGTTGAAAACATGGTCGTCGCCTATCTCGTCGCCGATAACCTCCATGTCGAGAAACTCCGAGCCCGTGTAGGGAACGAGGTCGAGCTGACCGTTCTTTGTGAATGCCTCAAGGCTCGTATCCTTTGCGCTGCTGAGTATGGGCACTATGTCATAGAACGAAGTGCCGTCGTCGTTCATTCTCAGCGGCTCGACAATAGAAGTTATTATCTCGCGCATCGGCTTTTCTATGCCGTCGGTGCCCTTCTGGGCTATCAGCTTAATTATACCCGTGATAAGGTCGGGGGCATTGACTCCGAGAAGCTTTAATATCTCCTTGGTGTCGGGCGGGAAAACGCGCTTTAACGAGCCGTCCTCCTGCTTTTCGGCGAGAACCGTAGCGCCGAAGCCGGAAATCATAACAACAGGCGAGTGACCGCATGTGCACTTGGTGGCGGCCGCCGCTGTGGACGCGAATACCGAGCCGAGCATAACCGCTGCTATTAAAACGCAGAGTATTCGCTTAAACGGTTTTTTCTTCATTTTTTGTTTTCTCCTTTCGCAAACACATATGTGCAACAGGAAAATTATACATTATTTTTACAAAAATGTAAATAATCTGTTTATACCTTTTTTCGACACGCAGTACCCTGTAACGCCTATGGACAAAATTGAGCGAAGTGTGATATAATGAGCATGGAAGAAAAGCGGCAAAACAGAAAGGATGGTAATCACCAATGAAAAAGACTCTCAGACTGACGGCTCTCGTTATGGCTGTCGCGATAATCATCTGCGCCTTTGCGGGCTGCGGAGCGAAAATTGACAAGCTCATCGTCGGCAAGTGGAGCGACTCGCAGAACAACGCTACTATCGAGTTCAAAGAGGACGGCACTTTCCAGTATGAGTCGAGCAACCTCAATATCCTGGGCATTTCCGTCGGCACTTCGGTCTCCGGTACATACAAGGTCGACACCGAGGCTGACCCCGCGACCGTGACCATAGTCCCCGAGATAGCTATCGCAGGCTTCAAGGCGGGCACGGAGATAACATTCACCGCGTCGTATAATAAAGACAACAAGGTGCTCACGCTCAATAACGACAGCTGGGGCACTCTGAACCTCACCGAAGTCGAAGCGTAAAAGAAAAACAAAATGGGACTGCCGGGTAACGGCAGTCCTTTGTTATTTATATCAGCCTTTTGAGCGCTTCCGTGACTGCTGCCGCCGGGGCTTTGCCGCCGAGCGCGCGCATACACTGCCCGATAAGATACTGAAACGCCTGCGTCTTGCCGTCTTTGTACTGCGAGACGCTCTTTTCGTTTTCGGCGATAACGCGTTTTACCGCGTCCTCTATCGCCGCCGCGTCGGTCATCAGAGAAAGTCCGTTTTTTCGGACATATTCCGCCGGGTCGGCGTTTTCGGTCACTATTTTTGCAAAGACTTTTTTCGCCGTGCCGCGGTTTATCTCCCCTGATGAGAGCATATTTATGAGCCTGCCCAACGAGTCGGGGCTGAATTTTGCATCTTCAATGCTCATTCCCGCGCCGCGAAGTACGGCGGGGAGCTCAACATTTATCCACGATGCGGCGTCCTTTGCGCTCTTGCAGAGCATAACCGTGCGGTCGAAGAGCTCCGCCGTGAACGGCGAGGACATCAGTGTGTCAATGTCCGCTCTGCCGAGATTATATTCTTCGCTCCAGCGGCGGCGCTTCGCCTGCGGCAGTTCGGGCATCTGATTTTTGATTTTCTCAATGTCGGGGGTTGAAACGACTACCGGCGGAATGTCCGGCTCGGGAAAATATTTGTAGTCGCTCGTGTCCTCTTTCGAGCGCATCGCGTAGCTCATACCTGCGCCGTCGTCCCAGCGCCGGGTCTCCTGAATAATATTTTCACCGCTCTCAATCAGCGAGATTTGCCGTGCGCTCTCGCTTTTTATCGCGCGCTCGGCGGCTCTGAATGAGTTCAGATTTTTCATCTCCGTGCGCGTTCCGAGTTCTATTTCACCCTCCGGGCGGACGGAGAGATTTATATCCGCTCTCAGCGAGCCCTCCTGCATCCGACAGTCCGAAACGCCGGAAAAGCGCATCAGCTCGCGCAGCTTTTCGAGATATTCGACCGCCTCCTCGGCGCTTCGCATATCCGGCTCGCTGACTATCTCAAGCAGCGGCACTCCGCATCGGTTGCAGTCGATGAGCGTGCGGTTGTCGTCGGGGGAGTGCATGAGCTTCCCCGCGTCCTCCTCCATGTGCATCTCTTTTATGCGTATAATTTTGCCGCTGTCGAGCGTGACCGAGCCGTTTCGGCACAGCGGCAGATATAACTGGGATATCTGATAAGCCTTCGGCAGGTCGGGGTAAAAATAATTTTTGCGGTCAAAGCGGCTTATCGGTGTTATCTCGCAACCCGCCGCGAGTCCCGCGCGGACGGAAAGCTCAACGGCTTTTTTGTTCAGCGTAGGCAGAGTGCCGGGCAGTCCGAGACATACCGGGCAGACATGCGTATTCGGCTCGCCGCCGAACTCAGTCGGGCAGGAGCAGAATATCTTTGTCTCAGTCAGCAGCTCTATGTGGACTTCGAGTCCGATAACAGTTTCGTATCTCATTTTAAAGCCTCCCATAGTACCTTGTAATGCCTAAAACTTTACAAGCATTGCGCCGTCCGATTGCGTTTAGCTGTGTCTTCAAACTTGTTCAACACGATCATACTCTGTAAATTTTTAAATGTTACAGGGTCAGACATCTTGCCGCGCCCAAAAGATTCTCGTCCGCGAACGGCGCCGCCATGAGCTGAAGGACGGCTGTTTTTCCGCACGGCACGCTTATCGCCGGGAGTCCAGCGAGGTTAGCCGGAACGGTGTATGCGTCGCCGATATAAGTTTTCAGTGGGTCGTCAAGGCTCTCGCCGAGCTTCGGCGCAGTTGACGGATAAACGGCGCCCGCGATGAAATCATATTTTTTGAAAGCGTCCGAAAGCGTGTCGCGTATAACCCTGCGCGCTCTCAGCGCCTTGTTGTAATATGCGTCGTAGTATCCCGCACTGAGCACGAAATTACCGAGCATTATCCTGCGCCTGACCTCGCGCCCGAAGCCCTCGGAGCGGCTTTTGACATACATTTTTATCAGGTCGTCTGTATTTTGCGCGCGCCGCCCGAAGCGCACCCCGTCATACCGCGCAAGATTCGAGCTTGCCTGCGCGCAGGCGATTATATAATAGGCGGGCACGGCAAACTTGAGCGGCGGAAGCGAGAAATATTCAACCCTCGCGCCGAGCAATTCAGCTTTTTTGAGCGCATTATTCACCGCACTGCGGATATCTTCATCGCAGTTATCAATAAATTCATTCGGCACGCCTATAATTTTGCTGCAGAGCGAATAGGATTCGACAAAATCCGAACGGACGGGAGCAGTATCCACTGTTGTAGAATCGCCGCAGTCGCGCCCGGATATTATCGCCGCGAGAGCCGCGCAGTCGGCGGCATTTTTCGCTATCGCGCCTATCTGGTCAAATGACGAGGCATATGCGACAAGCCCGTTTCGGGAAACGGTGCCGTAGGTCGGCTTGAAGCCGAAAACTCCGCAGAATGCCGCAGGCTGTCTGACCGAGCCGCCCGTGTCCGAGCCGAGCGCGAGCGGGACTATCCCCGCCGCGACTGCAGCCGCGGCACCCGAAGACGAACCGCCGGGCACGCGCGTTTTGTCAACGGGATTGAGCACCGCGCCGTAATACGAAGTCTCGCCCGTCGAACCCATGGCGAATTCGTCCATGTTGAGCTTGCCGACTGTAATAAGCCCCGCTTCTTCGAGCTTTTCTACCGCCGCAGCGCTCACGGGCGGCACATAATTTTCGAGCATCCGCGACCCGCAGGTCATTTTGACATCTTTTACCGCGATGTTGTCCTTTATGCCTATCGGCACGCCCGCGAGCGGCGATATATATTCGCCCGCGTTGATGCGTTTTTGTATCTCCGAGCCTTTGCTATATGCGCGCTCGCGGCAGAGCGTGATGAAGCAGTTGAGTTCTTTATTCTGCTCCTCGGATTCATATACGGCGTCTAAGACTTCGGCGATTTTTATCTCGCCGCACCGGATTTTTTCTGCCAGAACGAGGGCGGAATCTTTAATCATATCTCTCATAGCGCACCTCATTCCACTGTCTTCGGGACGCAGAAGCAGCCGTCAGCCGTTTCGGCGGCATTCGACAGAGCCTCTTTGACGCCGAGCATCTCGCCCGTCTCATCTTCTCGCAGGACATTCACTGTGTCGGATAAATTGGTCAGCGGCTCAACGCCGTCGGTATCGAGCGCCGACAGCGTGTCCATATATGATATTATCTTTTCAAAATCTCTGCGGCAATCCTCGCGCTCGCCGGAGCCAAGCTCTATATGTGCGAGCGATTCGAGATGCGATATGAGTTCGTCGGATATTTCCATCTGCTGACCTCCGTAAGCTTTCTGATACGATTATATCAGAAAAAGGTAAAATTTTCATTAGTTTCAGGCTCATAAAAACACGAACCGGAGGAAAGAATATAAAACGGATTTGAAAAAATCCTAATTTTCCCGCGAAGGGATCTATGGAGTGTGCTCTCAATGGAAAACCGCAATCAGCAGAACAAGCAGGGTCAGAACCAGCAGAATCAGCAGCAGAACAACAAGCAGCAGAATCAGCAGGAGAACAAGGCCCAGAACAAGCGCAATAAGCTCAACGAGGAATAAGCCTCACCCGCCGCGCGGCGGGTACATATACGAAGCCCCTGTATTATTTTGCAGGGGCTTTTTGTTATTGCAACTGAGAACTTTTTATGATAGAATACTCCTGTATAAGGCTCATATAAAAATGAAAGGAATGAATTTCAGTGGGAAAGAAAAGTTCATCTGAAAAGCTTGTCATAGCAGCCGCTTCCGCAGGTGCAGCAGTCGGCGCGGCGTATCTTGCTGTCGGCAACGCGATTTTCAACAAGACCATGAGCAAAAAGTCCATCGCCAAAAAAATGGACGAGAAAAAGAACGAGTATGACGGCATCACAAAAGAGGGTATGGAGTGGTTCGACTCCGCGAGTCCCGCAAAGGTGAAGATAGTCACTCCCCGCGGCGGATATGTCCACGGCGAGATAATCCTTGCAGACGAGCCGAGCGATGTTTGGGTGATAGTCATTCACGGCTACACCGGATCGCCCAGAAGAATGGGTTCGTTCGGCAAGAAGTTCCACGAGATGGGCTATAACTGCCTGTTCCCGTATCTCTGCGGCCACGGCGCGAGCGAGTCGAACTATGCCACCATGGGATGGAACGACAGAATCGACATCAAGGCGTGGATCGACTACATAATCAACGAGAATGCGAACGCGAAGATAGTGCTCTTCGGTCTCTCGATGGGCGCGGCTACAGTCATGATGACTACCGGCGAGCCGCTCGAATCGAATGTCGTCTGCGCTATTGAGGACTGCGGATATACATCAGTCTGGGACGAGTGCAGAGCCAACATGAAGGACGCTTACGGCCTGCCGACCTTCCCGTTCCTCTCCGCCGCAAGAAGCGCAACGATGCTGCGCGCGGGCTACGACATGAAGAAGGCTTCGTGCATCGAGCAGGTCTCGCGCTCCGTCACGCCGACCCTGTTCATCCACGGCGACAAGGACGACTTCGTCCCGTTCTGGATGCAGGAGCGCGTCTACCGCGCCGCCGCGTGCGACAAAGAGAAGCTGGTTATCCCCGGCGCACCGCACGCAGAGGCCTCGACCGTCGACCCCGAAAAATATTGGTCGACAGTTGATAAGTTTATCAAGAAGTATCTTTGATGAAAAGCGAAAATAAACCCCGTTGACTTGACGGGGAGCGAAAAAATCCTACCCACGGTTTTTCTGCGGGTAGGATTTTTTATGTCGCTTGTTTTGAAATAGAGGCAGGCGGATAATTTGGAATTTGCGATATTGTGTATTGCTAATTGATGACATATACAATGAATAATACAACTCCCAATTTATCACTCGTCCGCGCGTCCGCTCAGCCACAGTATCTCAGCTCCGCGGACATACATTATATATATGACATTCAAACATTGTAGAAATCTTTGTACCAGCGTGCAAAATTGCGAAGCCCGGTTCTAAGATCTGTCGAGGGTTTATAGCCGTAGTCACGCTCGAGCGGGGTCGTGTCTGCATAGGTCACGGGGACATCGCCGGGCTGCATCGGGACGAGCTGCTTGTGCGCCTCAAAGTCGTAATCATTCGGCAGAACGCCTGCGGCGATAAGCTCCTGCTGAAGAATGTCAACAAAGTCGAGCAAATTTTCAGGGCTCTGGTTGCCTATATTGTAGACCGCATACGGCGGAACGGGCAGACCGTCTTCGCCGTTTTTGCGCTCCGGCGCGCCCTGCATGACGCGCACAACGCCCTCGACTATATCGTCGATATATGTGAAGTCGCGCTTGCAGTTGCCGTAGTTGAAAATGCGGATTGTCTCGCCGCGAAGAAGCTTGTCTGTGAAGCCAAAATAAGCCATGTCCGGGCGGCCTGCGGGCCCGTAGACCGTGAAGAAGCGGAGCCCCGTCGAGGGGATGTTATAGAGCTTCGAATAGGCATGAGCCATCAGCTCGTCGGACTTTTTCGTTGCGGCGTAGAGACTGACAGGGTTGTCGACCTTGTCGTCGGTGCTGTAGGGCACTTTTTTGTTGCTGCCGTAGACCGACGAGCTCGAAGCATATACAAGGTGCTCGACAGGTGTCGCGCCGTCGTCGTATGAGCGGCGGCAAGCTTCGAGGATATTATAAAAGCCGATTATATTCGATTCGATATAGGCGTCGGGATTCGTTATCGAATAGCGCACCCCCGCCTGCGCCGCGAGGTTGACAACTATCTGCGGCGAGTATTTGCAGAACACTTCGTTCACTTTGTCTTTGTCCGCGAGGTTAGCTTTAATAAAAGTGAAATTTTCGTGCTTTTGAAGCTTTTCGAGCCGCGACTCTTTCAGGCGAATATCGTAGTAGTCGTTGACGCTGTCGAAGCCGATGACGCGGATATCTTCAAAGTCCAAGAGCAGACGCTCCGAGAGAAAGGAGCCGATGAATCCCGCCGCGCCCGTCACGAGCACGGTCTTGCCTTTTAAATCAATTTTTGTCTTGACTGATTTTTCCTGCATATCCGCTTATCCTTTCAGAAAGGGGCTGACACCTTGCGGCGCAGCCCCCTGCTACCCTGTAACACCTAAAACTTTACAAGCATTGCGTCGTCTGATTGCGTTTAACTGCGTCTTCAAAATTGACAGGCGGCAGCCTGCCTGCGTTTTCATCCTTGTTCAACACAATCATACTTGCAACCGGATGTAAACTTTTAGATGTTACAGGGTAGTTTTATTTCTTGAATTTTTCCAGTATTACGCTGAAAGCCACTATCGCGGCCTGAACCACAACTGCCGTCAGAGGCGACACAAACGCAAACGCCTTGAGTGCGACGCAGAGTATCGCACCCGCCGCCACGACCGCCTGCACGATAAGGGCGAACACTGCCCAGCGCGAAGCGAAGTTCGCGAGTCTGCCGCACGCCGCTATGCTCTTGAAATAAGAGCGGGCGGAGCCGTCGTGCATGACCTTTGCGGGGGCTGAGTCAACAACGCTGTCGCGGTATGCGCTGAATATGCGTGCGCCGTGGGAGAGCGTCATTTTGACATCTTTCTGCGCTATGCCGAAGCGGGCGGCGATGAGCTCGTCGGTCACGTTCGGGTCGTCCGTGCGAACGACAAGGCTGAAGCCGTTGTCCGCCATTTCGTTTATCGAATCCTTGAGCGAGGCGTCCTCGGCGTAGTTGAAAACGAACATCGCCGCGACCTGGGAGTCGATCGCTATGTAGAGGATCTTGCGCCCGTTGCGCTTGACTTTGTCTTCCTCGGACTTGAGCGGAACTTCGATATTGTGGTGCGTGAGCAGGTTGCGGTTGCCGAGCAGCACGCGCTGATTATATATTGTGGCTGAAAGACCGAGTCTATCCTCATATATCATATCGCGCACGGGCGGCAGAAGCTCGGTCGAGCCGCCGATAATGCGGTTGAAAACATCTGTAAGCGGACCGCCGGATTTGAGCACTATGGCGACTGCGTAGAGCAGAACGTCGTCTATGCGCACGGTGTGGAAGTCCTTCATTCCGTGCATCTCGCACGCCGCGCGGTCGAAGAGATCGGCGCTGTCAACGGAGGCGGCGACCGCTTCTGAACATTCGAGAGCCGCATCGTAGCCCGCTATCATGCCGCCTTCTGCGTTGAGCTTCCTGTTCTCAAGATAGAGCGGGATCATCAGCGCGAGCTCTATAGCGCAGGGGGAAGTCAGGCAGAATGCGCCGGTGAGCACGCCGAACGCCTGGAATATATCTTTTGTTATTATGCCCGATATAACTGCGAGCAGCACGGAGACAGCCGAAGAAATTATCAGGCTGCGTTTTATGCAGCTGTCAGCAGGGGAGTTGGCTTCGGAATTTTTGATGAAGTCGGCGGGGAACTCGACCCTGCCGGAATATAAAATGTCGGGGTTGCCCATCTTGAGTGCGCGTCCGACTTCAAAAGCGTCTTTCTCGCTCTCGATAGCCCTTATGCCGTAGAGTCCCGACTTGCGTTTTGCGGTGCAGAAGAGGAAATTCTGCATCACGCGCGCCGTGCCGCGGCTGCTTTTTTCGGCGGTCATAAGCAGGGCGAATATCGCCGCCGCGCAGTAGAACATGCCCGAAGCGCCCTCGGGTGATTTGTTGAAGAACGAGAGTATCGTCTGAACGAGGGCGAGTATAAACGTCAGCCCGCCGACTGCGCCGCCGGTCACGCGGCCGTTTGCAAGCGCTTTTACGCCGGATAAAATATTCGGGAACGCGAGATAGAATGACGCGAGCAGAAGCACTATATTTGCCGCCGCAAGTCCCGCGCCTCCGCGGTCGAACGCGGGTGCGTCTATCGCCGCCCACTCGAGAATTTTCGGCACGAGCAGCAAAAGCAGCGATACGCCTTCAAGTACGCACAGACCGATAACCGAGGTCTTGAACTGCGATGCGGCGTTCTTGAGACTGTTATAGACTCTTCCGCGCTGTTCGGGCTTTTCATATTCGAGAGGAGCTTTTTCGGAGTGCTTTTTCTTTTTTTTGGGCTGTTTCTCCGGTTCGTCCTCTTTCTCTTCGGGCAGGTTTTCGTCCTCCTGCGGCTCATCGTCGCCGAGACCGCTGAGCAGGACGAACTTTTTCTTCTTCTCCGCCCTCTTTTTGTCGAGCTCGCTGCGGAGCTCGTCTTCGTCTATCTTTTCGGTCTCCGGTTCTTCGCCGAAGCCGCTGAGCATCATCTGCTCCTCCTCCGGCTGATTGCCGGCGGCGGGATTCGTGAAAGGCTGATCTTCTATCGACGCGGGTTTATCGTCCCCTGAACCGACAAATTCTTCGGCGGGAATGACCTGCGGCAGGGGCTCGAGCCCCGATGTTTCGGAGAGCGGACCGCGCTTTAAGATAACGCCGGGTTTCTCTATCGTCTCGGCGCTCTGGGGCTCTTTTGCCGAACCGATTGCAGCCATGAGCTTTGTTTTATATTCATCGTCCGGCTTGCTCTGCGTCGGCTCTGATAGGGATTTCATCGGACCGAACACAACTGTGTCGCCGAACAGGCCGGGTATGGCGCGGCTCTCACGTTCGGGGTCCTCCTCCGGCGTTTCACTCGGCTCGCCGAAATATCTCGACGCGGGCGCACCGAAAAGCTCCTCTACCGTCGGCTTTTTCTCGGCTTCGTCCTCGGCCTGCGGCTCTTCCGCCGCGGGCTTTTCTTCCTCGCCGTGAAGCGTCAGAATGTTATCGCTGTTATCAGGTTCATCGGATTCATTTGATTCGTCCGATTCGTCTGTATCAACTTCGTTGTCAGATTTGTGAATATCATCATCTTCGCCGTCGGCTTTCACAACGGACAGCTCAAGCTTTGAATCGAAGTATATATCCTCGCTTTCATCGGCGGCAGCTTCTTCGACCGGGGCTTCTTCGATTTCCGGCTCAGCTTCATTGGCAATTTCCTGCGCCGCTTCGGCTTTCTCCGGTTCTGTGGGAACTTCTGCCGCCGCTTCTCTTTCGGGTTCTATAGAAGAAGTTTCGCCCACAGGCTCTTCGGACGTATTCAACTCTGAGGAAGATATTTCGCTTGCGGATTCTTCTGCCTCCTCGACTTCGTCAGATTCTTTGCCAGTCTGCTCCGCATCGTCGGATTCGGCGGATTCTTCAATTTCTGGTTCTGTGGCAGCCTCAGCCGCGACCGACGGAATCTCGGGTTCCGGCTCGGCGGCAATCTCCGCCTCGGGATCTTCGGCTCCATGCTGAGTGTATATGGGTTCAGACTCCGACGGCGTATCATCGTCAGAGTATCTGTCTTCATAGTATTGGATACTTGTCAGAAGTTCGGTGTCGTCCTCGTCGGCAGGTGCCGTGGAATCGGTATCCGTACTCGCCAACAAATCGTCTATGTCGCTCAGCGACCAGATCCTGTCCGGCTCGCCGCGGCTGTTTTCAAGCTCCGCCACCTCGCGGAGAACTCTGTCAAGTGAAATCTTGCTCCGCTTATCGGAAGATCTGTTTTCCACTCATCTCACCCCAATTGTATATACTGAATCGGATAAAAGTCAGTTTCTGTGTTTCGCCGCTTCGAACATGAGGATTCCCGCCGCGACGGAGGCGTTTAGAGAATTTATTTTGCCGCGCATCGGCAATGAGGCGATAAAATCGCATTTTTCGCGCACAAGGCGGCCTATGCCCTTGCCCTCAGAGCCGATGACGAGGGCGATGCTGCCGCTGTAGTCGAGGGCGGTGTAATCCGTGCCGTCCATGTCCGCGCCGAATATCCAGACACCGCGCGATTTGAGTTCGTCGATGGCGGCGGGGAGGTTCGCGACTTTTACTACAGGGACATATTCAATAGCGCCCGCCGAGGTCTTTGCGACTGTGTAGTTGAGGGTCACGGAGTTGCGCTTCGGGATAATTACCCCGTGAACTCCGGCTGCTTCCGCGCTTCTGAGGATAGCGCCGAGATTGTGTGGGTCTTCAAGTGAGTCGCACACGACTATGAACGGGCTTTCGTTCCTGCTCTCGGCGAGGGCAAAAATATCGTCCATCTCGGCGTATTCGTGAGCCGCGGCAAATGCCGCAACGCCCTGATGCGCCGCGCCGTCGCAGAGGCGGTCGAGCCTGCGCTGATCGGCAAATTTGACGGGGATCTTGCGCTCGCGGCAGATGTCTATTATTCTGCCTGCCTGTCCGCCGCGCTGACCCTGTGCAACGGTCACGCTGTCTATCGTTCTGCCGCTTTCGAGAGCCTGAAGCACTGCGTTGCGCCCGACTATGAGCCCCTCTTTATGATCCATTGAATATACCTCTCAGCCAAAAAGTCTCTATATAAGCATTATTATATCATATACTGTTATAAAACGACAATAGAAATGCTAAAAATTTACGCGGAATATTTTTCCTTTCTGCGCATTGCGATTGAGTTCACAATAAGAATTATGAGGGCGAGGATAAGTGTGCCCGTCAGCGCGCCGAGGGTGTCGACTCCGACATCAAAAATGCGGCAGGCTCGTCCCGGAACAAAATACTGGTGTATCTCGTCGCTGATTGAATAAAGGGCGCTGCAAATGACCGCGGTTATCGGAGAAAAACGCCTGCGGCTGAGAAAAAGCGCGCAGCCGATAAGGAATCCGAGCACCGCATATTCAAAGAAATGCGCGAACTTGCGCACGATGAAGCTGTTCAGAAGTGGGCCGAAGAGTTTCATCAAAATACCGCGCACACTGTCACTCATATTTTGCGACTGGTTGCCGTCTTTGCTCGAAAGCCAAAATATGCATCCGGCACACGCCGCCGCCAATAACCAGAAAAAGACGGCGAGCACAATGCGCACCGTCCGATTTTCGGGGAGTATATATCTGAGTTTATTTTCCTTTTTCATCTTGTCAGTCCTTTGCCGTTACGAAAACAAAATCGACCGCCGAGCTCTCCGGGTCAACGCTCAAGCCGCTGACGCCCTTTGCCGTTGCAAAATAGCTCGGGGTTATGAACATCGGGAGCACAGCGCCGAGCGAGAGCAGTCTGCCCTCCGCGCTGCGGCAAGCCTTGACGAGTCCTGCGCCGCTCAGCGCCTTGAGGTTCTTGACGGACGCGTCAAACTGCGCGTCGCTGAGGCGTACTATGTTGTTCGTCCCCTGCGAGGTGAGCGTAGAAAGGAAACCTGCGGAGTCGGTTATGCCCGCGGACATGGAGGTCAGGGCTATCTGATAGTCGCCGTCCTGCACGCGCGAGGAAAGAGTCGCGCTGTCGAGTGCGGTGACAGTGAAATTGACGCTCAGACCGAATACTTTTTGCCAGCCCTGTATCATGCGGCGCATGGCGTTTTCGTGCTCGGGCAGGCAGATTATCTCAAGGTTCAGCTTGCCTGTGAGATCTTTCTGCGCCTGAGTCCAGTATCCGGCGGCTCTGTTCATATCGTAGCCGAGTATGCTTACCGGCTCGCTGTTAAGATCCGCTCCCTCACCGACGGAGCAGGCGGGCGGAATTATCGAATAAGTTTTCTGCATATCCTCGCTCTCGAGCGTCAGCGAGTTGTAGTCAACCGCCGTGCAGAGCGCGCGGCGCAGCGACACGTTGGAGAGCGACACGTCGGAGCAGTTAAAACACAGAGCCCAAACAGTGTCGTAGCTCTTGGTGACGGAGAGATCGGACGAATCGGGCGCAGTCGTGCCGAGCTGGGCGGCACAGTAAGTTCCGTCGAGCAGGGAATTGAGCCTTTGCTTGCTGTCGCCGTCGATTACGAGCGACACGCTCGCGGGCTTCGCCGGGAAAGGTCCGGTGTAATCATCGTTATTTTTTATAGTCAAAGCGGAGTCGTGCAGCCAATAGGAGAGATAGAACGGACCGTTGCACAGGAGCGTCGAGTAGTCGAGTCCGTAACGCCCTTTGGTCGCGTTGAAGAAAGTCTCGTTGCAGGGCATGCATATTGCCTTTGTCAGCAGATCGAGAAAAGCCGATTCGTCAATTGCGCTTTCGAGCGTTATGCGCAGTTCAAAGTCGCCGACCGCCTGCACGCCGAGCTTGTCGGAGGACATCTTGCCGTTTATTATGCTCTTTGCGTTCTTTATGACGCCGAGGCTCAGCGCTTCGGGTGCGCCCGTTGCGGGGGACACCGCGCGCCTGAGCGCGAAAACGAAATCCGCCGCCGTGACGCGGGAGTCAAAGGTCTTGTCTATGTCGTCGCCGAGTATGGGCCTGAATGCTTTTTTCATTATGACCCAGCGTGCGTCCTCGCGGAGCTTGAAAGTATAGGTGAGTGAGGAGGCGTCATAGCTCCAGCTCTTTGCCGCGGCGGGGGAATATTTGCCCTCTGCGTCTTTGCGGACAAGTCCCTCGAAGCAGTTGAGCACGACGGTCTTTGCCTCCGCGCCCTGCGCTATCTGCGGGTCGAGGCAATCCGGCTGAGCTGCTATCGGATAGCTCAGCGACGCGCCCGAGCCGTCCTTGCCGCAGGCGGCGGCTGTGAATATCAGCGCGAGCGAAAGAAATATTGAAGCTATTCTCGTAATTTTTTTCATGCTTTTCCTCCGTATATCGAAAACGCCGGCGTATTTATACAAATTTCGCGGGCGGTCTGAGGCATAATTTTTTCGGGACATGCAGTCCCTTTCAGATACATTATATAGTAGCATAAAACCACTCCCGTTATCAACCGTTAATTGCAAAGATTATCCGGCAAATATAATATTGTTCAAAAAATTTTTATTGTTAAAAATATATCTGTATAAATGTTGCAATTTTTTTAAAAATCTGTTACAATTCTTTATCATATCTTACAGATTTTGGAGATTGGAATTATGGACGCTGTTTTATATATCGCGGCTGCTCTTTCGGCTGTCTGCGCCGTGCTGCTTGTGATCATTATAATGAAGCTCAACCGCCCCTCCGCGCAGGAAGGGCAGATAAAGGAGCTTGAGCATAAAGTGAGCTCGCTCGAGGGTCAGCTGCGCGACGAGTTCGAGCGTAGCCGCAGAGAGAGCGCGGGCAATCAGAAGGACATGCGCTCCGAGCTCACCGAATCGCTCGACAAGATGAACGAGCGTCTCGCGCTCATGACCGAGGCGAATTTCAAGCATCAGCAGCAGCTGACGGACATGTTCTCGAAGTCGCTCGACACTATCCGCCGAAATAACATAGAACAAAACGACAGACAGTCGAGAATTATTGCAGAGTCGATAGAAAAAATGCAGCAGAGCAACGAGAAAAAGCTCGATGAGATGCGCGCAACCGTCGACGAGAAGCTCTCCTCGACCCTCACGACCCGACTCGACAGCTCGTTCAAGACAGTCTCCGAGCAGCTCGAAAATGTCTACAAATCGCTCGGCGAGATGAAAGAGCTTTCGACGGGTGTTACAACGAATGTAACGAATCTTAACCGCGTGCTGACGAATGTCAAGGCGCGCGGCACCTGGGCGGAAGTCCAGCTCGAGGGCATACTCGACCAGACGATACCCAATATGTACGAGAAAAACTTCGCCACCCGCCCGGGCAGCTCCGAGCGCGTCGAGTTTGCTATACGCATTCCGGCCGGCGACGGCGGCGCGGACGCTTATCTCCCCGTTGACTCGAAGTTTCCGATGGAGGACTATGTGCGCCTCTGCTCCGCCGCAGACAGCGCGGACGCCGAAGAAGTCGCAAAGGCGCGCAAGGCTCTTGAGGACAGAGTACTGAGCGAGGCAAAGCTCGTCACCAAATACATAAACGTTCCGGCTACGACCCCGTTTGCGATAATGTATCTCGCGACCGAGGGGCTCTATGCCGAAATCGCGTCTTCGCGTACGGGGATAGCCGAGCGAATCCAGCGCGAATATAACATCATGATAGCGGGACCGACTACGATAACGGCGCTTCTCAACTCCCTCTCTATGGGCTTCAGAGCCGTGGCGATAAACGAGAAGGCGAACGAAGTCCGCCGTCTGCTCTCCGTCGCCAAGGCGCAGTATGAGAAGTTCGGCGATGTGCTCGACAAGGCGAAGAAAAAGATAGACGAGGCGGGGCGCACCCTTGTCGCCGCGCAGGACAGAAACCGTATCATGGCGGGCAAGCTCAAGGGGATCGAGAGCATGGACGCCGCCGAGGCGGACGCATATCTCGGCATAGCCGAGCAGACGGACGGCTCGGAGGATTAAGCATTTTCGTTTTTGTTTAATATAAAACCAGAAAAAAGGAGGAAACGAAATGAAAAACAAAGGAAGACTGGCAAGACGCATCATTGCAGTTATAGTCTGCATGACCCTCGTCCTTGCCGCCCTCCCGACCGGAGTTTTCAGTGCCTTTGCGCAGACCGAGAAGGGCAAGCTCAAAGTCACATCCATCTCCGACATTCACTATTTTGCTGATTCCGAAAAAGGAACCGGAGACACGGAAAACGGATTCAGCGAAGCCTACAACGAATGGAACGATAAAGGCTCCCGTCAGCACAACGAGGTTGACGCGCTCCTGACAGCGGCTCTCGACAAGGCCGCTGAGGAGAAGAGCGACTATGTGTTCCTGCCCGGCGATCTGACCCTCAACGGCGAGCTTGCAGGTCACAAGGCTCTTGCCGCAAAGCTCGAAGCCTTTGAAAAGGAGAGCGGAATACAGGTCATCGTTGTAAACGGCAACCACGATGTCAACAACTATAACGGCGTTACATTCAAAAACGGCGTCAAAGAGTCCGGCGAAGTCACCTCTCCCGAGGCGTTCCGCGAGATATACAAGAATCTCGGACGCGACCTTGTGACGGACGAAAAAGAAGATGTCTTCACCCCCACCACAGGTCAGGCGGGTCAGCTCTCCTACGCTATAAGCCTCAAGGGCGGATACAGACTCATCGTCATGGATACCAACAAGTATTCGTCCGATGTCACCGCCAAGGGCGACGACGTTCAGGAGACCGCGGGCAGCATCACCCCTGAGCTCATGCAGTGGGTGCTCAAGCAGTGCGAAAAGGCGAAGAAGAACGGCGAGACCATCATCGGCATGGGTCACCACAACTTCGTTCCCCACATGACCATCGAGCCCGAAATATTCTTTGCTTTCGTGCTCGACGATTGGATGGAGTGCGCCGAGACCCTCGCGGACGCAGGCATGCATTTCACCTTCAGCGGACATCTCCACACTCCCGATATAGCCTCCCATGTCAGCGACAACGGCGAGACTCTCTATGATATCGAGACCACATCTCTTTCGGGCTTCCCGAACAAGTTCAGAACCGTCACCTTTGACAACACTCAGGACGGCAAGATAATCTGCGATGCGAAGTCCCACGACATTGACGAGGACGGCCCCATTGTTGTAAACTTCCCCAACGGCACGTCTAAGACTTATGCCCAGCCCTATAAGAACAGCTTCTCGTTCTTCAAGACCTATGGCCCCGGCGATCTCCACAACTTCGCCATGACCTCGATCGACAATGCCCTTTCCGGCATCTTCGAGGACATTCAGGAGGCAGGCGGACTCTATGCATATCTTGAGGCTTCGGGAATCGACCTTGAGAAGATAATCATCGACGCGCTCGGCACGAACGGTTTCGAGGTCGGCAGCGTTGAGATATTTACGGTCAGCAGCAACATTATGAGCTTCATCAAGGATCTGTGCGCGCAGGTCGACGAGGCTTATATCAATAACCCCGACCATGTTATGGAGGTCATTGACGGCGTAGTCACAAAGGCTCTCAACTATCAGGTCTCCGACTACAAGTGCACAAAGTTCTATGAGGCTATGGGCATGGAGAGCAAGAACGAGAAGGGCACCCTTGAGGATGCCGCCTACACCGTTCTTTATACCCTCTACAACGCCAACGAGGATATCAGCGACGACAAGTTCATGAACGATGTTCTCGACTATTTTGAGAACAGAGACGGTGCCAAGGAGTTTTTGAACTTCCTTATCGACACCTTGCTTGACGACGTTATCGAGGGAGAGATCCTCTCCACCCTCAAGTTCAACCCCGGCAAGCTCTTCCCCGCCGGTTCTGTCACCAGCCCCATAGGCGTTGTGACCGATATCATCATGCAGATTATCTTCCGCGGCAACCCGAGCTATGAGAATGTTATCTACAGCGTGCTCAACCTCCTGCCCGAGAAGTACAGCAGCCTGCGCAATATACTCAACACCGTCGTCATGGATGAGTATATGACTCAGAGCCAGTATGACAGTATCGGCTACACTATCGGCAGAATGCTTCGCAGCCTCGTTGAGGATACGAATCCTGCCGAGAAGTCCGACCTCGATGTGACTCTCGTCTATGACGGTCCCGTCGAGCCCGAGGTCACGCAGGACAATATGCGCCTGCCCTCGAATATAGGCACAACTTTCACCGGCGATGCATCGACCGAGAGAAGCATCAACTGGTATACAAAGTACAGCCTCAAAAATTCCGACATTCAGATAGCCGAGTATTCGGAGAACCCGACATTCACCGATAAGCTTCCCAAGGGAGTCAAGGTCAGCACGGCCTCCGAGCTCGTCAAGAGGGAGTATCCCGGCGTCGATCTCGGCATTATCGGCTTCATCTCCTACGGCATCAATGTCAACCGCCACACCGCGACCATAACCGGTCTCAAGCCCGGCACAAAGTATTGCTACAGAGTCGGCGATGCAAAGTACGGCTGGTGGAGCGGTACGGGTATAATCGAGACCGCGGACAATTCCGATTCCTTCACCTTCTTCCATGTCAGCGACGAGCAGTCGCAGAACGCTGTTCAGTACGGTACATGGGGCAAGGTAGTCGATACCGCGCTCAGGATGTTCCCCGAGGGCAAGTTCTTTGCCAGCGCAGGCGACCAGGTCGATTACACCAAGCACTTCAAGCAGTGGCAGTGGTTCTTCAATGCCTCTGAGAACATCAAGAACACCGCTATCATGCCCGCAGCGGGCAACCATGAGAAGAGCGGATATATGCTCGACCAGAACTTCGTCCTGCCCGAGACAGTCGATCAGGACAGAGAGAGCGGCGTGTTCTATTCCTATGATTACAACAACGCTCATTTCATCGTCCTCAACACCAATAACCTCAGCGAGGATAAGGCGCTCAGCGACGATCAGCTCGCATGGCTCAAGGCGGACGCCCAGGCAAGCGACGCTCAGTGGAAGATAGTCGTCCTCCACAAGGCGCTCTATTCCAACGGCTCGCACTATGACGACAAGGATGTCAAGGCTATGCGCAAGCAGCTCTGCGGACTCCTGCCCGACCTCGGCATCGATATCGTCCTCCAGGGTCACGATCATGTCTATCTGCGCACCGATGTCATGGACAACAATAAAGTTGTCAAGGCTGAGGAGCAGAAGATAACCTTCGGCGGCAGAGAGTACACCGCAAAGCTCAATCCCGAGGGCACCGTCTATGTCATCAGCGCATGCGCGGGTGTCAAGGACTACCAGACCAAGGATGTCAAGGATACCGACAAGCTCTTCCCGAGAGCCGAGGCTATCTACGATGCCCACAGCGCTGTGTTCTCTGCGATAACCATCGACGGCAGCAAGCTCTATTTCGACGCTTATATGCTCGACGATGAGGCAAAGGACGGCGCAACGAGAATCGACTCTTTCGCGCTCTCAAAGGCAGAGAAGGAAGAGCCCGAGAATCCCGAAAAGCCCGAGAAGCCCGAAAAGCCCGAGAAGCCCGGTCTTCCCGACCTGCCCGAGCTTCCCGAAATCCCCGGTCTGCCCCATTGGCCCGGAAAGCCCGAGAAGCCGGAAGAGCCCTCAGACCCGTCGAATCCGAGCGAGCCGCTCGATCCCTCCGATCCCGCGAGCCCGATAGTCCCCTCGACGAAGCCCGATACAAATAAGCCCGAGGGCGACAGCAAAGTGCCGAACACCGGTGCGGCAGCTCCCGTAATGCTCATTGCATTCGCAGGCGCGGCATTCGTTATCGGCTGCTCTGCAAAGAGGAAAAAAGAGGACTGATAACAGCTCTCTGATATAAAACTATAAAGACGCCCGGAGAGTTCAGACGCTCTTCGGGCGTTTCTCTATAGATTTTCACGCGTGCTTCTGCTACAATAAATTCAAAAATCACCGGAGACGATATTATGTTCAGACCTGTTCGCAGAATTAAAAACGCTCTCGGCGAAGAAGCGACAAAAGAAATTTTGCGCTCCGCCCGCCGCGGAGTGCTCGCAGTCAACGGCGACGGCGGATATCCATATGCGATACCGATAAACTATCTCTATGACGAAGAGGCGGGAAAGATATATTTTCACGGCGCAAAGGCGGGCCACAAGGCGGACTCGATAAATAAATGCAATAAAGTGTGCTTCACGGCTTGCGGGGATGAGATTATCCGGAAAGAGGCATGGGCGCCGTTCATGCGCAGCGCCGTCGTGTTCGGCAGATGCCGCGTTATCGAAGGCCGCGCTCAGACGCTGATTCTGGTCAAACGCCTCGCGATGAAATACTATCCTGACGAGAGCCTTGCGGACGAGGAAATCGCCGCTTCGGGAAATGCCGTGCGGATGTATGAAATAGATATAGAGCACATGAGCGGCAAGGAAATTCAGGAACGGTGATTTTTTACACAAAGAAAGCGTCGGAAATTTTTGTACTTTAGTACACTTTTTTGTCGTTTATCGCTTGACTATTACCGATATAAAAAGTATAATAAAAAAGCAAATGCAAATAAATTGGAGGTAAACAAAATGAAGGTATTTATGATTGGCGGCACCGGCCTTCTCGGCAGCGCCGCAGCACGTATTTTCATTGACAGAGGCCACAGCGTCAAGTCTGTTGCTCTTCCGCCCCTTCCCGAAGGAGCTCCCATCCCCGAGGAGATGGAGATCGTAATGTGCAATATTTACGAGAAGACCGACGATGAGATCAGAGAGCTTATGGCCGGCTGCGACTGCTTTGTTTTCGCCGCAGGCGTCGACGAGAGAGTCGAATTCCCCGCACCCGTTTACGATGCTTACTACAAGTACAACATCGCTCCCCTCAAGAGACTTCTTCCCATCTGCAAGGAGCTCGGTTATAAGAAGGCCGTTATCCTCGGCTCTTACTTCTCCTACCTTGCCAAAGAGCGTCCGGATATGAAGCTCTGCGAGAAGCACCCCTATATCAGAAGTCGTATCGACCAGGAGAACGTCGCTTTCTCCTATGCCGATGACAACTTCGATGTTGCCGTTCTCGAGCTGCCCTACATCTTCGGCACTCAGCCCGGCAGAAAGCCCGTTTGGGTTATCCTTATCGAGCAGATCAAGAGAATGGATAAGCTTCCCTGCACCCTCTATCCCAGAGGCGGTACAGCTATGCTTACAGTCCGCCAGGTCGGTGAGTCCATCGTCGGCGCGGCTGAGCGCAGCACCGGTGCAAAGGCATGGCCTATCAGTTGCTACAACATGAAGTGGGCTCCGTTCCTCAAGATAGTCTACGCCGCAAGAGGCATGGGCGATAACAGAAAGATCATCGGCATCCCGCCGTGGATGATGAGAATGGGACTCAAGGGCGTCGTCAAGGAGTATGCCGAGAAGGGCATCGACAGCGGTATCAATCCCATGGGTCTTCCGGAGATCATGGATCTCGATCTCTTCATGCCCACTGATTATGCTTACAAAGAGCTCGGTGTTACTGAGGACGACATCAAGGCTGCTATCACCGATTCTATCAAGGTCAGCGTTGCTTCCTATGAGGGCAAGGTCAAGCTCCTTGAAATGAAGGGCGAATAATTAAACATACACTCATTTTCGGCGGAACTTTTATGTTCCGCCGAAATAGTGCTTTTTAGAAGCTTTTATATTCCTGCCGTATTTGGCGGCGGCGCGGTCGTTTGACGGGGGTTTTTTCGTCAGGACGCACAAAGATGCGCTCTTGTTTTTGTGCGCGCTGACGGAAAAACGACCATCCGCAGACCGCTTTCAACTTTTATCATCACAAATTTTTCAGGAATGGGTGAATTCTTTTGGCAAAGAGAGAAGACGTAAGAAATATAGCCATAATAGCGCACGTCGACCACGGCAAGACTACCCTCGTCGACGAGATGCTCAAGCAGAGCGGCATATTCAGAGCCAATGAGCAGGTTCAGGACAGGGTCATGGACTCAAACGACCTTGAGCGTGAGCGCGGAATAACAATACTTTCAAAGAACACCGCCGTCCATTATAACGGCGTGAAAATCAATATCGTTGACACTCCCGGCCATGCCGATTTCGGTGGCGAGGTCGAGCGCATACTCATGATGGTCGACGGCGTGCTTCTGCTCGTCGATGCGTTCGAGGGCTGCATGCCCCAGACGCGCTTCGTCCTCAAAAAGGCTCTTGCGCTCAAGAAGAAAGTACTCGTTGTTATCAACAAGGTCGACAGACCCAACGCGCGCCCCGCAGAAGTTGTTGACGAGGTCATTGACCTGTTCATCGACCTCGGCGCCGAGGAGGATCAGCTCGACTTCCCCGTTGTCTACGCTTCGGCAAGAGACGGCTATTCCTCGCTCGATCCCAATGTCCGCTCGGGTGATATGCGCCCGCTGCTCGACTCAATTCTCGAGCATATCGAAGCTCCCGACGGCGACGTCGATGCCCCGCTTCAGATACTCTTCACGAGCCTTGACTACGATGATTATATCGGCAGAATAGGCGTCGGCAGAGTTGAGCGCGGCAGGGTCAAGAAGAACGAGCCGATAGTGCTCTGCAAAACGGACGGCACTCAGGAGAATGTCAGGGTGTCGCGCCTCTATCAGTTTGAGGGACTCTCGCGTGTCGAGGTCGATTCCGCTGCCGCGGGCGATATTGTCTGCATCTCCGGCATCAGCGACATAAATATCGGCGAGACCGCCTGCTCCCCGGACTGCATCGAGCCGATGCCTTTCATAAAAATAGACGAGCCCACGATATCCATGAACTTCATGGTCAACGACAGCCCGTTCGCAGGTCGCGAGGGCAAGTTCGTTACTTCGAGAAATATCAGAGACCGCCTGTTCAAGGAGGTCGAGACGAACGTCAGCATGCGCGTTGAAGAGACCGATTCGACCGATACTTTCAAAGTCTCCGGCCGCGGCGAGCTGCATCTGTCAATTCTCATTGAGACCATGCGCCGTCAGGGCTACGAGTTCCAGGTTTCGCGCCCGAAGGTCATTCTCAAAGAGATAAACGGCAAGACCTGCGAGCCTATGGAGCTGCTCATAGTCGAAGTTCCCGAGCAGTATGTCGGCGCTGTTATAGAGAAGCTCGGATCCCGCAAGGGCGAGCTTGTCAACATGGGCACGCGTGACGGCGGCGCAACTCACCTTGAGTTCCGCATCCCGTCGAGAGGACTCATCGGCTACCGCGCCGAGTTCCTCACAGACACCAACGGCAACGGTATCATGAACCAGGTGTTCGACGGCTATGAGCCCTACAAAGGCGAGATAGTCACCCGTGAGCGCGGCTCTATAGTCGTTCACGAGACCGGCGTGAGCACCGCATACGGTCTGTTCAACACTCAGGACAGAGGCAGGCTGTTCATTCCCGCAGGCGTCGAGGTCTACGAGGGTATGATAGTCGGCGAATGTGCCAAGAATGAGGATATAGTCTGCAATATCTGCAAGAGCAAGCATCTGACCAACACCCGTGCATCGGGTTCCGATGACGCGCTGCGCCTCGTGCCCTATACGGAGATGAGTCTCGAGCAGTGCATGGAATTCATAAAGGACGACGAACTGCTTGAAGTCACGCCCAAGTCGCTCAGACTCAGAAAGCGTATTCTTTCGAAAGAAAAGAGACTCAAGCAGCAGTTCAGAGGCAAGTAATCTGAAAGGGGAGACAGGAATGACACAGCGCCGATCGGTTGCTCTGGGCAGCTTTGACGGACTCCATCGGGGTCACAGGGCTGTGCTCGACCTCGCTCTCTCGTTTGAAAAAGACGGCTTCGAGCCGTGCGCCCTCGTCTTTGACGAGCACCCGCTGAAAGTTGTCGGCGCGGGAGCTCCCCCGGAGCTGATGACCCCGCAGGCGCGCGACGAAATGCTCGAAAGCCTTGGCATAACCGTCAAAAAGATATCGTTCGGGCGCATCGCCGATATGTCGGCGGAGCAGTTCGTCAATGATGTTTTAATCGGCGAACTGAACGCGGGCGCGGTCTGCTGCGGCTACAACTACCGCTTTGCGAAAAACGCCGCCGCGGATTCCCACGACCTCGAGGAGCTGTGCAAGGCTCACGGAGTTTTATGTGCCGTTGCACAGCGCACCGAGTATAACGGTGCACCGATAAGCTCAACGAGAATAAGAAACGCCCTTTCAAACGGCTATGTCGAGGACGCGAACGCCATGCTCGGGCGCGAATTTTCCTATAAATTTACCGTCGTCAGCGGCGACAGGCGCGGCAGGCTGATAGGCGCGCCGACGATAAATCAGCATTTCCCCGAGGGCTTCATCGTCCCGAAGTTCGGCGTATATGCTTCGGCAGTGCCGATAGACGGAGAACTGCACGCTGCGGTCACGAACATCGGACGCCGCCCGTCGTTCACCTGCGACGATCTGCGCAGCGAGACCTGCATAACCGACTTCTCCGGTGACCTCTACGGAAAAAATGTCGAAGTAAAATTGCTCAGATATATCCGACCCGAAAGGGTCTTCGATTCGCTCGATTCGCTCGGCGACCAGATAGCCGCCGACGCGCAGACGGCAAAAGAAATTTTTAACAGCATAGAAAAATAATAACCGCAGCCGCCCGAGGATTGATCCCCGGGCGGCTGTTTTTCGATATTGGCTCCCCTGTAAGAGAACCGGCGCGGCATGAGCCGAGACTGAGGGGTTTGTTTCGCTTCGCTCAAAGTAATAAGTAAAAGTGAATAGTGAAAAAGTGCGCAATGCGGGCAGATATAATCGCACGCGAAATCTGTACAATTTTATTGGCGCGGAATTTGTAGGGTGCGGCGACTCGACGCACCGATGCCGCGAAAGCGGCACGAAATCTTTATAAAAATTTATCCTACCACATAGTGACGAATATCATAACCCGCAAAATTCGCACGGACTTATTGGTACACAGCCCCGCATCCAAAATTTAATATGGAAAACGCCTGCGCGGCATGATATAATCGATATGTAAAAGCATTTTGACACGGAAAATGCGCGGAAGTAAAACGCTTTTGATAGACACACGACTGTTTTTTGCGTAAACTGAAAGCGAAAAAAGGAGGCGCGGCAGATAGATATCGGAAAGAAGCTCAGGGACGCGAGAAATGCGGCGGGACTGACACAGGAAAGTGCGGCGGAGTCGCTCGGCGTGAGCCGCCAGACCGTATCGAATTGGGAGACGGGCAAGACCTATCCCGATATAGTGAGCGTCATAAGAATGAGCGGCCTCTATTCCGTCAGCCTCGACTGCCTGCTGAAGGAAGAAAAAACCGTGTCAAACAATCTCAACTATCTCAACTATCTCGAAGAGAGCACAAACGTCGTCAAGAGCCGCCGCAGACTCGGAAAGCTCGTGCTCGTCGCCGCATATCTCGTCATATGGGCGGTGTCGGTCGCGTTTTTCTGGCTCGCCGTCTCCGGGTCGGACGCGGGCGCGTACGCCGTGCTCGTTATATGGGGCGCAATCCCGCTGACCACATTCGTCATCTCGCTGCTCATAGGCGCAAACGGCTATTGGGGCAGAAGAAAATGGTGGGCGGTGCCTATCCTCGCTCTTATGTACACTCTCATTCCGTTTCTGACCTTCACCCTCGCCAACGCCGCTTCGACGGGCGTTTCCGCAGGCGATATAGCGGTGAACCTCGACGATTTAATCACCCTGCCCATAGGTGCGGTCGTCTCCGCCGTCGGTCTTGCTGTAGGCACGGGCATAGAGAAGCTCCGGGCGCGCAAAAAGCGCGAGGATTAAACCGCCGCCTCGGAATATGTAAAAATAAAGTTTTTTGCCGAAGTCGACAGAGACTCCGGCTCTTTTTATCTTGAGGAAAGGATGAAAGAATGTTATACTTGGAACAAAGGGGGGTGAAGATATGCGCAGCGAAAAAGAGATGCTCGATTTAATTATCCGCACCGCCCGAGAGGATGAGCGGATAATCGCCGCATATCTCGAGGGCTCTCGGGTCGACCCGAACGCTCAAAAAGATATTTTCCGGGACTACGACGTTGAATATATAGTCAGGGACACGGCGCCCTTTATCGCAGACAAATCATGGATAGACCGCTTCGGCGAGCGGCTGTTCATGCAATATCCCGACGACTGTCCGTTTGAGAAGTCAGATACAAAAAACTGCTACGGCTGGCTCATTCGGTTTTCGGACGGCAACAGGCTCGACCTCCATGTCTGCACGCCGGAGCACGCGCTGAAAAATATTGACATCTGCCGCGTGCTTGTTGACAAAGAGAATATTATCCCGCAGGATATCGGCAGGGATACGACTGTTTTCAATGTGAAAAAGCCGACGCAGGCGGAGTTCTCCGCCGTGTGCAACGAGTTTTGGTGGTGCCTCGACAATGTTGCAAAGGGCTTGTGGCGCGGCGAGCTGAGCTATACGCTCGAAATGATGGATTTCAACATCCGTCCGCAGCTGCGGCAGATGCTCGACTGGCTCACGGGCGCGGAAAACGGATTCACGATAAGCACCGGGAAATCGTCAAAATATATGGCGCGCTTCCTGCCCGAGGAGATATGCTCCCGTTATCTTTCGACATATTGCGCCGCACGGGCGAATGAAATATGGGACGCGGTCGGCGTGATGACCGAGCTCTTTGACGAGACCGCGCGAAAAACCTCCGCCATGCTCGATTATTGCTATAACGAACGCGAGGCGGCTGCCTGCATCGGCTATCTCGATCATGTGAGAAACCTGCCGCAGGACGCTTTTGAGATATACTGAAAGGAAAACGCTATGAGAAGATTTCTGAAATTTTTTGCCCGTCTCTCAGCTCTTTTGCTCGGGCTTTCGCTCTGTATCTCGCCGCTCAAGGGCTTTGCCGCTTATAATTTTGAATACGAGCAGGCGGTCGGCAATCCGCTCAAAGGCTTCATGCCGTTTTATAAACAGGGCGGCGCCGACAACAGCGTGCCTTACAGCATGGAGTGGTTCTATGTTCCGCTCTCCGCGCTCATGTCCGACAGCGGCGAATACACTATCCGCGAGGGGCTTGAGCCGTATCTTGAAGAGATATCGGCGCGCGGGAATCAGGCGGTTTTCAGAGTCTATCTCGACTATCCCGGATCGGGTATCGGCGAAAAAGCTGTGCCGCAGTTCATCTGGGATATGGGCATAAAAAAAGAGCACTACGACGAATACGGCGGAGGCTGGTGCCCCGACTATTCGGACGGCAGGCTCATTGATATCCTCTGCGATTTTGTGCGCGAGCTGGCGCGCGAATACGACGGCGACCGCCGCATAGCCTATATCACAACGGGGCTTCTCGGCCACTGGGGCGAGTGGCATGTCTGCCTGCCGGAGCTTGAAGCTTCAAAAGAGCAGAAAGCAAAAATTATCTCCGCATTTGCGGAAAATTTCAAGACTACGCGCATTCTGACCCGCTATCCCGGGACTCCTGGCACGACGCGCGGCGGCAATGTCGGCTTCCACGACGATTCTTTCACCCACTCGACACTCTACGGCGAGAGCTGGTATTTTATGTCCAAGATGAAAAAGGCGCATCAGACCGGGGCCTGGAAAAATCAGCCAATCGGCGGCGAGTTTCGCCCGGAGGGACAGTCGGCGTTCTTGTCCGGCGCGCCGCTTGACGGATATCAGGACTACTCCGAGTGCGTCAATGTGACCCACTGCTCGTGGCTGATGATGGCGGGCGCGTTTGAAGAAAATCTCGGCGCGGACGAAATCGAGCGCGCCAAAACAGCTTCGGCGGCTCTCGGCTATGATTTTACTGTCACAGACGCGAGAGTGATGAAAATTTTCGGCAAAATTTATGCTTCTGTCACGATAAAAAATACGGGCGTCGCCCCGATATACTATGATCTCGGCGTGTCTTTCGGCGTCGGAAACGAGAAAAATGCGCAGTGGACTAAAGCGGAAAATCAAAAGCTCTGTCGCCTCATGCCCGGGAAAAGCGCAGTCTTCTCGGCGCAGATAAGCATAGACGACGGGCAGTCGCTCTTCGTCCGCATTGAAAAGCCGCTCGAAAACGGCAAGCCGATACGCTTCTCCAACTCGTCCGAGCTGCAGCGCGCCGACGGGTCGCTCGAGCTCGGGAACATGATGAGGTTTTGATATGGAGAAAAAATACAAGGTCTTTTATCAGGGCTCGCTCTACGGCCACTTCGGTCGCGACCGCGCGGGAAAGGAAATCGAAATCAATAAAAGCTTTCTTTGGGGAGGCGAAAGCTGGCTCGTGCCGTCTGTCTATGTTTGCGGCAAGGGGCTTGTTGCAGATATGTTCAAGAAAGTGAGCATTGAAAGCTTTCGTGAGTTTATAGAAAAATTCGGGCTCGATGAAAACAGCGATTGTGACGGCTTTTCAGACGAACAGCAAGCTGAAATAGAAGCTGAAAATCCGCTGAACGGCGATATCTTCGCCTCAATTCAGTTCGGCGGCAGAAAAAGCGACATGGAGTTTTCAAGCTCCGACTGCTGGAATCCGCTTTTCCCCGACAACGGTGATGCGGCGGAAGCTCTGCTCGACAGATACGGGCTCGATAAATCTTTTTGCTGGCTTGCAGTGAGGATGAGTATCCCGTGGCGCGGCAGAAAACCGAAGAAGTCAGATTCCCTGACCCTGCAACTTCGCGCGGAAAAGATACCCGTCCCGGGAGCGCATTTCAAGGCGAATCGCCCCGGCGACAAGACAGAATTTATAAATCCCGTGACCGGAAAAAAGCATACGCTGACGGTTACGGCTGTCGAACAGCAGAAGTTTTCAAAGCTGCGGCATATCGGCGAAAAAGAACCGCCGCTGTGTACAATAATGAATTATGACATCTCACCGAAAATTCCGAGGGATGAGATATCCGTGAATGACCGCTCGGAGCCGGAAAAACCGCGCGGGATTCTCGCACCCCGCGGCAAAGCGGCGTCGGCAATAGGCATTATCGGCGGCGCGGACGGCCCGACCGTCATCACCTCCGAGTACGAGAGCGGCCACACAGCCTGCTCGTCCATGCATTTTGAGCCGGAATATGAGCCCGATTGGTGTATGGTGTTTTATAAGAAGCCGAAAGATGATATTGAATTTGAACTGATATAAAAAAACGGGACTGCGGATAGCAGTCCCGTTAAGTTTATTCCGGAAGCGAGTCCATGTAGTTCTTGTAGTGGGCAAAGACTATGCCCGGCTCCTGAAGGTCGGGGTTCCAGCGCTTGACCCACTCGAGGGAGAAGAAGCCGTCGAAGCCGGCTCTGTCGAGCAGCGTCACAGCGTCCGTGACGGGCACGTCGCCGTAGCCCATCATGCGGTATTCGACTCTTGAGCCGCGCATGACGGAGTCCTTCAAGTGAACATGCTTGACATAAGTGCCCAGAGCCGCAAAGGTCTCGATCGGGCTCTCGCTGCCGAAGCGCACCGTGTGGTGGACATCCCAGAGCACGCCGCAGTTGTCGCTTCCGGCTCTGTCGAGGAAAGCGAGCATCGCCTTTGAGCTCGAGAGGTCGCCGTTGGTCTCAATAAGCGGAGTGACACCCCTTTTTGCGCCGTATTCGCACAGCTGGCGGTAGAGTCCCGCGCCGAGCGTGAAATCGCCGACTGTGATATGCGGCTCACCCGTGCCCATGACACGGATATATTTTACTCCGAGCTTTCTCGCAAGGTCAATGTAGCCGCACGCCTCAAAGAACGAGTCCTGCGCCCTGTCGCGCACGGCGAGCGTTGCGCCCGAGGTCAGAGAGGGAATGACAAGCCCAGTCTGAGCGATTTTTTCTTTCGTTTGCTCGATTTCGGCGTCCGAAAACTCGGGAATTTCAAGCGCGTTTATCTTGTCGCCTATACCCCTTATCTCCACGCCGCCGAAGCCTAAATCCTTGGCAGTCGCAACTATTTCTTTCAGCGTCCAGCGCGGACAGCCGAGGGTTGAAAATGATAGTTTCATCGTAACAGATCCTTTCGTAATATTCTTTTACGCAGTTTCTATTGAGTCGTCGCTCTGAAGCGAATATTTTTCGACCGCCATGTCGCGCAGAACGAATTTCTGGATTTTTCCGCTCGCGGTCATCGGGAATTCGTCCATTATCCAGACATATTTCGGGATCTTGAAGAACGCGACATTCTCCTTGTAGTAGGCCTTTATCTCCTCCTCGGTCATGTCCTCGCCCTCTTTGAGGATGACGCAGGCGCAGACCTCCTCGCCGTACTTCTTGCTCGGCACGCCTATGACCTGAACATCCTTGACGCGGTCATTATGATAGAGGCACTCCTCGAGCTCCTTGGGATAGATGTTCTCGCCGCCGCGGATTATCATATCCTTGAGCCTGCCGGTGACCTTGTAGTAGCCGTTCTCGTCACAGACGGCGAGGTCGCCGAAGTGGAGCCAGCCGTCCTTGTCTATCGCCTGAGCGGTGGCCTCGGGCATCTTGTAATAGCCTTTCATTATGTTGTAGCCGCGCGCGCAGAATTCGCCTATCTGACCCGCGGGCAGAGTCTCGCCCGTATTGGGGTCGACTATCTTGCACTCGACTCCCGGGAACGCCTTGCCGACTGTGGCGCAGCGTGTCTCGAGGGAATCCTCCGTCGTTGTCATCGTGCAGCCGGGTGCCGCTTCGGTCTGACCGAAAACGATAACAATATCATGCATGTTCATCTTCTCGCTGACATCGTACATCGTCTTTATCGGGCAGGGCGAGCCTGCCATGATGCCGGTTCGCATATGAGAGAAATCATATTTGTCGAAGTCCGGGTGCTCGAGCATAGCGATGAACATCGTCGGCACGCCGTGGACTGCGGTGCAGTGCTTTGTCACGAGCGCGTCCATGACCTTTTTGGCGTTGAACATATCAATCGGCACAAATGGCGTTCCGTGGGAGATGCAGGACATGAGCGCGAGCACCATGCCGAAGCAGTGAAAGAACGGAACGGTGATGCACAGTCTGTCCTCGTGGGTGAACTTCATGCCGTCGCCTATCGTCTGGCCGTTGTTGAGAATGTTGTAGTGGGTGAGCATAACGCCCTTGGGGAAGCCGGTCGTGCCGGAGGTGTACTGGATATTGACGACCTCGTGGCAGTCGCACGAGTCGCGCACCGCCTCAAACTCCTCGACCGGAGTCTGCTCGGCGAGAGTATAGAGATCCTTCCAGTCGACCATGCCCGCCGGGCACTCGCCCTCACCCGCGTAGATAACGCTCTTTAAAAGCGGCAGTCTGCGGCTCTTGAGCTTGCCGGGCTCGCAGCTTTCAAGCTCCGGGCACAGCTCGTTTATTATATCGATATAGCTCGTGCCCTTGTAGCCGTCAATGAGGACAATAGCCTCGGAGTCGGACTGCTTGAGCTGATAATCGAGCTCGAAAACTTTATAGCTAGTGTTGACGGTAACAAGAATACCGCCCATTTTTGCACTGCCGAAAAAGGTTAGCAGCCATGCGGGCACGTTTGTGCCCCAGATGGAAATGTGTGAACCCTTTTTAAGGCCTAGTGCCATGAAGCCTCTGGCTATCGTCTCACACTCGTCGTTGAACTCTTTCCATGTTCTGGAGTAGTCCCTGTCAGTGTAGTCGATCATGTTGTCGTCCGGGTACTTTGCCGCCATATCGGCGATTTGCTGACCCAGAGTCTTTTCAAGAAACTTCTGCTGCATTGAAATCGATCCTTTCTTCAAAAATTCGGCTCGTGCCGTTAAGTATATTTCAACCGCTCAAGCGGCGATTGGCTCAATAGGTGTGGTCGCAGATTTCGTTTATCTTGTCGCGCAGGGCAATAAAATCCTCGAACGCCGCGGGCTTTTGATTGGGGTTGCGGAGCAGCGCCGCCGGATGGAAAGTGCCCATATAGAGTATACCGTTGCGGTCATAGAAGAGCCCGTGCTCTTTTGTGACGCGAAAATCCTTCGAGATATATCTCTGTGCGGATATCCTGCCAACGCAGACGATTATCTTCGGACGCATCAGGGCTATCTGGCTGTCGAGCCATGCGGAGCACGCCTCCTGCTCCTCGGGCAGGGGATCACGGTTCTGCGGCGGACGGCACTTGACGGTGTTCGCGATATAGATATTCCTGTCCCTGAACAGGTCAACGGTCGCCATTAATTTGTCGAGCAGCTGACCGCTTCGCCCGACGAACGGCTCGCCTTTGAGATCCTCCTGCTGACCGGGTCCTTCGCCGATAAACATGACCTCCGCGTCTTCTTTGCCGACGCCGAAAACAACATTCGTGCGCGTTTGGCACAGACCGCACTTGCGGCAGTTCAGGCACTCCTGCCTGAGTTCTTCCCAGGTAGCCATGGGCAAGCCTCCGTTTCATGTGATTATTTAGTAATTATAGCGTAGATTGTGCGGAATTAATATTTATACGGGAATAATTCTTCTTTTAAAGCCAAACAAGTATAAATTTTTTCTTTCGCATTGCAACATCCCGCGCGGATTTGTGGAAAAAATCGCAGGCGAAAAGCAGCGATTCACCTCAAATCGGGAGCTGAAAACCACGGGCTCTCGGAAGCAGACGCCGATAATTTCTCAAAAAATGCAGAAAATTCACAAATTCATGCTATACTGACCGTCGGGAGGGATGTCCGATGACTGCAAAAAAGAAAAAGCCGATAATCGCCCTCGCGGTCGTCTTGGCTCTGCTTACAGCGTTAATTCTTTGGATAATTTGGGGCAACACGGCGCTGCAGCTCAACAAATACACGGTTTCGAGCGAGCGGCTGCCCCGAGCGTTTGACGGCTGCAAAATCGCGCATATTTCGGATCTGCACAACACCGAAATCGGCAAAAACAATGAAACTCTTCTTAATATGCTGAGAGAGGCGAAGCCCGATATTATTGCTATAACGGGAGATTTGATAGATTCCCGAAAAACCGATGTTGCCGCGGCACTGCACTTTGCGGGCGAAGCGGTCAAAATCGCGCCCTGCTATTATGTCACCGGCAATCACGAGGCGAGGGCATCGGAATATGACGCTTTAAAGACCGGCTTAATAAAGCTCGGTGTAACCGTGCTCGAAAACGAAAAGACGGAAGTGGAGAGAGATGGCGAAAAAATCACTCTTATCGGTGTAAAGGACCCGAGCTTCAGCTCCGACTACTTATTCCATGACGAAGAGGCGATAATGGAATCGCAGCTGAAAGCGCTTGTTGACAAGGATGACGGCTTTACTTTATTGCTTTCCCACCGACCGGAGTTGTTTGATGTTTATGTAACCTGCAATGCGGACCTTGTCCTGAGCGGCCATGCGCACGGCGGTCAGTTCCGCCTGCCGTTTATAGGCGGTCTGGCGGCTCCGAATCAGGGGCTGTTTCCGAAATATGACGCGGGACTGTTTTCCGAGGGAAAAACGAAAATGCTTGTCAGCCGCGGCATAGGCAACAGTATTTTCCCGTTTCGCGTCAACAACAGGCCGGAGATTATTTTAATAGAATTGCAGACGGACGAAGCTTGACTTTGTCCGTTTTTTTGCCGAGCTTTTTGCAGAGCACGACAACCCGCCGCGCGGCATACGGCGCGATTTTGCGGAAAAATATTGAAGTTAGATGAGACTTTATGAGATTGTTTTAACTGACCTCGGAGGCAAATTTATTATGTTCCCACCGAGTAATGGAGTCGGCTAAGTTTGCTTCAAACACTCCGCGGAGAGCCTTTTCCTTTTCCCACTTGACAACCGGCAAAGCGGTTATATAATTAGACTGTTCGTTTTTTGTACGCATGGGGGTAATTAAATGGAAAAAGATAAATCGTTTCTCGGCACTCAGCCGGTCGGCAAGCTGCTTTTCAAGCTCTCGCTTCCGACGGTCATAGCGCAGATAGTCAATATGCTCTACAATATCGTCGACCGCATATATATCGGTCATATGCCCGGCGACGGCAGCCTCGCGCTGACAGGAGTCGGAGTGTGCCTGCCGATAATCATGATAATTTCAGCGTTTGCCGCGTTCGTCAGCGCCGGCGGCGCGCCAAGAGCGTCCATATCCATGGGCAAGGGCGACAACGACTCGGCGGAAAAAATACTCGGCGGCTGCTTCTCCATGCAGATAGTCATATCCGTCGTTTTGACTGCGCTGCTGCTTATCTTTGGCCGTGATCTGCTCCTCGCGTTCGGCGCGAGCGAAAACACCATAGAATACGCAGTCGATTATATGAATATCTACGCCATAGGCACCGTCTTTGTCCAGCTGACGCTCGGTATGAACGCGTTTATAACGGCGCAGGGCTTCGCGAATATCGGCATGGTGACCGTTATGATAGGCGCTGTGTCGAATATAGTTCTCGACCCGATATTTATCTTTGGACTGCATATGGGAGTCAGGGGCGCCGCACTCGCGACGATTATATCGCAGTGTATCTCCTGCGTATGGGTCGTGGCGTTCCTCTTCGGCAAAAAGACAATATTACGTCTGAAGGCGAAGAATTTTTTCGTATCGCCTAAAATTATCCTGCCGTGCATTACGCTCGGGCTGGCGACATTTATCATGCAGTCGAGCGAGAGCGTTATCTCGGTCTGCTTCAACTCGTCTTTGCTAAAATACGGCGGAGATATCGCCGTCGGTGCAATGACGATACTGACGAGCGTCATGCAGTTCGCCATGCTGCCCATGCAGGGCATATCTCAGGGCTCGCAGCCGATTATCAGCTACAACTACGGAGCCGGAAACAGCGAGCGTGTCAGAAAGACTTTCAAGCTGCTCCTTGCCGTGTGCCTCACTTATTCGTTCCTGCTCTGGGGGCTTATCGAGCTGTTCCCGCAGGGCTTCGCAAAGATGTTCAGCTCCGACGCCGCGCTTATTGGTTTTACCGCGCACGCCCTGCGCATCTACTGCGCCGTACTCTGCCTGTTCGGCATACAGATGTCGTGCCAGATGGCGTTCGTGTCGATAGGCAGCGCGCTGTGCTCGATATCGGTTGCGGTCGTTCGCAAATTCGTCCTGCTCCTGCCGCTTATTTATATCGTGCCGGCGTTTGTCGCAGACAAGACGATGGGCGTTTATATGGCGGAGCCCGTCGCGGACGTTATAGCCATAACCTTTACCTCGATCCTCTTCGCCGTGCAGTTCGGCAAAGCCATGAAGAAGCTCGAAGCGCAGAAAAAAGGGGAGACAAAATAAAATGGCTGATGAAATAAAAATCCGCGCGGCAACGCCCGAGGACGCTCCGGCGCTGCTAAAAATATACGCGCCCTATGTCAAAAACACCTCGATAACATACGAATACGATGTGCCGAGCGAGGAGGATTTCCGCAGGAGAATCGAATCGACGCTCAGGAGATACCCGTATCTAGTGCTCGAAAGGGAGGGCGATATCCTCGGCTATGCCTATGCGGGTCCGCTTCATTCGCGCCCGGCATATGACTGGGCGGTCGAGACATCGATCTATCTCGATCAGAATGCGCGCGGCGGCGGGCTCGGCAGAAAGCTCCATGACGCGCTCGAAGCCGTGCTGCGCGAGCAGGGCTTTCTCAACATGAACGCCTGCATAGCCTATCCAGAAGTTGAGGACGAATATCTGACGAAAAACAGCGCGGAATTCCACGCGCATCTCGGCTACCGAATGGTCGGCGGATTCACGAAGTGCTCGTATAAATTCCGCCGCTGGTACGGCATGGTCTGGATGGAGAAGCTGATAGGCGAGCACCTTGAAGATCAGCCGCCCGTAACGCCGTTTCCGCAGATAAGAGAGGTTATCTTTGAGAAATACGGAATAGAATAAAAATACGCGCCCCGAGAGGGGCGCTCCGTAAGGAAGTGCGCCTCAGTTATATTCGCCTGCGGCAGTTTAATCGGCGAATATAATATCACGAAAGCCGGCAGGCTTTCATTTCACTTTCCGAAAGGAAAATATCACTCCGGTCAAAGCCCGGAATATCACTTTTGTCCATAGGCGCAGCGAGCTTCGGATTTTGTTACCAAAACCCCTTATGAATCTTTTTTGTGATAGTACAAAAAGAAGGCGGCACAAATTTTGTGCTGCCTTCTTCCTTATGCAGCCTCTCTTGAAAGATTGCTCTTTCGAGGCGCG
Source organism: Oscillospiraceae bacterium (assembly GCA_003514385.1). GTDB lineage: Bacteria > Bacillota > Clostridia > Oscillospirales > Acutalibacteraceae > CAG-177. The sequence goes on along the minus strand of DOQR01000006.1, from coordinate 222,836 downwards.
TACCGCTTTTTACGGGTTGCGGTTTCCCCTATTTCTAAGCCTTAATTACCCTCAGGCAGATAAAGATTACTTATTTAACCTTTATCTGCCAGTATGCGATATAATTCCTCTCGTAGGTGTAGGTGATATGGATAGTGTCACCCTTGACAACGACTGCGGGATAAGAATACTCCGCAAGACCTTTTTCGAAAGTCTTTATCTTGGTGAAGGTCTTACCGTCGTCGGTAGAAACGGAGAGAACAAGAGGAGTTCTGATTCCGGGGATTCCTACGGGATTGTAGGCCAGGAATATCCTACCGCTGTCATCGGTGTCAAGATCTATACCGCTGTTGTTGTTCGGCAGGTTGGTTGCATATGCTCTGCACCAGGTCTTGCCACCGTCAAGGGAGTCGCTCCTGTATATTTTACCGAGCTTTGTTCTGGTGAGCATATGGACGGAGCCGTCCTTGGACTCCCAAAGCGTGGGCTGGATCATGGGAACCTTGAAAAAGCCTAAAAAGCTGGAATCGATAACGGAGGTTTTGCTCCATGTTTTGCCGTCATCGGTCGATATGTCGACAAAAGCCTTCCATTTGCCGTCTATCTCGGTCGAAGCGGGGGCGAGAACAGTGCCGTTTTTGAGTCTTATAGGCTTGTTCTTGACGGGGCCTCTGCCGCCGCTGTTGTCGCCGGGAACAAGCTCCTTGGGAGTGCTCCAGCTTCTGCCGTCGGTCGAGGTTGCATAATAGGTCTGCCAATAATCGGTATCCTTGCCAACCTTGAAGTAAAGAATGACGGTGCCGTCCTCCTTCTGGAACAGAACGGGGTTCCAGTGGGCTATTTCGGCGGCCGCAGAAACAACTATAGGCTTGCTCCAGCCGTCTTTCTCGGTGCGCACCGAGGTGTAGATGTTGACGTCGTTCTCCTTTTCGGACGAGCCGCCGAACCACGCTGCGATAACTGAGCCGTCATCAAGAGGCAGAACGGTGGAGGCGTGGCAGGAATCCGTAATTTTCTCGGTGAATATCCACTCTTTTTCTGCCGAGACGATAATCTTCTTGGGGTCGGTTTCGACCTCGACGGGTGTATTGTCCGTTTTCGGGGGCGTAACGGTCGAACTGCCGCCGGCTGAGGGCTTTGCCGTGCCGGCAGGCTTAATGATTATGTTTATGTTATTGTTTCTGTCTGCGGGCGCGGGAGAGGCGGTATTGCCGCCGTTTTCCGCGGGGGCGGCCGTCTCGGACGGAGCGGTCGTGTCATCGTTTGCGGGCGCGGCAATGACATCCGAAACGGTGTCTGCCGCAGTGGTGCCTTCTGCTGCGGTGGTGTCGCCGTTTCCGTCGGAGGAGCAGGCCGCGCAGGAGAAAGTCATCAGAGCCGCAATTGCTAAAGCCAAAAATCTTTTCATTCCACAAATCTCCATAGAATCTCTTTTTTGTTTTCCGGTTATTCAATGCCTTGAGGCTACGGATATTCATTATCTGCGCCGCGCAAACGGCAGCACAGACCGACAGTCACCCTTGCATCTCTAAACATTATACATCTTTACGGCGAAAAATGTCAACTTTTTTGTTGGTTTTTGACTAAAAAACGGCCGGATTTGTTCAATTTTTTAAAATAAATTATAAATAGCCAATTTACATATTATGCTATACAAATACCTGTGTTTTGCATTAATATGCACACAATATGTATGGGTGCGGCGGACAACTGCCTTTTTGTAAAAACAAAACGCACCTCCCGTATTTTTGTGTCGGACGGCGCGTTTTGATATGCAAAATCTTTTATTTGTAGTTCCCGATGACCTCTTTGTAGAACTCTATCGCCTCGCCGATGGCGGAGAGGTCGATGTTCTCGTCGACACTGTGGACGCTGTTGAACTGCTGCATATTTATATCGATCGGCGCAAAGCGCAGCGTACACGGGCAGACGTCGCTCATCCAGCGGGCGTCGGTTCCGGCGGCGAGGACGAATGGGGCAACTGCGGCATGCGGGAACACATCCCTCGCGCAGCGGCAGACATATTTGAAAGCCCTGCTTCCTGTGTCCGCCGGTCGGTGGAACTCGTGCCCGTCGGCGGGCTCGGTTATTTCGAGCGCGTATTTCTTCGCGAGTTCTCTTATCTTCTCCATGTCGTCGACAAGATCCTCTTCGTCGATGTATCTTATCAGCGCGCTCGCAGAGCACTCGTTGTCGCGCGGGGTCTTGCCCTTCTTTGACTCAATGCTGCCGAAAACACAGGTCGTGCCGAGCATCGCGGCGGCTTGGGAGTTTATCTTCGGCATGAGCTTTATCAGCAGCGGCTCAAAGCACCAGAGGTTCGCGAAGATAAGTCTTAGCGGGAAGTTCATGTAGGGCAGGAGCGCCGTGAACATCTCGCGCACCTGCGCGGGCATTTTTATTGTCAGCTTCAGCGCGGAAACTTCGGCAATGAATTTTGAAACTCTGGTCACGGGGTTGTCGCTGAGGGTCAGCCCCTCGGAGTCGCCCTGAACGGCACGGACATTTATTCTGTGGTAGCCCTTTTCGTGAACGGCTATCATCGCGCACTTGCAGTCTATCCCGTCTATCGGCGCGCTGATGACCCCGCCGCCCTCGTCGATGGCGAGTTCAAATTCGATGCCCTGCTTTTCAAAATATTTCACGGCTTCATGTATTCCGTCGCCGAAAATCTCTTCATTGTGTCCCGAGGCTATATATAAGTTGCACGCGGGCTCAAAATCCTCGGCGAGCAGCTCTTCGACTGCGGAGAGCTCCGCGAAGAGCGAAGTCTTTGTGTCGACCGTGCCGCGTCCCCAGATTTTTCCGTCGTATATCTCGCCGAACTTCCCGTGAGTCCAGTCGCCCGTCGCGGCAATGACATCGTGGTGCGACATGAGCAGTATATTCCGGCTCTCGTCGCGCCCGGGGATTTTATAGACCCAGCAGTCCTCGCTGAAATATTTTATCTCGGCGCGCTCGTGCAGCAGCGGAAACAGCTCTTTGACCGCCGCGCGCAGCTTCGCAAACTCCGTGTCGTCATATATTTCGCGGGACGATACGGTCTGACATTCTATCATTTTCATCAGCCGTTCGCCGTTTTCGATATCCTCCTGCTCGGTTGTATATACCGGCTTTTCGCCTATCGGCTCGGCTTTTTTCGCGGCGAGCGCGGCTCTTATCAGCAGTATACATATAAATATAACAAGAACTGCGAGCACGGCGAGAAGTATATAAAGTCCCATATCGTTCACCCTTTCTCTTTCTGCCCTCATTTTATCATATCCGCGCCGCGCATGCAACTTGACTTTTTGGCATATCAGATGATAAAATATAGATACCATGAGTGGCGCATCTATAAGATGCGGCATAATAAAAAACATAAAAAACGGAGGGATTCGGTGAGCAAAGAGGGAAATACGGGCGCGAAGATACACTGCGCCGTATGCGGACGCACGTTTGACGCGGCCGCGGATAAATGCCCGAACTGCTCGGCTCCGGCGTCGCTTTCACAGCCCGTCTCGGAGCCAAGGGAAGAGAAAAGAGAGCCTGCATTCGTCTGCACGATATGCGGACATGTCCACGAGGGCAGGACTGCGCCAGACCGCTGCGAGAACTGCGGAGTAGGCGGCGAGCTGATTGAAGAGCGCCGTCCCGCGCTGACAAGGACATGGGTCTGCACGGTCTGCGGACTGAAGATAAAGAGCGAAAATGCGCCCGAGAAGTGCCCGAAGTGCGAGTCGCCCGCCGAGCTGTTCAAGGCTCAGAAGGACGATATCGCACGTATGCGCTGCTCGATATGCGGCTTTGAAATCGAGGGCGACACAGCGCCCGACCGCTGCGAAAACTGCGGCGTTGACGGGGACATGTTTGAGCCCGTGAAAAACTGACGGAGAGACTGATATGAACGTACTTGTTATAGACGGACAGGGCGGCGGAATAGGCAAGCTGCTCGTTTCCGGGATAAAAAGCGAATATCCGGACTTCTTCGTGACCGCCGTCGGCGCGAACAGCATCGCGACTTCAGCCATGCTCAAGGCAGGCGCCGACGCCGCCGCGACGGGCGAAAACGCCGTATGCGTCGGGTGCCGCAAGGCGGATATCATAGCGGGTCCCGTAGGCATAGTCATAGCCGATGCGCTGCTCGGTGAGATAACGCCGAAGATGGCGGCGGCGATAGGGCAGAGCGACGCAAAGCGCGTGCTCGTCCCTGTCAACCACTGCGACAATATAGTCGTCGGCGTCGGGGATATCCCGATGGCGAAACTCGTTCAGGCCGCCGTGAAAGAAATTGGAAAAGGGTCTTGCTTTTCGCTTGAAATGTGATATAATAATCGCGATCTCACGAAGGGATCGGGCTTTCAGAAGAGAGCGAAGATTTTTTAAAAATAACGTGAAAACATTGCCGCGAGGGTAACTGCGCTTCCAGGAGGGAGTGCCGTACCCCCGCTTTTTGTTTTTTTGAAAGGACGATCCCCATGACAAACAAGAATTCAGTGAGAATCAGAAAGATGGTCATAACCGCGCTGTGCGTCGCGCTGTGCATCGTGCTGCCCATGGCGTTCCACATGGTCAAAAACGCCGGAACGATATTCCTGCCGATGCATATCCCGGTGCTGCTGTGCGGACTTATCTGCGGCTGGCAGTACGGACTCGTGTGCGGTCTGCTCGGCCCCCTGCTCTCGTCGCTTCTGACTCAGATGCCGCCGATGGCTATCCTGCCGTCGATGATGGCGGAGCTCGCGGTCTACGGCGCAGTGACGGGTCTTATGATGTACGCGTTCAAATATAAGACTACATATCTCTCGCTCTACACGAGCCTCGTTGTCGCGCTCATCTCCGGGCGCGTCGTTTCGGGCATACTCAAAGCCCTCATCTTCTCCGCCGGAAACTATTCGTTCTCCGTCTGGGTGACTGCGTCGTTCGTCACCTGCCTGCCGGGTCTCGCTATCCAGCTCGCGATAATCCCGACCCTTGTAAAAGTTCTTGCAAAAGCTAAGCTTCTGCCGCGCAGACAGGCGCAAAAACAGGCTTGACTTTGATTTTTCTTCGGGGTATAATAATCCCATATTATAAAGGCTGTGACGAAGAACACGGATCTTTTCGGGACGATCAGAGAGGGAAATGTTTGCTGCGAGTTTCCTTCGTCCGCAGGGTCTATTCCGCTTTCGAGCCGCAGGGCGATGAGTTCTGCCGCGTGCCCGCGTTATGGGCTGAGAGTTAAACACAAGGTGGTACCGTGCTTATTGCACCCTTGGGACGGCGGGAGCCGTTCTGAGGGTGTTTTCTATTAAATATGATGCAGGAGGATATAAAATGCTGGATCTCAGATTTGTCAGAGAAAACCCCGAAATAGTCAAAGAAAACATCAAAAAGAAGTTTCAGGATCAGAAGCTTCCGCTCGTCGACGAGGTCATTGAGCTTGACAAGCTCTGCCGCGCCGCAAAGGGCGAGGCTGATGAGCTGCGCGGCAGCCGCAACCGCCTGTCGAAGCAGATAGGCGCGCTCATGGCGCAGGGCAAGCGCGACGAGGCGGAAGAGGTGAAGGCTCAGGTCAGCGCGAATGCCGCGAGACTCGCTGAACTCGAGAAGCTCGAAGAGGAGCTCGGCGAGAAGATAAAGAAGATAATGATGGTCATCCCGAACATCATTGATCCGAGCGTGCCGATAGGCCGCGACGACAGCGAGAATGTTGAAATCCAGCGCTTCGGCGAGCCCGTAGTGCCCGATTTCGAGGTTCCGTACCACACCGAGATAATGGAGAAGATGAGCGGCATCGACCTCGACTCCGCAAGAAAGGTCGCGGGCAACGGCTTCTATTATCTCATGGGCGATATCGCCAGACTCCATTCGGCAGTTATTTCATATGCGCGCGATTTCATGATCGACCGCGGATTCACTTATTGCGTGCCGCCGTTCATGATAAGAAGCGATGTCGTCACCGGCGTTATGAGCTTTGCCGAGATGGACGCGATGATGTATAAAATCGAGGGCGAGGATCTCTATCTCATCGGCACGAGCGAGCACTCGATGATAGGCAAGTTCATCGATACAATAATCCAGCCCGAGACTCTGCCCCTGACCCTTACGAGCTATTCCCCCTGCTTCCGCAAGGAGAAGGGCGCTCACGGCATAGAAGAGCGCGGCGTTTACCGCATCCACCAGTTCGAGAAGCAGGAGATGATAGTCGTCTGCGAGCCGGAGGACAGCAAGATGTGGTTCGACAAGCTCTGGCAGAACACGGTCGATTTCTTCCGCACTCTCGATATCCCGGTGCGCACCCTTGAGTGCTGCTCGGGTGACCTCGCGGATCTCAAGGTCAAGTCTATAGATGTCGAGGCTTGGTCGCCCAGACAGAAGAAGTATTTCGAGGTTGGCTCCTGCTCGAACCTCGGCGATGCACAGGCGCGCAGGCTGAAAATACGCATCAACGGCAAGGACGGCAAGCACTTCGCCCATACGCTCAACAACACCGTTGTTGCTCCGCCGAGAATGCTCATAGCGTTCCTCGAAAACAATTTGAATGCCGACGGCAGCGTCAATATCCCCGAAGCCCTCAGACCGTATATGGGCGGCAAGGAGAAGATAGGCGGCTGAGAATAACAGCATATAAAATCAAAAGCCATAATTCACTCTTCAAAGTGGATTATGGCTTTTTGCTGTTTTGTGCGGGCCAAGCGGCGGAGCTGTTTACACAGATTTTACTTTCGCTTTACCAAAAGTCGGTTGATGCTTCGGCTTCTTGCGGGTTAAACTGATAACGGAAGGGAGAAACCGGGCATATAAAACAACGAAAACGCACGCGCCCGGTCGGTAAAGTCATGAAAGAAACCAATGCCGCCGAGAAGGGCGGAAGCTTTTTTGAAAAGCACGCAGAGATATGGAAATTCATAAAATTCACTTTTGCAGGCGCATCCTCGTCGCTGATAGAGCTCGGGGTGTTCGCTCTGCTCCAGTATGTCGTGTTCAAGTCCCTCAACGATGTTCCTGTGACGGACAGTCCCATTCTCGCGTTCCTCGGCGTCGAGTACAAGGGCTATATGTATTCGTATTTCATCTCGACCGTCGTCGGTTACGCGATAGCGTTCGTCATGAACAGAAAGATAACTTTCAAGGCGAACGCGAATCCGCTGCTCTCGACTGTTTTGTATGCGATAATGGTCGTTTGCACGATTATTTTCAACACCTGGTTTGGCGCATTCCTCGGCACGCTCATCAAGAACAGCGGCCGCAGCAACGTGCTCATCGAGCTGCTGACAAAGGTTGTCGTTATGACCGTGCCGACCCTCTGGACATATCCGCTCAACAGGTTCGTTATCCACAGAAAGAAAAAGCCCGTTGCAGAACAGGGGGAGTGAATATGCGCTTCAACTCCGACGGAAAATTTAAAATAATGCAGATAACCGATATTCAGGAAATACCGGATGTGTCGCCCGACACGATAAAGCTCATCAATGCGGCTCTCGAAGAAGAGAAGCCCGATCTCATCGTGCTCACGGGCGATCAGATAAAGGGTTACGGAGTCTCATATAAAGGCAAGGGCGATGCGCTCATAGAAAGCGTCGCCGAGACTGTCGGCAAGCTGCTGAAACCCGTGACCGACAGGCATATCCCGTTCGCCGTCACTTTCGGCAACCACGACAGGCAGGTTGGGATAAGCAACAAAGACCAGTTTGAAAAGATATATAAAGCCCTGCCTGGATGCGTGGGCGAGCAGGCGGAGGGCATCGACGGAGGCGGAACATATAATATACCGATCTTGTCCTCCGACGGCGAACGCACTGCGTTTAATCTCTATCTTTTCGACAGCGGAACTGATGCGAAGGGCGGCGGATATGAGCCGTTTGACCCGCAGATAATAGACTGGTACAGGAAAAAGCGCGACGAGCTAAAAGCCCAAAACGGAGACTACATTCCGTCCCTTGTATTCCAACACATACCGATGTTCGAGCACTACAATGTTCTCAAAAGAGTCGGTAAGCACGAAAAAGGCTCGATACCGGCGTTCAGAATACACAAGGGCGAGCATTATAAAATAGACGAAACCAAGTGCGTTGAGGGTTCTGTATTATTAGAGCCGCCGTCGATACCGGATATCAACACCGGCGAGTTCGAGGCACTCAGCAAAAAGGGCGATGTGCTAGGTGTATATGTCGGTCACGACCACAAAAATTCTTATGTCGGAAAGGTCGGCAATATCGATGTCGGCTTCACTCAATCGGCGGGCTTCAATGTCTACGGCAACGGAAAACAGCGCGGCGTGCGCTGCTTCGTTCTCGACGAGAACGATCCGCGCAATTATAAGACATATACCAAGACATATGAGCAGCTCTGCGACGGCAAGCTCAACACGCCGATAAAAGACGCGATATGGCGCGTAATCCCCACGACCGTGGACATGGCAAAACCGATGATAGCAAAGGCGTTTGCCGCTATTGCGGCAGTTGTTGCGCTGATAGTCATCGCCGTCAAATTTCTTTAAACAGACAACTTCTATTTTCATCATGACTCTTCTGCGAAGCCCCGGGGAAACATCCTCCCGGGGCTTTGCGCATTAAAAAAAGACTGCCTCAAGGGCAGCCTTTAATATTATTTATCTCTTTGCGCCGGAGACCACAAATTTTTCATCGTCCGAAACGGCGACATCAACGTCAAAGTACGGCGCGAACACCGCGGACAGCTCCTCGGCAGTCAGCATCTCGCGCGAGACGCTGTCCGCTCTGCCCTTGTGGTGCATGCGCAGCGCGTCAAGGCTCATGCCGTGCGCCACGGTCAGCCGTCCGCCGCTTTTAAGCCAATGTGACAGCCGCTCAACGAGCCTCTCCGGGCTTTCAAAATGCGGGAAAGCGTTATAAACAACGCAGCAGTCGCACAGGCGCTCAACGGGAATCTCCTCAACATCGCCGCAGATCACCTCGACTCTCTGGTCGTGCATCTTCGATGCGGCTATCCGCGCCATCTGAGCCGAAATGTCAACGCCGATAACGCGCTCCGCGCCGCGTGCGAGGTAATACGGGAACATGACCCCCGTGCCGCAGGCAACGTCGAGCACGACGGAGTTTTCTTTCACTCCGGCGGCGTCAAGTATGAAATTTATCTTTTCGTCGCTCTTTATCATGTTGGCGTCCCACTCGGGCGCCATGCGGTCAAAGAACGCGGCTATCTCTTTTTTGTTCATGCATCAGTCTCCCGAAATTTATGCTCATATGATACCACAAGAACGCGCAATTATCAATATGAGGTGGGGATAAAACTGCTTGGGGAAATAGTAATACAGGGCGGTGATTTTATTTTGAACGGGCGTCGGTGTGCGAAAACAGATACAGCGACAAATTAGGGGGTTGCTATGGCTCAAGCGATAGAGAACTCTCAATCTATAAAACAACGCTTTACACTCCCGCAAAATTAAAAAGGACTGCCAAACGGCAGTCCCTCTTGAAAAACTATCAATAATCCGTAACTCTTATCGTCGAGATGATCTCGGCGCCGAGAAGAGTCTCAAGCTTTGTACGCAGTTCGCGCTCCGAGGCGACGGGGGTGACAAAGGCGAACTCGTCCTCGGGTGCGCCGGCGCGCTTGAGGAGCTTTATCTCGCCGAAAGTTTTCTCCGCCGAGGATATGACCTGCTGCTTCTGCTGAGCGCGTGCCCTGACATAGAGCGCCGTGGGCATGTCGAGATAGTCGGAGACATAGCCCTCTTCGCTGTCCGCCCATCCGAAGAACTTCTGCTTGTTCTCGTGGCGTGCGCAGTCGATAACATCGCCGACAACCGCGCTCGCGGTGGGCAGCTTGCCTGCGCCTCTGCCGTAGAATACGACATCGCCTATCGCGTCGCCGCGCACGAGAATCGCGTTGAAAACATCGTCAACGCTCGCAAGCTGGCTGTGGTGATCGACGAATGCGGGGCTGACTATCGCATAGATGTGCTTGCCGTCCTCGCTCTTGCGCGCTCTGCCGAGAAGCTTTATAACTCCGCCCCAGTCCTTGGCGTATTCGACATCTTCGAGTGTTATCTCGGTTATGCCCTCGGTGTGAACCTGGTCGGGATAGACATGCTTGCCGAAGCACAGGGACGCGAGAATGCATACCTTGCGGCAGGCGTCGAAGCCGAGAATGTCTGCCGAGGGGTCGCGCTCGGCATAGCCGTTGTCCTGCGCGAGCTTGAGCGCGTCTTCAAACGCCATACCGTCGTTTATCATGCGAGTGAGAATAAAATTCGTCGTGCCGTTGAGAATGCCCGCGAATTCGTTTATCTCGTTTGCGGCGAGGCACTGGCTTATCGGTCTGATTATCGGTATTCCGCCGCCGACCGACGCTTCAAAGAGGAAATTTACATTGTGCTCTGCGGCGTATCCGAGCAGCTCGCAGCCCTTCGCCGCGACAAGCTCTTTGTTCGAGGTCACAACGCTCTTGCCCGCCTTGAGGCAGGCGGAGACGAACTCATACGCCGGATGAAGCCCGCCCATCGTCTCGACAACGACCTTTACCTCGGGGTCGTTGAGAATAATATTAAAATCTTTTATAAAAAGCTTCTCATTCGGGTCGCCCGGGAAATCCTTGAGGTCGAGAATATATTTTATCTCAAGCTCCGACTGCGTGCTCTTGCGCACGATGCTGTCGTGATTTTTGTTGATGACTTCGGCAACGCCGCTTCCGACAACGCCGTAGCCCATTATCGCTATATACATGATAACTGTCTCCCCACTGTCATTGATTTTTATTATTTTATCACAAACAGCCCCGGCGATAAAGCCCCAAAGGAAAACTTTCTTACATTTTTATGAAGTATTTTTCAAACTCATTGAGTTTTAAGATAAAATAGTATAATATATATAATAAATTATGCTGTTTTGTCATTGGACGCAGGAAGAAAAACGGTTGAAAGAAGAGGTGCAGAAAATGTCCCCTGCCACTGTGGAAAAGAGAAGAGCCGTACTTATCAATGTCGCATATATCGCGCTCATGCTCGGTGCGTTTTATCTGTTCATGAAATATGCATTCTGGACAGTCGCTCCGTTCGTGTTCGCGTTCTTGGTCGCCGCCGCGCTCCAGCGCCCGACCAATTTTATCTCGAAGAAAACCCATATCAAAAAGGGAATTGTCTCGGTTATCGCGGTGCTGCTGATAATCGCGCTGCTGATAACAATAGTTGCCCTGACCGGCGCAAGGGTCGTGTCCGAAGTCAAGGGACTCGCCTCGACACTCGCCGAGTGGCTCAAGAAAGTGCCCGGTTATGTAAAAAGCTGGGAGACTTCGCTCTATCGCTTCGCCGAGCGTCTGCCGGACGGACTTCAAAGCTCAGCCGAGGATGCGATAAAATCGTTCTCGGACAAGCTCCTGCTCTCATCAGAAGAGCGTGCGGCTCAGCGCGCGCAGGGCGGCGAGCAGAACTCCAATATCAATCTTTTGTCTATCCTCAAGACTCCGCTCAGCGGCGTCTGGTCAACCGCGAAACAGATTCCGAGTATTTTGGTCGGCGTGCTCCTGTTTATTATCGCCGCCTGCTTCATGACCGCCGGATATGACGGAATAGTCGGCTTCATCAAGAATCAGCTGACCCCGCAGAAGCGCAGAACGCTCTCGAAAACTAAACAAATCGTGTTCTCGTCCATGGGCAAGCTCGTCAAGTCATATGCGCTGATAATGCTTATAACTTTTGCTGAGATGTCGATAGGTCTTAGCGTGCTGAAAGTCATCGGCGCGTACAAGAGCGGATATATATTTATTATCGCAATAATAACCGCAATAGTCGATATCCTGCCCGTGCTCGGCACAGGTACGGTCGTTATCCCGTGGGCGGTGTTCTCGCTGATAAACGGCAGCTACGGACTCGGAATAGGACTCATTGTCATATATGCCTGCATAACGGTCATACGCCAGATAATCGAGCCGAAGATAGTCGCGAGCAATCTCGGCATCCCGCCGATAGTCAGCATCATGGGCATGTATATCGGACTCCAGCTCTTCGGCTTCATCGGAATATTTATTATGCCGATAGTCATAACCGTGCTCAAGGTGCTCAACGACGACGGCGTTATCCATATCTGGCGCAGCTCGAAGAAATCTGTTGAGGCGGACGCCGCGGCGGTGCAGTCGGAGGATATTTCAGCCGAAGAGGAGAATCCGGATACTGACAGCGAGCCGAAAGAGTAATTTGTTGACTTTTGGGCTTCTTGTGTTATAATTGAACTGTAGTACAAAATTGTTCGCAAGCACAATTCGGATTTTATCGTGAAAGGACGGTTTTCATGGATATTTTACAGGCAAAAAAAGAAGTTATCGCAGCCGGTCTGCGCCTTGTCGAAAAGGGCCTCATCGCGAGAACATGGGGCAATGTCAGCTGCCGCGTTGACGAGAACAGCTTCGTCATAACCCCGAGCGGAAAGCCCTATGAGGGACTGACTCCCGACGATATCGTCGAGGTCAAGATCGACACCTTGAGCTACGAGGGCAATGTCAAGCCCTCCTCCGAAAAGGGCGTTCATGCCGAGGTCTACAAGGCTCATCCCGAGGCGGGCTTTGTTATCCACACCCATCAGAAGTTCGCTTCCATTATAAGCGCGACCATGCAGGGCATCCCGACGCTCAGCGAAAAAGGCCGCAAAGTTATAGGCGACAAGGTTCTGCTCGGCGCATACGGTCTGCCCGGCACAAAGAAGCTCAAGAAGGGCGTCGCCGCCGCTATCGCTGCCGACATGGACAGCAAGGCAGTTATCATGGCGCACCACGGAGCCGTCTGCTACGGCAAGGACAGCGAGGAGGCGTTCAACGTCGCCGCCACGCTCGAGCGCGAGAGCGCACTTTATGTGCTCGACCAGTTCGACCGTAAATTCGGCGAAAAAATTGCCGACCTGAGCGAAATGTGTGTTTCATGGGCACAAAAACACGGAAAAACTATTGTAAAGCATGACGAAACCTGTTATAATAACTCGTACAGAGACGCAAGCGGAAAGATAGTATTCTATGCTTCCGGCGATAAGGAGCACACCGTCACCGTAGACCCCGTGACCTCGGCGGTCAGCGGCGAGGGAGAGATTCCGACGGCAGACCTCCATCGCGCCATATATGCTTCACGCGAGGATATCAATGCTATTCTCTATTCTCAGGCTCCCGAGGTGCTCGCAGTCGCCGCCATGGGCAAGACCGTCAGGCCGCAGCTTGACGACAGCGCCCAGATAATCGGCACGAGCCTCAAATGCGCCAAGAACTCCCCCAAGAAGGTAGTCAGAGCGCTCAAGGGTCGCCACTGCGTTCTCGTCAAGGACGGCGGCGCGCTCTGCTGCGGCTCGAACGAGAGCAACGCGGGTGCGGTCGAGATGATCGCAGAAAAGAGCTGCCTTACCTACATAGGCTCCGGTCTCTTCGGTAAGTGCAAGCCGATAAATCCCATCGAGTGCCTGCTCATGAGAGTTATCTATCTCAAGAAATACTCGAAGCAGGCCGAATAAATCAGACACCTACCATCTTCTTGCCCCCGTTTTATACAAAGAAAATCCCGACCTTAACCGGTCGGGATTTTCTTTTGGTCGGTGTGCAAAATTTTTAACAGAGAACCAATACAAGTCGATTCTCAATCGTTTCTATAATGTAGGGAGGTGAAGATATGCCCAAAAACAGCATCAATTATTTAATTGTAAAAACAGCTCACGGAGATAATGCGGCTTTTGAGGAGCTTTACAAAGAGATGAGAAAGCCTGTGTATTATTACGCATTGCATTTCTGCGGAAATCCTTCGATTGCCGAAGATGTTATGCAGGATACATTTATCACGATCTGGAGCAAAAGCAGTTCGTTTATTCCGCAGGGAGACGGCCGTTCGTGGATCTTGTCTATCGCCAAGAACAAAACTTTAGATATCTTAAAGAAAAGTAATCGAACCTGTTCGTTAGATTATATCGGCGATGTCGGCGGAGAGGACGGAAAGTTGAACCTCTTTGAAAATAAAACAGTATTAGATGACCTGCTGCGGACATTGGATAACAAGGAACTGGACATTGTTGTTTTAAGACATATTGTCGGGCTGACCCTCACCGAAATCGCAAAAGAAAAGGACATGAAAAAGGGTACGGTTTTTTGGATGTATAACCGTGCTGTCAAAAAACTGCGTCTCGAATCGGAAAGGATGGGTCTGTTATGAAAAAAAACATATATAAGCTTTTAGACGAAGCCGCAGAACAGTATGTGCCGGATAATTTTGATTCTATTATGGATGAAATCGAAAAAATGCCGACCGTTGAAACCCCTGACGTGTATTCGTTTACAGAAAAACGCTCGGCAGCCAAGCATTGGAAATATGCTGTTGCGGCAGCTTGTCTTTGCGCCGTGATTGCCGCGGGAGCAATCATAACCGTCAAAACTCAATATCATACTTTATTCCCCGGAGGGGCGGAGGGCTCCGAAAGGAATTCATATAATAATTCAGCTTTGACAGGCGAAATCCTTTGGAACAAGGGGACAATATTAGGCGATATCCGTCTGGCGGGAGAATTTCGTGCCGTATCAGAAAAAGAGTGGAAATCTGTTTTTTCCATAAACTTTCCAACGGAAGGCGAAACCGAATATTTTTTTGTTTATAAAATTGACAAGGAGCAGGGAATAACGGGCACGGTAATGCTCGGGTATGCTTCTGTGGAGGGAGACAACGGCAGCAGTTACTCTGTATATGTGTCCGAAGGAGGTTTAAAGTTATCTTCGGTTTTTGTAGACACCTCGTCGCTCAAAAAGTCAAAAATAGAGAATAAAAGTGTTTTTTTCGGAACCGAAAGCGGCAGCTGTCAATGGGCGGCGTTTGACAAGAGCGGTTACGGCATTATTGTCAAGATGTACGGGTTCACGGAGAAACAGGCAGTTGAGTTGGCGGATAAATTTATAAAGTAAGTCTAAACAGGTCGTCATTAAAGGCTGTGCTGAAAATATATGCGAAAATGCCTCCGTAAACAGCACCGTTCTTTTAATATGCCTGTTTCCAAAAAAATAACCACCGTCCGCGACGGTGGTTATTGCTTTAGCTGCCTATATGTTTTTCTACGAATCTTTCAACCGTGCTCCAATACGTTTCCGGTTCAACCGAGGACGAGAGCGCGTGACCCGCTCCCTCGACGGTCAGGCTTTCCTTTTCGCATGCCGCCGCCGAGAACAGCTCGCCGAGCATTTTATAGGGCACCAGCTCATCCTCCGTGCCGTGGATGAACAGGGTGGGAATATCGCTCTTTTTGACCTGCTCGAGTGCGCTTGCCTGCTTGAAATCATAGCCGTCGCGAAGCTTTGAAAGCAATGACGCGGCGTTGAGCACCGGGAACCACGGGATGTGCAGCGTTTCCGCTTCCCAGATGAACTCATCCCACTCCGAGGTGTAACCGCAGTCCGCGATAACGGCCTTGACATTTTCGGGCAGCGTCTCGCCCGATGCCATGAGCACCGTCGCCGCGCCCATGG
The DNA here is from genome assembly GCA_003514385.1 of Oscillospiraceae bacterium. GTDB lineage: Bacteria > Bacillota > Clostridia > Oscillospirales > Acutalibacteraceae > CAG-177. The sequence continues at coordinate 207,443 of DOQR01000006.1, read as the reverse complement.
ACACGCCGTGCAGGATTATCCGCGCGTCGGGATCCCATGAGAGAATGAGCTTTATCCACCCGGCTATGTCCCTGCGCTCGGGCCAGCCCATGCCGATTTTTGCGCCCTCGCTGTCGCCGTGGGCGCGCGCATCGACCGCGAGAACATTGAAGCCGCGATCATAGAATTTTTTGACGAACCCCGCCATGTGCTTCGCCTTGCTCGTGTATCCGTGGCAGACGAGCGCGTAGTCAGAGCCGGAATTTTTGAATCTCTTGCCGTGCAGGCGCAGAGAGTCGGAAATTATATAGACATCCTCGCCCTCGTCGGCGTACCACTTTTTCATTTCGGGTGTCCCGGTCATGCCGCTGTATTTTGCGCTCGCCTCTTCTTCATCGGCGCTCGTGTTTGTCGCCTTCTGAACGAGGTTGTTGAGCTTGCTCATATGTATGGGCGATTTCGTGTTTATTGCGAAGTTATAGAATATCTCCGCCGAAGCCGCAGTCAGAGCGGCCAGCCCGCCGAGCGTTCCGAGGACGGCGCCCGCTGTTTTTCTGCTGTTCATAAACTTCCTCCTGCTTTTTTCAAGATTATAGCATAACCGCAAATGCCGTTCAAGCATCTCTGCGTTTTTTATATAAAATCATCGGCGCAAAAAAATAAAAGTTTGACAATTACTGCCTTTGAAAAATACGGCAAAAGCTGATATAATTTTTTCATCGTGTAGCCAAAGGCGTAAATCCGGATGGGTTTGCGCCTTTTATTTTTTTGCAAAGGAGACAACCATGAAAAATAACGATCAGACCTTTCTCGGGCAGGAAAAGCTCGGCAGGCTCATGGGCAAATATTCGGTACCCTGCGTGATTTCCCTGCTCGTCGCGGCGCTCTATAACATTGTCGACCAGATATTCATCGCGAACGCCGCATATCTCGGCTCGGACGGCAACGCCGCAAACACTGTCGTGTTCCCGCTGACGGTCATAGCCCTTGCGATAGCCGTTATGATAGGCGACGGCTGCTGCGCGTTTGTGAGCATATCCCTCGGCGCGGACAGGCGCGAGGACGCGCACAGGGGAGTCGGCAACGCAGTTGTGCTCTCCGTTGCGGGCGGAATAGTGCTGTGCATATTATATCTGATTTTTTCGGATGAATTTATCGCCATGTTCGGCGGCACGGTCAACGAAAAAACATTCGCGTTCGCGAAAGAATATTTCTTCTGGATAGCCCTGGGCATCCCCGTCTATGTTTTCGGTCAGGCGATGAATCCGGTCATCCGCTCGGACGGAAGCCCCCGCTTTGCGATGGTGTCTACGGTCGCGGGCGCGGTGGTCAATATTATTCTCGATCCAATATTTATTTTCGTGTTCAAATGGGGTATGATGGGCGCGGCGGTCGCTACGGTGCTCGGACAGCTGCTCACGGCAGCGATGGCGGTATATTATCTGTTCCATATGCGCTCCGTGAAGCTAGAAAAAGAGTCGTTCAGGCTCTGCGGCGGCGTGATAAAAAGGTTCATTCCGCTGGGCATTTGCAGCTTTTTGGCGCAGATATCCCTCGTCGCGGCGATGGCGGCGACGAATAATATGATCAGAAAATACGGCGCGCTCGACCCGGTTTTCGGGCTTGCGGAATATGCGCAGATACCCATGGCTGTCGTCGGAATAGTGATGAAATTCTTCCAGATAATTATGTCCGTGTGCATCGGCATGGCGGCGGGATGTATTCCGATTGTCGGCTACAACATGGGCGCGGAAAAATACGGCCGCGTGCGCGGGCTGTTCACCCGCCTGCTGATATGCGAGGCGGCTGCGGGCGCGATAGCGACGCTCATAGTCGAGCTGTTCCCGACCGGGCTTATAGCAATCTTCGGCGCGGCGAACGAGAGCGCGTATTATGCCGAGTTCGCGGTAAAATGCTTCAGAATATATCTGTGCATGATGCCGCTCGCCTGCGTCAACAAGGCGGCGTTCATCTTCCTGCAGGCGATGGGCAAGGCGGTCGCTTCGACCGCGCTGTCGATGATAAGAGAAATAGTTTTCGGCGTCGGGCTGGTGCTCGTACTCCCGCTTGTGTGGGGGCTTGACGGAGTAATAATTTCGATGCCTGCGGCGGATATCCTCGCATTTATCGCCTCGGCGATAGTGATAATTTATACTTACCGCACGCTGAAAAAAGATGAGAGCAGAAAGCTCGCTTAAACAAAAAGTCCCGGAAGTCAAATCTTCCGGGGCTTTCTTGTTGTTTTATTTACGCCATGTTTTCCAGCGCATTCATGAACTTCGGGTTGCTGGGAATGAACATATAGTTGAGGAACAGGACCTCCTCTATCGAGTTCGTCTTGACGAAATCGGCGAGCTTGACGGTCAGCTGGCGCGGATCGAGGACATATATTGTTTTATAATTCGCGCAGAGCCACGGCACAAAGGCGTTCGCGTAGCTCTCTTTGATAACAACAATGCTCTTGTCGCTCTGTGCATCGGTCGTTATCTTGACAACGCCGTGGTCGCCGCCGACAAAGGCTAAGTATTTGTTCGACGAAGTAGTTTCGGTGTTGATGACTTTAATGCTGTAGCTGTTGCTCATCGCGGCGTCGGTGTCCGAGGCTATAGCTGTTGTGTTGACGGGCGGAATGAAATATTCGACATAGTCGGGGTCGTTCGAGAGCGCGGTGCTCTTTGTGTCTTTGTAGAAAAGCCCGAGGAACGGCGAGAGCTTGCCGGTCTGGAGAGTGTTTTTGTCAACGGGCGTGAACCCCGCGACTTTGGCGAAGGTCCGATAGGCGTAGTACGCGCCGAGGGTGGTCCAGTGGTGGTCGCTTCTGAAATAGAGATATTCGTCCGTGTGCGCCGCCATCTCGGCATAGGCGTTGACGGGCGTTATGTCCTTTAACTGCTCGTAGATGTAGCACATGCCCTCGTACTGCGACTTCGACACGCCGGTGTTATATTTGCTCGGGGCGTAGAATTCAATGGCGGTCGGCGCCATGAGGCAGTAGGCTTTGGTGTTCGGCATCTCCGCCTTGAGGCGGTTGAGCGCGTCGGCATAGGCTTTCATGTTTTTATACGCGTTGCCGTAGGGCTCCATGACGCGGTTGCCGATTTCAATGAGCGAAGTGCCGCTGTAGGTCTTGATCTTCACATCGTCGGAGACCGAGACGGCGTTTTTCGGTTTGACAAGACTGCCGTCCTCATTAGTCTGAGGCTCGGTGGTTCGCTCCTCGGTCGTCTGCTCTCCCACAGGCTCGGAAGAGCCGCCCTGAGTGTCCTTGTTCGCGCATCCCGCAAACGACAGCAGCATCGCCGCCGCCAGAACGGCTGCAAAAATTCTCTTGAGTTTCATGGAATACCTCCCCTGAAAGTTTTTTTCGTCTATATAATAGCACATTTTTTATAAAAAATGTGCGGATTTTGATTTTTCGATTCGCAAAGTGAAAAAATCCCGACACAGGGCCGGGATAGATTCATTTTTATTATCATCAGAATAAGTTTGTCTCGGGTGTGATTATACTCTCGTTCTTTTGATACTCATATATTTTTTTATCGCCGTCCGAGCGAGTAACCGATATCTTCGCCGTCTCATATTCGTATGAATAAGTGTAGGAATAAGAGCTGATAAAATCTCCGTTTGAGGTCTTCGTTTCTTTGATCTCAACGGGATTGCCGTAGGCGTCGTTCTTGTATTTTTTCTCTATCGTCGAGCCGTAGGAGTCGGTCGAGACAAGCTTTATGAGCGCACCTCTCTCATCGTATTTGTATTCGGTCACGCCCTTGAAGGAGCTGCTCGGGAACTTGTTGCTTTCGGTTTTGCGAATAACGTCGCCCCTGCCGTTATACTCATAAGCAAAGGTGTTGACAAAGCCCTCGTAGGTTGTTTGCACTTTTTTGATGAGCTTTCCGCCGTTATTATACGAAAAGACGATATCCCAATATTTGCACTTGACGTTTAAGAGCGTCCCGTTTTTGTCATACGAAAAGGTCATATCGTATGTATCCTCGTCGGCGGGCGACGCATTTATCTTTGTTATTCTCTTGGCGGCATCGTACTCGTAGAGGTAGGTTGCGGGGAAATAGCCGGAGCAGCGGACTTCCTTCACCGTGCCGTCGCCGTTATACGAATAGGCGAACAGCCTCCGATCTTCGTGATAGTTTCCGGGTGAAATCGGCTCATATACGACGGACGATACTATATCTCCGCGTGAGTTATATTTCTTTTCCTGAAGTGCAGTATACTTCGAACCGTCTTGAAATCCGTCGCCGACTTTGTTCCAGTGATACCACCCGTCGAGGTCGATGCCGAGAAAATACCTGGAGTTTTTTATGTCGGCATTGACATCCGCGACAGATGCGGTGCTTTCGCTGCTGTCTTCGGATACTGTCTCATCGTTTTTTCCCGTTGTGTCGGTTTGGTCTTTGTCGTGTTTCTTGCAGCCGGCAAAGGCTGCAAGCGCGAGGACGGCGAGAACTGCGGCAATAAATCTTCGGATCTTCATAAAATACCTCCCTTTATTTTCTCCTGTCATCCACATAATAGCATACTTCTCGAAAAAAAGATACAGATTTTGATTTTTATTTTCACAGCACAGAAAAAATCCCGGCGCGAGGCCGGGATCTCTGTTTTGTAAAATATCAGAATATGCGCGAATCGTCCAGCATAATGCTCTGATTCTTATGATACTCGTATATCTTTTTGCTGCCGTCGTGCTCGGTCACGGTTATCCGATTGGATTCGTACTTATATGTATAGGGATAAGTATGCGAGCTTACGGTTTTGCCGTTTGCGGTTTTTGTGACCTTTATGTTGACGGGATTTCCGTATTTGTCGTTGGTGTATACGGATTCCTGCGAAGAGCCGTCCGAGCTTTTCACCGTCAGCTTTATAAGCGCGCCGTTTTCGTCATATTTGTAGTCGGTCACATTCTTCAAATAGTCATCCGACTGCTTGACTTCCTCGGTCTTGCGGGAGATGTCGTTACGGCTGTTGTATTCGTATTTGTACGATTTTACAAGACCGCCGGAATAAACTTTCTCTTTCTTTGAGACTCTTCCGCTGCCGTCATACGAAACGGTGATTTTGTATTCGGTGCCGTCCATGCCGGCAACCCTGCCGCTGTCAACTCCGATGAGCTTTCCGCTTTTGTTATATGTGAACTTGTACGAGTTCATAGTGTCGCCGGATATAGGCTCAACAACGGAGATTTTGGTGATCCTCTTCGCAGAGTCGTATTCATAGCTGTATATGTAGCCGTTGCCGCCGTCGGTGCGGATCTCTTTTACGGTGCCGTTGCTGTTATAGGTATATTCGTATGTCGTTGTAATGGAGGGAATGCTTTCTCCGTCAAGAGTTTTGTATGATACGCGCTTTACAAGGTTGTCGTGAGAATCAAATTCCTCTGTCCAGACCTTGATATAATTTGCGCCTTCATTATAACCTTTTCCGGCAAGCGCCCAGTTGTACCATCCGTCAAGGTCGGTGCCGAGGAAATATTTTGACTTCTTTACGTCGGGCTTGTTCGGCCTTGCGGTCGCCGCGGCGGTCGGCTTCTGCGTTTCTTTTGCAGTTTCGGCGGTGCCGGACGAAGAGGCTTCATTGCCGGCGGCTTCGCTTGCCGTGTCGCTTGCCTGCGCGTCGGTGCTTTCGGGCTGATTTTCCGACATGGCTTCGTCTGCTTTCCCTCCTGCGGCGTTGAGAGGCTCTTTGCCCGTGTCTTTTTTTACATTGCATCCAACAAATGACAAGAGCGCCAGAACTGCGAGAATGACGGCTAAAAGTCTTTTGATGTTCATAAAACACCTCCTGTGAAATTTTTCTTTCCGCCTATATAATATCATATTTTTTGTAATTTTGTTGCTGTTTTAGATTATTTGCATCTGGAAAAGTAAAAATGATGTCAAAAAGCATAAAAACAGCTCTCAGAAATGAATCCGAGAGCCGCTGTGTGACTGTATTATAATTATTTTGCAATCTCGCAGGTCTCTGCGTTGATTATGTGCTGGAACACCGCGATGTGGGACGAGGAGATGAACTTGTCGATATGCATCGAGCCGAAGAACCAGTGCTTGTATTCGCAGGCGGCGCCGAGCTCCTCAAAATATGTATTGAGTCCCGTCACGCGCACGGGCTCCTTGTCCTTGAGTTTCAAAAATCCTTTGATTTTCATCGGCGGCTCATGGGTGATGATGATATCGACCTTGTTGCCGAGCCTCTTTAAGTTGTTTGCGCCCTCGGTCAGCTCCGCCTCGGTGGGTATCTCGTCGCCCGACCAGGATTCGAGGTCGGAGCGGATATCTATATCCGGGCTCTCTCCGCCGCCCATGGCAAACACGCTCACGCCGTCGAAGTCATAGACCTGCCCGCGCATGAGATGATAGAGGTTGCCCGTGATATGATGAACCTTGCCGCCCTTGAACTCGGAGACCTCATATTCCTTGAGCCTGCTGAAATTCTCATGCGTGCCGTCGATAAAGCAGACATTGTATTTGAGCTTGCCTATCTTTTTGAGCAGCTTCTCCTCGTTCTTCGAGCCGTCCCAGATAAATCCGAAATCGCCGCAGATGAAGAGCGTGTCGCCCTTTTTCAGTTTTTTGAGCGCGGATGAGGTGAACCGCTCGTAATCTCCGTGGGTATCTCCCGTAACATAAAGCATGATTTTTAATCCCCCTGATAAACAAAATCCGTTTTATCACTTTATTTTACAGCCTGAAACTGATATAATCATTATAGCATAGCATAGCGTCAGGACAAAGCTATCTTATATCGTTTATATATATAATACATCATTCGGCGGTGACTGTCTATGAAAAAACTCATAAAAATTTTATTTTGTTTTATTCTTATCGCGTCGGTGCTCTGCACCATGCCTGCCTACGCGAATTATAACGCGGTATACGAGAAAAGTTTGACAGACAGCGGAGATAATCCTATTTATGCCCAGATTTATCTGCTTGTCAATCTCGACAACGACACGGTCATTTTTGAAAAAGACGCGGACAAGCAGGCGGCTCCCGCATCGCTGACTAAAATAATGACCGCCACCGTCGTGCTCGAAAACTGCAAGGATCTTGACGAGGAGGTCGAGGCGAGCTACGAGGCTATCCACCTGCTCGACGGCACCGGAAGCTCGATAGTCGGGCTTGAGCCGGGCGAGAAGATGAGCATAAAGAATCTGCTCTACTGCCTGCTTGTGCGAAGCGGCAACGATGCGGCGAATGTTCTTGCGATGCACGTCGGCGGCTCTATCGAGGGCTTTGTCAAGATGATGAACGACAAGGCGGCGGCTCTCGGCTGCAAGAATACGCACTTTGCGAATGTCCACGGACTCGACGACCCGAATCACTACACCACCGCGCGCGACCTGATGACGATAACAAAACACGCGCTGACCCTGCCGTATTTCTCGGAGATAACTTCGACTACAATATATAAAGTCCCCGCAACAAACAAGAGCGAGGAGCGCACCCTGCGCAACACGAATAATCTCATGAACAAGGCATATGCCGACTATTATTCGCCCTACGCCGTGGGTATCAAGACCGGCTCGACCGACAACGCCGGACGCTGCGTCATATCAAAGGGCACCGGCAACGGCTACAACTATCTGTGCGTGATAATGAACGCGCCGATGCAGAATATCGACGACGATGAGCCGCTCGAAAACTGCGCGTTTGTCGACTGCCGCAGGATGTTCAACTGGGTGTTCAACCACATCGAATTAAAGTCGATAGCGAGCCCGACTCAGATAATAACAGAAGTTCCGCTCAAACTTTCATTCAGAACCGATCATATTTCGCTCGTCCCCGGCGAAGAAGTGCTGGCTCTCGTCCCGACAGGGGCTGACGCCGGAAGCGTGCTTATCGAGCCCGTGCCCGAGACCGTGCCGAAAAGCGTTGACGCGCCGGTCAAAAAGGGTCAGGAGATATGCGAGGCTCGCGTGCTCTATGCCGGAGAGGAGATAGCGAGGATAAAGCTCGTCGCGTCCGAGGATGTGTCGAGAAATGTTCTGCTGTTCATAGGCGCAACGATAAAGAAAGTCGCTTCGAGCACTATATTTAAAATTATCGCATCTATAGTCGCCATTCTCGTTGTCGGTTATATTGCGCTGTTTGTCTACGAAAATTACAAGCGCCGCCAGAGGCGCAAGCTCAAGCTCGTCAATCCCGGAGTCAAGGGCAATGAATATACTGAGAAAAAGGGAAGAAAGAAGAAATAATTTCGCTTTTGCGAGTGATTATAAAGCAATGAAACCTGCTCAACTTTTTCGTTGAGTAGGTTTTTGCTTTTGTGTTAGCATATTTTAAAGCTAATTTGCTGTACCGATTTTTATATGCTTTCGCATTTTAAGCCTTGACAATCTTAGAATATTTCTGTTGACAAATGCGCTGTATTGGATTATAATGCTTCAAAAATGAACTGTCTAAATTTGAAATGAGATGATAGCATGAATATGGGAATAGACTTCCCAAAGAAACTGGCGGCGGCGTATAACGCGGTCTGCAAGCCGCTCTGCCGTGAGCTGAACATACCGCAGACGGCGCTTGATATTCTGATGTTTCTCGCGAACAACCCGGATTACAGCACCGCAGGCGACATAGTCAATGTCAGAAAGATAAAGGCGAATCTCGTCTCCGTCAATGTCGAAAAGCTTGCAAAAGACGGCTATATTGAACGCACGAATATAGAGGGCGACAGGAGAAAAATACGCCTCTCGCTGACCGAAAAGGCTCAGCCGATAGTCGGGCGCGGAAAGCAGCTCCAGCAGTCGTTTTTCGATATGCTGTTTGAAAACACGACGGACGAAATGAAAAAGAACTTCACCGAGACGGTTGGGATTATAGACCGCAATCTCGATGAGATGCTCAAAGGGTGAGAGAAATGAAAATATTTATAACAGTACTTGTAACATTCTTTGCCGGAATGGGCGCGGGACTCGGCACGGGCTTTGCCGGCATGAGTGCGGCGGCGGTCATAAGCCCGATGCTCATAACCTTCCTCGGAATGGATCCGTATATGGCGGTCGGCATCGCGCTCGCCTCAGATGTGCTCGCTAGCGCCGTCTCGGCGTATACATACGGCAAGAAAAAGAACCTCGATATAAAAAACGGACTCATTATGATGGCGACCGTCCTCGCGTTCACAGTCGTTGGCAGCTATCTCGCGAGCCTGCTCCCGTCGGCAACGATGGGCAGCTTCTCGGTCATAATGACATTCCTGCTCGGAATAAAATTCATAGTCCGCCCGGTCATGACGACGAAAGAGGCGATGGAAAAAGTCCCGGCGAAAAAGCGTGCGATACAGTCCGTTATCTGCGGAACGATAATCGGTCTTATCTGCGGATTCGTCGGAGCAGGCGGCGGCATGATGATGCTGCTTATTCTCACCACAGTGCTCGGCTATGAGCTGAAAACCGCGGTCGGCACGAGCGTATTTATCATGACTTTTACCGCGCTCACCGGCGCGATATCGCATTTTGCGATAGGCGGAATGCCCGATATGACTGTGCTTATCTTGTGTGTCGTGTTCACGCTCATCTGGGCGCGCATCGCCGCAGTGTTAGCGAACAAAGCTCAGCCCAAAACCCTCAATCGCGCGACCGGCGTCGTCCTCGTCGTGCTCGGGATAGTCGTGTTCGTGTTCTCGCTGATAAAATAATATAGAATCTCCCTCGCGGTGTGAAACAATGCATACGCACATCTTATTGACAGAAATATCTATTTATGTTATAAGTTGTATGATTTCATGCGGCACCGCGCCGTGCAGACAAGGAGAACCCGAATGTATTCGTTTTTGCTCGCGCTTATCTATATCGCCTTTATCAGCCTCGGACTGCCCGATTCGCTTCTCGGCTCGGGCTGGCCGGTCATGCATCTTGAGCTCGGCGTGCCGATATCATATATGGGCATCGTATCCATGGCCATATCCGGCGGAACGATTGTGTCGAGTCTGATGTCAGATAGGCTCAACAGGAAGCTCGGCACGCGGATAGTCACGGTGATGAGCGTGTTCCTGACGGTCATCGCGATGTTCGGTTTCTCTTTTTCGAGCCGCTTCTGGATGCTTATTGTTTTCGCCGTGCCTTACGGGCTCGGAGCGGGCGCTATAGACGCGGCGCTCAACAACTATGTCGCCCTGCACTACAAGGCGAAGCACATGAGCTGGCTGCACAGCTTCTGGGGCGTCGGAACGATAGTCAGCCCGTTCATCATGGGCTATGCGCTGACAAACAGAACATGGAACAGCGGCTGCCGCATTGTCGGCGCGATACAGCTCGCGATAGCGATACTCCTGCTCGTGACCCTGCCGGTGTGGAAAGTCAACAAGGCGGCGGACGAGACGGAGAAAAAGAGCGTCGGACTCGTCGGCGCGCTGAAAATAAAGGGAGTGCCGTTTCTGCTCACAGGCTTTTTTGCCTACTGCGCAGCAGAAACGACCGCCATGCAGTGGGCGAGCACATATTTCGTTGAAGTAAAGGGCATATCCGCAGAGCGCGCGGCTACATTCGCGTCGCTTTTCTACATAGGAATCACAGTCGGGCGGTTTATAAGCGGCTTTATCACGGATAAGCTCGGCGACCGCAGGATGATAATTATCGGAACGTCCATACTTATATGCGGCGTATGCTGCCTGTTCGTGCCGATGAATTCTTATTTTCTCGCCGCCGCGGCATTCGTTGTGATAGGTCTCGGCTGCGCGCCGATATATCCGTGCATCATTCACTCCACGCCGAACAACTTCGGGGCGGAGAACTCCGGCGCTATAATCGGAATACAGATGGCGAGCGCCTATGTCGGCTCGACATTCATTCCGCCGCTGTTCGGGCTACTCGGCAATGCTGTAAGCTTTAAGATAATGCCATTCTATCTCATCTTTTTCTTCGTCCTGATGATAACGATGATTGAGCTTACGTTCAGGATAACGGGGAAGAATAGAGTAAAATAAAATCAGCCCCGCTTCGAAAGAAGCGGGGTTTGCGTTAGATATGAAGAGCGGCGCTGTATAGAATGGCAAGAACATTTCTGCGCCGCAAACATTTTACATCTGAAACTCGGCCGCTTTATTTGCTCGTAATGGCAAGTTTCAATGAAAAAACAAAAAGCACTTGCTTTTGCAAGTGCTTTTTCTGGTTGCGGAGGCAGGACTTGAACCTGCGACCTCCGGGTTATGAGCCCGACGAGCTACCAACTGCTCTACTCCGCGATATATTCTGTTCCTCAGTGCGTTATTATATTATACACACTTTTTCAGAAATTGCAAGCCTTTTTGCATAAAAAGTTCGGATTTGCCGAAAAAATCTCCCGCCGTGTGCCTGGCGGGAGGTTTGTACTGCTGCTTTTTGCTTTATTCTGCCTTTTCCTGCTCTGGAGCTTTCTTCTTTTTGAAGATAACGAGCTTGCTGAAGAAGTAGTTGAGAATAACCACGACGACTGCGAGGATTATTTTTGCAGTCATTTCGCCGCTGAGGTCGAAGTTTATCAGCGGAATGTGGAAAACCTTGCTGTCGAAGTGCAGGAAGTTTACGAAGATAATGAGTCCGAGCTCCTCAACGCCGAGGGAGAAGAGTCTCGCTGCGACGAACGACGGGATCTCTTTTGCGAGCACCTTGCCCTCCCAGCTCTTGCTCTCAAAGACGAACAGCTTGTTCGTGACATAGGCGAACGCGACCGCGAATATCCACGCGAGGACATTCGAGATGTGAACGCCGAGCTGAGATGATACGAGTTTGTCGAACATCATTGTGAACAGCTTGAATGCGACGAAGTTGACGAGCGTCGTCAGCACACCAAAGACGATATAGAGTATTGTTTCTTTGTTGACTATCTTTTTGAATATTGCCTTTAATTTTTCCATTTTTTTACACCTTTATTTCCACATCAAGTCCGAGCAGGTCGGAGTATTTGTCAAGTATCGGCTGAATCTCATTGTCTACGAATTCCTGGGTCTGCTGGGGAGCGCGGCCGACGAAGTTTTCGGGCTTCATTATGCCCTCAAGCTCCTCGCGCGTTACGCCGAATGCGCTGTCTGCGGCTATCCTGTCGAGCAGATCGTTTTTGCCGCCCTCGACCTTGACGACTCTGCCGGCGTCCATTGAGTGAACGCGGATTTTTTCGTGCAGCTCCTGCCTGTCCCCGCCGCGCTTGACCGCCTCCATCATGATGTTTTCGGTCGCCATGAACGGCAGCTCTTCGAGCAGGTGCTTCTCTATCATCTTCGGATATACCACGAGTCCGTCCGCAACATTGATGCACAGGTCGAGCACCGCGTCAGCGGCGAGGAACGCCTCGGGGACGCTCAGACGCTTGTTTGCCGAGTCGTCGAGCGTGCGCTCGAACCACTGCGCGCCGGAGGTCATCGCCGTGTTCTGTATGTCCGCTATGATATATCGCGAGAGCGAGGCTATGCGCTCGCTTCTCATCGGGTTGCGCTTATATGCCATCGCCGATGAGCCGATCTGATGCTTCTCGAACGGCTCTTCTATCTCTTTCATGTGCTGGAGCAGGCGAATGTCATTTGAGAACTTTGTCGCCGACATCGCTATGCCGCAGAGAACGGTCAGCATCTGATAGTCGAGCTTTCTCGAATATGTCTGACCGGAGACCGCAAAACAGCTGTCAAAGCCCATCTTCTCGGCTATCATTTTGTCGAGAGCTTTGACCTTGTCGGTGTTGTTGTCAAAAAGCTCCATGAACGACGCCTGCGTGCCGGTCGTGCCTTTTGAGCCGAGTAATTTGAGCTGTGAGAGCTGGAACTCGAGGTTCTGGAAGTCCATGAGGAATTCATTGAGCCAGAGCGCGGCGCGCTTGCCGACAGTTGTGGGCTGAGCGGGCTGGAAGTGGGTGAAGGCGAGGCAGGGCATGTCCTTATATTCAACGGCAAATTTCGCGAGGACATTGAGCAGATTGACAAGCTCCTTGCGGATGAGCAGCATCGCCTCGCGCATGATAATAACATCGGTGTTGTCGCCGACATAGCAGGAGGTCGCGCCGAGATGGATTATCGGCTTGGCGTTCGGGCACTGCACTCCGTAGGCGTAAACATGGGACATGACATCGTGGCGGACTTCTTTTTCGCGGGCGGCGGCGACATCATAGTTTATGTCGTCCTTATGTGCCTTGAGTTCGGCTATCTGCTCGTCCGTTATGTTGAGCCCGAGCTCCTTTTCGCTCTCTGCGAGAGCTATCCAGAGTCTGCGCCATGTTCTGAATTTGAAGTCCGGCGAGAAGATATATTTCATTCGGTCGCTCGCGTAGCGGGAGTTGAGCGGGGATTCATAGGTGTCTTTCATGCTGAGCCCATCCTTTGCCGTTTTATTTGAAGTCGTATTGACATACTATAAAATTATACGGCGAAAACCCGTCTGTTGTCAAGAAAGGCTTGCAAAATAGAGCGGTTGTGATAGAATATACATTACCGAATACAGGGAGGTGCGCCGTGGCAGCCGGAAAGAAAAGAATATATCTGCTCGACGAGCTTCGCGGGCTTGCCGTGTTCTGCATGGTGTTCTATCATGCGTTTTACAGTATGTCCGAGTTCTTCAACATTGCAATCGGCACAAAGCTGCTCGATTTCTTCACCCCTGCAGAGCCGTTTTTTGCGGCGCTGTTTATAGTCATATCCGGCATATCCTCGCGCCTGTCTCACAATAATACTAAACGAGGCGTGCGCCTTTTATGCGTCGCGCTTGCGCTGACTGTCGTGACGGCTGTTATTATGCCGATGATGCACTTCGAGGGCGCGGAGATATATTTCGGAATCCTCCATCTGCTCTCGCTGTCGATGCTCATCTTCTCGGCGCTGCGCGCGGGACTCGATAAGATAAACCCGATAGTCGGCATTATAATATGTATAGTAATATATATTTTCACCTACGGCGTGTCGGCGGGGTTTGTCGGCATAGCGGGGCTCAAGACCTTTGCGCTGCCCGCCGCGCTCTACAAGACAAACTACTTCATGCCGCTCGGATTTTTCAACTCATCGTTCCATTCGGCGGATTATTTTCCGCTGCTGCCGCATCTGTTTATGTTCCTGACCGGCACATTTGTCGGCGTCTATGCGGCGAACGGCAGATTCCCCGCGTTCACTTATCGCCAACGCTCAAAGGCTCTGTGTTTTCTCGGACGCCACGCGCTCGTGATATACATAGCCCATCAGCCGATCATCTACGGCATACTCTGGGTCGTTGAAAAGATTATAGCAAAATAACAAGTTTCTCATATAAGCGCTTTTGTAGGGGTCGGCGACCTCGACGACCCTATGCCGCCAACGGCGGCACGGTTGGAAAGTTTTATACCTATTTATTGACCATGTCTTGGTGATAACACAAAAGCGTGACAGACAGAGAATATTTTGTGCTGACTGCGTCAGCAACGGGTCGTCGAGTCGCCGACCCCTACGACAGGAAATGCCCAAAAGTCTCAATCCCAGCAATAAAAGACAGATCCGATTTTATTGATAATCGATGTGTTGTCCATGCGGACGATGCATATACTAAAAGATATTCAACAGATATATAACCGAAAGGAAGTTTTAAAATGAGTGAAGGATGCACCCACGATTGCTCAACATGCTCATCAAAGTGCTCTGAAAAAGACCTGCGCGTTCCGTGCGGTCAGTTCAGCAATGTTAAAAAAGTTATCGGCGTAGTCAGCGGAAAGGGCGGCGTCGGCAAGTCCCTTGTGACGAGCCTGCTTGCTTCCGCTATGCAGGCGCGCGGACACGCGACCGCTATAATGGACGCCGATGTCACCGGCCCGTCCATACCGAAGTCGTTCGGTCTCCACGGCAACGCCATCGGCGACGAGCGCGGACTTCTGCCCATGGAGAGCAAGACCGGGATAAAAATAATGTCAGTTAACCTCCTGCTCGAAAAAGAGGATGCGCCGGTAGTCTGGCGCGGACCTGTTATTGCCGGAGTTATCCAGCAGTTCTGGTCGGAGGTCGTCTGGGGCGATGTCGACTACATGTTCGTTGATATGCCTCCCGGAACGGGCGATGTGCCGCTGACCGTTTTCCAGAGCCTGCCCGTCGACGGAATAATTATCGTCACGACCCCGCAGGATCTTGTCACAATGATAGTCAAAAAGGCTTTCAACATGGCAAAAATGATGAACATCCCCGTGCTCGGACTGGTCGAGAACATGAGCTATGTTCTCTGCCCGGACTGCGGCAGGCAGATAAAGGTGTTCGGCGAGAGCCACATCGACGAGACCGCCAAGGAGCTCGGCGTGCCCGTGCTCGGCAGGATTCCGATGGAAGAAAAGACCGCGAAGCTCGTTGATGAGGGCGCGGCGGAGCTTGTCGGCGACAAGTATGTAAAAGATGCCGTCGAAGCGATAGAGAAGCTGTAAAAAGAATATAAAAAATCCGCCGAAAAAACATTCGGCGGATTTTTTTCTTTGCGTTATTATTTGCTCTGCAGTCGAATGACTTCGCTGAGTCTCGAAGAGCAGTCTCGGCAGACTCGCTTGCCGGAAAACTCGATCGTGTTGTCGGACGAGCCGCAGAATATACAGCGCGCGGCATATTTGCGGATAATGATCTGATCTCCGTCCGCAAAAAGCTCCACCGCGTCCGCGTTGGGCTCAAGCGCGAGCCTGCGCCTGAAATCCTTTGGCAGTACGATGCGTCCGGTCTCGTCAATCTTCCTGACGATACCCAATGATTCCATTTTTAAAAACCTCCTATACTTGACCTATACCCTATTTCGACTCCATTGTACCATTTTATGGCAATACTGTCAATGATTGAGAGAAAAATTTAAAATATAAATGTAATTTGCGGAAATGGTTCGATGCGCGAAATATACTGTTTGAAAATGAGTTGAAATTTGCGACCCGAAGTTGACATTCCGGGGCGCGGGATTCTATAATGATAACAACAAAAGTTAAGGTAAGGGATAAGCTTTGGAAGATTTGAAGGAATTTATATTTGAAAACAAGCCGACTGATTCTTGCCACGCCTCGACCGTTCTGCCGCTGGACGACGGCAGAGTCGTCGCCGCATGGTTCGCGGGCACAAAAGAGAGTGCCGACGATGTCGATATCCTGACGAGCGTGCGCAGCGAAAGCGGCTGGAGCGAGCCGGTCAGGGTCAGCGCGGACAGAAATATCCCGCACTGGAACCCGGTGCTTTTTCGGCGCGCGGACGGGAAAATGATGCTCTTTTTCAAAGTCGGCAAGAAGATACCGATGTGGAAAACATATTTTTCGCTCTCGGATAACGGAGTCGATTGGAGCGAGCCTGCCGAGCTTGTGCCGGGCGATATAGGCGGCGGCAGAGGACCTGTCAAGAACAAGCCGATAAGGCTCAGAAGCGGCAGGGTCATAGCGCCCGCCTCGGACGAAAGAAATACGCTCTGGGTCTGCTTTGCTGATATTTCGGACGACGACTGCCGCACATGGAAGCGCATGCGCACCGTGCCAACGAAGGCACTCAGAGGCTTTTATGTCCCGATGATTCAGCCGACCCTGTGGCAGAGCGAGGACGGCAATGTGCATATGCTCACAAGAACCTCGCGTGGCAGGATATACCGCAGCGATTCGTTCGACGAGGGTGAGACATGGTGCATAGCTTACCGCACGAAGATGCCGAACAACAACAGCGGCATCGATCTTGTGCTCGCCGGGAACGGGAAGATTTATCTCGTCTGCAACCCTGTCAAAAAGAACTGGGGCGGCCGTTCGCCGCTCGATCTGCTCGTCTCCGAGGACGGCGGCGAGACGTTCAATTTGCTCATGCGCCTTGAGGACAGGGAGGGCGGCGAGTTCTCCTATCCTGCGATAACCGAGCGCGGCGGGGTGCTGCACATAACCTACACATACGACCGCGAGTATATCGCCTATAGGCAGATAAAGATATAAATCTTTAAAAGAGCGACAACAAAATAAAGGTCATATTCCACATTGTCAATCGTGTGAAATATGACCTTTGCTTTTTGCTCTTTGGTCTGCGCTGAATGCGGCAGTCCGTTACTTTACTATTAAGCTCTTGCCTGTCATCTGCTCGGGCTGGGGGAGATGCATTATCTCGAGCATGGTCGGCGCGATATCGCCGAGCTTGCCGCCCTCGCGGAGCTTGCAGGGATAGCCGACAACAACGAACGGAACGGGGTTCGTCGTGTGCGGGGTGAAGGGCTTGCCGTCGTCGCCGATCATGCGGTCCGCGTTGCCGTGATCCGCAGTGATGAGCGTTACGCCGCCCTTGGAAGCGACGAGGTCAACGAGTCTGCCGACGCAGGCGTCGACCGCCTCAACAGCCTTGACGGCCGCATCGAACACGCCGGTGTGACCGACCATGTCGCAGTTTGCGAAGTTGAGGATTATTGCATCGTAGATGTCCTCGTTGATCTTCTCAACAAGCGTGTCGGTGACTTCGTATGCGCTCATCTCGGGCTTGAGGTCATAGGTTGCGACATCGGGGGAGTCGATGAGGATTCTGTCCTCGCCCTCGTAGACAGTCTCTTCGCCGCCGTTGAAGAAGAATGTGACATGGGCGTACTTTGTGAACTCGGCGATTCTCAGCTGGCGAAGACCCGCCTTGCTGAATACCTCGCCCAGAGGCATGTCGATTCTCTCGGGCTTGAATGCGACTTCGACGTTGGGCATTTCCGCCTCGTACTGAGTCATGCAGACGTAGAAAACTTTGGGCTCTTTCTCGCGCTTGAAGCCGTCAAAATCGGGATCGACAAAAGCTCTGGTGATTTCACGCGCTCTGTCGGGACGGAAGTTGAAGAACACGATGCTGTCTCCGTCCTTGACGGGCTCGGCATCCTTGCTGACGCAGGGGACGATGAACTCGTCGGTCACGCCGTCGGCATATGACTTCTCCATCATCGCGGCTGCGTCGTCGAACTTCGGAGCATCAAGACTCGTCATGGCGCGATAGGTCTTTTCGACTCGGTCGAACTTGCGCTCTCTGTCCATGGCGTAATAGCGTCCTTCGACGGTAGCTATCTTGCCGACGCCTATCTCCTTCATCTTCTGCTCAAGCTCCTCGATGAAGCCTTTACCGGAGGTTGTGGAGACATCGCGTCCGTCCATAAGGCAGTGGACAAAAACTTTTTCGATGCCGAAATCTTTCGCCATCTTCAGCAGTGCATAGAGGTGGGTGTTGTGGCTGTGGACGCCGCCGTTTGAGAGCAGACCCGCGAGATGAAGCGCGGAGTTGTTCTTCTTGCAGTTCTCCATGGCATCAACGAGAGCGGGATTCTTGAAGAACGAGCCGTCCTCGATAGCTTTGGTTATGCGCACGAGCTCCTGATAAACAACGCGGCCCGCACCGATATTGGTGTGACCGACCTCGCTGTTGCCCATCTGTCCGTCGGGCAGACCGACATCGAGACCCGATGCGCCGATATATGTCATCGGATTTTCCGCGAATATTCTGTCAAGATTCGGCTTCTTCGCCGCGGCGATAGCGTTGCCGTAGGTGTCGGGATTCTTGCCGAAGCCGTCCATGATGCAAAGAAGCACAGGCTTTTTACTCATTTTAACTTTCCTTTCAATTACCGCCGGTTCGGCATGTGACCGACCGGCGGCAAATCTTGTTTATTTTGCGCTTGCGGCGTTGACTATAGCGGTGAACTTCTCTGCAACGAGCGAAGCTCCGCCGATAAGACCGCCGTCGACATCGGGCTGAGCGAGCAGCTCTGCGGCGTTCTTGTCGTTCATCGATCCGCCGTACTGGACAACGATGGCGTCCGCGGCATCCTTGCCGTAAAGTCTCTCGATAAGAGAGCGGATAACGGCGCAGACCTCGTTCGCCTGCTCGGGAGTTGCGGTCTCGCCCGTGCCGATAGCCCAGACGGGCTCGTAGGCGATGATGATATTCTTGAGCTCGTCAGCGGATACGCCGCCGAGAGCTATCTCGGTCTGCGCGCTGACTATCTGAGAGGTGATGCCGTCCTTGCGCTCGGAGAGGACTTCGCCGACGCAGAGGATAACCTTCAGGCCCTCGTTGAGAGCGGCTCTGACGCGGTTGCGAACGGTGACATCGGTCTCGCCGAAATACTGTCTGCGCTCGCTGTGGCCTATGATAACATAGGGCACGCCGGCTGCCTTGAGCATCTTCGCGCTGACTTCGCCGGTGAATGCGCCCTTCTCTGCCCAGTGGCAGTTCTCGGCGCCTATCTGTATGTTGCTGCCCTTTGCAGCCTCAAGAGCCGCATAGAGATCGATATAGGGGACACAGCAGACGACCTCGCAGTCGGCGTCCTTTACAAGGGGCTTGAGAGCCTCGATGAGAGCGGTAGCCTCTGCGGGAGTGTTGTTCATTTTCCAGTTGCCCGCGATAACGGGTTTTCTGAGCTGCTTATTCATTCTGAAACTTCCTTTCTTCCTGAAAAATCCCGCGGGTTTGCCGCCCGCGGGCTTAAAATTTGCAGATAATTATTTGTCGTTGAGCGCAGCGATGCCGGGCAGCTCCTTGCCCTCGAGGAACTCGAGAGATGCGCCGCCGCCGGTGGAGATGTGGCTCATCTTGTCGGCGAAGCCGAGCTTCTGAACAGCAGCTGCGGAGTCGCCGCCGCCGATGATGGAGATAGCACCGCTGTCAGCAACAGCGGTTGCAACGGCAATGGTGCCGCCTGCGAAGTAATCCCACTCGGCAACGCCCATCGGTCCGTTCCAGATAACGGTTCCGCTGCCCTTTATGGCGTTTGCGAACAGCTCGCGGGTTTTGGGACCGATGTCCATGCCCATCCAGCCGTCCGGGAACTCGTCGGAGTTGATGGTCTTGTACTCAGCGTTCTCGGCAAACTCGTTGCTGATAACGTTGTCGATGGGGAGAAGGAACTTGACTCCCTTGTCAACAGCCTTCTGCATCATTTCCTTTGCAAGCTCGACTTTGTCGGCCTCGAACAGGGAGGTGCCGACATGGTAGCCCTTGGCGACGAAGAAAGTATAAGCCATGCCGCCGCCGACGATAAGGGTATCGACC
Organism: Oscillospiraceae bacterium; assembly: GCA_003514385.1. Classification (GTDB taxonomy): domain Bacteria; phylum Bacillota; class Clostridia; order Oscillospirales; family Acutalibacteraceae; genus CAG-177. The sequence goes on along the minus strand of DOQR01000006.1, from coordinate 187,538 downwards.
TTATCGAGGAGGTTGTTGATGACGCCGATCTTGTCGGAGACCTTTGCGCCGCCGAGGATAGCGACGAGGGGTCTCTTCGGATTCTCAAGAGCGCCGCCCATGAACTCGATCTCCTTCTGGATGAGGAAGCCGCAGACTGCCGGCAGATAGTCGGCAACGCCGGTCGTGGAGGAGTGAGCTCTGTGAGCCGAACCGAAAGCGTCGTTTACATAGATATCCGCAAGGGAGGCGAGAGCCTTCGAGAATGCGGGATCGTTCTTGGTCTCTTCTGCGTGGAAACGCACGTTCTCAAGGAGCATGACTTCGCCGTCCTTGAGATTAGCGGCAAGCTCTTTTGCGCTGTCGCCGATAACGTCCTTAGCCATCTTTACATCCTGACCGAGAAGCTCGGAGAGTCTTGCGGCTACGGGAGCAAGGGAGAACTCGGGCTTGAACTCGCCCTTGGGTCTGCCCAGATGGGAGCAAAGAATAACCTTTGCGTGATGATCGATAAGATATTTGATAGTGGGGAGGGAGGCAACAATTCTCTTGTCCGAGGTGATTTTGCCGTCCTGGAGCGGGACATTGAAATCGCAGCGTACCAGCACTCTCTTGCCGGAAACGTCGATATCCTTAACTGACTTTTTGTTAAGTGCGCTCATTTTGATCGTCCTTTCAAAAGTTGAATTTGCCAGCTTTTTACGCTTGCACCACTGATTATTTTATAACATAAATGTAAATATTTCAAGTGTATTTGTATGTATGATACCATGTAAAACAGGCAATTATCCCAAAAGTTTTTATATTGTTTTGCCCGAACCGATTCTTCTTGACTTTGAAGAGCTTATCTGATAAAATATTGAGCGTTAAAAAGCATATACGCCTCCTTAGTTAAATGGATATAACAGCCCCCTCCTAAGCGGGTGTTTTACGCTCGCCTTTGTAAAAAGGCAAATGGTAATCCATTTGAATTGTATAGTATATGCGCTTGTACCTCAGAAGGATAGAGGGTCCGCCTCCTAAGCGGAACGCCCCCGGTTCGAATCCGGGCAAGCGCGCCAAAAAGTGCCGAAAGTACTGGCTTTTCGGCACTTTTTCTTTTATTTGATCGCAAAAAACAGCGAGTAAGTTTTTTACTCTTATAATAACAAAACAAGAACGAACTTATAGCATATCCCACCTAAACTCTTGCTAATTGCAATTAGCAAGAAATCAGCGGTTTGCTAATCGACTGCTAATCGGATTTTTAGCAAAATCTCGCTAATTTGAGTAGACGTATGTTCTATCCATAGACTTTTTTATAAATTATACTATTATCATTTTATTTATGTTATAATTTCATATAGAAAAAATAATTAAAATAATTCTTAAAAATGAACCTTTTGATGCTGGTACCCGTCTATATAAGTGAAACCGGTTTTTTTAATCACTCATAGACAAAGGAGGTGATGATGTGGATGAGTTTGAGAACTTGCTGGAAACAGAACGTGTTTCTGTGGAACGGTTTGTGAGATTTCGGATGAGTTCTAAAGCAGATTCAGACGATGTGCTGCAGGAGATATTTCTTACAGCGTATCAGAAGTTTCCACAGTTGAAGAATAAGGACTCATTCAAAGCATGGATCATTAGCATAGCAAGAAACAAATGCAATGATTATTTTAGAAAAAAAGCAGCTCAGTACGAAATTCCGATTGACGAGTTGACAGAAATGGAACTATCAGACGGCAGGCATGGTGTTTCTGTAGTTAATACCGTAAGGGAAACGCTGAGTTTGCTCGGCAATAAGGATAAGCAGATCCTTTACCTGTACTTTTGGAAAGAGATGCCGCAATCAGAAATTGCAAAACAACTGAGCATACCTATTGGGACCGTAAAGAGCAGACTGCATACAGCAAAACAAAACTTCAAAAATAAGTATCCATATCGTACCGATGTATCGAAAGGAGAACTCTATATGAAAAAGTTGCCTGAATTTATTCCTGAATATAAAATTGAAGCAAGTACCGAAGCCCCCTTTGCAGTTAAATGGGAAGAACTTATGGGATGGTTCTTGGTACCTAAACTTGGTGAAAAGATGTCTTGGGGTATGTACGACATCCCATCCCGTAAGTGCATCCGTGTATTTGATATGCAAGTTACCGGCAAAGCTAAGGTTCACGGCATTGAAGGCGTGGAGTTGACTGCCAGAGAAGCGTCCTACTCTGATAAGAACGAAGTAATAAATCGTACATTTGTTGCACAGCTCACAGACACTCATTGCCGTTATCTTGCAACTCTCAGGAATGACGGAGATGTTCGTAATTACATTACTTTTCTCGATGGAGACGAATTCCTGCCTAACTGGGGATTTGGCGAAGATAATTGCGGAAATGAAACAAATCTGGCGCCCAAGGGCGATATCCGGAGAACGGGTACAGTTGTTACAAGCACCAATAAGGATTTCCTGTTGGATATTGTAGGACGTTACACCGTTACGATTGGCGGAAAAAGCTATGACACTGTCTGTGTTATGGACATCGAAACCTATGATTACGGCGTAGTATTAGAGCAGTTCTTAGATAAAAACGGAAGGACAATTCTTTGTCGCAGATTCAACCGTGATGACTGGGCTATCGACCGTTATAAGATACCGTGGAGTGAGCAACTTCCCAAAAACGACAGACTTACTGTAAACGGTAAGACTTATGTTCACTGGTACGATGGCATTACGGATTATATTCTCTAATAACAAAACTTAACACTATAAAGCATTAGCAAACATAAACTAAGCATATAATCACCACCCTTAATTTGCGATTCCGGCTAATTGCTTGCTAATCAAACGAATTAAAACAGCACAAAATCAGCAGTAACGGCGTAACACTCGATCAAACATTAACCTTAAAAATCCCCTGACCGCAGGGGATTTTTAGGTATTGCAAGGGATGCCGTTATCGTTTCCTTCGGTATCTCCTAAGGGGCAGTTGAGGGTTCGATTCCCCCAGGGGGTGCCATGAAAAAAGCAGCCGTCAGGCTGCTTTTTTCAAATGAAGCGCACCTGCGGTGCATGAAAAATGAAGTATGGCTTCGCCATATGAAGTTTGACGTCATCATATCGAAGTCTGCTGTGCGCTTTGCTTCATACGAGCGTCAGCGAGTACTTCATGGCAGCGAAGCTGCTGTTTCGTGGTTGCGCAACAAACGCTTAATTCAAATCGATTTACAGTCAATCTGCAAAATCCCCCGCACGGCAAATTTCCGTGCGGGGGACATTTTTTATTTTCCGCTCTCGCCGTAGTTTGAGAGCACGCGGGCTGACGGGTCGTTGACATCGCAGCCCTCCCATGACTTGTTGGGCATCCAGAAATCGACTATCATCTCGGACTGGCCGGGATAGTACTTTTCAAATATCTCGCGGTAGAGCAGGGATTCTTTCGTGAACGGCTTTGCGTGGGTGTATTTTTCGCACTTCTCTTTGAATTCCTCTTCGGTGTAGAGCCCCTCGGCGTATTCCTTGAGGTAGTCGACCATCGAGTGACCGACTGCGTCGGAGAACGCCGCCTTTTCGCGGAAGAGTATATCATGGGGCAGATAGTCGCCCTCGAACGCGTGGCGGAGCAGATATTTGCCCTTGCCGTAGGTGTTCATTTTTTTAGCGGGATCGACGGACATGACATATTTCACAAAGTCGAGATCGCCGAACGGCACGCGCGCCTCAAGCGAGTTTACGGAGATGCAGCGGTCGGCGCGCAGAACGTCGTACATGTGCAGCTCTCTTATTCTCTTCTGCGACTCCTTCTGGAACTCCTCCGCACTCGGCGCAAAGTCGGTGTATTTGTAGCCGAACAGCTCGTCGGAGATTTCGCCCGTCAGAAGAACTCTGATGTCCGTGTTCTCGTGTATCCATTTGCACAGCAGGTACATGCCCATGCTCGCGCGGATAGTTGTGATATCAAATGTGCCGAGCATACGGATGACACCCTCGAGCGAGTCTAAGACCTGCTCTTTTGTCATGATGACCTCGGTGTGGTCGCTGCCGATATAGTCGGCGACTTCCTTTGCGTATTTGAGGTCGATAGCGTCCTCGCTCATGCCTATTGCAAAGGTGCGTATCGGCTTTTTGCTCTGTCTCGCCGCTATGGCGCAGACGAGGGACGAATCGAGTCCGCCGGAGAGCAGGAAGCCGACCTTTGCGTCCGCAACGAGTCTCTTGTCAACGCCGGCGATGAGCTTTTCGCGGATGTTTTTGCAAACTGTCTCAAGGTCGTCATGGCAGACTTCGTCAACCGCCGCTATGTCGCAGTATTGGACAAACTTGCCGTCTTTGTAGTAGTGTCCGGGCGGGAAGGGCATAACATGCCCGCACATTCCGACGAGGTTCTTCGCCTCGCTCGCGAACATGATAACACCCTTTTTATCATAGCCGTAGTAGAGCGGGCGGATGCCTATCGGGTCTCTTGCGGCGATATATTTTTTCTCTTCGCCGTCATAGATAATCAGCGCAAACTCGGCGTCGAGCATCCTGAACATATCCACGCCGTATTCGCGGTAGAGCGGGAGAAGTATCTCGCAGTCGGAGCCGCTTTTGAATGTATATTTCTTCGCAAGCTCCTCTTTTATCTTCTCGTAGCCGTATATCTCGCCGTTGCAGACGACATAGCTGCCGTCCAATTCAAACGGTTGCATCCCGTCGGGGGTCAGCCCCATTATAGCAAGGCGGTGGAAGCCGAGCAGACCTTTGCCGGTGTCTATTATCCGGCTGTCGTCCGGTCCTCTTGAAACGGTCTTTTTGAATCCTTCCTCAAAATCAGAAAAAGCGGCACAGCAGTCGCAGTAACCCATTATCGAACACATAGTAATCTTTCCTTTCGGTTAGTTTCAGCATTCGATAGGGCAAGTGCCAACTCGCTGTGCCACCTATCTTTGTTCTCTTTTCGGCTTCGAAGAAAGCCTCGCCGCTGTAACGGTCGGCGTGTCCGGCGCACCTACTCAGTAGTCCTTTCGGCTTGCAGCTCGTCGGGTGTTATTCGCGCGGCTCCTGTGCTGCATGGCTCTCACCGTCCCATGCTCGCTTTGAGCGGTATTCCGCGTTACTTCTCCCGACTCGGGTGCTTTTGTTATTGTAAAAAGGGTTGTGGATTTTTATTTTACGCTGAAGAGCAGGTCGCTGTAGGTCGGGAACGGCCAGAACTCCTTGGCGGTTATCGTCTCAGCCTCGTCGCAGACGGCGCGCAGGGCGTCCATCTTGCCGAGGATAACGTCTCTGATATCGTTCGCCGCTTCGGTGACATCCTCGATGGCCTGGAATTTCGATATCTCGCTGTCAAGGTCTGCGGTCGCGTCGGCGATTTCATCGGACAGCTCGGAGAGCTTTGTGATGGTCGCGGTCTCGTATTTGCAGGGGAGACCTGCGACTGCTGCTTTCTTCGCGGCGAGGGTTTCTGCAAGCGACTTCGTGTAGCCCTCGACTGCGGGGAGAATTTCTTTTCTCGCCATGTCGACCATGGTCAGAGCTTCTATATTGACGGTCTTTGAGTAGTTCTCAAGAAGTATCTCATAGCGGCTGTGAAGCTCTGCGGGTGAGAATATCTTGTGAGCGGTGAGCATCTTCACGTTCTTGTCGGCGATCATCGCGGGCATAGCGTCCGGAGTGGTGCGGAGATTCAGCAGCCCGCGCTCTTCGGTAGCTTCCTTTATCCACGCGTCGTCATAGCCGTTGCCGTTGAAGATGATTCTCTTGTGGTCTTTTATGGTTTTCTTTATCATGTCGTGCAGAGCGGTCTCAAAGTCATCGACATTTTCGAGGCGATCCGCATATATCTTGAGCGACTCCGCAACGGCGGCGTTGAGCATGATGTTCGCGCAGGCGATGCTGTTCGACGAGCCGAGCATACGGAACTCAAACTTGTTGCCGGTGAACGCAAAGGGCGATGTGCGGTTGCGGTCGGTGGTGTCGCGGGTGAACTTCGGCAGAACATGAACGCCGAGCTTCATCGTTGTCTTTTCGCTGCCGCTGTAGGGCGCGTCGTTCTCTATAGCGTCGAGAACTGCGGTCAGCTCGTCGCCGAGGAACATAGAGACAACTGCGGGCGGAGCTTCGTTCGCGCCGAGTCTGTGGTCGTTGCCTGCGGTCGCGACGGAGACGCGGAGCAGATCCTGATAGTCGTCAACGGCTTTGATGACTGCGCAGAGGAACAGCAGGAACTGTGCGTTCTCATAGGGGGTCTCGCCGGGGGTGAGGAGGTTGACTCCGGTATCCGTAGCCATGGACCAGTTGTTGTGCTTGCCCGAGCCGTTGACTCCGGCGAACGGCTTCTCGTGGAGCAGGCAGACAAGTCCGTGCTTCGCGGCGACTTTCTGCATGATCTCCATAGTCAGCTGGTTGTGGTCGGTGGCGATGTTCGTTGTGGTATATATGGGTGCGAGCTCATGCTGAGACGGTGCGACTTCGTTGTGCTCGGTCTTTGCAAGAACGCCGAGCTTCCAGAGCTCTTCGTTGAGGTCTGCCATGTAAGCGGCGACTCTCGGCTTGATAACTCCGAAATAGTGGTCGTCCATCTCCTGACCCTTGGGCGCCTTTGCGCCGAAAAGAGTGCGTCCGCAGAAGACGAGGTCTTTGCGCTGCTCATAGAGAGCCTTGTCAACAAGGAAGTATTCCTGCTCGGGGCCGACGGAGGTGCGCACGCACTTTACATCGGTGTTGCCGAAGAGTCTGAGAATACGAAGAGCCTGCTTGTTGAGAGCCTGCATGGAACGGAGCAGAGGCGTTTTCTTGTCGAGTGCCTCGCCGCCGTAAGAGCAGAACGCCGTGGGGATGCAGAGGGTCTTGTCTTTTATAAATGCGTAGGAAGTGGGATCCCACGCGGTGTAGCCGCGGGCTTCAAATGTTGCTCTGAGTCCGCCCGACGGGAAGGACGATGCGTCCGGCTCGCCTTTTATCAGTTCCTTGCCCGAGAACTCCATGATAACGCGTCCGTCGGATGCGGGGGTTATGAAGCTGTCGTGCTTCTCGGCGGTGATGCCGGTCAGGGGCTGGAACCAGTGGGTGAAATGGGTCGCGCCATGCTCAACGGCCCAGTCTTTCATAGCGGCGGCAACTGCGTTGGCGACGTCATTATTGAGACTTGCTCCTTCGTCAATAGTCTTCTTGAGAGACTGGTAAACATCGGCGGAAAGCATTGCTTTCATCACTCTGTCGTCAAAAACGAGACTTCCGAAATAATCAGATACTGTGCTCATAAGTTAGCGCTCCTTTTTCATGTTTTAAGGCGAAAAATAAAAAATGGCGTCAATGAACCCGTTCGGTTCAAAGACGCCATTGCCTTTATGCGCTGAATTATACGCGCAGCAAAATCGTTTGTCAAGGCGTTTTCGGACAATTCTTTATTTTTGTGCAAATAGCCGCAATCGGGGCTTTTTGAAAAGCAATTTTATGAGCAAGATGTAACCGCTTTTCTGAGAAATGCGGCGGAGTTGAACTCGCGCCGGAAAAATTTTTTCGACGGCGCTCTTTTCTCTCAGCCGTTTCGGAAAATAAAGTGCGATACATATAAAATACGCGATTGACACGGGTCTTTTAATATGATAAAATACGCCTCAAATGAGCAAAGGCGTTCATTCCCCCGGGGACAGTGCCCCCATCGGCGGACGCCTTTGCTTTTTGCTTTTTCGGAACCGAGCGCCCCGCATCTCATCGGGTTTTGCGGGCAGTTGATCGCGTTGTCATATTTTTCGGTTTCAAAGCACTCGCTTTTAGTACAGAATACCGTAGAAGTCGGCAGGGAAGGTGTGTTATAATATGATATAATGAAAGTACGCGTGAAACCTTAACCGGAGAAGTATATAAAAAAGAAAAAGATAAAATACGGAGGGATATTAATGACAAAGTACATCTTTGTGACCGGAGGCGTCGTATCCGGCCTCGGAAAGGGGATAACTGCGGCGTCGCTCGGACGAATACTCAAAGCGCGCGGACTCAAGGTAGCGGCGCAGAAGCTCGATCCTTATATCAACGTTGACCCGGGCACCATGAGCCCCTATCAGCACGGCGAAGTTTATGTCACGGAAGACGGCGCGGAGACCGATCTCGACCTCGGCCACTACGAGCGCTTCATCGACGAGGATCTTAACAAATACTCGAATCTCACCACCGGTAAAGTATACTGGAACGTGCTCAACAAAGAGCGCCGCGGCGAGTATCTCGGTTCGACCGTTCAGGTCATACCCCATATAACAAATGAAATAAAGGATTTCGTATACCGTGTCGGCAAGAAAACCGATGCTGACGTGGTCATCACTGAGATCGGCGGCACTATAGGTGACATTGAATCCCAGCCTTTCCTCGAAGCTGTAAGACAGATATCTCTTGAGGTAGGGCGTGAGAACAGCCTCTTCATCCATGTCACTCTGGTGCCGTTTTTGCGTGGATCGGACGAGCATAAGTCCAAGCCCACCCAGCACTCGGTCAAGGAGCTGCAGGGCATGGGCATCAACCCGAACATAATCGTCCTGCGCTGTGACGAGCCGCTTGAGGAGGCTATCTTCAAGAAGATATCGCTCTTCTGCAACGTCAAGCCCGACTGCGTTATCGAGAACATCACCCTGCCTTATCTCTACGAAGCTCCGCTGATGCTTGAGAAGTCGAACTTCTCGTCCGTCGTCTGCCGCGAGCTGAATATAGACGCTCCCGAGCCGGATCTCGACGAGTGGACGGAGCTTGTCCACCGCATCAAGAACCGCGAAAAGGAAGTCAAGATAGGTCTTGTCGGCAAATATGTCCAGCTCCATGATGCGTATCTGTCCGTTGCCGAGGCGCTTCGCCACGCGGGCTACACTCTCAACACCCACATCCGCATCGACTGGATCGATTCCGAGAATCTGACCGAGGCGAACTACGAGCAGGAGCTCTCGCACCTCGACGGAATAATCGTCCCCGGCGGCTTCGGCGGCAGAGGAATCGAGGGCATGATCCTCGCGGCGAAATATGCCAGAGAGAACAATGTTCCCTATTTCGGAATCTGCCTCGGAATGCAGATTGCGGTTATTGAATACGCGCGCGATGTCGCGGGTATCAAAGACGCCCACTCGGGCGAGTTCGATGAGCTCTGCAAGAACAAGGTCATCGACTTCATGCCCGGTCAGAGCGACAATATCGACAAGGGCGGCACACTGCGCCTTGGCGCATATCCCTGCGTCATCAAGCCCGGCACGACAATGGAGCGCTGCTACGGAAAGTCCGAAATTTCCGAGCGCCACCGCCACCGCTACGAGTTCAACAACGATTATCGCGATATACTTACTCAGAACGGACTCACCCTCTCGGGTCTTTCGCCCGACGGCAGACTCGTTGAAACGGTCGAGCTTTCCGACCGCCCGTTCTATGTCGGAGTGCAGTATCACCCCGAGTTCAAGTCCCGTCCCAACAAGGCTCACCCGCTGTTCAAAGGCTTTATAGCCGCAGCGCTTGAAAAATCTGAGATCGGAGAATAAATACCTATGGCAAACTTGCATGAAGAGTGCGGCGTTTTCGGAGTCTATTCACCCAAGCCCGGCCCCGTGGCGGATCTCGCTTACTACGGTCTTTATGCCCTGCAGCACAGAGGGCAGGAGAGCTGCGGCATAGTCGTTAACGACGACGGAGTGTTCGCTTCGCGCAAGGATATCGGACTTGTCAACGAAGTCTTCTCGCGCGACGACCTGATGAAGTTCCCGCAGGGCAGGATGGCTGTCGCCCATGCGCGCTACGGCACGACCGGCGGCAACAGCAGAGCGAACTGCCAGCCCATCGAGGTCAACCATCAGAAGGGCAAGATGGCTCTTGCCCACAACGGAAACCTCAGCAACGCCTATGAACTGCGCAGCGAGCTTGAGCTCGGCGGCGCTATCTTCCACACGACGAGTGACACCGAGATAATCGCCTATATCGTCACGCAGGCGCGCCTCAACAGTCCTTCGATAGAAAACGCGCTGAGCAGCGCGATGAATAGGCTCGAGGGCGCGTATTCCCTCGTGCTCATGTCAGCCGCAAAGCTGCTCGCAGCGCGCGACCCCTACGGGTTCCGCCCGCTGTGCTACGGCAAGACGCTCGACGGCACATATGTCGTCGCGTCTGAGAGCTGTGCGCTCTCTGCCGTCGGCGCAAAATTCGAGCGCGACATACTGCCCGGCGAGATACTCATCTTCGACGAAAACGGAGTGCGTTCAAACAGGGATCACTGCGGCGAAAAGCCGAGGCGCTCATGCATTTTTGAGTATATCTATTTTGCAAGACCCGATTCCGTCATTGACGGCGTGTCGGTTCACGCGGCGCGCAGAAATGCCGGCGCGATACTTTCAAAGACCCATCCCGTTGAAGCCGATGTTGTTATGGGCGTCCCGGATTCGGGAATCGACGCCGCTCTGGGCTATGCCGAGGCGTCGGGGATACCCTACGGAATGGGCTTCATAAAAAACAAATATATCGGCAGAACTTTCATCTCGCCCGGTCAGGACAAGAGAATCGATCAGGTGAGAATAAAGCTCAGCGCGATAGGCGAATCCGTAAAGGATAAGAGGATAGTGCTCATCGACGACTCCATAGTGCGCGGCACGACGAGCCGTCAGATAGTCAACCTCCTGCGCGAAGCGGGGGCAAAAGAGGTGCATATGCGCATCTCCTCGCCGCCGTTCATGCACCCGTGCTACTACGGCACGGACGTTGACTCGCGCGAAAATCTTATCGCCTGCCACCACTCGGTGGAGGAGATTGCCGACATAATCGGCGCGGATTCCCTCGGATATCTGCCGGAGTCGGAGCTTAAAAATCTGATAGGCAGCGAGAACTTCTGCAGCGCGTGCTTCAACGGAGTCTATCCGACCCCTATCCCGGATGTTATCACCAAAGACCGCTTTGAGGGGAAACTCTCCGAGCGGAGCAAATAAATAAAAATACGAAAAGCGAAAGGAAACTGCGGTATGGAAAAGTTGTATGAAGGCAAGAGCAAGGTCGTTTACAGTTCGGAGGAGCCCGGTACCTGCATCATCAAGTACAAGGACACCGCCACTGCCGGCAACGGCGTCAAGAAAGAAGATCTGCCCGGAAAAGGAAAACTCAACGCGGCAATCTCCAACATCATCTTTGATTACCTCATGAAGAACGGAGTCAAGACCCATCTTCTCAAGGTCATCGACGAAACCACCGTCCTCGCGAAGAAGGCTGAGATCGTTATGGTCGAGGTCATAGTCAGAAATATCGCAGCAGGAAGCTTTTCAAAGAAATACGGCGTGCCGGAGGGTTCGCCCCTGAAGAACACGGTCGTTGAGTTCAGCTACAAGAGCGACGAGCTCGGCGATCCCATGATAAACGACAGCCAGATAACCGCCATCGGTCTCGCTACGCAGGAGGAGCTCGACGAGCTCAGAGCCATGTCCAAGCGTATAAACGAGCTGATGACCGAGCTGTTCGCAAAGGGCGGCGTGCGCCTTGTCGACTTCAAGCTCGAGTTCGGACGCACCGACGAGGGACTTGTCCTGTGCGATGAGATATCCCCCGATTCCTGCCGCCTCTGGGATATGGAGACAAACAAAAAACTCGACAAGGACAGATTCCGCCGTGACCTCGGCGATGTGCTCGGCGGCTACAGAGATGTGCTCGAAAGACTTAAAAGCTCTATCTGATAAATCAAGGAGTGTATTTTTAAATGAGACTCATAGACCGCAAGATCGTCCTTGAGGACGGCAGCGAGTACTACGGATACGGCTTCGGCAGCTATACCGACAGGGTGTGCGAAATAGTTTTCAACACCTCGATGGTCGGCTATCAGGAAATAGTCTCCGACCCGTCGTATACCGATCAGATGGTCGTTATGACATATCCGCTCATAGGCAACTACGGCATAACCGACGACGATTTCGAGTGCAAAAACCCGAGCATCGGCGGCCTTATCGTGTATGACTACAACGATATGCCCTCAAACTTCAGATACACAAAGACGCTCTCCGAACTGCTGGAGGAGAACGGGATTCCCGGCATCTCCGGCGTTGACACGAGAAAGCTCACCCGCAGCATACGCGACTTGGGCTCACGCCGCGTGCTCATAACCTCGCCCGATATTCCGGCTGAGGTCGCGGTGGAGATAATCAAAAATACCCCCGTCGCCCACGATGCGGTCAGCCGCGTCAGCTGCAAAAAGCGCTGGTATTCGCGCACCTCGAACCCGCAGTTCAATGTCGTCGCGATAGACTGCGGCATGAAACTCAATATCGTGCGCAGCCTCAACAAGTTCGGCTGCAACGTCGTTGTCGTGCCCTATGACACGCCGGCGGATGAAATTGAGTTCATGAAGCCCGACGGAGTGTTTCTTTCAAACGGCCCCGGCGACCCCGAGGATGTGACTCCGGTCATAAACACGGTCAGGGCGCTTCGCGGCAAATATCCGATTTTCGGCATCTGCCTCGGACATCAGATGATATCCCTCGCCTACGGCGCAAAGACATATAAGCTCAAGTTCGGTCACCGCGGCGGAAACCACCCGGTCATGAACCTCGACACCAACAAAATAGAGATAACCTCGCAGAACCACAGCTATGCCGTTGACCCGAAAACGGTCGAGGGCACCGACCTCGAAGTGACGCACATAAATCTTCTCGACAACACCGTCGAGGGAGTAAGATGCAAGAAAGACCTTGTGTTCAGCGTGCAGTATCACCCCGAGAGCGCGCCCGGTCCGCAGGACAGCAGCTATCTGTTCGGTCAGTTTATCGACTATATGAAGGAGGCGAAGGATCGTGCCTAAGAGAACTGATATAAAAAAGGTGCTCGTTATCGGCTCGGGTCCTATAGTCATCGGTCAGGCTGCCGAGTTCGACTATGCGGGAACTCAGGCGTGCCTCGCCCTGCGTGAGGAGGGCTACGAGGTCGTCCTCGCGAACTCGAACCCCGCAACGATAATGACCGACACAACTATAGCCGATAAAGTCTATATGGAGCCGCTGACGCTCGAATACCTCGCGCGTATCTGCCGCTATGAGCGCCCGGACGCGATAGTCCCCGGCATCGGCGGTCAGACCGGACTCAACCTTGCGATGCAGCTCGCGAAGAAGGGCGTTCTCAAGGAGTGTGAGATAGAGCTGCTCGGCACTGATGCCGAGAGCATTGAGCGCGCCGAGGACAGAGAGCTGTTCAAAGAGCTCTGCGAGAGCATCGGCGAGCCGATAGTCCCCTCGCAGATAACCTACAGCATCGAAGAGGGTCTTGAGGCGGCGGAAAAGATAGGCTACCCCGTTATCCTGCGCCCCGCGTTCACGCTCGGCGGAACGGGCGGCGGCTTCGCCTATGACCCCGACGAGATGCGCGACATGATGAAGAACGCGCTTGCGCTCTCGCCCGTGCATCAGGTGCTCGTCGAAAAGAGCATAAAGGGCTACAAAGAGATAGAATACGAAGTGATACGCGACGCGAACGACACCGCTATCACCGTCTGTAATATGGAAAACCTCGACCCCGTCGGCATTCATACCGGCGACTCGATAGTCGTCGCGCCCAGCCAGACGCTGACGAATAAAGAATATCAGATGCTCAGGGATTCCGCGCTCAAAATTATCCGCGCCCTGGGAGTAAAGGGCGGCTGCAACGTTCAGTTTGCGCTCGATCCCCATTCGTTCCGCTACTATGTCATTGAGGTCAACCCCAGAGTTTCGCGTTCATCCGCCCTCGCTTCAAAGGCGAGCGGATATCCGATAGCGCGTGTCTCGGCGAAAATAGCGGTCGGCATGGATCTGCATGAAATACAGCTTGCAAACACCCCCGCTTGCTTCGAGCCCTCGCTCGACTATGTCGTGACCAAGATGCCGCGCTTCCCGTTTGATAAGTTCCCCGCCGCGCACAACACGCTTTCGACCCAGATGAAGGCGACCGGTGAGGTCATGAGCGTCGGACGCACATTTGAAGAGAGCCTGCTCAAGGCGATACGCTCGCTCGAGGAGAGCAAGAACCACCTGCATATGGAGAAGTTCGACTCGGCGCATATGAGCGTTGACGAGCTGCTCGAATATATCAAAGAGGGCACGGACGACCGTCTCTATGCAATATCCCAGCTGATGTGGATGGGCGTTGACCCGTCGCTTATCTGCGATATAACGCATATAGATATGTTCTTCCTCGACAAGATAAAGAAGATAGTTGATTTCGAGAAGGAGATGGAGGCGAATCCCGGCTCCGACATTCTTCTGCGCGAGGCAAAGCGCCTCGGCTTCTCCGATTCGTATATCGCCGAGCTCTGGAAAGAGAGCGAGGACAGTATATATGAGCGCAGATGCAAAGAGGATATCTTCCCGACATACAAGATGATCGACACCTGCGCGAGCGAGTTCGACAGCTATGTGCCCTATTTCTACTCGACCTACGCGAGCGAGAACGAGTCCGTTGTGTCGGACAAAAAGAAGATAATAGTCTTAGGTTCAGGTCCTATCCGTATCGGACAGGGCGTTGAGTTCGACTATTCGACTGTCCATGCCGTCCATGCCATTCAGCAGCTCGGCTATGAGGCGATAGTAATCAACAACAACCCCGAGACCGTTTCGACCGACTACACCACTGCCGACAAGCTCTATTTCGAGCCCCTGACGACAGAGGATGTCATGAATATAGTCCATCTTGAAAAGCCGGAGGGCGTTATAGTCACCCTCGGCGGTCAGACTGCCGTCAACCTCGCGGCTCCGCTTGCAAGGCGCGGCGTGAAGATAATCGGCACCGACTGCGACGCCATTGAGCGCGCCGAGAACAGAGACGCGTTTGACGCCGTTATAAAATCCCTCGGCATCCCGAACCCGAAAGGCGAGGCCGTTACGGATATCGAGACCGGTGCGGCTGTTGCCGCGCGCATAGGCTATCCTGTCCTTGTGCGCCCGAGCTTCGTGCTCGGCGGCAGAGCGATGGAGATAGTCGCAAACGAGACTATGCTCAGAAAATATCTCAAGAACGCCGTTGAGGTCGATGAAGACAAGCCCGTGCTCATAGATAAATATCTTATGGGCAAGGAAGTTGAGATAGACGCCATCTGCGACGGCAGTGAGGTGTTCATTCCCGGCATAATGGAGCTCGTCGAGCGTACCGGCGTCCACTCGGGCGACAGCACGAGCGTATATCCGCCGTTCTCTATCTCTCAGAAGGTCAGAGACACGATAGCCGAATACACCACAAAGCTCGGACTCGGCATAGGCATAGTCGGTCTGTTCAATATACAATTTATAGTTGACAGCGACGAGAGCGTCTATGTTATCGAGGTCAACCCCCGCGCTTCGCGAAGCGTGCCGTTCCTTTCAAAGTCCACCGACTGCAACCTTGTCCGCATCGCGACAAAGGTTATGCTCGGCCAGAGCCTGCACGATCAGGGCATAACCGATATGCGCCTGCCCGACGGCAAGCGCTGGTATGTCAAAGCCCCGGCGTTCTCGTTCGAGAAGCTGACCGGCATGGATGCATATCTTTCGCCCGAGATGAAATCGACCGGCGAAGCGATAGGCTACGACAAGCGCCTGAACCGCGCGCTCTACAAGGCTCTCCAGGCATCCGGAGTCAAGATGAAAGAATACGGTACTGTAATAGTCACCCTTGCCGATGAAGACAAGGAAGAGGCTCTGCCGCTCGTCAAGCGCTTCTATCACCTCGGCTTCAATATCGAGGCGACCGCCGGAACCGCGGCGTTCCTCAAGAAGCACGGCATACGCACCCGCGTGCGCGGCAAGCTCAGCGAGGGCAGCACCGAGATCCTCGATTCCATCCGCGCGGGCTATGTCAGCTATGTTATAAACACGCGCGCCATTCTCTCCGGCGTCCACTTTGAGGACGGCGTTGAGATCCGACGCTGTGCCGTCCAGAACGGCGTGACGATATTTACCTCCCTCGACACCGTGAAGATAGTCCTCGATGTTCTCGAAGAGATAACCCCCGAGATATCGACTATAAACGGCGACGG
Source organism: Oscillospiraceae bacterium (assembly GCA_003514385.1). Classification (GTDB taxonomy): domain Bacteria; phylum Bacillota; class Clostridia; order Oscillospirales; family Acutalibacteraceae; genus CAG-177. The sequence goes on along the minus strand of DOQR01000006.1, from coordinate 171,627 downwards.
CGAGAACTGATTTCAACAACCCTTATTATATTAAAAGACCTCCCCGAGCGGGAGGTCTTTTGCTTTTGCTGAAAATAAACCGCCGAACGGAACAGACCGACGGCGGATCGATATTTTAATTTACGCCTTGCCCTTTTGCAGCAGCACTCTCAGCGGTCCCTCAAAGACGAGCTGGTTGATAAAAAACGCCTTTATGTCGTTCGGACTGCAAAACTTTTTCCTGCGCCCTGCGGAGAGCGAGGTCTGTTCTCTTATCGTGCGCGAGACGAAGCCGACGCAGGTGTCGCGCCCGCGCTGCTTCGGGATTATCCGCAGATAGAGCAGTGCAAGCCCGATGTAGCTGTACTTATATTCGTCGGCGTTCGAGGTCATGTGCTTTATGATGCGCTCTACATTGCGAAGCTCCGCTTCCGTTACGGGCAGAGCGAACAGCGCGCAGGGGACATCCGTGCCTTTGTAAGTCGGGTGGAGGTCGAAGTCCTCGGTCATGAATCCGCGCTTGCCCGTGAAGCTGAAAAATTTCGGGTAGTGTTCGTCCGTGCTTATCGACATGTGGGAGTATTCCCAAAGCCCTATTCTTTTTATAGTTCGCGAGACCTTATCCGGATAGTCGGTGAGCATAATATAGACGGTGCGGTCTTTTCTGTTCATTCGGCATACTCCCCCTTGTAATATTTTTTAGTATATGCTAACATTATAAACAACTAAAGTTGTCTAATCAAGAAACTGTTTTGTGAATTGGTAAGATAAACGACTAAATATAAAAAGAGGCGTTTAAATGGTGAATAAAAACGATCTGAGATATATCAAAACGGAGCGGCTGATAGTGCATACATATGTCGATATGCGCCTGCGCGATCCGTCGCCCGTCAAGGTCAGCGACCTGTGCCGGGAGGCGCTGATAAACAAAACGACATTCTATTCCCACTATGACACCATGGAGAGCCTGCATCGGCACATCTGCCGTGAGACTGTCGCCGATATCCTCGGCCGCTGCGACTGCGCCCAGATGGCGTTCAGCGATACATACGCCTTTGTTTCAGAGCTGGTCGGCGCGATATCGCGCGAAGAGAGGCTCATCCGCGCGCTCTACGGCGACGATGTGACCTCACTGCTCAACGACGCAGAGGAGGCTCTTTTCAGAATCTATCTGCATGACGACGACGAGCCGGAGCGCAAAGAAAAAATAATCTTCTGCATCGGCGGAACATCAAGATTATTGCTCATGAACCCGGACGAGCACGGCATCCGCGCGGCGTCCGAGCTTATACGCACCGTCTTTAATCTCAACGAAAACAGAACATAAAAATCTTCAGCGCCGAGGTCACAAATTGTTTACAAACATATTGTTGACAATCGGCGCACATATATGTATAATGTGTAGCGTGCTACACTTAATATTGCTTAAAACAGTTTTGCGGAAAGGAGATCGCTATGGAGCATATCGGATATTTTTTCAAGCGTATAGATAACCGTTTGAAGTCGAACGTCGATGCAGGACTCGGCAAGCACGGGCTGACTTTTGCGCAGTCGCGGATCATAAGATTTCTCGCCGAGCGCGGAGGTCAGACAACCCAGAAAGAGATTGAAGACTACGCCCATGTCTCACATCCGACGATTGTCGGCATAGTCACGCGCATGGAGCAGAGCGGCTTTCTCAGCACCTGTACCGACCCGTCGGACAAGAGAAACAAGGTCGTGCGGCTGACCGATAAGGCGAAAGACATCAATCTCGAGATACGCCGTTCTATCGACAACGGCGAGCGGGCGATGCTCAGATCGTTCAGCGAAGAAGAAGTCGAACAGCTCCGCGGATATCTCATAAGGATATGCGATAACCTTGATATTGACAGCAGCCCCGGCTGCAAACCGGAAAGTGGAGCAAAGAAAGAAAAGAGGGAGTGAGAATATGATAAAAACTTTGTTGAAGAGCATGCGCCAATACAAAAAAGTATCATGGGCGACTATCTTTTTCTCCACGTTTGAAGTCGTGTTCGAGATAGTTATCCCGCTTTGTATGTCGGGTCTTATCGACAACGGCATCGAGGGCGGCGTGATGTCCATGGTCTGGAAATACGGTCTTGCGCTGCTATTCCTCGCGGTGTTCCAGATGGTGACGGGAATGCTTGCGGCGTTCCTCGGCTCGCGCGCGTCCGCCGGGTTCGGCGCGAATCTGCGCAGCGATATGTATGATAATGTTCAGACCTTCGCATTCTCGAACATCGACAAATTCTCGACCGCGTCGATAGTTACGAGACTGACGACGGATGTCACAAATATTCAGAACGCCTATCAGATGCTCATAAGAATAGCGATACGCGGACCGGTTATGCTGATTTTCGCCATGATAGTCTCGTTCAGAATAGACAGCCAGATTTCGCTTATGTTTATTGCGATTATACCTATCCTCGCGGCTCTGCTCGTGCTGATAATCATCAAGGTGCACCCCGTGTTCAAACGAGTTTTCCACACCTACGATGAGCTTAATAACGTAGTTCAGGAGAATGTGCGCGGCATAAGAGTCGTCAAGTCCTTCAATCAGGAGGATCACGAGATAAGCAAATTCGAGAAGATATCCGAGAAGATATACAAAGACTTTGCAAAGGCGGAGCGCCTTATCGCGCTCAACTCGCCTATTATGCAGGTCTGCATGTACACCTGCATGATTCTGATCTCATGGCTCGGCGCAAAGGCGGTCATCGCCAGCGGCAACAACGCAGCACTCGGTCTGACCACTGGCTCGCTCACCGCGCTGTTCACCTACGCCATGCAGATACTCATGAGCCTCATGATGCTCTCCATGGTCTTTGCCATGATGATAATTGCGAGCTCTTCCGCTCAGCGTATAGCTGAGATACTCAACGAAAAGACCGATATCTCGAACCCCGCGAACCCCGTTCTCGAAGTCAAAGACGGCGAGATAGATTATAAAAATGTCAATTTTGCCTATGCTTCAAAGGCGGACACCAAGGTGCTCGACAATGTCAACGTGCATATAGCCTCCGGCGAGACGGTCGGCATAATCGGCGGCACGGGTTCGTCAAAGTCCTCGTTCGTTCAGCTCATCCCGCGCCTCTACGATGTAACGGGTGGTGAAGTGATGCTCGGCGGCGTGGATGTCAGAAGCTACGATCTCGATACCCTGAGAAACTCGGTCGCAATGGTGCTCCAGAAGAACGAGCTGTTCTCCGGCACGATATCCGAGAACTTGCGCTGGGGCAATGAAGACGCGACCGACGAAGAGATAAAGCACGCCTGCGAGCTCGCTCAGGCGGATGAATTCGTCAGCGCGATGCCCGACGGCTACAACACCTATATCGAACAGGGCGGCACGAACGTCTCCGGCGGTCAGAAGCAGAGGCTGTGCATAGCGCGCGCCCTGCTCAAGAATCCCAAGGTGCTCATTCTCGACGACTCGACAAGCGCCGTCGATACCCACACCGACGCGCTGATTCAAAAGGGACTTTCGCAGTATATGCCCGACACGACGAAGATAATTATAGCCCAGCGCATAAGCTCGGTTCAGAACGCGGACAAAATACTCGTGTTCGACAACGGCAGAATAATCGCTCAGGGCACACATGACGAGCTGCTGAAATCCTGCGATATCTATCGCGAAGTTTATGAATCCCAGCAGAAGGGAGGAAACGACGATGAGTAAGCCTATGCACGGCGGACCCAAGAGCATGCCCGGCGAACCCGGAATGCAGCCCAGAAAGCTCGACAAGAAAACGCTCAAGCGTCTGCTCTCTTATCTCAAAAATTATAAGGGCACGATAGTCCTCGTCACAATCTGCATCCTGCTCAGCGCAGTTGCGGGTGCGGCGTCGTCGATGTTCCTCCAGTCGCTTATCGACGATTATATAACCCCGATGGTCGGTCAATCATCACCCGACTTCTCCGGCTTCATACGCGCGCTGATAACCATGGCGGTTATCTATCTCATCGGCACGCTCTCGACGCTTATCTACAACCGCCGCATGGTCACTATAGCGCAGGGAACGCTCAAGACCATACGCGATGAGATGTTCGAGAAGATGCAGCGCCTGCCGATAAGATATTTCGACTCGCACACCCACGGCGACACGATGAGCCTCTATACCAACGATACCGATACCCTGCGCCAGATGCTCGCGCAGTCGATGGGTCAGCTGGTTTCTTCGGCGTTCACCGTCGCGGCGGTGTTTTGCTGTATGCTCTATATCAGCGTCGGTCTGACGCTCGTTGTGTGCATATCGCTGTTCTTCATTATGCAGATAATCAAGAAAGTCATCGGCAAGAGCGGCGCGTATTTCGTAGCCCAGCAGAGATCCCTTGCGGATCTTGACGGATATATCGAAGAGATGATAAACGGTCAGAAGGTCATAAAAGTTTTCTGCCACGAAGAGCAGTCGAAGAAAGAAATGAAGCAGCGCAACACCGAATGGGAGCACAACGCCGCGAACGCAAACGGCCACGCGACCTCGATGATGCCCATGACGAACGCGTTCGGATATTTCCTGTATATCCTGCTCGCCGTTATCGGCTCATATATGGCTATCGTCGGCACGAAGAATCTCGGGCTGACCGGCGTCAACACGCTGTCCCTCGGCATGATAGCCTCGTTCCTCGTGCTCTCGCGCAACTTTATAAACCCGATATCCCAGATGTCGAACCAGTTCAACTCGATTGTCAACGCCCTCGCGGGCGCCGAGCGAATCTTCACATTTATGGACGAAGAGCCTGAGCCCGATGACGGATATGTTACCCTCGTAAATGCAAAAGAGGAGAACGGCGAGATAGTCGAAGTTAAGGAGCACACCGGAATGTGGGCATGGAAGCATCCCCACGGCGACGGCACCCTGACTTATACGAAGCTTGAGGGTCAGGTCGTTCTCGACCATGTCGATTTCGGCTACACACCCGAAAAGGAAGTCCTTCACGATATCACGCTCTACGCAGAGCCGGGTCAGAAGGTGGCTTTCGTCGGCGCGACCGGAGCGGGCAAGACCACGATAACAAACTTAATAAACCGCTTCTATGATATAGCGGACGGCAAGATACGCTATGACGGAATAAACATCAACAAGATAAAGAAAGCCGATTTGCGCCGCAGTCTCGGCGTCGTGCTCCAGGATGTCAACCTGTTCACGGGCACTGTCATGGAGAACATCCGCTACGGCAACCCCGAGGCGACCGACGAACAGTGCATCGCGGCGGCGAAGCTCGCAAATGCTGACGGATTCATCCGCATGCTCCCGGACGGCTACAACACCGTGCTCAAGGGTGACGGTTCCGGACTCTCGCAGGGTCAGCGTCAGCTGATATCTATAGCCCGCGCGGCGGTTTCCGACCCGCCCGTCATGATCCTCGACGAGGCGACATCTTCTATAGATACGCGCACAGAGGCTCTCGTCCAGGGCGGTATGGATAAGCTGATGAAAGGACGCACAGTCTTTGTTATCGCGCACCGCCTCTCGACCGTCCAGAACTCCGATGTCATAATGGTGCTCGACCACGGCAGAATAATCGAGCGCGGCAACCACGAAAAGCTCATCGCCGAAAAGGGCACATACTATCGCCTCTACACCGGCGCGTTTGAGCTGGAATAAGCTTAGATATAATAAAAGGGAAGTCGAAATTTATTCGGCTTCCTTTTTGCTGTTTACGGTGCGGCGTAATTTAATCAGCCGATCGGCTCTTAACAAATTTCGTGCCGACTGATATAATACCACAAAACTAATAAGTAGATTGCCACCGGGTAATGAAGCATTCGTATCTCGTCGTTAGGTCTTAGAAGACGAGATGGCGGGTGCTTATTTTTTTTGAGGTACAGCATGAAAAACTATCAGAATCCGTTTAAGATATTCAAAAAGCACGAATGGGCAATATGGCTCGGGTCGCTTGTTCTGGTTACGGTGTCGTTTATGTTTCCGCGGGAGCGGGATTATCTCACCCTTGTTGCGTCGCTTATCGGCGTCACTTCGCTTATGCTTAATGCAAAGGGCGATCCGATAGGTCAGGTGCTGACTGTTGTTTTCAGCATATTCTATTCTGTGATTTCTTTTAAATTTCGCTACTACGGCGAGATGATAACATATCTCGGCATGACCGCACCGATAGCCCTCGCCGCGGCAATATCCTGGTTTCGGCATCCGTACAAGGAGGGCGAAAACGAGGTGAAAGTGGCGCATGTCGGGGCGAAAAAGTGGGCAGTGCTGATTATTCTTACTGCGGCGTTCTATTTTATTCTGAAATATTTCAACACCGCGAAGCTCGCGATAAGCACCGTTTCCGTCGCAACGAGCTTTATCGCCGCGTCGCTCACACTCCTGCGCTCGCCGCTCTATGGGCTCGGCTACGCCGCAAACGACATTGTACTGATTATTATGTGGATAATGGCGACTATCGACGACCCGTCGTATCTGCCGATGATAGTCTGCTTCTCGGTGTTCTTTGTCAATGACTGCTACGGCTTCATAAACTGGCGAAAGATCAGGCAGCGCCAGGGCGAAAATTAAATAAAAAATAAACATTTTGAAAATATGCTCATATCTGAAGTAAAAAAGTCGAATCTTCTGTTATATTATATAGAAAGCAAAGGACAGGAGGCGATACCGTGAAAAACAGGCATGAGGGTCTTGCCGAGATGAAGAAGGACGGCGTGACCTATTGCAATATGTTCTGGCTGTTCATGTTCGGCAATGTGCTCGGCGTTCTGCTCGAGGGTACATGGTGCAGGCTGATTTTCGGCCACTGGGAGACGCATGTCGCAACCATCTGGGGACCGTTCTCTTTGATATACGGCGTAGGCGCAGTGATGTTCTACATAAGCGGCGAAAAGATACGGAGCACCGGTTACAAGGGAGTTATCGCCCGGTTCTGCTCTATCGCGATAGTCGCCACGGTCTTTGAGCTCGCCTGCGGGCTGCTGCTCGAATACGGCATGGGCATGAAAGCGTGGGACTACTCAAAGAGCTTCATGAACTACAAGGGTCTCATCTGCCTGAAAATGACGCTGCTCTGGGGACTTGCGGGCGTTATCTTCGCCTATATGGTTGTGCCGAAGCTCAAAAAGGTGTTCGCGCGTATGCAGGGCACGGGCTGGAAGGTCGCGTGTGCCGCGTTATCGATATTTATGATAATCAATCTCTCATTCACTCTCGTGTGCATGGTGCGCTGGAGAGACCGCCGCGCGGGGATTGCCGCGACAACGCAGATCGGGCAGTATGTCGACAGCAAGTATGACGACGCGATGATGTCAAGCCGCTTCTGCGAATGGCATGTTATAAAAAAATAAACAAAGCTATTTTACAATGCGGGACTGCTTTCGGGCGGTCCCTTTTTTGTTGTGACTTTCTTTGTTGTGTGGTATACTTTGGCATATAAATCTTATGGAGGAAGAAATATGCAGTGTATTCTCTCTGCCCGTATTATATAGAGGTCTGATGAATTAAGCCCACTGCAGTGCTTGATGTGCTGCGGTGGGAGATTTATGTTTGAGAGGTATACAAATGACAATAACATAATGCCGGACACAGTGATAATTTGCTGTGCCCGGCCGGCTTATGAGCCTATGCGCTGTCTCGCAGATATATATTACAGGTACGGTCTCAGCCCGCAGAGAAGATCCTCTTCTATGCCGATGAGGCGGCGCGCCGTGCTGCGCGAAGCGCCGTCCGCGCCTTTGTATTCGTTGAGGTAGCGGGTCAGGCTCTTTATGCCCATGTCGCACCCGTCGGTCATCAGCCCTGCGACCGTTCTGTCCGAGTCGTTCATGCCGAGCTTGACGTTGGTTTTTATCCATGACATGCTCTTCGCCATTATCCCCGGGTCTTTGCCGTCGTCGCCGAGCGACGCCAGCTGTTCTTTTATCGTACCGCCGAGCTGGCTGTGTTCCTCCTTACTCTTCTCGAGCAGGTTTTTTAGATCCTCATCTTTTATGTGCCCGCTCACTTCGTCAATGCTGCTGACTGCCATTTTTATTCCGCTGTCGCATTCGCGCAGCAGCTCAAGTGTGTCTTTGCTCATTTTATGCACCCTTTCTGTTCTTTTTCGCTGTATAGTGTGCCCTGTATGCGGCGGATTATTATATATTGTATAAAGAACGAATATAATATATAGTGCACAAAAATCGATAAAAAATTATGGAAATTATGGAAATATAAAATAAAGTTTATTCTCTTGACAAACGAATAAACATAAAGTAAACTTGAATCGTAGCATGGCAGAGGATGCTCTGCCGAAAGATGAAAGGAGACAAACTATGAAGAGAATTATTGCTATCCTGCTCGCGCTGATAATGATATTTGCATTTGCGGCATGTAAGGGCAAGGACGACAAGAACGACACAACGGCTGAGAGCTCGCAGGACGCGAACGCAGACGTTCAGGACACCCAGGCGGGCGACGCGGAGAGCAACGCGGCAGAGAGCACCGCTGACGACAGCACGGCAGTCGCACCCTCCGAGGGCGGCAGCGAGGCGGCTACTCAGGGTCAGCAGGGCGGCCAGCAGGGCAACAAGCCCGCAGCGGAGATAAAGGCTCCCGTCAACGGCAGCAAGGCTGATATCGTTGCGTTCTTCAACAAGTACGCTTCGGCTATGAAGAGCTACACCGGTAAGGTCTCTGTCAAGAGAGTTCAGGGAACAACTTCGAAGATCAACAGCCTTAACCCCGACAAGATTCTCGGAATCGACCTTATTGCTAAGGCAGAGCCCCTTCTTCCCAACGATTATCCCAAGACCGCGACAAAAACTTTTAACGGCGGCAAGGCTTCCGATGGCACGACTCTTGCAAGCTTCCTGCCCGCGGCAAAGCGCGCTTCCTATAAAGTCGATCCCGCAGGTGTCAAGGCGGCTTCCTGCGTCAAACAGGGCGGCGGCTGGAAGGTCAGCATCACTCTCGTTACCGAGAGCGGCGAGGGGCTTACATTTGTTCCCAAGCATCATGGCTCTTGCTTTGATACGCTTTCGCTGACTCCGGATGATTTTAAACCCTTCAGCCCGAAGAGCACGAAGGTTAATTATCAGAGCGGCACATTCACTTTCGTGCTCAACGCGGACGGTACTCTCGCGAGCATCAATGTCAGCGAGCCGGCAAATGTTGTCTGCAAACTTACCTTCGGTAATAGCAATGTTGGTATCGATGCTAACTTCACCGGCACATGGCAGCAGCAGTACACTTTCGCTTATTAATAGGAAATTCATAAAGATATGGGTCTGTCGATTAGCTCGGCAGACCTTTTCTGCTTTTAATGTCGGATAATTTTTTCATAAATATATTGACTTTCGCCCGCAAAGGGATATAATTAAGCCACAACCAATGGGGAGTAGCTATGGGTTACCCATCCGCCTGTCACCAACCGCACAGGAGCTGTGCTGGCAGCGGACATTGGCGGCGTTGGCCGTGAATGAAGCAAGACCTTTGGCAGACCTATTCTGCCGAAGGTCTTTTTTGCGGGATACGAGGTGAATTATGAGAAAGCTGTTAAAAAGAATGTCGTCTGCAAGAATAATTGCGCTCGGTTTTGCAGCCGCGATATTTATAGGCTCGGGTCTGCTGATGCTGCCGTGCAGCGTGCGAAACGGCGTAGACTTAAAATACATAGACGCGCTGTACACTTCGGCGAGTGCCGTCTGCGTGACGGGACTCGTGACCGTCGATATAGGGGACACGTTCACCGCGTTCGGTCAGTTCGTTGTTGCGGCACTGATACAGATAGGCGGACTCGGAGTCGCGTCAATGGGCGCGGGAGTCATTCTGGCTGTCGGAAAGAGGATAAATCTGAAAGGTCGGCGTGTTCTGCGCGATGCGATGAATCTCGACTCAGGCAAGGGAATAGTAAAATTTATAAAAAGCGTGTTTTTGACTACGGCGGCATTTGAGCTTGTCGGTGCGGCGCTGAGCTTTATTGTTTTCGTGCGCGATTACCCGCCGCTCAAAGCTCTCGGAATAAGCCTTTTTCACTCTGTCGCCGCGTTCAATAACTCCGGCTTCGACATCCTCGGAAACTTCCAAAGCCTCTCCGCCTACAAAGAGGATGTGTTCTTAAATCTCGTGACCTGCCTTTTGATATTCTTCGGCGGAATCGGCTTTCTCGTTATCCGCGAGATTGTCGAAAAGCGATTTCGCTGGCGCAGATTTTCCATGCACACAAAAGTAGTGCTCACGATGAGCGTCGCGCTGACGGTCGGCGGCGCGGTGATTTTCAGAATTACAGAAAATATGCCGTGGATAGGAGCTCTGTTCAACAGCGTTACTGCGAGGACGGCGGGCTTCTCGACATATTCGCTCGGCGAATTTTCAAACGCGGGACTGCTCGCTATGATCTTTTTAATGTTCGTCGGCGCGTCGCCAGGCTCCACCGGCGGCGGAATAAAGACGAGCACGCTGTTTGCGCTGATACAGGGCATAAAGACCGCCGCGACAAACACCTCGGGAAAGGCGTTTCACTATTCTGTGCCGCACGGTGTGTTCCGCAAGGCGTCGGTCATAGCGGTCATGGGTATAAGTGTGATAGCAGTGGGAACGTTTATGCTCTGCGCCTTTGAGCCGGATATAGCAATAAGGGATGCCTTGTTCGAGATGACGAGCGCGTTCGGTACGGTGGGACTCACTACCGGGATAACCACGGGACTCTGCACTGCGAGCAAGCTGTTGTCAATCGTGATTATGTATATAGGACGTCTCGGACCGCTGACAATAGCAACGCTCTGGTATTTTACAAACGGAGATCGAATAAAATATCCCGACGGAAACATAGCCATAGGCTGAGAACGGAGGACAAAGATGTTTAAAAAATCAAAAAGCGACAGCAAATCTTACGGAATAATCGGACTCGGGCGCTTCGGCTCTGCTCTGGCTGTGGAGCTTGCGAAAGCGGGCGCGGAGCCGCTCGTAATCGACGGCAACGAGGAAAAGGTGCGCGAGATGCGCGAATATACGGAAAATGCTTTTGTGGTCAACAGCTTCGACAAAAAGACGCTTTCGGAGACCGGAATACAAAACTGCGACGTCGTGGTGGTCTGCATCGGAGAAAAGATGGACACTTCGATTCTGACTACTCTCAACGTTGTCTCTCTCGGCGTGCCGACGGTCATATCAAAGGCCGCGAGCGCCGAGCAGGGCGAGATACTCAAGAAGCTCGGCGCAGAAGTCGTCTACCCCGAGAGGGATATGGCAGTCAGACTCGCCCACAAACTGGAAACTCCCAATATGCTGGACTTTGTTCAGCTGAGCCGAAAGCTGAATCTCCTTAAGCTTGAAGTTCCGCGTAAGATCGTCGGAATGACGATAATGTCCGCCGATATGCGGGGAAGGTTCGGAGTAAACATAATCGCTATAGAAAACAACGGAAATTTGACAGACAATGTGCATCCCGATTATATGTTCCGTGAGGGCGATATTCTCTATGCTGTCGGCAGCGAAAAAAGCATGACGCGCCTGTCCGATTGGATGGATGAGACAAGATAAAACTACGGGCACCGTTTTCACGGTGCCCGTCTTTTATGCGGTTTTGTGTGTCGGCCGGATTTTGAGCTTATCGCGAACATCTTTTTACGATTCTGTCTGCTGTTTTGTATTCTTCTTTAGTGTGAATAAAAAGAAGCATATTCACGCTACCCGCACACTCTCCCCGTCAGGAATATGCCGTCGAGCGGCTAAGTCAAGGCACTCGTATCGACTTCATTGCCTCGGCAAAGTGAAATTTGTTCATTGCTTTTCTGTAACAAAAAATCGATTCTTCATTTCTTCCTGTCATTTCGGATCATCGCATACCACACCTCGTCATGGATTCCGAGGTTGTTCTTTCCGGCAGCTCTAAGAATACCTTCCCGTTTCATTCCGGCTTTTTCCATAACGCGTCCTGATTTTGGATTGTTTGCATCATGACAGGCGGCAATACGATTTAGTCCGACAACATCAAAAAGATAATCCATCACGGCATTTAATGCTTCAGGCATTAATCCCTGCCCCCAGTACGCCCGGCTCATACAATAACCCATATCAGCAGCCTTTGTATTCTCATTAAGCTTTACAACAGAAATATTACCAATAGCTTTTCCTGTTTCTTTGTACTCCATAACCCAATTAAAGTATCCGCCATCTTCATATCCGGGTATCCAATCGGCAAGAAGGCTCTTTGTCACTTCAACGCTCGAATGCGTCGGCCATGTCAGGAATCTCGCGACTTCGGGATCAGATGCCCAATTTGCATACATATCCTCTGCATCCTCTAATCTGAATCTTCGAAGTATCAATCTATCGGTTTCTATTCTTTGCGTTCCTGCTTTATTCATATTTTCTCCCCTTTGAACTCCTATTTGTCTTTATAATTTCTTTCTCATATACCGCGGCTCGTATTCGGCATACCCGTGCTTCGGATAGAATGAATAGGACTCAAGCCACTGCTCCGGCGGATCGCCGAGATGCACCCGCGCTGCCGTAATGTCGTTGCCGCGCATTCCCGCCTCAATAGTTTCAAGCAGAGCTGAACCGATGCCCTTGCGCTTTTCCGATGCCTTTATATACAGCCGATGAATAAACGCTTCATTCGTTCCTTCGATCCTCGAATACCCGCCGCAGCCGATCACCCTGTCGTTATCATCCGCCGCGATCCAGAACATATCCCCACGGTCAAAGTAATTCTTTTTGATATCGAGCAGATCTTCGTTGATACTCGGTATTCTTCCGAGCGCGTCCTTGGCCTGCAAAACCATGAAAATCATATCGTCCCTGTATCTGTCTTCGTATAATTTGATTTCCATGCTATCATTTTTCCTCCTTCATATAGGTAAGCCGGAGATCTCACCAACGCTTCTTACGAAGTCGCCGGAAATTCATATCGCTCGAGACAGCAAACATACCGTCTCAACATGCGCCGTTCTCGGGAAGAGGTCGACGGGGGTCGCTTCTTCGACTTCATATCCAAGCTCCTTGAACGCGGCGCAGTCGCGCGCGAGCGTCGCGGGGTCGCAGGAGACATACACTATCCTGTCGGGAGCCATGCCTGCGGCGGCTTTAATCGTCTGCTCCGAGCAGCCCTTGCGCGGCGGGTCGAGGACTATTACTTCCGGGCGCTTGCCCTCGGCGAGAAGTTTTTCGGCGGCTTCGCCCGCGTCCGCGCAGATGAACTGCGCGTTTTCTATGCCGTTTGCGGCGGCGTTTTTCTTCGCGTCCTCTATCGCCGGCGCGACGGTTTCTATGCCGATGAGCTCCTCCGCCTTGTCTGCCATCGAAAGCCCTATCGTGCCCGCGCCGCAGTAGAGGTCGAGCAGGAGCTTTATTTTTTTGTCTCCGGCGTATTCGGCAGCCTTTTTATATAGCTTTTCCGCCTGCGCGCGGTTGACCTGATAGAACGACAGCGGTGATATGCGTACCTTTACTCCGCAGAGTATGTCCGTTATGCAGCCGTCGCCGAGGAGCGGGATGCACTTTTCGCCGAGCACTGCGTTCGTGTCGTCGGGGTTTATGTTTACAAGAATGCTTTTTATAGCTTTTTCATTCTTGAGCGATTCAATGAGCTTGTCGGTGTGCGGCAGGTTTTCCTGTGCACTGACGAGGCAGAGCATTATTTCGCCCGTCGCGAACGCTTTTCGCAGATATATGTGCCTGACAGCCCCGCTTCTGCTTGTTTCGTTGTAGACGGAAATATTATATTTTTCTATCCAGTCCGCGACCGTGCCGAGTATTTTTTCGAACTCCGGCGGCGCGAGGCGGCACGCGCGGCAGTCAACTATCCTGTGCGAGCGGCGGGAGTAGAAGCCGATTTTCAGTTCGCCGTTTTCGCACCCTACAGGGTACTGCGCCTTGTTGCGGTAGCCGTCCGGCGAGTCTGCGCCGATTATCGGCTTTAGTTCAACATCAAGTCCGCCGATGCGCGAAAACGCGTCGCGCACGGCATCGGATTTGAGCTTTAATTCCGCATTGTAGCTCATGTGGCGGAACGAACAGCCGCCGCAGCCGGGATATGCCGGGCAGTCGTTTTCCGTCCTGTCCGGCGATGGCTTGATTATTTTCGTGCACTTGCCGACGGCGTAGCTCTTCTTCGCCTTGATTATGTGCGCTTCTATTATATCTCCGGGCGCAGTCGCGGGGACGAACACGGCGAGCCCGTTGTATCTGCCGACTCCGCTGCCCGTCAGCGAGACCGAATCTATATGAAGTTCAATGTCGTCATTTTTGTTGAGAAGCAAAATATCACCCCGAAAAATCTTTATTAAAGTATATCAAACGGCGGTCGATTTTGCAATACGGGAGAAAATCCATTGACAGCGGGCGGGCAAAAATATATACTTGACTTGGATAAAATTTCTCCCGAAAGGAACTGATAAAATGATAAGAGTTACCGTCTGGAACGAGGGCGTCCATGAGGTCGAATCGCCCGAGATAGCGGCAGTTTATCCCCACGGAATCCACGGTCAGATAAAGAGCTTCCTCGACACGCAGGAGGATATCGAGGTGCGCACCGCGACCCTCAACGACCCCGACTGCGGTCTGCCGCCCGAAGTGCTCGAAAATACCGATGTGCTCATCTGGTGGGGACACAAGGCGCACGATGAAGTGCCCGACGAGCTTGTTGAGCGCGTGCATGACAGAGTTCTGCGCGGCATGGGCTTCATAGCACTGCACTCTGCGCATTTTTCAAAGCCCTTCAAGCGCCTTATGGGTACCTCCTGCGCCCTGCATTGGCGCGACGGCGATTTTGAGCGCCTTTGGACTGTCAACCCCGCGCACCCGATAGCAAAGGGTATCGATGAATATATTGAGATACCCGTCGAAGAGATGTACGGCGAGAGCTTTGATATCCCTGAACCCGACGAGCTTGTTTTTATGGGCTGGTTCTCCGGCGGCGATGTGTTCCGCTCGGGCTGCTGCTGGAGAAGAGGGCGCGGCAAAGTATTTTATTTCCAGCCCGGTCATGAGGCTAACCCCACATATTATATCCCGCAGGTTCAGCAGATTTTAATAAACGCCGTTCGCTGGGCGGCTCCGCAGGAGATAATAGACGAGATAGTCTGCCCCCACGCCGAAATCTCGCCCGAGCAGGCGAGAAGAGAGCGCGGCGAATAAGTAAAATATTATTTATTGCGAAAAATATTGACTTTCCAAACAGAAACAGTATATAATAGCCTTATGAAAAAAGAAGCTAGGCTGTGCGCTAAGCGTGCAGCATCTATTTGGGGAGAAGACAAGCGACCGTCTGATATCTGTCAGCCGGCCGCTTCCCTTTTTTGAAAAAAGACAGCTGATTTCGGTCAGCTGTCTTTCTGTTTATTCGCGGTGTTCATGAGCATGAGCACTTTTTCGAGCAGGTCGAGCATCTTATCCTGCGGCATGATGCGCACTGCTATGTGCGGCTTGCCTGCGGCGCTGACTGTCACCCTGCCGGGGAAGCCCGCGGCTATCGCGGAGATCTCCTGCATATCGAGGTCGTCGATATAGAGCAGCAGCTTGTCGCCCTTGCGCCCGATCTCATAGATGTTGTGCTGGGCGGAATACGCCCGGAGCAGAGAAGTCCTTATCAGTCCGAGCACGGGAGCGGGCGGCTCGCCGAAGCGGTCGATGAGCTCATCCGTGACATCGTCCGCGTCTGCACGCGAGGTTATGTCCGCGATGCGGCGGTAGATGCCGAGCCTCTGCGGTACGCTCTCGATATATGTCGGCGGGATGTGCGCGTCTATCGGCAGATCGACAAGGCATTCCTTCTTCGGCTTCTTTGTCTGGTCTCCGCGCTCCTCGCTTATCGCCTGTTCGAGCATCTGGAGATACATCTCGTAGCCGACAGCCTCCATGTGTCCGTGCTGCTGTGCGCCGAGCACATTGCCCGCGCCGCGCAGTTCGAGGTCGCGCATGGCTATCTTGAAGCCCGAGCCGAACTCCGTGAACTCCCTTATCGCGTCGAGCCTGCTCGTGGCTATCTCCGTCAGCTCCCTGCCGGGTCTGAATGTGAGATACGCGCTCGCTCTGCGCGACGAGCGTCCGACGCGCCCGCGTATCTGATGCAGCTGGGCGAGACCCATGCGGTCGGCGTCCTCAATTATAAGGGTGTTGACATTCGGAACATCAACGCCCGTTTCGATTATAGTCGTGCATACCAATATATCTATCTCGCCCTCGAGCAGCTTGCGCCAGACTTCGCTCAGTTCATCTTCGCTCATCTTGCCGTGGGCTATGCCGACAACGGCGTCGGGCAGCATATCTTTTATTTTTGCAGCCGTGTGCTCTATACTCTCAACGCGGTTATGCAGATAATACACCTGCCCGCCGCGCCTGAGCTCCGCGTTCATCGCCTGCGCGAGCATCTCGGGATTGTGCTCGACAACATATGTCTGCACCGGCGAGCGGTCGTGCGGCGCTTCTTCGAGTATTGACATATCGCGTATACCGGAGAGCGCCATGTTGAGTGTTCTCGGTATGGGCGTCGCGGTCAGCGTCAGAACATCGACCTTGGGATAGAGCTCCTTGAGCTTCTCTTTCTGAGCCACGCCGAAGCGCTGCTCCTCGTCGATTATTATCAGCCCGAGGTCGCGGAACTGAACATCTTTTGATATGAGCCTGTGCGTGCCGACTACTATATCTACACTGCCGCGGCGCAGACCGTTCAGAGTGTCCTCTATCTCCTTTTTCGAGCAGAAGCGCGAGAGCATACGCGCCTCGACCGGGAAGCCCTCTATTCTCTTGAGCACCGTCTGATAGTGCTGATAGGCGAGAATCGTGGTCGGCACTAAAATGGCGCACTGCTTGCCGTCCGCAACGCACTTGAACGCGCCGCGCAGCGCGACCTCCGTCTTGCCGAAGCCGACGTCGCCGCAGAGCAGTCTGTCCATGGGGCAGCTTTTCTCCATGTCGCCCTTTATCTCGTCGATACATCTGAGCTGATCCGAGGTCTCGTCGAACTCGAACCTGCGCTCGAAGTCGCTTTGCATATCCGTGTCGGGCGAGAATGCGTGACCCTCGATTTTGAGCCTGCGCGAATACAGCTCCGTGAGCTCTTTTGCCATATCCTTGACCGCACTGCGTACGCGCGAGCGGGTCTTCTGCCAGTCCTTGCCGCCGAGCTTGTTGAGGCGGACGGGCTTGTCGTCGCCGGACGGACCGATGTATTTCGAGACCTGATCGAGCTGAGTGACCGGGACATAGAGAATGTCGCCCTTGTCGTAGCGAATTTTGATATAGTCTTTTATCGTGCCGCTCGCTTCGAGCTTGTTTATACCCTCGAATATGCCGATACCGTGCGCGACATGAACGACATAGTCGCCGCGGTGAAGCTCGTCAAGGCTGTGGAACGCGTTTGAGCTTTTGCGGACGCTTCTCTTCGGCTGAGCGACCGCTGCCCTGCCGGAGTGGGTGAATACGGTTATTTTTGCCAGCGGATATTCAAATCCCGCCGAGAGACAGCCGGGCACAACGGTCAGCGTGCCTGGAGCCAGTTCGTTCGGCAGTTCGTCCATGTAGAGCGCGCTGTAGCCGTCGTCTATAAGATCGCCGCGCAGTGCGTCGGCGGCCTTGCGCGTGCCCGCGAAGATAACGCAGGTGCGTTTATTTCTGTCCGTCAGCGCGTCGAGGTCGTCCTTGAGAACGGAAAACGAGCCGTTCCACGCTGTTATCTGCCTTGCGTTGACGCCTATAAGTTCCTTTACGGGCGTGTCGAATCCGCCGCGCGGCAGATTGTCCATGTATATGGCGCCCATCTGCTCATAGTTGTTCAGCAGGTCTGAGAGATGCAGAGAAAATCTGTCGAGTCCGGGGCAGAGCTCGCCCTCCTCGAACATCGCCTTCATCGCCTCGTGCATGAGTCCGATGGCGGCGTTGAACCGCTCTTTGACGGAAAAGCTCTCGCTCACGCAGAGAATATAGCCCTTCGCGTAGTCGAATATCGAAGCCACATCGTAGAGCAGGGGCATATATTTGTCCGTAGATTGCAGGCGCAGACCGCCCTTTATTCTGTCTATATCCTTGTCAACGCACTCGCGCGCCTTGGCAGCACCCTTGCCGCGTATCTCCGAGCGAAAACGCTCGAGCAGCTCGACGAATTCGTCCGTGTCGGGCGGGAGAATCTCGTTTGACGGGGTTATTTTTATCTTTTCAATGTTGTCCGTTCGGCGCTGAGTTTCTATATCAAAATACGCCATGCTGTCGATTTCGTCGCCCCACAGCTCGAGGCGGCAGGGATATTCCTCGCCGGGCGTGAAGAAGTCGAGCACTCCGCCGCGCACCGCATACTGACCGACTCCGTCGACCTGCGCCGAGCGGGAGTAGCCGGCGCGAAGCAGTGCTTTTACTATATCCTCGAGCGGCATCTCGTCGCCGACGGCGAGTTCAATCGTGCGGTTTCTAAGCTCCTCTGGCGGCAGAGTCAGCTGCGACGCCGCCTCTGCAGAGCAGATTACCGCCTGCGCTTCGCCGCGAAGCATCTTGTCGAGCACGCCGAGCCGCCTGTGCTCATATTCGCGCGACTGGCTCTCCGTCGAGCGGAACGCAAAATCCCTCGCGGGATAGAGCAGGGCGCGGCAACCGAGCGTTTTCATGTCGAGCGCAAGGCGCGAAGCCTGCGCCTCATCCGCCGTTATCACGAGCACGGGTCTGCCGCAGTCCGCGTTCAGTGCGGCGGCGAAATGCGCCTTGTGTATATGGGAAAGACCCGTCATGCCTATGGGCAGACGGGTGTTTTTGACGCAGTCGAGCAGTGCGCCGTATTCTTCTATTTTCTTTGCAGATGCAATAAGACCGTTCATAATACCTCTTTTATACCCCTGTGATGAAGTATATTTGATTTGCCTAAAATCTAATTATACTATGCGCGGCTGAAAAATTCAATTACACGGGAAGCAATATTTGCAAAATTTTTACTGCGCGACCCCCGCCGCTTTGCAGTTTTTCAGATGCTCCTGATAGGTCTTTGCAAAATAGTAGTTGCCGTCGTTGTCGGTGACGAAGAAATAGTAGTCCGTGTCCGCCGGGTTCAGCGCGGCGTTTATCGCCTCGATTCCGGGGTTCGTTATCGGACCTGCCGGGAGCCCCTTGCGGTCGTAGGTGTTGTAAAACTCATCGTACTTGTCCGCCTGATCCTCGCTTATATACGGCTTGACGCTGCGCTTTAAATAGAAAACCGTCGCGTCGCACTGCAGGCGCGGATAGCTCGATGAATTGAGCCTGTTGTGGAGCACGGAGGAGACATTCGCCATGACCGACGGCACCGACGCCTCCTGCTGGATTATCGAAGCGAGCGTGATTATCTCGTCCATGGACATGCCGATTTTTTGAGCTTTAGCATACATATCGTCTGTGAGCTTCGATTCAGTGTTTGTGAGAAAGCGTCCGAGCGCCTTTTCCGCGCCCTCGCCGACATAGAAATCATATGTGTCGGGATAGATATATCCTTCGAGCAGGAACGGGCGCTCCTGCGGGCTGGTTATAGCTTTAACGAATTTGTTATCCCTCTCGGTGTTGTTGACCGCCGAGATGAACTCGTCCTTTGTGCATACTCCGCCCTCTTCGAGCTTCTGTGCCGCCTGAATGACAGTCGTACCCTCGGGAAAGGTCAGCCTGACCGTCTCCGGCGCGGGAGCGGGCTTGAGACGATCAATCAGCGAGCAGGAGCAAAGGCTCAGCGCGAGAATAAAAATCAGCAAAGCGGCGATATATTTTTTGAAATTTTTCATTTTTTGCACCTCCGTCTTTCGGACAAGATGATTCTATCAGAAATAACGCGCAAATTCAACTTTCTGCTTCACGGAATATCGGCGCGCCCGCGCGGAAAGCTAAAAACGCAAACGCAGAGAAAGGAGAATTTTTTGTGGACAAGCCGAAAAAGCAGAAGAAAAAGATAATCGAAATTCCGCAGTACAACGACCCGATGAACAAAGAGGGGGTCATCCCGACCGACGTTCTCGGCAGTTATTCGGGCACTCCGCTCGACGGCTCGCAGCCCGTGCAGGATGTAGACGACCTGTAAAAATAAAAAAGTTCCCCGAAAAAAGTTAAAGCCGAATGTGTGCAGCATTCGGCTTTAGCTTTGGGGAAAGAGAAAATAAAAATGAAAAAAGAAGTTGACAATTATTAAAACCAGATAGGTAGTTGTCTCTTCGGTACCTCTTAGGTACACATATAGAATAATTGCGCCGTGTTGCATCAAGTATACATAAATATGAACAAATTGTAAACAATGCCCGCTTTTTCAATCGTGTCTGACATTTTTAGGCATTTTTATTGAAAATTCTCGCCGGGGAGTTCGTTTTTTCTGAGGGCGTTCGAGCGGTAATTGCGAGTATTCGGTTGTATTATTTACATTTTCGGTATAAAATAACATCTGGTATATTTTTATATATCCGGCAGTATATGCTGCACAAGCAAACGAAAGGTTTGATACAATGGATTATTCACTGACAAAGAAGGCCGCCGAGGAGCAGATAACCGCAAAGCTCTCGCACTTTTTCGGCGTCACTCCCGAGGAGGCCAACTACGAGCAGTTTTACAAGGCTATCGCGATGATAACCCGCGATATGCTCAGACAGGGCAGACACGAGTTCGAGCAGCGCTGCGAAGAGAGCGGCTCGAAGCGCGTGTACTATATGTGCATGGAGTTCCTCATGGGACGCTCGCTCAAGAACACGCTCTATAACCTCAACCTCATCCCCGTCATGGAGGAGGCACTCAAAGACTTCGGCATCAAGCTCGACAAGCTCTATGACTGCGAGCCGGACGCGGGTCTCGGCAACGGCGGTCTTGGCCGTCTCGCGGCGTGCTATCTCGACGCTTTGGCAACCGACGGCTATCTCGGCATGGGCTACTCCATTCTCTACGAATACGGTATCTTCAAGCAGAAGCTCGTTGACGGCTGGCAGACCGAGATGCCCGATTTCTGGCTCCCCGGCGGCGAGGTATGGCTCGTTGCGCGCGAGGAGAAGAGCGTTGACGTCAGCTTCGAGGGCAATGTCGTCGACCGCTGGGAGGACGGCTATCACAGCGTCGATATAGAGAACGCGAAGAAAGTCCACGCCGTTCCCTACGATATGATGGTCGCCGGTAAGGACGGCAAGGGCGTCAGCGTCCTGCGTCTCTGGAGCGCAAAGAGCTCCGAGATAGACATGAACTCCTTCAACCAGGGCGATTACCTGCGCGCCATGGAGCAAAACGCCATGGCAGAGGTCATAAGCAAGGTGCTCTATCCCGCGGACAATCATCCCGAGGGCAAGAGCCTGCGTCTGCGCCAGCAGTATTTCCTCGTCTCCGCATCCGTTCAGGATATCATCAACCGCCACCTGCGCAAGTACGGCTCGCTCGACAATCTCTGCGACAAGATGGCTATCCATATCAACGACACCCACCCGACTCTCGCTATCCCCGAGCTTATGCGCCTGCTGCTCGACGAGTGCGGTTACAGCTGGGACGATGCATGGGATGTTGTGACGAAAGTTTTCGCCTACACGAACCATACCGTCATGAGCGAGGCTCTCGAATGTTGGAGCGAGGATCTCTTCCGCCGCCTGCTGCCGAGAATCTATCAGATAGTCAAGGAGATAGACAACCGCTTCCGCAGCAGCGTCTGGGAGCAGACCCACGACGCTAATAAGGTCGAGAGAATGGCTGTTATTTCAAACGGAGTCGTGCGCATGGCGAACCTCTGCGTCGCCTGCTGCCACAGCGTCAACGGCGTCTCCGCTCTCCACAGCGAGATACTCAAGGACAGCGTGTTCCATGATTTCTATACTCTCACGCCCGACAAGTTCTGCAATGTTACAAACGGCATCGCCCACCGCCGCTGGCTCTGCCAGGCAAACCCGCGCCTGACCTCGATGCTCAGCGACCTCATCGGCGGCGAGTTCGTATATAACGCCGAGTGCCTCTCGGAGCTTGCAAAATATAAAGATAACCCCGCCGTGCTCGCGGAGATAGAGAAGATAAAGACCGCGAATAAAGCGGACTTCGCAAAGCGCGTCAAGGCGAAGACCGGCATCGAGCTCGACCCGAACTCCATCTTTGACGTTCAGGTCAAGCGCCTGCACGAGTATAAGCGCCAGCACCTCAATGCGCTCAACATCCTCGCGAAATATCTCGCGATAAAGGCAAATCCCTCGGGCAATTTCACGCCCCACACCTATATCTTCGGCGCAAAAGCGGCGAGCGGCTACTTCATGGCGAAGAAGATAATCAGCTTCATCTGCGCCCTCGCGGATCTTATCAACAACGACCCCGATGTCAAGGGCAGGCTCAAGGTCGTCTACATGGAGGACTATAACGTCTCCATGGCTGAATATATGATGCCCGCCGCCGATGTCAGCGAGCAGATATCCCTCGCCGGAACCGAGGCGAGCGGCACGGGCAACATGAAGCTGATGATGAACGGCGCGATAACCCTCGGCACGCTCGACGGCGCGAATGTTGAGATTCACGACGCGGTCGGCGACGAGAACATCGTTATCTTCGGCATGACCACCCCCGAGGTCAACGACCTTCGGAGCAGAGGCTATGTGCCGATGAATTTCTACAACAACAATGCTGAGCTTCGCAATGTTATCGATTTCATAAACCGCGGCTTCTGCGGCAAGCAGTTCCCGGAAATCAGCGGAACCATCGTCTATCACGACCCCTACATGGTTCTTGCGGACTTCGCGGACTACCGTCAGGCGCAGAACAGAATCGACGAGCTCTGGGCGGACAGAAAGCGCTGGAACTCGATGTCCCTGATGAACACCGCCTGCTCCGGCAGATTTGCCGCCGACAGAGCGGTAAACGAGTATGCAAAGAACATCTGGCACACCGTCCCCGCAAAATAAGGACTGCCCCACTCGGCGCAGACCAAAGAGCAAAAAGAGCCGCAACTCGCGTATTTAGCGTGGGCTGCGGCTTTTATCATAGTTTGCGGCTTTTGCCATATTTACTTTTGCTCTTTTAAGCGTTTTTTTGCCCACTCGCGGTATCTGCATACGGCTTCGGGGCAAAGAAAACGCTTTCTGCATCCGACTGTGACAGCCCGTGAAAAGGATAGCCACACTCGGCGCAGACCAAAGAGCAAAAAGAGCCGCAACTTATGCATTCAGCGTGGGTTGCGGCTTTTATCATAGTTTGCGGTTTGGCATTTCACTGGGTGATTTATAGGACTCATCTTGCAAAAAACAGCCCGCGAGGATATCCCCGCAGGCTGATTATTTATATTTACGCTTTGTGGTAGAGCTTCTTGACCTGGTAGTGCGGCTCGCAGGTCAGGTTGATACCGAGCTTGCGGTAGACATCCGCGTCGACCTGGGAGAGAATGACGGAGGAATGTGCCTCGCAGCCGCGCAGGAGTGAGAGTGCGTCGAACGCTTTCTTTGCGGGCTCGCTCTGTATCGCGCTCATGGTCAGCGCGATGAGAACTTCGTCCGTGTGCAGGCGCGGGTTGTTGTTGCCGAGGATATTCGTCTTGAGCGACTGTATCGGCTCGATAACGCCGGGATCGATGAGCAGCTGCTCCTTGGGCTGATTGCTGAGCAGTTTTACTGCGTTGAGCAGTGCCGCCGAGCTCGCGCCGAGCAGGGACGAAGTCTTTCCGGTTATCAGTCTGCCGTCGGGTAGCTCGATTGCAACTGCGGGAGCGCCCGTCTCTTTTGCTCTGTCGAGCGCGGGACGCACGCAGCGGCGGTACTCCTCAGTGACTCCCGCCTGATTCATCAGGCTCTCTATCTTCGTCAGCTCCGCGTCGCCGGTCAGACCTTTTTTGTGGTCGCACAGCGCGCTGAAGTAGCGGCGGATTATCTCGTTCAAAGAGGCGTCGCGGGTCGCGGCGTCGTCGGAGATGCAGTAGCCCGCCATGTTGACGCCCATGTCCGTGGGCGATTTATAGGGGCTCTTGCCCTCGATTTTCTCAAATATAGCGTTGAGCACGGGAAAGACTTCAACATCTCTGTTGTAGTTGACGGTGGTCTTGCCGTATGCTTCGAGGTGGTAGGGGTCGATAACGTTGACGTCGTTGAGGTCGGCGGTCGCCGCCTCGTATGCGAGGTTGACGGGGTGCTTCAGGGGCAGGTTCCATATGGGGAACGTCTCGAACTTTGCGTATCCCGCCTTGATGCCGCGCAGGTTGTCGTGATAGAGCTGGGAGAGGCAGGTTGCCATCTTCCCGCTTCCGGGGCCGGGTGCGGTTATAACGACGAGCGGGCGCTCGGTCTCGATATATTCATTCTTGCCGAAGCCCTCTTCGCTGACTATGTGCGGGATATTATAGGGATAGCCCTCGATGGGATAGTGGATAAAGACACGCACGCCGAGATTTTCGAGCCTGTTCTTGAACGCAAGCGCGGCGGGCTGGCCCTTATACTGCGCGATAACGACGCTGCCGACGAAAAGACCGATCGCGCGAAACGCGTCGATGAGGCGCAGCACGTCGCTGTCGTAGGTTATGCCGAGGTCGCGGCGGATCTTGTTATTTTGGATATCGCTCGCGTTGATGACAATGACTATCTCAACATCCGAGCCGATATTCTTGAGCATCTGCAGCTTGCTGTCGGGCTTGAAGCCGGGCAGGACGCGCGAGGCATGGTAGTCGTCGAAGAGCTTGCCGCCGAACTCAAGATAGAGCTTGCCGCCGAACTCCTTGATGCGTTTGCTTATCTGCTCGGACTGTTTCTGGATATAAAGGTCGTTATCGAATCCCACTTTGAACATTGTAAAACCTCACAGTATATTTTTTGCGCTTGACGCGCTTTGTCGCCGCAAAATGCGCCGCCCCTCGACGCGAATTTATCAAAATCAATTAATTATACAACTTCCACGCCGCCATTGCAACTGTTTTGAAGCATTACCTCTGCGCCCGCGTTACAAAAGTAAAAGTGTTCATAAAACAACAAAAAACCACCGACTCAGCCGGTGGTTTTTGCTTTATGCTTTTATGAGCCTTTGATTTATTTCATAGCCTCTTCGACTGCAACAGCGCAGGCGACGGTCGCGCCGACCATCGGGTTGTTGCCCATGCCGATAAGACCCATCATTTCGACGTGCGCCGGGACGGAGGAAGAACCTGCGAACTGGGCGTCGGAATGCATACGGCCCATGGTGTCGGTCATGCCGTAGCTGGAGGGGCCGGCCGCCATGTTGTCGGGATGCAGGGTACGGCCTGTGCCGCCGCCGGAAGCGACGGAGAAGTAGTTGACGCCGTTCTCGACGCACCACTTCTTGTAGGTGCCTGCGACCGGGTGCTGGAAGCGGGTCGGGTTGGTGGAGTTGCCGGTGATGGAAACGCCGACGTTCTCAAGCTTCATGATAGCCACGCCCTCGGGAACGTTGTCTGCGCCGTAGCACTTGACGTCCGCTCTCGGACCGTTGGAATAAGCCTTCTGCTCAGTGACGGTGACGGTCTCGGTGTAGGGATCGAACTCCGTCTTGCAGTATGTGAAGCCGTTGATGCGGGAGATTATCATTGCGGCGTCCTTGCCGAGGCCGTTGAGGATAACTCTCAGGGGCTTTGTTCTGACCTTGTTTGCGTTGAGGGCTATTTTGATAGCGCCCTCAGCGGCGGCGAAGCTCTCGTGACCTGCGAGGAAGCAGAAGCACTCTGTCTCCTCGGAGAGGAGCATCTTGCCGAGGTTGCCGTGGCCGAGGCCGACCTTGCGGTTTTCGGCGACGGAGCCGGGGATGCAGAAAGACTGAAGACCGATGCCGATTGCGGCAGCGGCGTCGGCAGCCTTGACAGCGCCGCTCTTTATAGCGATAGCGCAGCCGACTGTGTATGCCCAGATAGCGTTTTCAAAGCAGATGGGCTGGGTACCTCTGACGATCTTGTCGCAGTCGATGCCCTTTGCAAGAGTGATCTCTTTGCACTCCTCGATGGAGGAAATGCCGTACTGAGCGAGAACGGAGTTGATCTTGTCAACTCTTCTCTCATAGTTTTCAAATAATGCCATTGTCCGTATCCTCCTTACTCTTTGCGCGGGTCGATATACTTGGCGGCCTCGGCGAATCTGCCGTAGGTGCCTACCGACTTGTCGTATGCGGTCTGAGCGTCGTCGCCCTTCTTGATGAAGTCGGTCATCTTGCCCAGGGACACGAACTCGTAGCCTATAACCTGATCGTCCTCGTCGAGAGCCATTCTGGTGACATAGCCCTCAGCCATCTCGAGATAGCGGACGCCTTTGTATCTTGTGCCGTACATTGTGCCGACCTGCGAACGAAGTCCCTTGCCGAGATCCTCGAGGCCTGCGCCGACGTTAAGTCCGTCGTCCGAGAAAGCGGACTGGGAGCGGCCGTAGACTATCTGGAGGAACAGCTCGCGCATAGCGGTGTTGATAGCGTCGCAGACGAGGTCGGTGTTCAGAGCCTCAAGAATGGTCTTGCCGGGGAGAATCTCACTTGCCATAGCTGCGGAATGGGTCATGCCCGAGCAGCCGATGGTCTCAACGAGAGCTTCCTCGATGATGCCGTCCTTGATGTTGAGCGAGAGCTTACATGCGCCCTGCTGGGGAGCACACCAGCCCACACCGTGGGTGAAACCGGAGATGTCCTTTATCTCATAAGCCTTGACCCATTTGCCCTCTTCGGGGATGGGAGCAGGACCGTGGTTCGGACCCTTTTTGACAATACACATATTCTCTACTTCTTGAGTATAATTCATACACGTAGTCTCCTTTCGTTTTGTGTATCCCGTACAGAGCTATTATATCAAAAAAATACAAGCGTATCAATTACTTGGGACAAGGTTTTTGAATTTTTTGCATTGTTACAATCGTTGAGGGTTTTTTCGGTCAAAAATTATTTATTTTAGTCGCAAACCCGCCGCCGCGGTTGTAAAAACATGAGGTTTATGATATACTGAAAAGGGTAAAGGGGAGGACAAAATGAAGCTCTATATCAAGCAGAAGGTCTTTTCGCTGACTTCAAAATTCACCGTGAAAGACGAAGCGGGAAATGACAGATATTTTGTCGAGGGCGAGTTTTTCTCCCTGCGCGGCAGGCTGCATATCATGGACGCGCAAGGCGAGGAGATAGGGCAGATATACCGCCGGCTGATGACTTTTCTGCCGCATTTTATCCTCGAGATAGGCGGCGAAGAGATAGCGGAGATAGTCAAGGATTTCTCTTTCTTCCGCCCGAAATATTCGCTCGAAAACACCTCGCTCAGGGTCGAGGGCGATTTCTGGGCGCATGAATATTCGCTCTATGACGGCGACAGGAATATTATGAACATCCACAAGGAGTGGTTCACCTGGGGCGACAGCTACGAGCTCGATATCCTCGACCCGGACTATGAGTTGATATCGCTGGGCATAGTCCTCGCTATAGACACCGCCATGGCGGCGGCGAATACCGCCTCGTCGGCTTCGACTTAAATCAAAGGAGAAAAGATGAAGGATTATCATATGTTTGCGAACCACGCCCATGTTTTCCCGGAGGAAGCGAGACCGGGCTGCGGGATAGATTCGCTCAAAAAGCTCATGGATGAGTGTTCTATAGAGCGGGCGGTCTGCTTCGCGCCGTTCCCGTCGCAGTATAAAGAATATAACATGACCGGCGACTGCATAAGCTGGCTCGCGGGCGCAATAAAGAACGACGATTCTCTCGTCGGTTTCGGAACTATAGATTTCGATTCCGGCGATATCACGGGGCAGGTCAACAGAATAGCCGATCTCGGCTTCAGGGGCATAAAGCTCCACCCGGCATATCAGGAGTTCAATATTATGGGCGACAAAGCGTGTGAGGTCTATTCTGCCGCCCAGGAGAACGGGCTGTTTCTGTCGTTTCATACGGGGCTGCACTGGCACCGCATAGCGGACTACCGGCCGCTGCTCTTCGATGAGGTCGCATGGAACTTCCCGCGCCTTAAATTCAGCATGGAGCACGTCGGCGGATATCACTTTTTCCGCGAGGCACTGGCGGTCATCTGCAACAACCATCACCGCGCGAGCGATCCGAGGCGCGTATACGCGGGCTTGACGAGCATTATGCCCGACGACAACGGTCTGCCGGATTATTGGACTCTCTCTGACGATGAGCTGCGAACGCTCATTCATCAGGGGGACGACGACTGCGCGATATTCGGGCTCGATTTCCCGTATAAAAAAGCCGACTACGCAAAAGCGCTGATAAACAGAATAATCTCCCTCGATATCTCCGAAGAGGCGAAAGAGGGAATACTCGGAAAAAATCTTGAGCACGCGCTCGGTATGGACTGAAAACGGAGAAATATATGCTTATAGTTACTGCAAACTGCAAAAATACATTTGACTCGTATCTTAAATATGTCCACTACACGGACAGCAAGCGCAGAAAGACCCGCTTTTCGGGCGCGACCGGCTGGCTTCTGCTTGCCTGCGCCGCGGCCGTTATAGTGAGCTTTGTGAAGGTCGGCGGCAATATCTTTCTCTATGTCGTGAGCGCCGTTCTCGTACTCTGCGCGGCGGCGTATGTCTATATCCAATATTTAGCGCCATACAGGGCGTTCAAAAAGCTCGACAAGTCGTTCTTCGCCGAGCAGGAGTTTGATTTCTACGAGGATAAGCTGGAGCTCATCGAGCACGGCGAAAAGAGCATAAAGCGTATCATACCGTATTCAAAGATACAGAAAGTCTGCATCACAAAGCACGCTTTTTATATCTATATCGCCGCAGACAGTGCGTTTATACTCTCAAAGACCGCACTCAGCTCATCGTCTGTTGAACGCCTGAAAAATTTGTTCAAGGATAAAGGCATAAAGACAGAGGAATAAAAGATAAAATAAAATTATAGCTCCCCGCGGAATTTTATTCGCGGGGAGCTGAATATATCGGAGAAATATTTGGATGAAAAAGCTTCCTTTTCAGCAGGTTCTTTTGTAGGGTGCGGCGACTCGA
>DOQR01000006.1:142356-142612 GCA_003514385.1 Oscillospiraceae bacterium | reverse complement strand
CGGCATAACACTGCTGCAATGGGATCATGTAAAATATTGCTGATTGTTGCCGTGCCGCCGTCGGCGGCATAGGGTCGTCGAGTCGCCGACCCCTACTTGGATTCGGTCTTTGACGCATAAACAGCAAGACGGAAAATGATTTCTGACACAAGCACCCCACAGACTTTTATCTGCGGGGAGCTGAACATATCAAAGAAATATTTGGATGAAAAAGCTTCCTTTTCAGCAGGTGCTTTTGTAGGGTGCGGCGACTCGA
>DOQR01000006.1:0-142178 GCA_003514385.1 Oscillospiraceae bacterium | reverse complement strand
CGGCATAACACTGCTGCAATGGGACCATGTAAAATATTGCTGATTGTTACCGTGCCGCCGTCGGCGACATAGGGTCGTCGAGTCGCCGACCCCTACTTGAATTCGGTATTTGACACATAAATATGAAGAAATAGTTTTGTATGATACAAGCTCCCCACGAAATTCTTTCGTGAGGGAGCCTCTTTATATTTTTTACACTATTCCCTGCGCCATCATTGCGTCGGCGACCTTGAGGAAGCCTGCGATGTTCGCGCCGACAACGAAGTTGTCCTCGTGTCCGTATTCCTTTGCGGCGTTTGCCATGTTGTGATATATATTTATCATAATGTTGTTGAGCTGGTGATCGACTTTTTCAAACGGCCAGCTGACGCGCGCGCTGTTCTGGCTCATCTCGAGCGCGGAGGTCGCGACGCCGCCCGCGTTTGCCGCCTTGCCGGGGGCAAAGAGAATCTTGCTTTGCAGGAAAACTTCAGTAGCCTCCGTAGTCGAGGGCATATTCGCACCCTCGCCGACCGCGATGCAGCCGTTCTTTATCAGCTCTTTTGCATCTTCGGCGCCGAGCTCGTTCTGCGTGGCGCACGGGAGAGCTATGTCGCAGGGCACGCCCCAGACTTTTTTGCCCTCGTAAAATTTCGCGTTCGGGCGCTCTTTGATATATTCGCTTATCCTTGCGCGGCGGACTTCTTTTATCTGCTTGAGCGTCTCAACATCGATGCCGTCCGGGTCATAGACGAATCCGCTCGAATCGCTCGCCGTGACCACTTTTCCGCCGAGGCTTATCGCCTTCTCTATTGCATAGGTTGCGACATTGCCCGAACCGGAGACGACTATCGTCTTGCCCTCGATCGAGTTCGCGTGATTCTTGAGCATCTCTTCAACGAGATAGACAAGACCGTAGCCGGTCGCCTCGGTTCTCGCGAGCGAGCCGCCGAACGAGAGTCCCTTGCCCGTGAGCACGCCCTCGTACTGCCCGGTAATTCTCTTGTACTGGCCGAACATGTAGCCGATTTCGCGCCCGCCGACTCCGATATCTCCCGCGGGAACATCGGTGTTCGGACCTATGACGCGGTAGAGCGCGGTCATGAAGCTCTGGCAGAAGCGCATTATCTCCATCTCGCTTTTGCCCTTGGGGTCGAAGTCCGAGCCGCCTTTGCCGCCGCCGATGGGGAGTCCCGTCAGCGAATTTTTGAATATCTGCTCGAAGCCGAGAAATTTTATAATGCTCATGTTGACCGAGGGATGAAAGCGCAGACCGCCCTTGTAGGGGCCTATCGCGCTGTTGAACTGGACTCGGTAGCCGCGGTTCGTGTGAACCTTGCCCGCGTCGTCCGCCCACGAGATGCGGAAAACCGTCGCCCTCTCCGGCTCAACGAGCCTTTCGAGAAGAGCCCAATCCTGATATGTCCTGTTCGCCTCGACAA
Source organism: Oscillospiraceae bacterium (assembly GCA_003514385.1). Classification (GTDB taxonomy): domain Bacteria; phylum Bacillota; class Clostridia; order Oscillospirales; family Acutalibacteraceae; genus CAG-177. The sequence goes on along the minus strand of DOQR01000006.1, from coordinate 140,757 downwards.
CCGGGCGAATGGAATCGAGAACCTCCGTCGCAGCCTGAACGAACTCCGGCTGAGTCGAGTTCTTCTGCTGAACGTGAAGTATCATGTCGTCAATATAGCTCATATTATCACTCCCAAAACGATTTGCGGCGATAAAATAAATATAAAAAATATATCCCGCCGCCAATGCCAAATATTTTAATATACCGCGCATAAAAATGCAAGTGAATTTATAAAAGTTTCAAAAATTTAAGAAAATCAAGTGAATTTAGCTGTACTGCGGTACAAAAATGCAATTTATATAAAACTTCATTCAAATTTTGAGGAGAAGTGCAAATGCGGTTTGAAATAAAATTGACATATAATCATAAATATAATCGCATATTAACCATTATTGAACAATCTTTCATAAACGCTCCGCTATCGTTGAAAGTTTATGTGAATTGTGCCGATTGCGCTTTTGTGTTGGATTTTTCGGCATATTCAGCCTGACTTGCGGCAAAATACAGAACGGCAAATATATCGGCAGTTTTAATGAGCAATATACAAATTAAATTAAAAAATTGTATTGCAGTTTATTTTTTTGCATGACAAAAGGCGGCGCCGAAGCACCGCCCCAAAGTCTATTTTTTATGTTTCGTCGAACATTCCGAATCCCGCGACCTCGCTCACGGGGACGGAAAACACGACTGCACCCGCATCCGTGTCCGCACCCGCGCGGGTCATTATCGAGCGCATGATGTCCGCTTTCTGCTCCTTGCGCGCGACGATTAGAATTACCTCTTTTTCTTTTGCTATCGATACGCCGAGGAACTTTTCGCTCTCGGGCGATGTGGTGCCCTTGCCGTGGAGCACCGTGCCGCCCATCGCGCCCGCGGCGCGCGCCGCGTTCATGACGGCGTCCGTGCGCCCCTCGTTGGCTATCGCGACAATCAGTTCATATGAAAAATTGAATTCGGGCGTGTATCGGGCATCCTGCCGCCCGTCGTTGAGATATGCCAAGATTTTTCCTCCTCCAACGCTTTTGATGGGCACAGCCCATGCGATGCCGTGACCGGGTACGCCGATATACAGCGTGCGGCGCAGCCTGTTCATATATTCTTTCGTCTTTTCTTCGCCTGCAACTGAAAAGACTATCCATTTTTCCGTCGAATCGATGCCGAGCAGATCGCGCATACTCTCTATCGCCGTCCCGCGCCCGTGCAGGGCGACGGACATCGGTATCTCAAGCTGGGCGCAGATATCGGAGAGCTTCTTTAGCGCGTCGGGGTTTATTACGGTCATTATGTAGTTCAACCTGTCTGCACCTCCCAAAGCTCGATAATCTCGTCGTCGGCGAAAGTTTCGCCTTTCTCTGCGGGCTTCTTGCGCCTTTCATATATCACGCCGACCGCCTGAATTGATATGAGCGGCATCATCGCGACTATCGCCACAACTCCGAACGCGTCGCTCAATGGGTCGCCGCCGAGCGTCTTTGACGCGCCTATCATAAACTGGAGCATGAATGTCGCCGTCATCGGGCCCGACGCAACGCCGCCCGAGTCAAAGGCTATCGCCGTGTAGATATCCGGCACGAAGAACGAGAGGATTATGGCGATAAGATATCCGGGCACGAGGAACCACATGACCGATATACCCGTTATAACTCTTATCATCGATATGCCCATCGCCGCGGCGATCGCGACCGAAAGGCTGTATTTTATAACTTTTCCGGGAATCGCTCCCGCGCTGACTTCTTCAATCTGCTTTTCGAGCACGGCGACCGCCGGCTCCGCGGAGATAATGAACCAACCGAGGAGCATCGACAGCGGTATGAGCAGATATTTCATATTGCCTTCGGCGAGCTTTGCGCCGAGCACCGCGCCGAGCGAAGAGAAGCCGACGTTGACGCCCGTCAAAAACAGCACGAGCCCGACATATGTATATGCGACGCCTATTGTTATCCTCGCGACCTCGCGCTTTGAGAGGCGGAGGGAGAAAATCTGGAAGATATAGAATATCGCGATTATCGGCAGCAGAGCCACCGCCATCTCTTTCATATAAGAGGGCAGAGCGGTGAGATAGGCGCGGCCGATTTCGCCCGTGCTCGAATATGCCGCCGAGCTTATGTCAACAACGCCGTCGCCGTTCGGATAGAAGAATCCGAGCAAAAGCACCGCGAGTATCGGCCCTATTGAACAGAGAGCGACGAGGCCGAAGCTGTCCGACTCCGCCTTTGCGTCGCTTCGTATTTTTGAAACTCCGACGCCGAGCGCGAGAATAAACGGCACGGTCATAGGCCCTGTTGTTACGCCGCCCGAGTCAAACGCGATGCCGAGAAAATCGGGCTTTGAAAACGCCGCTAAAATAAAAACAACGGCATAGAACGCTATCAGCAGCCAGCGAAGGCGCACGCCCGTGAGTATTCTTATCATGCACACGCACAAAAAGAAGCCCACTCCGACGCCGACCGTCACGAGCAAAACGGTATTATTAATATGCGGCACCGTCTGCGCGAGCACCTGGAGATCGGGCTCGGCTATCGTCACGGCAAAGCCGAGAATGAAGCTGACTATAATTATCAGCGGCAGGGAGCGGGATTTTGTCATCGCCGTGCCGAGCTTTGAGCCTATCGGCGTCATCGAGGTCTCGGCTCCGAGGGAGAACAGACCCATGCCGACTACAACAAAAATCGCGCCGACGAGAAAGCTCAAAAATAAATCCGTGTCTATCGGCGAGACACTGAAGCACAGCAGCACGACTATGACCAATATCGGCAGAACCGAGAGCGCGGATTCGCGGACCTTTTCGAGAATCAAGTTGTGATGATCGGAAAATTTTGTGTTTGCAATAACAGCTTGCTCCTTTCTTTTCCGGTCAATTGACAACGGCATAGGCGTTTACCGTATACGCTCTTGTCAGTTGACAGGGATATATTAGTTGATGAACATATTATATATGATTATATATAATACTATTATTATGTTAATATTATTTTAACTTAACGGGAACGATTTGTCAATAAATATCACCAAGTGTGACCGCCGGACTTTTGACAAACATTGTCACTTCGAAAAAGTTATAAAAACGCGCGGGCGGAAAATAATAAGGATGCAAACGCAAACAAAGTCTTAAAAAGTAAGGGGTGTAAAGTAAATGGCTAAGAGTTCCAGCAAGGGTGTTGTCCCCGAGGCACGCGACGCGCTTGACCGCTTCAAGATGGAGGCCGCCTCTGAGGTGGGCGTCAATCTCAAGCAGGGCTACAACGGCGATCTGACCTCCCGCGAGGCCGGTTCTGTCGGCGGACAGATGGTCAAGAAGATGATCGAAGCTTACGAGCAGGGCATGAAATAAATTGCTTAAAGCTTTCGCATTCAGCGTAGACCAACCAGCAAAATAAAAAGAGCCATAGTTCATAATCAATTCCGCTGCGGACACGATTTGAATTATGGCTTTTGTTTTGGCTGTCGAGTGATTTGGAGCGGCGACGATGAAAAGCAAGGTCGCAAAATTTGACCTCTGCCTCCGCGTCCTACCATAATCAAATGATATACACTTCCCGCGTTTCGGCATTTCTTTTCTGTCTGAGAAAAGAAACGCCTGCAAAGAAAAGGCAGACTCGGGGTTTCACCCCGAGACCCCGGCAACGCAGCGCCGCAGTACATAGCTCGTGGCTCTCAGTCGGCAGCTCGGCACATTCGCCCGCAAACGCGCCGGAGCTTGAACGAATGCGTGCTCGTGCGTCTTGCTTCGCAAGCCGTTCCCTCGCCCCTCTTAGTTGGCTTATCAAACACTGCGGCGCGGCTATTGGAAGTTTAATTATGATAATTAATTGAGTCGCTCGCTTTTACTTTGCAAAAGTTTAAAAAAACAAGTCACGATATAATTTGCTAAAGCACATCGTCTTTACTGATATCGGACAGCCGCAAGGGCTGTCCCTTCTATTGAAATCCTGATATAAACAAAGCTCTTGAAATCAAAATCGAGGGGCTGCACATCGGTGCAGTCCCTCGAACTGTTTGTATATTTACTTCTTTCTCCTGCATGCGAAGCATCGCCAGCCGCCGTCGGCGTGGCGCGCGATGATTTCAAATCCGTTTTCGGCGAATGCGTCAACAACTTCCTGTTCGCGTATGTCGATTATGCCGGAGGTGATGAACACGGCGTTGTCCGCCATGAAATCGGGCACGGTCTTGCAGAACATGATTATGACATCGGCGACGATGTTTGCAACGACTATGTCGAATTTGCCGCTGACCTTGTCGGCAAGGTCGCCGTGAATGAATTTCAGGCGGTCGCTGCCGAAGCCGTTCATCTTTCCGTTTTCCTCCGCAGTTTTAACTGCGAGCTCGTCTATGTCAACGCCCGTCGCGCTCTCTGCGCCGAGCAGGAGAGAGGCTATCGCGAGAATTCCGCTCCCGCAGCCGACATCGAGAACCTTTTCACCGCCCTTTATGTTTTTCTCGAGTGCCTCAAGGCAGAGACGGGTCGTCTCATGACTGCCAGTGCCGAACGCGAGTCCGGGCTCAAGGTGAAGCACCGCGCGCCCCTCGGCGTCGTATTCGTCCTCCCATGTCGGGCGGATGAGCAGGCGCTCGCCTATCTTTATCGGGTGAAAATACTGCTTCCAGTTGTTCTCCCAGTCGGCGTTTTTGCACTGGGTGAGGTCAATCTCATTCTCTATTCCCGCCGCCGCAAGCCGTTCCGTCAGAAAAGCGGCAGCCTCCTGCGGGTGATCCTGCGGGTCGATATATATGTGGACAATGCCTTTCGTCCTGTCCTTGGCGAGCAGATCCTCGTCAATAAGATCGATGTGGGCTATCTCCATCGCCTCGCGCTCAAGGTCGCTGTAGTCCTCGATATATATGCCGTAGGGCACGACCATGTTGGCAATGTCGCCCGCAGTGTCGATATCTTTTGTGTCAACTGTTATCTTTATTTCTGTCCAGTCCATAGGCTCTCCTTATTTTATCAGCTCCGCCTTGAAATCGGCGTGGTTGCGGTCGTGGTTATAGAGCTTGCGGTTGTCGAGCGCCCACTGGCGGGGAGTGAATTCGCCGGGCTGAACATTTCTGCACGCCTGCTCGATCTCATATATCTTCGCGTCGAGCGTGTCGAGCGAGGAGAGTATCTCCGCCTCGAGGAACATCGGGCGCACTGCCGCGCCGAACTCCGGCTCGCCGTGGTGCGAGATTATCATGTGCTCGACGAGCATGAGCGCGTTTTCGCTGATGCCAAGCTTCCTTCCGCATCTGTCAACCGCCATCGCTCCGCGCACGAGGTGACCGATAAGATTGCCGTCGGTCGTGTAGCCCGAGGCAATGCCGGTCTGCGCGACGTCGAATTCCTCTGTCTTTGCGATATCGTGGAGTATAACGCCCGCAAAGAGTAGGTCGCTGTCTATAAACGGATATATATCCGCGACTCCCTGAGCCATGCGGAGAATTGAGAGCGTGTGGTAGAGCAGTCCGCCGCGTATCGCGTGGTGCAGCCTGAACGCCGCCGGCCAGTAGAGCAGCCTGTCTTTGTATTCATTGAGCAGAGCGGTGACGAGAGTCTTTAATTCCTCGTCCTTGAAATTGCCCGCGACTTTCATCAGCTCGTTGAACATAGCCTCGCCCGAGAAGCCCGCCGAGGGGACAAAATCTTCAATGCGCACGCCGTCCGCTTCTGTCACTTTGCGTATGCGCTCTATCCTCAGCTGCTGCGAGTCGTTGAATGGCTGAATCGTTCCTCGAACTTTTATCAGATCGTTTGCGGCAAATTCGCCGTGAAGCTCCTCTTTGTAGTCCCAGAGCTTTGCGTTTATTTCGCCGTCAGGATCGGCGAGCGCGAGATCGAGATAAGGCACGCCCTTTGCCGTCATCTTGCGGTCGACGGTCTTTATCAGGCAGAAGCCCTCAACGCCGCCGTTTTTATTGAATTGAGTGAAATTCATGCTGTTGCCTCCGTTTGTTTGTCGGGATTAAGTATAACATAAGGCGGCGCGAAATACAACGGAATAAAGTGCTCATCTGTCCGGGATTTTGCCCATAGACTGCAAACAGTGCATTAACTACACCCTGATATTTGAATCAAGTGTAAACTTTTGATGCGGCGAATATCAAGTTCCGCATAGCTATTGACAAAACACTTTCGAAGTGCGACAATATATACAGCAATCTCAGGGGCGGGGTGAAATTCCCCACCGGCGGTGAAGGCGAAAGCCGAAGCCCGCGAGCCGCGAGAGCGGTTGATCCGGTGCAATTCCGGAGCCGACGGTAAAGTCCGGATGGAAGAGGATGCGAAAAATGCATTTGCGCCCCGCTTGTATGGCGGGGCTTTTGCTTTTTCATCTTCCCGGTTGCAAAATAAAGAGAGGAAGATACTCATGAAGAAAAACTCAAGACAGAACCTGCGGAAAATAACGGTCATGGCGATGCTCGCGGCGGTTGCCGTGGTGTCGGTGTATTTTATCAAGTTTCCGCTTTTGCCCTCTGCGCCGTTTCTCGAATACGACATTGCGGATGTACCCGTACTCATCGGCACGATGCTGTTCGGACCGTCAGCGGGGCTTGTGATTCTGCTCATCACCTCGGCTATCCAGGCGTTTACCGTCAGCTCGTCGAGCCACATTATCGGCTTTCTTATGCACTTCTGTGCGTCGGGCGTGCTCGTGCTGGCATCCGGTCTGATGTACAAAAAAATCGGCGGCAAAAAAGGCATGGCGGCGGGACTCGCGGTCGGCTCGGTGCTGATGACACTCGTTATGATACCGCTCAATCTCGTGTTCACCGGTATTTTTATGGGGACGGGTGTTGAAGCGGTCGTCAAAATGCTCATTCCTGCGATAATCCCGTTCAACCTCATAAAAGCGTGCCTTAATTCCGTGCTCACTTTCCTGCTGTTTATACCGGTGAATAAAATTTACGGAAAAATCAGCGTGGAGTGAAAAAAGACTCGGTTTGAATGAATTTCTAAAATGAAAACAGCGAATTTAAAAAGTTGAGAAATGCAATATAGCCATTAAAAATCAAATTAAAAGTTTCCATAGGAAATTAAGACGGTTATTTGTCCTCAAAAATTACCAGTTGTACAAAGTCTATTCCATTTTTTGAGAAAATGGTGTACTATGTGCTCGTATAAAACGAGGGCGGAAGATCCGTGTTTTGCGGCAAACCCGCAGTGCGGCACACGTCAAGCGGACAGGGGTTCGTTTAACGTGCACGGGCTCCCGCTCCTTGACTTATGCCTGGTGTCCTGACGGCACCTGTACATAATCGACAACCACAAATCTCCTATATTCGGAACGACCCCGGCGGCTTGTGTACCGCAGGGGTCGTTCCGATTTCTGATTGCAAAAATACGACGTGCCCTGCGGAAATTTAACCGCAGGGCACTCTCTGTTCTCATTCTCCGGTGAAAATGGAGGCGAATTTTACTTGTTGATGAAGTCTCTCTTCTGATCTTCGGGGAGGTCGAGACCGAGTGTTCCGCCCGGATTCATCAGGTTGTCGGGATCGAAGTGCTGCTTGAGCGCACGGTAGATATCCATCTGGTTCTTGCCGATCTGCGCCTCAAGCCACGGAGCGGTCATCTTGCCTATGCCGTGGTGATGGCTCATCGCCGCGCCGTACTTCTGGATGTTGTCCATGATGCCGCGCTGATACTCAAGATACTCGTCAAGGTCGTTCATCTTTGCTTCGAATATGAAGTAGAGGTTTGCGCCCTGGGGATAGAAGTGGGACATGTGGGTCATGCAGATGGTGTCTGGTCTGCTCTTGCAGAAGCGGCGGACATTCTCGTAAACATTGGTGAAGTTATCCCAGTTGACCGAGCACTCGAGGGTGTCGAGCATAAGGCCGTAGTCGCCCATGTCCTCGCGCAGGTAGGGATCGGTGAAACGACCCTTCTCCCAGCCCTTGGTGACGATGCTGGTGGTGTACATTGCGCCGTGCTTCTTGCATATCTTGTCTATCTGCTTTGCGACGTTCTTGCTGAAGTGCTTCTCACCCTCGCTCCAGCCGAGCATGAGCACACGCTTGCCGTCCTTGTAGCCCTTTGCGGCGAGCATCTTGTCAATGACAGTGTCCGCAACGCCGTAGAGGCGGAAAGCTATCGAAGTCTCCTCGGGGTCGGAGAGACGGAAGACCGACGGGAAGCCGAACTCGCCCTGCATTATCTCGCGCGCCGCGTTGAGACCGTTCTCCCAATCCTTGAAAACATAGGAGAACTTCTTGCGGTTCTCGGGCATATACTTGAAAACTCTGAGGGTGACATGAGTGAGAATGCCGAATGTTCCCTCGCTGCCCATCATGATCTGGTCTATAGAAGGACCGGTCGCGTTTCTCGGGAACTCGTCGCTCTTTATGATGCCGATAGGAGTGACATACTCCTGGCTGATGACGATATCCTCAATTTTGCCGTAGTAGCTCGAGTTCTGACCTGCGCCGCGGGTGACAGCCCAGCCGCCGACGGAGGAATACTCAAAGCTCTGCGGGAAGTGGCCGCAGGTATAGGCGCGCTTTGCGCCGAGGGTCGAGACGGCGTTGTTGAGGGTCTCTTCAAGCTTCGGACCGCTCATGCCGGCTTCGACGGTTATTGTCTGATTGTGCTCGCTGAAGGAGATAACCTTGTTGAAGTTCTTTCTCATGTCGAGCGTGATGCCGCCCTTGACTGCTTCAACGCCGCGGGTGACGGAGGAGCCGCCGCCGTAGACATACATCGGAATCTTTTGCTCGCAGCAGTATTTGACAAGCGCGATTATATCCTCGCGGTTCTTGGGATAGACAACAGCGTCGGGGACGTTCTCGACGATGTGCTTGCGAAGTCTCATAAGGTCGACCATCGTCTTGCCGTATGCGACAGAGAGTCTGTCATAGTTGTCGGTGCTGACGTTTGCCTTGCCGACAATCGCTTCGAGAGCCGCTATCTGGTCGTCACTCAGGCGGCAGGGGATATCATAATCAACTTCTTCGAGACCCATCTCCTGCTTGACCTTGAAGTCGTCGTCGGTCATGTGGAAGGTCTCTTTCATCAGCTCATAGAGCTTTGAGTTCGGGGCCTTGAACGCCTCGGGATCGCCCCATTTGAGAATGGAACGGTAGGATCTTTCGGGTGCTTTCTCGTGGTACCAATCGGGTACGAACTTCTTTGATTTGCTCACGGTGTTTCCTCCTTGATAAGCTTTATGTTCAGTTCATGTCGGCTGTTGCTACTATGTCCGCGCCGAAAACGTCTTTGATAACGACATCTCCGGTGTTCACGCGCTCGCTGAGCTTAAATGCGCGGATGGTTTTCATGGCGTCGAGCAGGTGCTCTTTCGGTATCTCGCAGCTCGTTTTGACGGGCAGGCGGGGCATATCGGAAAACGCGGTGTCGACTGTAGTCGTCAGGGAGCGGGTGGGATTTGTCAGCTCGGTCGTGCCGAATGCGACGCCTCTCTTGCACTTTGCGCCCTGAACATCTATCTTGTCGCCGTCGCGGCTGACCTTCAGACGGCAGCCGTTGGGGCAGACTATACAGACCATTTCGGTGACGTTCACTTTGTGTCAGTCCTTTCGGTTAAAACTCATATTCCATGGAATCGTAGGCGACGAGAAAGCCTTTCTCCGCCGCCGCAGGGACGAATTCATCGTGGGTCGCTCTGCCGTTGTGGGAGAAGTGGTTGCAGCAGAAAACGGTCTTATCCGTCGCAACCCCCTCTTTTATCATGCGGTCCTTTGTGTCCGCATCGGCGGAGAGTCCCATGTGACCCTGGCGGTAGTTTTCGAACATGCCCGTGCAGTCTATCGAGACAAAATTGAATACGGGCTTTTTGCGTTCGAGGTAATCCCAGGTCTCGTCGGGGAAATATCCGGTGTCGTGCGCGTAGAGCATCGTCTTTTCGCCGTTTGATATTATATAGATAAACGGGTCGGTCTTTTGGTCGTGATCCGCCTTGAGCGCGGTCACTGTGTAACCCTCGACCTCAAACGGTTCAAACGCCTTTACGGGGTGCAGCGCGAGAACATTCTTTTCTGTCAGCGCATCGCACCACTCCATGTCTCTTATCCATTGGAACGTCGTATCCGAACCGTAGAAGTTCAGCGGAGTCACCTCTTCGCCCATAAAATTCGCGAAGCATTCCGGCAGGCGCATCTGAATGTCCTGCGGATAGAGGTGATCCTCGTGCGCGTGGGTGATGAGACAGGATTTTATCGAGATAAGATCGATGTTGTCGCGCAGGGTGTGAATGAAAGTGTCGGGGCAAAAGTCGAGAAGCAATCTGTCATCGATTATCGACTGGGAGCGGGTGCGGATGTTTCTGCCGCCCGCCGCCTTTGATTTTCTGCACACCTCACAGCGGCAGAAAATCGCGGGAACGCCCTCGGCTGCCGCCGTGCCCAGATATTTTATCTTCATTTCATGTCCTCCATGCTGACGGTTATCTTGTCTGTAATTCTATCCGAAATATTCTCGGATTTCAAGACTTCCATCTCGGAGGAGGAAAGATTTGCAAACTTCTTGTTTATCAGCGCATCGCTGCCGCTCGCGACGGTGACGGACTGCTTCTTGAACTCGCTGCGCGGTCTGAAGTACATCGTCATGCCGTCCTTTGCCGCCTTGTCGTAATACTGCGGAACGACATAGAGGAACTTCGCTCTGTCGTATTCAACAGGCACTCTGTCGGCTGCATTCTTCTCACCCTTGCAGTATTCGGCGGCGGATTCGCCCGCCTGGTCGCCCGAGAGGGAGACATAATCGACAAGGTCGTTGACGTGCAGTGCATTGCCGCAGGAGAATACGCCGGGCACATTCGTCATCAGCGTCTGATCGACGACTGCGCCCTTTGTCGCGGGGTCAAGCTCGACTCCGAGCATCTGCGCCACTTCGTTCTCGGGCAGAAGTCCGACGGAGAGAATGAGTGCGTCGCAGGGGATGATGCGCGCGGTGGATTCTATCGGCTGCATCTTTTCGTCCACCTGGCAGACTTCGACCGCTTCAACGCGCTTGACGCCGAAAACCTTTGTGACCGTGGTCGAGAGGTGGAGCGGGATGTTGAAATCATGCAGGCACTGGTGAACGTTTCGCGCAAGACCTGCGGGGGTGTCCTTTATTTCGTAGACGCCCTCGACGCTCGCGCCCTCAAGGGTGAGACGGCGCGCCATTATCATGCCGATGTCTCCGCTGCCGAGAATAACGCAGCGGCGCGTGGGCATCTGACCGAGAATGTTGACAAAATACTGAGCCGTGCCGGCGGTGTATATGCCGGCGGGTCTGTCGCCGTGGATAAATACCTGGCGCGAGGTGCGCTCGCGGCATCCGCACGCGATAACGACGGCTTTCGAGCGGCAGATCAATATGCCCTGCGCGCTCTGAACGGTGAGGGTGAAGCCGTCAGCCGTTTTCTCGGCGTCTGTTACAAATGCGTTTATTCTGTAGTCTATTCCGAGGGAGAGAAACTCCCTGATGAATCTTCCCGAATATTCGGGACCTGTCAGACGCTCGCCGAAGCGGATGAGTCCGAATCCGTCATGCACGCACTGCTTGAGGATACCGCCGAGCTTGTGCTCGCGCTCTATAAGCAGCACATTCGCGCCGTTCTTGTGCGCGGATATCGCGGCCGCAAGACCTGCCGGGCCGCCGCCGAGGACTATTACATCATATCTGAGTTCAGTCATTGTCGGTGCCCTCCTTTTCAAACAGCAGGTTGCTGTCGCCGCCGCTCTTTGTGACGTCGGTCATCTTCATGTCGGTCTGCTCGCAGATAATGCCCGTGACCAGCGGCATGCAGAAGCCGCCCTGGCATCTGCCCATTCCGGGGCGCACGCGGCGCTTTATCGCGTCAATTGAAGTCGCGGGAACGGGGGAGTTTATTGCGTCGATTATCTCGCCGCGGCTGATGCCCTCGCAGCGGCACACGACGATGCCGTAATCGGGGTTCTTTTCTATTGCCGCCTGTCTCTCTGCGACCGAGAGCTTCGCCATGACGGGGGTTACTCTGCGGTTCGGGTTGAACTTCTCGTTGGGTACGACCTTCATTACTTTCGAGAGGCGGTCAACGGTTATCTTGCTGATATCCTCGGCTATTGCCGGGGCGCTCGCGAGTCCGGGGGACTGGATGCCGGCGGCGTGGATAAGATTCTGAAGCTTTTCGGAGCCCTCGACTATGAACTCCTCTTCATATGTCGCGGCGCGCACGCCTGCGAAATATGTTATGACATCGGCTTTCGAGAAGCCTTTTATCAGCGGGAGATGCTTGTTGAGCATCGCGTCGACATTCTCACGCTTTGTCGAGAAATCTTCTCTGTAGGGCTGCTCGAATGCGTCGGGACCGACGAGGACATTGCCGTCTATCGTGCGCATAACGCCGCCGCCCTTGGTGTCCGAAGTCGCCTGCGAGAGTCCGATGAGTCCCATCGATCTCTGGACGAGCGGACCCTGCTTCTTGTCAAGTATCGCGAGGTGTCCCTTTCTTGGGTGGATGGTGAAGAAGCGGTCGCCCGCCATTTCGGCTATCTTATCCGAGAATACGCCGGCTGCGTTTATAACAGCCTTGGGGTGAATTGTACCTCTGTTCGTATGTACTGCGACTATCCTGTCGCCCTCGGTGTCGATTGAAGTTACAATCGTATCAAGCGAGACCTTTGCACCGTTTTCGACTGCGTTCTCAGCGAACGCAACAGTTAATTTATAGGGCGAGAGCACACCGGACGACGGAAACTCAAACGCTCCGATAGCTTCGTCAGTAATGTTGGGCTCGATGCGGTGGAGCTCCTCGCGGCTTATCTTTCTGCCTTCGATGCCGAGGTGCTTCTCACGGTAGTTGAACACGAGAGGTGAGAAGAAGCCGAAAATCTTCTCACTGTAGAGTATAAGATTGCTCCAGCGCTCGAACGGAACGGAAAGCTCCTTGCACACCTGAGTGTACATTGCGTTGCCGCGCACATTCATCTCGCCGCGCTTCGTGCCGACATGGGACGCGATGCCGGGATGAATCATGCCGTCGTTTCTCGACGACGCCTGCATTGCGACATCACTCTCTTTGTCGACGAGCAGAACATTGAGTTTGTAGCGGGTCAGCTCTCTTGCGATAGAGCAGCCGATGACGCCGCCGCCGATGATGAGAACATCGGGCTGAGCTCCCTCGAGCGAACCGTCGGTGAATTTCGGCGCACGTATTGCGGGCTCGGTGAATCCTTTGAGTGAGATATCATTGAGCACGCCCTTGTAGCCGAACTTGGCGGCAGCCTTGCCGGCTTTGACGATGTCGGTCCATTCGGTCATCTCGCCCTCGAGGCGGATGCACTTGCCGACTTCGGTGCATTCGATCCTGCTGTAGCCCTTTTTCTCGAGCTTGCTGCGGACTTTCTGCACTTTCTGAGCCATATTCATCTCCCCTTTGACTGCGGCGATGCGCACTTCACGCCGAGCTCATCCCTATATAAAAGGAAAAGCACAGCGCGTGACGGCAGAGCCGCGATTTTATGTGCTTTTTGTGATTCTTGTTCGGTTGTCCGAACATCTTGACAAAATTATAGCATTATATTAGAATAGTGTCAAGTATATTAAAAAAGTTTATTTTATCTTAATTTATCGGGGAGTTTCTATGGACAGTCTGAGCAGGTTACCGCTCTATCTGCAGGTCAAAAATTACATAACCTCTATGATAGATTCCGGCGACTATCCGGCTGATTCGAAACTGCCGACGGAAAAAGAACTGATGAAAACCCTCGGCGTGGGCAGGGCGACCGTTCGCTCCGCGCTCTCCGAGCTCGAGCATGACGGCAGGATATACAAGCGCCACGGAGTCGGCACATTCGTCAGCTCCAACAAGTGGATGCCTGCGTTTGAGCCGATAATCTCGCTGACCTATTCGCTCGAAAGGCTCGGGATGGAGATAAGAAACGTAATCATTTCATCGGGGCTAGAATATCCGAAAGGCGAGCTTGCAAAGAACTTTCCGCAGGATAAAAAAATCGGCAGACTCAGCAGACTGCGCCTCGCCGGCGGAGAGACCGTTGCCGTTGAGGACAGTTACTTTACCGAGGAGCTTTATAACATCGTGCAATCCCTCGACCCGGACAAGTCGGTGGCGCACGCGATACTTGACAGCGACGGCATCGATGTTGACAGGATCGATATGAAAATTGTCCTTCGCCTGCCGACCGCAAAAGAACAAAAGCAGCTGAAGCTTGCACCCGGCGAGCGCGTGGCTCAGCTGACGCGCTGGACTTTCAGCGCAGACAAGGCGATAAATTATGTGCGCTTCGTTATGCGCGAGCGCCTTGTTCAAACGCCGTTCGGCGGTTGATTTGTTTATATCGGGCACTTGGCTCGATGATATATAGGAGCGGCGCGTTGGCGCCTGATGAGAGGAAAAAGAAAATGAAAGACAAACTCAAAGCGATCGTCTGCCTGGGGCTCGTGATGTGCGTGGCTTCGGGTCTGTGGGCGTGTTCAAGGGAAGATGTGCAGACCGAACCCGAGAGCAGCAATACCACGATCAACTATGTCTACAATGGCATCTACGACATCTCGAATATCCCAGAGGAGACTCTCAGCGGAGAGATGCCGGTGACGGAAATCGAGACGGACACGAACGGAGAGACTTATATCGTCGTTGAACAGCCGGTGCAGACTGTTCAGGACGGCAATGAATCTTCGCGCACGACGCTCAAAAGCGGCGGCAGAATAAGCGAAACATCGGAGCGCCGCAATGTCGAGTCGGTCAGCGTCACCCTTCCGGAGGGCGCAACGATGGCGGATATGTTCGCGATTCTCGAAGCAAAGGGGGTCGCTTCGTTCAGCGCGCTGATGAACACTGCGGTCAACACCGATTTCAGCTATTTTCCGCTCATAGGCGCGCAGGGCAACACCGGCAGAGCGTTTGCACTTGAGGGATATATACGCGCGGGCACATATACATTTGTTAAAAATACCGCGCCCGCCGATGTCATAAGCCGACTGCTTCGCAGCATGGAGAGCTTCGTGAGCACCCCGATGCGCCGTCAGATAGCGGCGAGAAACATGAGCGTCGATGAAGCGATCACTATCGCCTCGATAGTTGAAATAGAGAGCGGCGGCGATGTCGCGCAGATGGCGAAGATATCGTCCGTCATTCAGAACAGACTCAAGGCGGGTATGCAGCTCGAGATGAATTCGACCGGCAGATATGTCGACTCGGTCATAAAGAACTACATAAAGAGCGACGACCCGGAAACATACAGCAAATATGAGGAGTATTACAACACCTTCAAGTGCGCGGGTCTGCCCGCGGGACCGATATGCAGCCCCGGCTCGGAGGCTGTGAAGTCCGCGATAAGCCCGCTGGACACAAACTATTTGTATTTCTGCGTCGGAGAGGACGGGGTCTACCGCTATGCGGCAACAGCGGAAGAGCACCGAGCCAATCTGATTGCCTCAGGTCTTGTTCCGGCAGAACCGGATATACCGTCTCAGCCGTAACAAGAACTATATATAAGGAATAAGGGCGCCCGAAAGGGCGGAAGAGGGAGATATCAATATGGATAATGACACAGTTCTTATGAACATTTCGAAGCTCGGATCCATGAGCACGGCAATAGGCTGCGAGGCCATGCGCCAGCTTGAAACGGAGTCGGGCAAAGGCAAGGAGGTATATGCTCATCTCGATAAGCTCTTCAAGCTTCTCGACGACCGCAACCCCTATGCGCGCACCCGCGCTTTCGTACTCATAGCCAAGAATGTTTCGTGGGATTCGAAAAAGAAGATCGACAGAAATATTGACAGGCTTCTCAAAACCGTTGACGCGGAGCAGGCGACAACAGTTCGCCAGTGCATCCAGTCTCTGCCGCTCATAGCGGCTGCAAAGCCAGGACTCAGACAGAGGATAGTCGAGGCTCTGCACGCGATAAACCCCGAAAAATACCCCGTGCGTATGCGCAGCATACTCACCGAGGATATCAAAATCGCCCTCGCGGCGGCCGAAAAATAAATTTTTTCAAGATTTGAGCGAAAAAACTTGACGAACGGGTATGTCTGTGCTAAACTGATTATACCTCTGTGAGAGGGCTATTTTTTTCTGCCCTCATTTTTTGGCCGGTTCAGAGGGAGGCTAATCAAATCCTAAGATATTGGAGGTGCCGTCATGAGAGTAAAGATTACTCTTGCTTGCACGGAATGCAAGCAGCGCAACTACAACACTGTTAAAAACAAGAAGAACACACCGGACAGGCTGGAGATGAACAAGTACTGCCGTTTCTGCAGGAAGCATACTCTCCACAAAGAAACAAAGTAAGTCGGGAGGTATAAAAATGGCGAAAAAAGAGAACACCTCTGCCGCCGCAAAGGTCGCCAAGGCTGAAAAGCAGGCCGCAAAAGGCGCCGATGACTCCAAGCTTACTTCTGCCCAGAAAGTCGCTAAGGCTGAAAAGTCCAAAGCGAAAGCCGCAAAACCGAAGAATCCCAACGGGAACATCTTCCAGCGTTTTGTCAAGGGCTTCAAGAAGTTCTGGAAGGACTTCAGAGGCGAGATCAAAAAGATCACATGGCCCGGCGCGAAAACCGTTCTCAAGAACACCGGCGTCGTGCTCGTTTCGGTCGCTGTTGTCGGCGTAGTTATCTATGCCATCGACCAGGGTCTGTCTTTCCTCGTATCCAAGCTTATTGAGCTTGCCCAGAAGACCGGCGAGAACAAGGAAACTGCCGCCGCGATCCTGAGCATGATCAATCTCGGCTTATAACGGAGGAAAACGCGATGTCTGCTGATGCCAAATGGTATGTGGTGCACACCTATTCCGGCTACGAGAATAAGGTCGCCACAAATATCGAAAAAATGGTCGAGAACCGTAAAATGCAGGATCAGATCCTTGAGGTTCAGATCCCCACCGAGATCGTCACCGAGATAAAGGACGACAAAAAGCGCGAAGTTGAGCGCAAGCTCTTCCCCGGCTATGTGCTTGTCAAGGCAGCTGTTACCTATGACGAGAACAACGTCCCCTCTATGAGCGACGACGCATGGTTCGTGATCAGGAATACCAGAGGCGTGACCGGATTCGTCGGCCCCGAGAGCAAGGCTACTCCGCTCTCCGATGATGAGGTTCTCAAGCTCGGCGTTGAAAAGAAGAGCATTGAGGTCGAATATAAGGTGGGCGATACCGTGAGAATCACGGATGAACGCCTTGAGGGCTTCTCCGGCACGGTCACGAAGATCGATATGGATAACGAGACTGTTACCGTCTCCGTTTCCGCGTTCTTCGGAAAAGAGACGTCTGTCGAGCTTGAGCTCGATCAGGTCGAACTCGAAAAGTAATTTTTTATCCCGGTAATACGGACTCTATGTCCTTATTATAGCGCTTTATGCGCGCGGAGCTTCGGCTCCCGTGGGAGGGGATGTTTCCCCGACATTTACCACATTCTTATGGAGGTGCAAGTCATGGCACAGAAAGTTGTTGGCTTAATCAAATTGCAGATTCCCGCCGGTAAGGCAACTCCGGCTCCGCCCGTCGGCCCCGCGCTCGGTCAGCACGGCGTCAACATCATGGCGTTCACAAAGGAATTCAATGAGAGAACGAAGAATGACATGGGTCTTATAATCCCCGTCGTCATCACCGTCTATGCGGATCGTTCCTTCACATTCGTAACAAAAACTCCGCCCGCCGCGGTCCTCATCAAGAAGGCTTGCGGAATCGAGAGCGGTTCAGGCGTTCCCAACAAGACAAAGGTCGCAACGATCACTACCGAGCAGATCAGAAAGATCGCCGAGCAGAAGATGCCCGACCTCACCGCTGCAAACATCGAGACCGCTATGAGCATGATAGCAGGTACCGCACGCAGCATGGGCGTCACAGTTGCTGATTGATGCTTCCTGTGGGAGGAAGAATCCGATTTAACCACACGATTGGGAGGAAACTATAATGAAACACGGTAAGAAATACAACCAGGGCGCTCAGCTTGTTGACAGAGCTGCCCTTTATGAGCCCAGCGAGGCTCTTGACATAGCCGTTAAGACTGCAACGGCAAAGTTCGATGAGACTGTCGAAGTCCACATCCGCCTGGGTGTTGACTCCCGCCACGCTGACCAGCAGGTCAGAGGCGCTGTCGTTCTTCCGAACGGCACCGGCAAGAAGGTTCGCGTAGCCGTCTTCGCTAAGGGCGCAGACGCTGAGGCTGCTGCTGCCGCAGGCGCTGAGATCGTCGGCGCTGAGGATCTTGTCGCTAAGATCCAGGGCGAGGGCTTCATGGATTTCGATGTCGCTATCGCTGCTCCGAATATGATGGGTCTCGTCGGCCGTCTCGGTAAGGTTCTCGGCCCCAGAGGTCTTATGCCCAGCCCCAAGGCAGGCACGGTTACCCCCGATGTCGCCAAGGCTGTTAACGAGGCTAAGGCCGGTAAGATCGAGTACCGTCTCGACAAGACCAACATCATCCACTGCCCCATCGGCAAGGCTTCCTTCGGCGCTGAGAAGCTCGGTGAGAACTTCAACACCCTGCTCGACGCTATAGTCAAGGCTAAGCCCGCTTCGTCCAAGGGTCAGTATATCAAGTCCTGCGTCGTTGCTTCGACCATGGGCCCCGGCATCCGCATCAACCCCTCTAAGGTTCTCAACGCGGGCTCTGCCGAATAAAAAAGTTATTGACACGCGCCAGTTCGTGTGTTAATATAATAAAGCTGTTCTAACCAAAGACAGCAGGTGCAACGGGCTTTAGGCCCGGCATAAGGTGAAAACCGCCTGCCGAGGAAAGGAAGCTGCGCGCAGTACAGCTGCGTATTATGCAGATATTCAACCCTTTTCCCAGCTTGCGGAAGAGGGTTTTTCCTTTTGCCTTTGCAACCACCATTTCCGGAGGTGAAACTATGCCAAGCGAAAAAATTCTTGAACAGAAGAAGCAGATCGTGAGCGATCTTGCAGACACACTCAGCTCTTCCGTCGCAGGTGTTATCGTTGACTACAAGGGTATCACTGTTGAGGACGACACAAAGCTGCGTAAGGATCTTCGTGAGGCGGGCGTCAAGTACGCAGTCGTCAAGAACACTATCCTCAAGCTTGCAGCCGAGAAGGCCGAGCTTTCCGATATCGATGATGTTCTTGAGGGCACAACCGCTATCGCAACCAGCGCGGAGGACTACACCGCCGCTGCCCGCATCCTTTGCAAATTTGCAAGCACCAGCAAGACCTTCACTGTTAAGAAGGGCTTCCTGGACGGTAAGGTCATAGGCGTCGACACTGTCGAGAGCCTTGCAAAGCTGCCTTCAAAGGACGTGCTTCTTGCTACCGTCTGCAACGCGTTCAACGCACCCATCGCCGCTTTCGCCAGAGCTATGCAGGCTCTTGTTGAAAAGGGCGGCGCAACCCCGGTTCCCGCTGAAGAGGCGGCAGCCGAAGCTTAAAGAAAAAGCTAACTTACTAATTGGAGGTAATTCAAAATGGCAAACGAGAAAATTACAAGCATTTTAGAGACTCTTGACACCCTTACCGTTATCGAGCTTTCCGAGCTCGTCTCCGCTGTTGAGGAGAGATACGGTGTTTCCGCTGCTGCTGCTGTTGCTGTTGCTGCTCCCGCTGAGGGCGGCGCTGCTGCTGCTGAGGAGCAGACCGAGTTCGATGTTATCCTTACTTCTGCCGGCGCTGCTAAGATCAACGTCATCAAGGCTGTCCGTGAGATCACCGGCCTTGGCCTGAAGGAAGCTAAGGAGCTCGTTGACGGCGCTCCCAAGGCTGTTAAGGAGAAGGTTTCTGCTGACGACGCTGAGGCTGCTAAGGCTAAGCTCGAAGAGGCAGGCGCAACTGTCGAGGTTAAGTAATTTAACTTTGAATAACAAAAACTGCTGTGGTTCTTCCATGGCAGTTTTTTCATTTTAATCGGACTGCGGGACACTTTGCCGAAAAGTGTTGCCCGCAGTTTTATTTTTCGGATAATTTGTATTAAATGAGCGCAGTTCTTTGCCGTTTTATATTTACTTTTTATTCGGATGTATGATATAATCACTTTATATGGCGTGCGTTCGACACGCGTTGACTCATTTGAAACTAACTCATTTTTATAAATATCAAGTGAAAATTGGAGGCTTTTTAATGAAACACGCAGATCTCATCTCGCAGATGACGCTGGAAGAAAAAGTCGCGTTCTGCTCCGGCAGCGACTATTGGCACACCGCATCCATCGAGCGTCTGGGCATACCGTCCATACTCTGGAGCGACGGCCCTCACGGTATACGCAACAGCGTAGGCACCCATGATAAGGACGAGCCCAAGAAGAAGGATAAGAAGGGCGAAGGCATGGATGCGCTGCTCGGCGGCATTCCTGCTGTCTGCTATCCCACCGCTGCCACGACCGCCTGCTCATGGGATCCCGAGCTTATCTACGGCATGGGCGAGCTCCTCGGCGAAGAGTGCATAGCCGAGAAGGTGTCCGTCCTGCTCGGACCCGGAACCAACATGAAGCGTTCGCCCCTCTGCGGCAGAAACTTTGAGTATTTTTCTGAAGATCCGTATCTTGCCGGCAAGATGTCTGCCGCTTTCATAAACGGCGTTCAGTCCAAGGGTATCGGCACTTCGCTCAAGCATTACGCGGTCAACAGCCAGGAGACCCGCAGAATGACCGTCAGCGCAGTTGTTGACGAGAGAACTCTGCGCGAGATATATCTCACCGCTTATGAGATAGCCGTCAAGGAGTCTCAGCCCTGGACCATCATGTGCATGTATAACCGCCTCAACGGCGTCTACGGCGCGGAAAACAAGTGGCTCCTTACCGATGTCCTCCGCCATGATTTCGGCTTTGAGGGCATGATAGTCACTGACTGGGGCGCAGAGAACGACCGCGTTCTCGGTCTGCTCGCAGGTCAGAACCTCGAGATGCCCACCTCGAACGGCGACGGCAACAGAAAGATATATGACGCAGTCAAGCGCGGCGAGATCAGCGAGGACTTCCTCGATGAGATGGTCGACGGCGTTGTTGATGTTATCATGCGCGCAAAGGAAGTTCTTGCAGACGGCAAGGGCTACAATGCGGGTGAGCATCACGCGGCGGCACGCAAGATTGCGCGCGAGAGCATGGTGCTTCTCAAGAACGACGACAATATCCTGCCCCTGAGCAAGAAGGCAAAGGTCGCAGTTATCGGTCAGATGGCAAAGAAGCCGCGTCATCAGGGCGCCGGCAGCTCTCTTGTCAACTCTATAAAAATCGACAGCGCATATAACACCATGTTCGAAGAGGGCATCGATGTTATCTATGCCGATGGCTACGCGATGACTAAGAAGGAGAAGAAAAATTCTCCCGAGACTTACATAGCCGATGCAGTCGAAGCTGCAAAGAAAGCGGATGTCGCAGTTCTGTTCATCGGTCTTACCGACGAGTTCGAGTCTGAGGGCTTCGACAGAACCCATCTTCGCATCCCGCCCGAGCATGTCGCCCTGCTCAGCGCTATACGCGGAGTCACCGAGAACATCGTTGTTGTCCTTGCGGGCGGCGCGGTTGTCGAGATGCCGTGGATAGGCGAGACAAAGGCTCTGCTCAACAGCTACCTCGGCGGCGAGGCGAGCGGCAGCGCAGTCACCGATATCCTTTTCGGCGATGTCAACCCCTCCGGCAAGCTTGCCGAGACCTATCCGTTCTCGCTCGAGGACACTCCCTGCTACAACAACTTCCCCGGACATACCGCTACTGTCGAGTATCGCGAGGGTCTGTATATCGGCTACCGCTACTATGACACCGCGAAGAAGAACGTCCTGTTCCCGTTCGGCTTCGGTCTGTCCTACACCACTTTCGAGTACAGCGACCTCAAGGTCTCTGCGGACAGCATCAAGGATACCGATACTCTCAAGGTCTCCTTCAAGATAAAGAACACCGGCGACAGAGACGGCGCAGAGGTTGCCGAGCTCTATGTTGCCCAGGAAAACAGCACCATCTTCCGTCCCGAGAAGGAACTCAAGGGCTTCAAGAAAGTCTTCCTCAAGGCCGGAGAAGAGAAAGAAGTCGAAATCGAGCTCAGCAAGCGCGCGTTCGCGTTCTACGATATCGATCTCGGCGACTGGCATGTTGAGACGGATAATTATAAGATTCTCGTCGGCGCATCGAGCCGCGATATCCGCCTCGAGGGCAGTGTAAAGGTCGAGAGCACCGTTGACGCCCCCGTCAAGGATCTCAGAGAGACCATGCCCGCCTATTATTCAGCGGATGTTATGAATGTCCCGGACGATCAGTTCAAAGCTCTTCTCGGCCATGAGATTCCCGAAAGTGAGATTCACGACTATCCGAATCTGACATTCGCCAACACTCTTGAGGACTCCGCCTGCGGAAAGAACGGCGCGAAACTCTGCAAGATGCTGCGCAAGTTCGTCGGTAGCGAGGGCATGGCGTGCTCCATCGCGCTCCAGACTCCCGTCAAGAACTTCGTCTCCATGAGCATGGGTGTGTTCAGCGAGGAACTCGGACATCAGCTTCTGGATATTCTCAACGACAAGAAGCCTATGGGACGCGGCATACTCGTCCTTATAGGCAAGGCGATCCCCGCCGTTGTCAAGGGACTCCCGAACCTGCTTAAGAACATCTGATAGACTAAAATTCAATTATCCGCTGCAATTTGTGCGGCGGATAATTTTTTGCGCTAAAAACCCTGTTGACTTTATCATGCTATAGAGAGTAAACTTTATCTATCAGTGCTTCGGAGGTCTGAACATGAAAAACAAAGACAGCGTGGAGCTTATAGAATACACAAAGGCGCAGGATGCGCTCAACTGCGTCACTCACGCGCTCGGCGCAGTGCTCGGCGCGGCGGTGCTCATTCTGCTGATCAAAAAGGCAGCGCCTTTTAGCAGCGCGAGATATATGGCAGCGGCCGTAGTCTACGGACTTTCGATTATTTTGCTCTACGGCTCGTCGGCAGTCTATCACGGCTTGCCGCAGGGCGAAGCGAAGCGGACAGCCCGTCTTGTCGATCACTCCGTTATACCGATTTTGCTCGCCGGCACTGCGACCCCGTGCGCGCTCATTACGCTCTATAATCACAACAAATTCTGCTGCGCCGCCGTGCTCCTGCTCGGCTGGGGGAGCGTGATATTCGGGCTCGTCGCGAAGCTTTTCTTTTTCCAGAAGACGAAAGCCGCGTGCGTCGCGGTGTATATAATCGCCGGCGCGGTGATGCTCTCATGTTCGCTTGCGGTTATCGATGAGATAAATGTCCATGCGCTGTTGCTTCTCGTGCTTGGGTGCGTGGTTTATCTCTTCGGCTCGATATTCTGCGCCGTAGGCAGAAAACACCCGTGGTTCCATGTGCCGTTTCATATGTTCATGATTGCGGGCAGCATGATACACGCGTATGTGATATACGAATATATATTCGCGGCCGCGTGATTATTTAAATTTCAAATAAAAGCAAAAGCGGCGGTTAAAAATTTAATTGCCGCTTTAAAAATTTTGTAAGATTTTGAGTTTAGCGCAGTCTTATATATGAAAGGAGGCGGCAGAGTGACGGAGTTTGAAAAAATATACCGCGATTATTTCGACGATGTGTTTCTTTATATCAAACGACTCTCGGGCAGCGAGGATATAGCCGAAGATATCACGAGCGAAGCTTTCTATAAGGCCATGCGTTCGATAAAAGGCTTTCGCGACGAGTGCGACATCCGCGTTTGGCTGTGTCAGATAGCAAAAAACTGCTATTATACTTATCTCAAAAAATCCGCTCGGACGGATAGCGTCGATGATTCCGTTCTCTTCAATCTGCCTGCCTTTGAAGGAAACGCCGAAGAGCAGATATTGAAGCGCGATGAGGCAATGAGGGCGCGGAAAATCCTGCGCTCTATTCCCGACCCGTACAGAGAGGTGTTTATGTGGCGCGTATTTGCGCAGCTCAGCTATAAGCAGATAGGCGAGCTGTTCGGCAAAACCGAAAACTGGGCGTGTGTCACTTATCATCGGGCGCGTAGCATGATAAGAACAGGATTGGAGGAGAACGAAAATGAGAAATGAGTGCAATATCATTCGCGATATTCTGCCGCTGTATGCTGATAAAATGGTGAGCGCGGACACGGAATCTTTCGTTGAAGAGCATCTTATCGGGTGCGCTGAGTGCCGCGCGGAGCTCGAAAAGCAGAAAGTCACCGATGTTATTGAGTCTGCCGTTTCGGATACGGAAAATGATGACGAAAAGCGGCTCAAAGCTTTTGCAGGGAAGATTAACAGGAAAAGACATATTGTGATATCCGCATTTGCGGTGGTTCTGTTGCTCACCTTTTTGCTCGGCGGCAGTCTGATATCGTTCGCAAAATTCGGCACGGCGAATTTTTTTGCTGCCGCCAACGGATTTGTGCAGGTGACGGCTGCCGACAGGGAATATGTTGAGATACAACGCACGCCGAGAGTAGTTGTCGCCCGACCGGACTACGAGCTGTTCACGGAATATATGAAAAATCGCGGCTTCAGCGAAGTCGAGCAGTTCGGCTCGCAGCATATTTTTTCTGACGGGGAGAGGACAGAGAGAGTCATTTATTATCAAAACACGTATTTTTCCAAATGGCTCTGGGATTGATACTTTTGCGGAGAATCGGAAAAAAGCTTTACTCCGAGGGCTGACCTCTGATATAATATATAATGTGTAAATTTATCTCAGGAGGGACGCCGATGAAACACGATTACCACGGAAAACCGGCTTCGCTTTCGGCGCGCCTGATGCGCGTTGCGATGCGGTACAAAAAAGAAGAGAGACCCGAAAAGGCGGCAGAACTCGAGGCTCTGGCGAAAAAAGAACTCGGCGAAAATGAAAAGAAACGCCTGCCGGAGTTTATAGCTTCCGGCGATGTAACTTGCTTTTGCGTTGACGGCAAGAATGTTTTTTGGATAGGCACGAATGAGGGACTTTGGCGCGTGGACGAGAGCGAAAAGGATGAGCTCGACCGCGTGCAGTGCTTCAGAGCCGACGCCTGCATGTTTGATAATAAAGTCAAAGCTGTTGAGCCTGACGGCAAAGACGGCGTGTGGGTGCTGACCGAAACCGGCGTTTCGCATATTGAAATGCGTATGCTTTCGGTCGAGCACAAGGCGAATCTTCATTCTGCCATGGACGAGAGGATAGTTCAGCGCCGCGGAATGCTCAGCGGCACTGATTGGAGCGCCGAGAGAAACCGCTGGGAGCCCCATGAGTCCGACAACGACGGACTCTGGACTGCCCTCGTCGCGATGGGCGACATCTGCCGCTACGGCGTGATGAAGAATGACCCGAAATATACTCCCGAGCAGGTCGAGCACGCGCGCAAAGTTGCGACCCGCTGGACGGAGGCTGTGCTCCTGCTCGAATACATACCCTCGTGGAAGGGCAAGGTCGCGGCGTTCGTCCGCTACAACGAGCCCGGCACAAACCGCGCCTCAAAGGGTTACCTCAAGCGCGGCAGAGAGGGAAAATTGAACATTCCCGATGTCGGACCCGCAGGCTTTATCCATGCCGAGCTCGGTCCCGTCGATGAAGACGACTGGGCGGAGCGCGACGCGGTGCCGGAGATAGTTTTCCGCAATGTCGAGGGCTATATAGCGCGCTCTTATCATGTCACCGATCCCGTCAACGACCCGATACCGTTCCATGACGGCGTTTTCTTCAAAAAAGTCTATGACCCCGACGGAAAGCTTGTCAGCGTGCGCGTGCCCACGAGCAGCGACAAGGGCGATGATCTGCCCGGACTGCTTACCGTTGACAGCTCGCTCGAAATACCCGAGCGCCTGCGCCGCCTCTATGCGGACGAGGTTGACCCCGCGACCGGCAAGCACTGGGGCGACGACGATATAGTCTATAAATGCGACACCTCGAACGATGAGCTTACCGGACACTATGCGATATGGCAGCTCGCCTATGACATACTCGGCGAGGACGACCCGGAGCTCCGCGAGATAATCGCGACGATAGCCGAGCGCCACGCCCGCCACTTCGCGGACAACGACTATGCCCATACGGACGCAGGCGGTCAGCCGACCTCATGGGCGCGCATGACGAGGGAATATTATCTCAACCGCGACTGCGAGGGCTACGAGGACGGACCGCTCGGCACGATGATCCTGCTCCAGCTGTTTAAAGTAGCGCATCATGTCACAGGCAACGAGCGCTGGGATAAAGAATACCGCAAGCTCGCGCTCGAAGAGCCCTATCGTTACGCCGACCTCGCCTGCGAGCACTACGAGCGATATGAAAACAAGATAAAAGAATTTCTGCACAACGAGGAGCTTGACTCCGAGACGCTGTTCCCGATGGTCGTCAAGACGATGAATTATTCCGACACGCGCATGGCGGCGATAGTCTATTACACCATGTCGCAGCTCGAGGATGATCCGATACTGCTCGAAAAGTTCAGGCGCGGCGCGGACTGCTGGTGGAGGCTCGAAAAATACGGGCGCGATATAGAATGGTCGCTCGTCTATCAGCTGATGTACCCCGACGAGGAGAAATATGACGCATTCGGCAGATCCTGCAAAGATGTTCTTGCATGGCAGGCTTCGCGCTATCCCGTCAGCTCCCGCGAGATATTTATCGACAACACCACACGCCTCGATGCCCGCGAAGAGGACGGCATGCTCTGGTATAAAAACACCGAGAAGCCGATACCCTATGCCGTTGCAATGGATGAGCGCGGCGGCACGGGTACTGATTTCTTCCATGCCCGCCAGGGTAGATGGGACAATAGCATCGGCGTCAACGGCTCATACAATCTCATTATGCCCTATTGGATAGGCCGCTACAACGGTCTGCTCAAAGAGGAGAGCGCGGGCGGTGATATCACCGCCGACGAGCTCGAGGAGATACTCAGAACGCAGTAAAAATTATTTGAAAAAGAACGGATAAAATAACCGAGCCGCAGCAGTTCAATCTGTTGCGGCTCGGTTTATAATTTATTTGTGGGGTGGGTATATAAATTGGATTTTGTCGCAGAATCCCAATCCGACTATCTCAATTTCTTACTCAGACACCATTCTGCCCACTTTTCTGTTCTGTAGAATTTGCCGGACATTGTATGCCCATACTTGTCCCAGCGGGTGTATTTTATGTCTGCTCCGAGTTTTTTGAGTTCGGCGGCGTAGTAATCGTCGCTGTCTATTTTTACATTTGTGTCGTCCGACGAATGCGCCGCCCAGATCGGCGTTTTGACTAATCGCTGAATGTCATATTTTTCGTAGCGGCGATCCGGGCACAGGCCGCCCATCACGGGCACTGCCGCCGCAAAATATTCGGGAAAAAGATAGACAAGCTGCCAGACGCAGCAGCCGCCGAAGGAAGTGCCGATGATATATATGCGCTTTCTGTCGAAATCTGCAGGCAACTCATCGGTAAGCTTCTTTATCGATTTTATATAATTCTGCATCGCTTCGCCTCTGTTTGAGCCGAAAGGTGCCTGCGGCAAAAGAATATTGCAATCTGTTTTTAATAATTGCTTGTACAACGGTATGTTGTCAAACAGCTGTTTAAAATTATCACTGCCCATTGCGCCCGCGCCGTGTAAGAGAACGAATAACGGATCGTTTTTATTTTTGCTTGCACGAAGCCTGAAAGGAAAGCATATTTTATTCTCTCGGTCGGTGTATTTATAGGTCGAAAATCTTCCGCCAGATACTTTCTTTATGCCGTCGCCGCTGCGGCTGAGTTTTTTCTCAATATTTGTGGCTGCCCTGTTTTGCTTTTTCTTATAGCGCTTATAGTATCTGTATGCCTTCATAACAGAATGAGGCATTTTGCCTTTTTTCTCGACGGAGCCTTGCGACAGTGTATATAAATATCCGTCGCTGCCCTCGAGCTGAGTTTCATTTAAAAGGCTTTTGACTGTATCAAGCTCGCTTTCGTCGAAAGCTATTAGAACCAAGCCCATATCCGACGAGCCTTTTTCAATATAGGGCTCGAAAGGAGCAATATCGCAGAAATCGTTGTCAACAAGACAGCGGAATCTCAAGTCGCTCATAAAATCACCGTTAAAATAAATTCACCGCATATAGGCGTTTTCATATTCGAAATGCGCGTTCATACGGCGCGCTTATTTATTCAGATATTCCGCATACTGCCTGTAAAGCTTCGCAGAGCTCTCGTGCCCGGCGAACGAGCCGGAATTATCGGGGTTCATCAGCCCGATATATTGATATCCGATTATCTTGTCCGCATACGGCGCTACGTTTGCTATCTGCCGCTCGATTCGTTTGAAATCGGCGGGGAGCAATGCGCTTTTATACACCATGCCCTCGAATTTGAACAGCTCGATATCAGCCCAGAGCGCGGCGCGTCCGGCTTTATCATGGGCTTTTTTGAGGCGCTCAAATATTCTCTCGCTCTGCCACACGCGCGTCTTCTTGACCCCGATTTCGTCCTGATACGCAATGAAATCGACATCGAGCGAGGCGAGCGCGTCGATATATTTTGAATTCGTGAGCGTAAGATTCGTGCCGTAGGGCGCGATGAGCGTTTTTTTGTCCGGCGTAATTTCATGGCAGCGGGCGGAGCAGAGATTGACATATTTCATGAAATTCCCCGAAAAGCGCAGGATTATACAAGTTTCGTCCGGGAAGTACCAGCCGTAGAAGCTGCTGTGATGCACGTATTTTTCGGTCAGCTCGTCCATCGCCTTGAAAGACCGGTCAATGACCTCGCCGGAAGTTATGTTGACTCCTGGCTTCGTCCAGTCGCCGTAAAAGCCGTTGCCGAGGAAAACCTTTATGCCGCATTTGTCCGCCTCGTCGAGCACCGCCTCGATAGGGTCGGCGCAGGGAATATCCGCCAAAGGAAAAACGGACGACTCGAAATAGCAGCGGTCATAGAGCGCAGTAGCCATAACGACTATGTACTCCATTTTGAGCGCCGCTATCTCGCGAACTTTTTCGCGCCAGTTTTCGGCGGTAAAGGAGTCGAGAGCGGGGTTCCAGTATTTGCCCTCCGCCGTGTTGTGATGGTGAATTTCAAAAAAAGTTCCGTCAATTCCTCTTGACATAAAAGCACCTCCGTGTTCTTTCTAAATTATATCACGCCGCGACCCGTCAGGCAACGGTTTTCGGTGTCCGATATCAAACCGGGCGAAAACGCAAAATCTTCAAAAAATTCTTTACAAACCGATTGATTACTGGTATAATACCATTGTATGCGTCCGCTACTCGGCTTATGGATCAAACCTCAAAGAGGTTTTCACCGGCCTTTTGCTGGGTTTCGGAGCAAATATTAAAATGAGGTGAAAAGAAATGACTCAGGCAGAAAAAACCGCAATTATGCAGGAGTACGCTATCCATGAGGGCGACACCGGTTCTCCGGAAGTCCAGATCGCTGTTCTCACCAAGAGAATCCGCGACCTGACAGAGCATCTTAAGGAGCATCCGAAGGATCATCATTCGCGCCGCGGCCTTCTCAAGATGGTCGGTCACAGACGCAATCTCCTGGCATACCTTCAGAAGGTTGACATTGAGCGCTACCGTGCGATCATTGCCAGACTCGGTATCCGTAAATAATTGCACGACGAGCAGGCAGGAGTTTATTTCTGCCTGCTTTTCTGAACTCACAATCGACAGACTGCAACGGTTTTAGCAGTGAATCGGGGCTCCGGGAAGCCGGGGAACGGATTTATTGCTAAGTCCGGGGGTCTGTGGAAATAAATACAAAGAGGTAAAACTATGTTCGAGGATTTCAAAAAGTTTGAAACTGAGATCGCCGGCAGACCCTTCGTTGTTGAAGTCGGCAAGATGGCTCAGCTCGCAGGCGGTTCGTGCCTCGTCCGTTACGGCGAGACCGACGTGCTCTGCACCGCAACCATGGCTGCAAAGCCGAGAGAGGGCGTGGATTTCTTCCCGCTTTCAGTTGATTTTGAAGAGAAGCTCTATTCCGTTGGCAAGATTCCCGGTTCGTTCCAGCGCCGTGAGGGCAGAGCGAGCGAGAAGGCAACTCTTGCATCGAGAGTTATCGACAGACCCATCCGTCCTCTGTTCCCCAAGGATATGAGAAATGATGTCAGCGTCGTGGCTACCGTTATGTCGGTCGATCCCGACTGCCAGCCCGAAATCGCCGCTATGCTCGGCGTTTCCATCGCGCTCTCCATTTCCGAGATTCCGTGGGACGGCCCGATCTCCGGCGTGAGCGTCGGCCTTATCGACGGCGAGTATGTCATCAACCCCACCGAGGCTCAGCGTGAAGTCAGCCGCATGGCTGTCACCGTCGCTTCCACCTCCGACCTCGTCGCAATGATCGAGGCGGGTGCAAAGGAAGTCACCAATGACGAGATGTTCGACGGCATCATGTTCGCCCACAAGGAGAACCAGCGCATCGTCGAGTTCATAAAGGGAATCCAGGCAGAAGTTGGCAAGAAGAAGATCGACTTCCCATCAAACGATCCCGCGCCCGAGATGTACGAGGCTATCAAGGATTTCGCTATCGACGATATCCGCGTTGCTCTTGACACCGATGACAAGCGCATCCGTGACGAGCGCCTCAAGCCCATCTATGAGAAGGTTCATGAGAAGTTCGACGAGATTTATCCCGACGAGATAGAGAAGATCGACGACTGCCTTTACAAGACCCAGAAGTTCGTCGTGCGCCGCTGGCTGCTTGACGACGGCAAGCGCGTTGACGGCAGAGGCATCGATGAGATTCGCCCGCTTGCGGCTGAAATCGACCTGCTTGACAGAGTTCACGGCTCGGGTATGTTCACCAGAGGCCAGACTCAGGTTCTGACCGTCACCACCCTCGGCCCCGTCAGCGATTCTCAGATTCTTGACGGCATCGACGGCGAGGACACCAAGCGCTATATGCACCACTACAACTTCCCCTCGTACTCGGTCGGCGAGACCAAGCCCTCGAGAGGCCCCGGACGCCGCGAGATCGGCCACGGTGCTCTTGCAGAGCGTGCTCTTCTGCCCGTTATCCCGAGCGTTGAGGAGTTCCCGTACTGCCTGCGCCTCGTCTCCGAGGTTCTTTCGTCCAACGGCTCGACTTCGCAGGCTTCCATCTGCGGCTCGACCCTTTCGCTTATGGCTGCCGGCGTGCCGATAAAGGCTCCCGTTGCCGGTATCTCCTGCGGACTTGTTACCGAGGGCGATCGCTTCATGACCATGGTCGATATCCAGGGCCTTGAGGACTTCTTCGGCGACATGGACTTCAAGGTCGGCGGCACCAAGAAGGGTATCACCGCTATCCAGATGGATCTTAAAATACACGGTCTGACCCCCGCCATCATCCGCGAGGCTCTTGACAAGACCTACAAGGCACGCTGCTACATCCTCGATGAAGTCATGCTGCCCGTTATCTCCGAGCCCAGAAAAGAGCTCTCCAAGTATGCTCCCAAGATGCTCACCACCAAGATCGACACCGAGAAGATCGGCGACGTTATCGGCAAGCAGGGCAAGGTTATCCAGAAGATCTGCGCAGAGTGCAACTGCAAGGTCGACGTTGAGGAGGACGGAACCGTCTTCATCTCCGCTATCGACATTGACGACGCCAAGCGCGCTCTCAACATGGTTGAGACAATAGCCAACGATCCCGAGGTCGGCGCTATCTACAAGGGTGTTGTTACCCGCTTGATGGACTTCGGTGCGTTTGTTGAAATCGCTCCCGGCAAGGAGGGTCTTGTCCACATCAGCCACCTTGATGTCAAGCACGTTGACCGCGTCGAGGATGTCGTTGCCGTCGGCGACGAGGTCATAGTCAAGGTCCGCGAGATAGATGACCAGGGCAGACTCAACCTCTCCCGCAGAGACGCTCTCATCGAGGTCGAGGGACTTGTTCCCGAGAACGACCTGTCCGATGAGCCCCGCAGAGCTCCCAGAAGGGACAACCGCGGCGGCAGAGACGGCGGAAGAAGAGATAACCGCGGCGGCAGAGGCGGCCACGGCGGAAAGAGATATTAATCTCTGATATAAAAATTAACAAAGACCGCTGTATCACAAGATACGGCGGTCTTTTGATATAGCAAAAACGGAACTGCAACTATTGCCACAGTTCCGCATTTTTATTTGTGATATTTTCCGCCGCTCGATATCATGAACGCGCGGTAGATCTGTTCGAGAAGCATCACACGTGCGAGCTGATGCGGGAATGTCATTTTCGACATCGAGAGCTTGAAGTTCGCGCGGCGCTTGACCTCGTCAGTCAGTCCGTGCGAGCCGCCTATGATAAACACAAGGTTCCCGCTGCCGTCGACCGCCGCCTGCTCAATGTCTCGGCTGAGCTCCTCGGAGGAGAGCTGCCTGCCCTCTATGCACATAGCATAGACACGCGCCGACGGGTGAATAAGCTGCAAAATACGCTTGCCCTCGTCCGCGAGAGCCGCGTCTATCTGCGCCTGAGACGGGTCGTCGGGGATGCGCGAGGGGGTGAGCTCCGTTATCTTCAGCTTGCAGAAGGCCGAGAGTCGCTTTGAATATTCGGCGCACGCGCCGCGCAGGTAGTCCTCCTTGAGCTTGCCTATGCATATAAGGTCAATGTTGTACATCTTGCCCTCCGTTCAGAAGCTTATGACTTTTCCGTTGTCTCCCGCTACGCCGAGCAGATAGTCACTGCCCGACCTTGCGCCGTGGACGGTGAACGCCGAATGAGTAGTCTCATATGCGAGGTCGGGCGTGTTGTTCTGCTTGCTCAGATGCCCGAGCATGAAGCGCACCGTGCCCGAGTCGAGCAGCTTCACCGCCGCGTCGGAGCACGCAGTGTTTGAAAGATGCCCTATGTCCGAGAGTATGCGCTGCTTGAGCGGATATGGATAAGGTCCGCGCCGCAGCAGGTCTATCTCGTGGTTCGATTCAAGCATTACGAGGTCGCTGCCGTAAATCGCGTTCATCACCGTGTCGGTCACATGGCCGAGGTCGGTCGCTATCGATATGCGCCTGCCGTCCGGCGTGACAGCCGTGTAGCCGCAGCTCTGCGCGGCGTCATGCGGCGTTGCAAAGGGTTTCACATATATACCCGCCGCCTCCGCGCCGTTTTCGCTTATCTCGCGTGCGGTGAACTTGCCATTGAGTATGCCCATGGAGTCGAGCGCCCTGAGCGTGCCCGCCGAAGCGTAGACATCAATATTTCTGCTGCCCGCAAAGACCCGCAGCCCGTTTATGTGGTCTGAGTGCTCGTGGGTGATGAAAATCGCGCTGATGCTGTCCGGCGATACGCCGATATTTTCGAGCGCGCCGGTTATTCTTTTCGCGCTGACTCCCGCGTCGATGAGTATGCCGCCGTCGGAAGTGCCTATGTATATGCAGTTGCCGCTGCTCGAAGAGAAGAGCGGACAGAATTTTGCCATATTTTTCTCCTTTAAAAAATCCTGCGCCGGCATGACCGATGCAGGATTCTTGCATTTGTATTTTTAGACTGCTCTTGAGATATCGTCGGGTTCGGGTCTGTCAACGCGGCGAATGTCCGCGCCGAGCCCGGTGAGCTTTTCTACAATGTTCTCATATCCGCGGTCGATGTGCGAGATCTCTTCAATCTCGGTTGTGCCTTTGGCGATGAGTCCGGCGATTATCATTGCCGCGCCCGCGCGCAGGTCGTCTGCTCTGACGGGTGCGCCCTTGAGCTGTTCGACGCCCTCGATAACTGCCATCTTGCCCTCGACCTTTATCGACGCGCCCATGCGGGTCAGCTGCTCGACATAGCGGAAGCGGTTATCCCAAACTCCCTCGGAAACGAAACTCGTGCCGTCCGCGATGCTCAGAAGAGCGGTCATCTGCGGCTGCATATCGGTCGGGAAGCCGGGGTATGGCATAGCCTTTATCGTGCATTTGCCGGGTCTGCCGTTCGCGCAGACTCTGATGCTGTCGTCATTTTCTATAACATCGATGCCGCACTCGATAAGCTTGGCGGAGATGGATTCAAGATGCTTCGGAATGACATTCTTGATAAGAACGTTTCCGTCCGTTGCGGCGGCGGCGACCATGTATGTGCCCGCCTCAATCTGGTCGGGGATTATCGAATAGTTGCAGCCGTGCATGTGCTCGACTCCGCGGATTTTAATTGTATCCGTACCCGCTCCGCGAATGTCCGCACCCATGGAGTTGAGGAAGTTCGCGAGGTCAACTATGTGCGGCTCTTTTGCGGCGTTTTCAATAACGGTCAGCCCTTTCGCCTTGACTGCGGCGAGGATAACATTGACCGTCGCGCCGACAGAAGCCTCGTCGAAATAAACTGAGCTGCCTTCAAGCCTCTCGGCGGCGGCGTCGATTATCGCATTTTCGCCTATCGTGACTGTTGAGCCGAGCAACTCAAAGCCCTTGATGTGGCGATCGATCGGGCGCACGCCGAAGTTGCAGCCGCCGGGCATGGCGACTTTCGCGCGGTGGAATCTGCCGAGCAGCGCGCCGATGAAATAATAAGAAGCGCGCAGATGCTTCGTCATATCGTGCGACACGACGTAGGAGTTGACTCCCTTTGTGTCGATCTCGAGCGTGCTCTTGCTCAGGCGCTTTATGCGTGCGCCGAGCTGTTCGAGAATTTTTGTCATATAATAAACATCACTGATGTTGGGAATGTTTTCAATAACACATACATCCTGAGCGAGGATAGTTGCGGGCAGAATAGCTACGACTGCGTTTTTAGCGCCGCTTATGCTGACCTCTCCTCTGAGGGGTATGCCGCCGTTGAGCACGAACTTTTCCAATTTGTTCACTCCTATATAGTTTTTATATCGAAAAAGCAGTAAAAATCGAATGAAATAAAATACATTTTACGACACTAAATTATATCATCTTTTTGCCCCATTGAAAAGGTTTTTTTCAAAAAAATATACTGCATTTTTCTGTGTCGGCGGCGTTGTGCAATAAAAATTTTAGATTTTGCCGGCAATGCCGCGCATTTCTGCTGTTTGGTTTTATTATTGACAGCTCCTGCGCATTTAGAAGCGGAATTTTTTAATTTGCGGATATTTTTGGCAGCAGGGCAAAACAGCAATTATATTGCGGCATTTTTAATTTGTATGTTGTTAATTTTTATATTTTGTGGTAAAATCCTTTCATCAGGAAAAAGGGGGCGCCGCATGGACAGGCTCGATAAAACGGTCGCAAAGCAGATGAATCTCTCGCGCAGCGGCGCAAGGCAGCTCATAAGAAGCGGAGCGGTCGAGGTGAACGGCAAAAAAATATTTGCGGCCGACGAGCAGATCGATATAAATTCCGACGAGCTTAAAATAAGCGGAAAGATTGTCACCGTGCGCCGATATCTCTATATAATGCTCAACAAGCCCTCCGGCGTGCTCAGCGCCGCAAAGGATCCCGACTGCCCGACGGTCGTCGATCTTCTGCCGCCAGAGCTCAGCCGGCGCGGACTCTTTCCTGCCGGCAGGCTCGACAAAGACACAACGGGACTTTTGATAATCACCGACGACGGCGACTTTGCCCATCGACTCATCTCGCCGTCCCACCATGTCTATAAAACATACGAGGCGACGCTCGAAAGCGATATAAACGAAGAGCAGCTCGATATCCTGCGGCAGGGCGCGGTGCTCGGCGACGGCACGGAGTGCCTGCCCGCGAGGCTCAGAAAGATAAGCGATGAGCCGCCCACGGTGCGCGTTCAGATACGCGAGGGCAAGTATCATCAGGTCAAGAGAATGTTCGCGTCCGTTGAAAACAGCGTTGTTGTGCTGCGCCGAACGGCGATAGGCGCGCTGAAGCTTGACAGCACGCTCGGCGAGGGTGAGGCGCGTCTGCTGACCGACGGCGAGTGCAAGATGATATTCTCGGAGGCCGAGATTATATAAGCAAAAAAGGGCGCAGCCCGTAAAAATAAGCGAGGTAAAAAAATGTCTGACAAAAGAGCAAACGACCTGAACCTCTTCACAAAGGATCAGGACAACTACAGTATCGACACGAGCAAGAAGCTCAAGGTCGGTATAATCGGCACCGGCTGGATAGCCGAGAGCCACATCAGCGAATATCTCAAGATGCCCGATGTTGAGCTTGTCGGCGTGGCGGATCTTGTCGACGGCAAGGCGGAGGAGTTCCTCAGAAAATGGAACGCACCCGAGGGAGTCAGGGTCTATCATTCGCACAAGGAACTCATTGACAACGAGGAGCTCGACGCAGTCAGCGTCTGCACCTACAACATGACCCACGCGGAGTGCACAATTTACGCGCTCGATCACGGCGTCAATGTCCTGCTCGAAAAGCCCATGTGCGTCACCCTCGAAGAGGCTGTCGAGATAAGAAAAGCAGAGAAGAGAAACGGCAAGATAGTCTCCGTCGGCTTCCAGCCGCGCTACAACCCGAATATGCAGATGATAAAATACATAATCGAGTCCGGCGAGCTCGGCAAGGTCTATCATATCCAGATAGGCGGCGGTAGACGCAGGGGTATCCCGACCCCGTTCGGCACGACCTTTATCGAGAAAGAGACCGGCGGCATCGGAGCACTCGGCGACATCGGCTGCTATGCGCTCGACATGGTTTTGAACGGCATGGGCTATCCCAAGCCGCTGACGGTCACGGGCTTCCTCTCCGATTATTTCGGCAAGGCGGACGACTACAAATACAAGGATGTTTTCGGCGTTGACGATTTCGCGGCGGGCTTTGTCCGCCTCGAGGGCGGTCTGACCATCGACTTCAAGACCGCGTGGGCTATGAACGTCGACACCATGGGCGATACGGTCGTTCTCGGAACAAAGGCCGGACTGAAAATTCCGTCATCCGGTCACTGGGGCAGCATTGACGCTCCGCTGAAAATATACAGAAACATCGGCGAAGCAGAGGTTGAGACGGTCGTCCCCATGCTCGAAGAGCCCGAGGAGGGCGTGTTCTACTGGAAGGTCAGAAAGTTCCTCGACGCCGTCAAAGAGGGCGGCGAAGCACCCGTCCCGACGAGCCAGGCTATCTACAACCAGGCTATCCTCGACGGAATCTACCGTTCCGCTCAGATAGGCCATGAGATAGAGCTCGAGATCCCCGAAGTCTGATAGAAAAAATGAGCGGCTGTGCAGATGCACGGCCGCTTTTGTCGTTTTAGTGGTATGCAATTTTTGGGTGGCAGTATCGGTTATAGAGCCGTTGAACACTTGCCGATAACTTCAAACTTTGCAAAAGTGCAATTGGGCAACACGTGCAGTCTTGACAATCGGGCTCTTAATAGCCACGCCCTGCAAGAATGAACGGCTGATAATTTGTTCAATGAACGCTTCGTTTAATGCGGTTCAGGGGCTTGAGACAGAGCACGCTTGTTATCGCGGTCAGCGGCAGGGCGGCGAGAATACCTATCGAGCCGGCGAGCGCCTGAAGAATCTCAACGGCTATCTGCTCGCGGTTGAGTATCTGGCTGACATTGCTGCTGTAAGTGACCATGAGGAGCACGCAGCAGAGCGCCGAGCCGATATAGGCGAGCACGAGCGTGTTCGCCATCGTGCCCATTATGTCGCGCCCGATGGTGAGCCCGGATTTCAGCAGCTCACGCGCCGGGAGATCGGGCGATTTTTCGTTTATCTCGCACAGCGACGAGGCTATAGACATAGCGACATCCATCACCGCGCCGACCGCGCCGACGATTATCATCGCGAAGATTATCGCCTTGAGGTCGATCGGGTTGTCCTTGCGGAGATTGTAGAGATACAGCCACTCCGAGTCGAGCACGCCGGACATTTTTATCTGATCGCGCAGCAGCAGTTCGAGAGCGCCCGCGACGAGCACGCCGCCCACGCATCCGACTCCCGCGGCAAGGCACTTGACATTCAAGCCCTCAATCAGAACGAGCGTCATGACCGTGATATAGACGCAGGTGACTATCGACCAAATGTAGATATTCTGTCCGTTGAGTATCGCAGGGATCAGATTAATGAACACTGCAAGACAGGTGAACACGAGCGATATTATCGTATCGAGTCCCTTCTTGCGCCCGAAAATCAGTATCAGCAGGAAGAAAAACGCGCAGAGCATCACGAGCGGCGTTATTCGCGAGAAGTCGGAGAGGTAGTAGTCCGCCGTGCCCTCGTCGTTCGGGTCATAGACGAGAATAACATTGTCACCGACCTCGACCTCGGGCTGGGGCAGACCGTAGAGCATATCCTTCTCCTGAACGGCGTAGAGGGTCTTGCCGCGCACTTTGCCGGAGGTTGCTTTCGCCTCAAAGAATATGTACTGCATGCTGATTTTTCCGCCGCTTTCTTCTTCGCTGACGGTTTCTTGTTCGTCCGTGATGCGCAGTACCTTTGCGCGCACGGAAACAACGTCCTCCTTGTCGCCGAAAACGCCGTTGCCTATGGCAATTTTGTATGCTGTGAACAGATAGACTATCGACAAAATTATCGTCGAGACATAAACTATTATTCTTTTCTTTTTCGCTTTATCCAAAATAATTACCCGCTTTATTCTCTGTGCGTCTCCGATGCTGCCGGAGCATTTTTGTCTGATATTCGTCCCCGCAATGGATTTGCGGCTTGGAATATATCTAATTATATCACACCGCCGAGCATAAATAAACCGACGAATTGAACAAAAAACCGCCGCACTCTTTTGGAGCGCGGCGGAAAACATATTTAGTTTATTTATCAGTCAGCCTTGGGTGCATAGAGGTCCTTGAGTCTGAGCAGGTGCTCATATCTCTCGACGCTCTTGACTTCAGCTTCGCTGAACAGCTTCTCTGCGCGCTCGGGGAACGAGCGGGTCAGCGAGGAATAACGAGCCTCGTTGAGCAGGAAGTTGCGATACTCTTCGGTGACAGGCTGCTTGCTGTCGATGGTGAAGGGGTTCTTGCCCTCTGCCTTGAGCATCGGGTTGAAGCGGAACATGTTCCAGTAGCCGCACTCGACAGCTCTCTTCATTTCCTTCTGGCAGTTGACCATGCCGCCCTTGATGGAGTGCATCTCGCAGGGAGCGTAGGCGATGACGATCGACGGGCCCGGATAAGCCTCAGCCTCTTCGATTGCCTTTATCGTCTGGTTCATGTTAGCGCCCATAGCGATCTGAGCAACATAGACATAGCCGTAGCTCATTGCTATCTCGGCAAGGCTCTTCTTGGCTATCGACTTACCGGCAGCCGCGAACTGAGCGACCTGACCGATCTGAGATGCCTTGGAAGCCTGTCCGCCGGTGTTGGAATAGACCTCGGTATCGAAGACCATGATGTTGACGTTCTCGCCGGAAGCAAGGACGTGATCAACGCCGCCGAAACCGATATCGTATGCCCAACCGTCGCCGCCGAAGATCCAGACGCTCTTCTTGGAGAGGAACTCCTTGTTCTC
The DNA here is from genome assembly GCA_003514385.1 of Oscillospiraceae bacterium. Lineage (GTDB taxonomy): Bacteria > Bacillota > Clostridia > Oscillospirales > Acutalibacteraceae > CAG-177. Next base: position 101,713 of record DOQR01000006.1, on the reverse strand, counting down.
AACGATATCCTTGCAGTCTGCGCAGTCGATATCCTTGATAGCGTCGGCAAGTGCGTCGGCAGCAGCGCCGTTGGTCTTGACATCGTCCTTCGTGTCAAGGAATGCCTTAGCAGCAGCCTTGACCTCGTCGGAAGCCTTGTCGGACTCAGCGATAGCCTCGACCTTTGCTATGAGTCTGTTGCGGACAGCATTCTGACCGAGGAGCATACCGAAGCCGTGCTCGGCGTTGTCCTCGAACAGGGAGTTAGCCCATGCGGGACCGTGGCCGGCCTTGTTGGTGGTGTAGGGGGAAGTCGCAGCGGGGCCGCCCCAGATGGACGAGCAGCCGGTGGCGTTGGAGATATACATCTTATCGCCGAACAGCTGGGTTATCAGGCGGGCATAAGCGGTCTCGGCGCAGCCTGCGCAGGAACCGGAGAACTCGAGCAGCGGAGTCTTGTACTGGCTGCCGATAACGGTGCCGTCTGCAACCTCATCCTTGACGGAGACGTTTGCGACCATGTAATCGAATACGGACTGCTTCGCATCCTGGCTCTCACGGGAGACCATCTTGAGCGAATTGGTCGGGCAGACGCCTACGCAGACGCCGCAGCCCATGCAGTCGAGGGGAGAAACAGCGAGGGTGTACTTGTAGACGCCCTTGCCCTTGCCGGCCTTCTTGTCGACGATAGCTGCGCCCTCAGGAGCGTTGGCAGCCTCTTCTTCGGTCAGAAGGTACGGGCGGATAGTTGCGTGCGGGCAGACAAAGGAGCACTGGTTGCACTGTGCGCAGGTCTCTGCGTTCCACTCGGGAACCATGACCGCGACGCCGCGCTTCTCATAGGCGGATGCGCCCTGCTCGAATGTGCCGTCTGCGTGATCAACAAAGACGGAAACCGGGAGAGAATCGCCGTTCATAAGGCCGACAGGTCTCATGATGGAGTCAACCATCTTGACGAGCTTCTCGGGGCCGTTCTCGCTGACAGCCTTGGGAGCGTCAACAGCGTCAGCCCAGTCCGCGGGAACGTCGATCTTGACGTATGCGGTAGCGCCGGCGTCGATAGCCTTCTCGTTCATCTCGACTATCTCTTTGCCCTTCTTCATGAACTTCTGGGCCTTCTCCTTCATGTAGCCGATAGCCTCTTCCTCGGGAAGAATCTTGGCAAGGGAGAAGAATGCGGACTGAAGAACGGTGTTGGTGCGCTTGCCCAGACCGATCTTTGCCGCGATATCAATAGCGTTGACGGTGTAGAGCTGGATGTTGTTCTTAGCTATGTAGCGCTTAGCCTCTGCGGGCATCTTCTCGTTGAGCTCATCAGCGTCCCACTGGCAGTTGATGAGGAAAACGCCGCCGGGCTTAACATCGTTGACCATCTTGTAGCCCTTCTCGACATAGGAGGGGTTGTGGCAGGCAACGAAGTCAGCCTTGTTGATATAGTAGGGGCTCTTTATCGGGTTGTCGCCGAAACGAAGGTGGGAGATGGTGATACCGCCCGTCTTCTTCGAGTCATACTGGAAGTAAGCCTGAATGTACTTGTCGGTGTGGTCGCCGATGATCTTGATGGAGTCCTTGTTCGCGCCGACTGTGCCGTCGCCGCCGAGACCCCAGAACTTGCACTCGATGGTGCCGGGAGCTGCGGTGTTGGGAGCTTCCTTCTCCTCGAGGGACAGGTGGGTAACATCATCGTTGATGCCGATAGTGAACTGGTTCTTGGGCTCGTCCTTCTTGAGCTCGTCATAGACAGCGAACACGCTTGAAGGCGGAGTGTCCTTGGAACCGAGGCCGTAACGGCCGCCGCAGACCTTTGCGGTCACGCCCTTTGTAGCAAGAGCGGTAACAACGTCAAGATAGAGGGGCTCGCCGAGAGCGCCGGGCTCCTTTGTTCTGTCGAGAACAGCGATCTTCTTGGCGGTTGCGGGGATAGCTGCGACAAGTCTGTCAGCGGAGAAGGGTCTGTAAAGGCGAACCTTGACGAGACCGACCTTCTCGCCCTTGGCGGTGAGGTAGTCGATAACTTCCTCTGCAACGTCGCAGATGGAGCCCATAGCGACGATGACTCTGTCAGCGTCGGGAGCACCGTAGTAGTTGAAGGGCTTGTAGTCAGTGCCGAGCTTGGCGTTGACCTTGTCCATATACTCCTCGACGATGCCGGGGATAGCGTCATAATACTTGTTGCAGGCCTCACGGTGCTGGAAGAAGATATCACCGTTCTCGTGAGAGCCGCGCATTACGGGACGCTCGGGGTTGAGAGCGCGCTTTCTGAACGCCTCAACAGCGTCCATGTCGCACATCTCCTTGAGGTCTTCGTAATCCCAGACCTGGATCTTCTGTATCTCGTGAGAGGTACGGAAGCCGTCGAAGAAGTTGATGAAGGGAACGCGTCCCTTGATTGCAGCGAGGTGCGCAACAGCGCCGAGGTCCATGACCTCCTGCGGGTTGGTTTCTGCAAGCATTGCGAAACCGGTCTGACGACATGCATAGACGTCGGAATGATCGCCGAAGATGTTAAGAGCGTGAGAAGCGACGCATCTTGCGGATACGTGGAAAACTGCGGGAAGCAGCTCGCCTGCGATCTTATACATATTGGGGATCATGAGGAGCAGACCCTGAGAAGCGGTGTAGGTGGTTGTGAGAGCACCTGCGGCCAGAGAACCGTGAACGGTTCCGGCAGCGCCTGCTTCGGACTGCATCTCGGCGACCTTGACGGTCGTGCCGAAAATGTTTTTCATGCCCTTTGCCGACCACTGATCAACATAGTCAGCCATGGGGCTCGAAGGGGTTATCGGGTAGATACCGGCAACCTCTGTGAACGCGTACGACACATATGCAGCAGCATTGTTGCCGTCCATGCTCTTTGCTATTCTTGCCATTCTATGTTCCTCCCTATTTTAATAAACGTTTGAACGTATGGCATTGGTCAAATGACACCACGAATATAGTAACATTTTTGAGCTTCAATGTAAACAGATAAATAAACTAAAATAATAGAAAATATTTGTTTCGCCCTTTCTGAAATTTGTCAAAGTTCACATATTCTGCCTATATAATGTAATATAATACCCAATATGCAGCCGGGCACGGCTCCGAACGGACACAAAAGCTCTGATTTTCCGTGATTTTCGCCGAAAACAACTGAATTTGTCTTTCCCTGCCCTTCGCATCCGTGCGCGGAGTCCTCACGCGCTCCCGCTTTGAATGAGACGGAGTTTGAATATTTGACAGAGAATATGTTTATGTGTATAATAAAACTTAACATCTCGGCGTATATGCCGACGGTGAATAATATTTCAACCGAAAGGAGCTAATCCATTCATGGATGACCCCGACCCCGGCAATCTTATTTTTCAGATAATTTTGCTGTTCGTACTTATTCTTCTCAATGCTTTCTTTGCGATGAGCGAGATCGCGATAATCTCCCTCAACGATACGAAGATCGCGAAAATGGCCGAGGAAGGCAACAAAAAAGCAAAGCAGGTTTTGAAGCTCACCGCGGATTCGAGCGGATTTCTTTCAACCATTCAGATCGGCGTTACCCTCGCAGGCTTCCTGACCTCCGCATCCGCATCGCAGACATTCGTTGATATGCTCTCCGGAGCTATAGGGAAAATATCTGTCCTGAGCGGAATCCCCGCAGGCGTTATCAACGGCTTCTCCGTCGTTGTCATTACGCTCATAACCTCGTATTTCTCTCTTGTCCTGGGCGAGCTTGCGCCCAAGAGAATAGCCATGCAGGCGCCCGAAAAGGTCTCGTTCAAGGTCGTCGGAATACTGCTCGGCTTCAAGAAAATAACCAAGCCTTTCGTAAAAATACTCTCCCTGTCGACCAACGGTCTCGTCCGTCTGCTGGGCTACGATCCGAACGCATCGGAGGAGCCCGTGACCGAAGAGGAGATACGCATGATGGTCGATGTCGGCGGAGAAAAGGGCGTTATAGAGGACTCGCAGAAAGAGATGATAAACAACATCTTCGAGTTCGATGACCTCGACGCCGGAGATATAATGACCCACCGCACCGATATGACGGCGGCTGAGATAAGCGATCCGCTGAGCGAAATAGTCTCGCTCTCGATGGACAACGGCTATTCGAGAATCCCCGTCTATGACGACGACCCCGACAACATAGTCGGCATAGCGTATGTCAAAGATTTGCTCAAGTATATCGGCACCGACCTGCCGGAGGACGTGACCCTGCGCGATATTATCCGCGAGCCCGTTTTCGTCCCCGAATCGATGCCCTGCGGCGATCTGTTCAAGCAGATGACCGACAAGCACACGCAGATGGCGATAGTCGTTGACGAGTTTGGCGGCACGGCGGGAATAGTGACGCTCGAAGACGTGCTCGAATCGATAGTCGGCAATATTCAGGATGAATATGACGACGAAGAGGAAGAGATTTCGAAGATCGACGACACCACTTTCACCGTTGACGGCGTGACCTATATCGACGAGCTTGACGAGGTGTTCCATGTCTCCCTCCCCGAGGGCGATTACGACACTGTCGGTGGCTTTATTATCAGCAGGCTCGGCTATCTCCCGCAGGACGGCGAGATGAATGTTGTCGAATATAAGAACCTGCGCTTCACCGTTCTCAATGTTGAGGACAGAAGAATCGGCAAGGTCAAGATTGAGATTCTCCCCGTCGAAGAGGAAAAAGAGGACGCGGAGGACGACTCAAAGCGCGAGAAGGGCGGCTGGTTCGCCGAGCGCCGCGAGGAAAAGGAAAAAGATAAAGAAAAAGCCGAATAAATTAAATGAAGGGCTGAGCAATACGCTCAGCCCTCAATTTATCGATAAACCCGGTTTTTGGGTTTCGCAGGAATCAATGCCTCCCTTGTGTAAAGGGAGGTGGCGCGAAGCGCCGGAGGGATTGTTTTGAATAAGCTGCAATTTTCCAAAAATGCGGAGTATTTTGGACTTTCACACAGAAACCCCTCAGTCACGGCTTCGCCGTGACAGCTCCCCTTACACAGGGGAGCCCTGAGACCGTGTATTACAGACTTTTCGACAGACTGAAGGGCTGAGCAAATGCGCTCAACCCTTTTTATATTGCATAAAAAACGAGCCGGAAGATTTTCTTCCGGCTCGTTGTGTTGTTCTGTTACGGCATGAGGCGATGGATTATCGCTATGCAGTCGTCGAGATCCATGATTCTCGGCACGGGGTAGAGGGGATTTGCCTCTCTGCATGCGCGCTTTGCGATGGTCTCGATGTCCTTCTCCTGGATCTTGTCGATCTTGTCGGGAATGTTCATTCTGGCGTTCATGTCTCTGATAGCCTGGATGAAGTCGAGAGCCTTCTGCTCGTCGGTCTGACCGGATTTCGCGACGCCTGCGCACTCGCAGAGTCTTGCAAGGCGCTCATAGGCGGTCTCGCCGTAGAAGTCGAGGACATAGGGCAGGATAATGGCGTTAGCAAGTCCGTGCGGTACGCCGTAGAATCCGCCGAGGTTATGGGCTATAGCGTGGACGTTGCCGACATAAGCTCTCGTGAACGCGATGCCCGCATAGTGCGAGGCGAGGAGCATCTGCTCTCTTGCGTGGAGATCCTTGCCGTTCTTGTAAGCCTCTTCGAGGTTCTCGAAGATGAGCTTGGTGGCGACTTCTGCCTTCTCGGAGGTGTCCTTGGTGTTGGAGTGGCCTATGTAGGCTTCAACCGCATGGGTCAGAGCGTCCATACCGGTGGTCGAAGTGATGTGGGGCGGAAGACCGACTGTAAGCTCGGGATCGAGAACTGCGTATTTCGGACGGAGCACGGGATCGTTGAGCGCATATTTCTCGTGTGTCTTGGTGTCGGTAACAACAGCGGCGAGAGTGGTCTCGGAGCCGGTGCCGGCGGTGGTGGGAACCGCGAAGAACGGGGGCAGCTTCTTGCGAATCTTGAGCTGACCGCGCATCTTCTGAACGGTCTTGTTGGGGCATACGACTCTTGCGGCCGCAGCCTTGGCGCAGTCCATCGGAGAACCGCCGCCGAAAGCGATGAAGCCCTGGCAGCCGTTGTCAAGATAGAGCTTGCGGACTTCTTCGATATTGTCTATCGAGGGATTCGGCTGAGTCTTGTCATAGACGACATAATCGATACCGTCTGCCTTGAGACCCTCATAGAGGCCGTCGAGCAGGTTGAGTCCGGTAAGACCCTTGTCGGTGACGATCATCATCTTCGACAGACCCTTCTCCTTGATGACCTGCGGCAGCTTCTTGACGGAGCCGGGGCCGGAGATTATCTTGGGCGGAGTCCAGTCAAGGAAGTTGACGGCGATCCTGAAAACGCCCTGATAAAGCCTGTAGTACATGTGCTTGATTGACATTTCTATCACCCTTTGTTTAATGATGCTATTATTTTACATTATTCCCGCCGTTAAATCAATAAGCGGAGAACAAAAAACAGTTTGATTAGAGCTCAAAATCGCTCGCATCGAACTGCGGCAGCTCGACTGGCTGCTTCGGCTTGCGCTTGAGCGGGTCGTAGCGGAACGCGGAACAGCTTGAATCCTTCTGCATGACGCCCTTTTTCGGGCACAGTACTGTCTTGCCGTCCGGTGCGCCGCTGCCTCTTGAGCAGTATTCGCACGCCGGCGGTATGCTCTTTTTGTTGAGCAGTTTGCTTTTCAAAATCTATCATCCTAAACGCTTTTTTATTATTCTAACACTTTTTCTCGTTTGTATCAAGCTCCAATATCAGTATCGCGCCGCTTAAAAGCATCGCAAACGCGGCGGGCGCGGAGAAAGAGAACATCTGCGGAGCGCCGACCGAACCCAGCGAAACGGTGTTTACAGGACACGGGAACAGGCGAAGCAGTCCCTCACAGAACAGCGCGGCGAGAGCGGCGCAGACAAGGCGCGCGCAGAAAAAATACGGTAGCGGCGTCCCGCAGGTCTTTATGTGCCGCATTATCTGGCAGTGTACGCTCACTCCGCCCCAGCCGAGCACCGCCGCTATGGCTGGAATGTTGAACACCCCGGCTGCCGAGGCGCATCCGCCGGTGACTTCGAGCGTGCAGCTGAGAAGCAAACTCGCCCAGTCCGGCAGGCGCAGCAGCGGAATATATTGGGCGGCGCAGGCGAACATGACTATCCACGCGCATATTGAGATCATATTTTTCGTCCCCTCGGCGACCGCCTCGGTCAGCGCGCGGGAGAGCGGCAGACCGGAAATAGCCGGGGCGGCGTGCGCATCTGTCTCATTATGCGGGATGAACCGCGTCAGCACGCCGAGCGCGAGGCTCGCAAGGGTGAGCGACACAAAAATTATGACTCCTGCCCGAACACTTCCGAGCATCCCCGCGCCGACTCCGCCTATGACAAACGCCGGACCCGCGTTGACGCAGAACAGGGTCATTCTCTGCGCGTCGCTCTGCGAGATGCGCCCGTCGGAAAATAGCGCGGCAGTCATTCCCACGCCGACAGGGTAGCCCGCGACAAAGCTCATGCACGCCGCCGCGCCCGCGCTCCCGGGCAGGGCGAAAAGAACCCGCACGGGCTTTTTGAGAAATTTTCCGAGATAGCCGCACAGCCCCGAGCGCACGAAAAAAGCGGAGAGCACGCAGAACGGATAGAGCGACGGCACGGCGCTCGAAGCGCAGATAAGAAGTCCTTTTTTTACTCCCGCCGCGCTGACCGACGGCATGGCGACAATGAGCGCAGCTGCCGATAAAGTCGCCGCCAAAAGCGGCAGCCGGCGCAGAGCCTTTTTAAAATACTCTCTCATGTCATCACCCCTCAGTCATATTGATATTCACCCTGCGTTCTTTTTATTGCCGGGGGAGCATACATTATTTGGGAAAAGAGGGATGCACATGCCAAAACGCAGAGAGAGCGGGAAGATGCGCTCGGCGGCGGACATGATAAAAAAGATAAACGCGCTCGACTCATCGAGAAAATATTCGCAGGTGCATGTCGAATTTTTCGGCAGGCGCGAGGCGAGCATAGACGGACTCTACGGCGTGCTCGAATATGACGGCGAGCGGATACGCCTGAGCGCCGGCAAAGAAGAGATAGTTTTCTGCGGCAAAGGGCTCAGCATAGATGTTTTTGACCTCGGTCAGGCGGTCATACACGGGGAAATAATGAGCATGGAATTCTGCAAATAGGGGGCGGGAATATTTCTGATGTATTTAATTTCTTGCGCGGCTATGTCTGCATGAGGGCAAGCGGGGGATTCCCGGAACGCTTTCTGAATCTATGCTCGCGCGGGAATATTCCGTATTGGGATGTTTGCTGCACAAACGGCGTCGTTTTCGCGCGAACGACGCCCGAGGGCTACCGCATGATGCGCCCCTGCGCCAAAAAAGCGGGCATGCGCATGAAAATAGTCAAGAAGAGCGGCCTGCCTTTTCTGCTGTCAAAAAACCGCGTCCATGCGGGGCTTGCGGTCGGCGCGGTGTGCTTTATATTGATAACGGCGGCGCTCTCCGGGCGGATATGGACTGTCAATGTGACGGGCTGCGAGACAGTGCCGGAAGAGGATATAAGAGAGACGGTCGAGCGCTTCGGCGTCTATCCGGGAATGAGAAAAAAGCAGCTCGACACGCACACGGTCGCCGAGGAAGCGATGTCCGCTCTGCCGGATGTTTCGTGGCTGTCTGTTAATATAGTCGGTTGTTCGGTCAATGTCGATGTGCGCGAGGGAGTCGGCAAGAGTGTCAAAAAAAATGATGCGCCGTGCGATATAGTCGCCGCGGCGGACGGGCAGATACAGACTCTCGAAATTTTCAGCGGCACTGCGATGCAGGAGCGAAACGCCGCCGTTTTAAAGGGCGACACGATAATCAGCGGAATCGTCGAAAACCGCGACGGCGGCATGAGCATGCGCCACGCCGCGGGGTATATCACCGCGCTGACAAAGCATACTTTTTCGACCTCTTCGCACAGCCTGCCGTCAAGGAAAATAAGCGATGTTAAGTCGCGTTACACTCTGCTGTTCTTTTCGCTTAAAATACCCCTCGGCTCGCGTATAGACCCGGATTTCACCGAGGACAGATTCCTGACCCTCGGCGGTGAGAAGCTCCCGATAGGCATAAGAGCCGAGCGGAAATATATATTCGCGCCCGCAGACGCGACGGACGACAGTATATCCGATCTTATCACGCTCGAGGAGCATTTTTATAAATCTTCAAATAATCTGCGCGATATGCTCGTGATGAGCCGCACGACGACCGAGCGACAGTCCGACGGCAGAGCAGTGTTTTTCAGCGAATACGGCTGCCTGCAAAATATCGGCGAGGAGAGAAGAATAGAGGCGGGGGAATGAATATGCATCGCCATTTTATTCGGACGATGCATATGACGAAACTTTTTTTATTCTAATGGGTTTATTGAATTCTTTAGCATATTCTATTAAAGAGGCAGTCCCGCGGCTTTGGTAATCCCAAAAACAGATAACATAATCTGCGGACATTATCATTGTTCGGTTCCTTATTGGACCGGCGGCTTTGCCGTAAAGCTGCCACTTTGCAGGATGACGCTCAACAGCATATCCGTTACTAATGGCGTACCTCTCTCCAAGTGCATCGGCACCGCGACATCCGCCGGAAACGAAAACCAGATTATACTCTTTTCTAATTCGGCATATGCAAAAGTTTATATACGATTCTGCTTCCTGATAATTGTGATAATTTCTGCTTCCAGCAACAATGATTCGCTTAATCATAGCCTCACCAAACATATTCTACTATTAAATAATAGTAAAATCAATACTATTTTTTGATAGTAGATATACTAAAAATGAGGTGAGGCTCTTGTATTATCCGCGATTAAGAGATCTGCGCGAAGATCACGATATGGTTCAAAAAGAGGTTGCCGCTTTTCTCGGAATCGATCAGCGGGTATACAGCAACTATGAAACAGGAAAACGCGAGATACCGACTCGGTTTGTAATCTCGCTTGCGCGGCTCTATAATACCTCGACCGACTACATTCTCGGTATGACAAACGAGACAAGACCGTATAAATAACAGGCTCGATGTGCGAACACCGAGCCTGATTTTTTATTTGCTTTTGATGTCCGAGGGCTTTATGTCTATCGTCACATAGTCGCCGTATTTCAGCTGGGCGGTTGTGATATTTGTCGGTATCTCGAAGATGAGATATCCGTCTATCGAGAGCCCCGCCGTCACGGGCGACGAGGATATGCGCTTGTAGCCCGAGAGAAAACGGCTGTCCTGCGCTATGCCGTTGACAACAAAATCGGTCTTTTCATTGAGGCTTTCTTCCTCGCTGAGATTGTTCGTCAGCACGAGATGAACCGCAACATATCTGTAGCCCTTCTGTACCGTCCACGGGTAGCTGTCGACTTCCTTTATCTCGTCGCACAGCACGGTGTACATGGGCGTGACCGCCTTTTCGCCGAAGTTCACTTCGACCTTTTCTGGCACTGCTTCCGTTTCTTCGTAGTCGGAGAATTTTTCGGAGACAACTCCCGAAATCAGATCGTCAACGCTGCCGCCCGAGATTTGGCGAATCACCGAAAAGGCGATAGATAGTATTATTATCAGCGCAATTACAACTATCGGGATGAGGCATCCCGCTTTCAGCGCGCGTGAATTTCTGACTGAATGTGCGCGCCCCGTGACATTCGTCACCGCGTCGAGTATCATCTTGCCGCGCTCGGCTTCTATCCGCTCCTGTTCGAGCTTGTGCTGCTTTTCACGCACCTCGCGCTCGTAGGCTTCTTTTTTCTTCTGAGCCTCGCGCAGCTCTGCCTCCTTTGCCTTTCGGCTGTCCGCCAGCGGCGCGCCGCAGTTGGGGCAGGTGTCGTTCTTTTCGGCGTCGACGACCGATTCGCAGTATTCGCAGGTTACCTTCATCTTTTCTCCTCAATTCTTGCTCTTTGAGTTATCGTAGCATATTGCGCCGCCGTTTTCAAGTCCCGATAAGATTATATAAAAATAACGCGGCGCACACCGTTTGATGTACGCCGCGAATGTGTGTGGCTTTTATGCGAAGAATTATTCGCCGAAGTATCTCTTGAGAAGTCCTGCAAAAGCCTTGCCGTGTCTCGCCTCGTCGCGAGCCATCTCGTGGACTGTGTCGTGGATAGCGTCGAGACCCTTTGCCTTTGCGAGCTTTGCAAGCTCGGTCTTGCCGAGGGTAGCGCCGTTCTCCGCCTCAACTCTCATCTCGAGGTTCTTCTTCGTCGAGTCGGTCACGACCTCGCCGAGGAGCTCGGCGAACTTGGCGGCGTGCTCAGCTTCTTCGTAAGCTGCCTTCTCCCAGTAGAGACCGATCTCGGGATAACCCTCTCTGTGGGCGACTCTCGCCATTGCAAGATACATGCCGACCTCGCTGCACTCGCCTGCGAAGTTGTCTCTGAGACCCTGGAGGATCTCGGGATCAACGTCCTTGGCAACACCGACAACATGCTCGGAAGCCCAGGTCATGCCCTCGTCCTGCTTGATGAACTTCTCTCCGGCAGCGCCGCAGATGGGGCACTTGAAGCCCTCCGGAACAGAATCGCCTTCATAAACATAACCGCAAACGGGACATACGAATTTCATAATGATTTCTCCTTTACACTTTAAAAATTATTTTTATTGTAAAACTCCGGCGTCGCCATCCTCCGCCGTGTTTTGCTGGCAATCGGGACAGAGTCCGTAATAGATGATCTTCTTGTGCCGCACGAGCAGCCCGAGCTCGGAAATATCTTCGGGCAGTCCGCGTTCGACTCCGAGATCGATTATCTTCGAGCATCGCTCGCAGATGAAGTGGCTGTGAGAGTCGGTGTTGCCGTCATAGTGGATGCTCTTGTCGAGCGTCTCAAGCGTCGTTATCAGACCCATGTCGCTGAGCAGGCTCAGATTGCGGTAGACGGTGCCGAGGCTTATCTTCGGCAGCTCGGCGCGCACACGCGAATATATCGTGTCTGCAGTCGGGTGATCGCGAGCCGCTTTTACGACTTTCAGAACAGTATCACGCTGTGACGAATATCTCATATTGCTTCCTCTCAGTTCATAATCAGTAATGATTACTGTTATTAGTATATCATACTTTCTCTGTTTGTCAACACTTTTTTAAAAAATTTTTTAAGGCGTGATCCGATTTGTTGTGAAATATCTGATACCGAGAGAATAGAGGTGCTTCAGAGTGTCGGTGTTGTCTATCGTCCACGCGGCGAGCGGGATGTCCGCGTCAATGGCGGCGTTTATCACGCTGTCGGTGTTCTTCGCGTTGTTGCCGTTGAATGCCGCGCGCATATTGCCGTGATTTTTGCAAAAGTCAACGGCCTCGTCCGAAAGCTCGCTTGTCAGCAGCCAATAGGTCTGCTCGGGGCACTCCTTATATAATGTGTCGATTATATCCTTGTCAAACGAGATAATTATCGTGCTCTTGCCCTTGGCGGCGTAGTCTTTGAAAAACTCAACGAGCGAGTCGAGATTGTCTTTGCCTATGCTCTTTATCTCAATCATGGGCTTTACATCTGGATAGTATTCGTCGAGCAGAGCCATCGCCTCTTCGAATGTGGGGAGCCTTAGGTTGGTGTAGTTCTCTATATTCGCGCCGTTGTCGATTTTCAGCGCGCTGACTTCGTCGAGTGTATATTTGTTTATCTTGCCGTGACCGTTCGTCGTGCGCTTGAGATCGTCGTCGTGCATGACTATCCACTTGCCGTCGGAGGTCGGCTCGATATCGAACTCGACATAGTTATACTTCGCTTCGCACGCCGCCTTGAAAGCGGGGAGGGTGTTCTCCGGCTCGATTGCGCTCAGGCCCCTGTGCGCCGTGAGTGTTATTTCGTCGAGGTTTATTCCGCTGACGCTCTTTATCGAGACGGTCTCTTTCGGGCGAATTTTCTTCGTGTGGAACTTCGCGAACAGTCCGCCCGCAATGCCCGCTATCGCGACGGCGCAGAGCACGCAGATAAGTATCTTTGTTTTCTTCTTCATCATTTTTCTCCTTGTTTAAGTATTATTATTGTCTGCCCGGAATTGTCGCCCGGGCGAATTTCCTTTATTCTTTTTGATTCGAGCCCGCTTCGCACGAGGGACTGCAAAACCGTGCCGCCGTTGAAGCCGTGGATTATCTCAAGGCGCGTTATATCCGCCGAGCCGTTTTCGATTAGAGACTCGAGCCGGAATTTTGCTTCACGCTCGCGCATACCGTGAATGTCAACACAAAGCGTGGAGCTGGTTTTTCTCGTTATCTTCATTTTTGTCTCCGATTTTTTATTTTATTATATATAGTATAAATCACATAAATTTAAAAGTAAAATGAATTTTCTTCTTATTTTGTTATTCGGAGGAATTTTACGGAAAATCAGGGAAATAATATCTTCAAAAAACGGGCGGTGACAAAAATGAAGGATTCACAGATAAGAGTGTGCGGAAGGGCGGCGCAGACGGACTCGGGAGCGGGCGGCGCCGTTATGTTCGGCTGTCTCGCGGCGGCGGCCGTCGCCGGGGGATTCATGACTGCCGGGGCGCGGCTCCTGCTCAACGCCTCCGCGGTGACCTCCGCGCTATCTTCGGTGTCAAAGCTGCTCAGCCCCGCTGTCAATGCGGCGGCGTGCATTTTGCTGACCATAGCCGTCTCGGCTCTCATCGCGCCGCTGAGGCAGGGGATGAAGCGATATTTCCTGCTCGGCGCGCTGGGGCAAAAACCCCGCGCCGCCGAATGTACCGCGGCGTTTCGCGGCAAACGCGCTTTTTCTGCGCTCCGCCTGCATATCGCGCTCGCGGCGCTGAACCTCGTTTTGTGGATATTCTTTCTCCTGCCGGGTGCGGCTCTCGCGGCGGGCGGGATATATATGCTTCTCTCGTCAACTGTCGGCATTCTGACGATAGCCGCCGTGCTCACGGGGAGCATACTCATGCTTATATCGGGCTGCATATTCTGCTCCGGCGCGCGTCAGGCGTGGTCTGCGGCGGAGTATATTCTCGCCGCCGATCCGGATGTTTCAATAAAACAGGCTCTGCGCCAAAGCCGCGATATCATGCGCGGGCACTGCCGCGCTTTCGCCCGATTCAAGGCGGGATTTATTCTCTGGTTTCTCAGCTGTGTATTAATTCTGCCTGCATTTTTTGTCGTTCCGTATTACGGACAGTCCTGCGCGGTGTGGATGACGGAGACCCTGGATTTCAAAAATAAAGTTCTCTGAAAATAAATCGATTTGACAAAGATATACAAAAATATGTTGATTATCCGCCATAAATTTGGTATTATATTCCGTGAAATAAATCGGGGCGCGGTAATCCGCCCCGGAACGGAGGACATACAATTGGAAAAGAAAAAGCTCGGAGGGCGGATTCTCTTCAACATCATCCTGTTCGGCTTCATCGGGCAGGTCGCGTGGGCTGTTGAGAACGTCTACTTCAACACATTCCTGTTCAACTACATCGGCGGCACAGCCGACGATATAGCAAAGATGGTCGCCGCGTCTGCGATAGCCGCAGTTGTGACCACATTCATCATGGGTACTCTCAGCGACAAGCTCGACCGCCGCAAAATCTTCATCAGCGGCGGCTACATAATCTGGGGCTTCACCGTCGCCGTGTTCGCATTCATCTCGCGAGAGAATATCGGAAAGCTCTTCAATATCTCCGATACCTCCAAGGTCGTTGCCGCAACGGTCTGCGTTGTTATTATTATGGACTGCGTCATGACATTCTTCGGCTCAACCTCGAACGACGCCGCGTTCAACGCGTGGGTCACCGATGTCACCGTCCCCGAAAACCGCGGCACTGCCGAAGCCGTTTTGGCGCTTCTGCCCGTGTTCGCAACCGTTATAGTTACCGTCGCTTTCGGTGTCGGCGTTGAGGCAGCAGGCTACCCTGCATGCTTCATGTTCCTCGGCGCGCTCGTCACAATATGCGGAATCATCGGTCTGTTCTCGGTCAAGGATCCGCGCAAGGGCGTAAAACAGAGCACAAACTATTTCAGCGACCTTATCTACGGCTTCCGTCCGTCGGTTATAAAAAATAATGCGGCGCTCTATCTCTGCCTCGCGTCCGCCTGCATTTTCAACACCGCAGTTCAGGTGTTTATGCCCTACATATTTATCTATGTTCAGCACTATCTCAAATTTGACCTCAACACCTTCCAGATAACCACGCCCATAATCATCGGCGGCGCGGCGGCTGTTGTCGGTCTCGTCGTTGTAACTATCCTGCTCGGCAAGCTCCTCGACAAGGTCGGTAAGAGAATATTCGTCTTCCCCGCAGTTCTTCTCTTCGTCGCGGGACTCGTTGCCGTTTTCTTTGCAAAGACTCTGCTTACTTTCGTGCTCTTTGCGCTCATTATGATCCTCGGCTACGGTCTTCTTATGATAATCCTCAACGCTACAGTGCGCGATTACACTCCCGAGGATAAGGTCGGTCAGTTCCAGGGCGTCAGACTTCTGTTCACCGTCACTCTGCCCATGATAATCGGCCCGAAGGTCGGCAGCTGGACTATTTCTGAGTTCTCCGGCAGATATGAGCTGGGCACCATGCTCAACGAATACGGCGAGAGCACCCTCGTCCCGATCCCGACGATATTCCTCGTCTCCGCTATAATCGCGGTGTTTATAATCGTGCCGCTTATCTTCCTTGCAAAAGTCACCAAGGAGAAGAAGGCATGAAGAGAATAATATCTGCCATTCTCTGCGTTGTTATGTTGCTGTGCATCCTGCCGATGTCGGCCTTCGCACAAGATAAGGCAACGCCGCTGATACTCGTTCAGGGCTATTCGGGTCCCTCGTTGTTCTATGACCTCGGCGGCGAAAACGAGCATCAGGTCTGGGGCATCAATATGGATGACCTCAAAAAGATAGTTATAGCCCGTATCCCCGAGCTCGCAGGCGGGCTTGCCGGCGCGGCGTTCGGCGATTACGAGAGACTTGTCAAGGTCGTCGGCGAGGCGGGAGTCGAGCTACTCGAACCCCTGCGCTGCAACCCGGACGGCACTTCTAAATATGATCTTTCAGTCTATCCCGAGGGTGCGGCGAACACCCGCGCATCCGTCCTCAAGGCAAAAGGCGAGGACAAATACATAGCCGAAAAAGAGATCTCGGCCGATCTCATCGAGCGCATAGGCGCGGAGAATCACTTCACATTTACCGAGGACTGGCGCATGGGTCAGGTAGAAAACGCTGCCAAGCTCGACAAGTTCATTCAGGAAGTGAAAGAGCTCACCGGAAGCCGGAAAGTCAATCTCTACGGACTCAGCCACGGCGGCCAGCTGACTGCGACATATCTCTATTATTACGGCGCAAAGGGCGATGTTGACCGCGCGATAATGGACGCTCCCGCGACCTGCGGTACTCAGCTCGTCGTTGACCTGTTCGAGGGCAACATACATTTTGACGTCGCCACGCTCATAGAGTATGTCGAGATAGGCTTCCGCAAGGAGTATGAATATGAGTGGCTCGTCGAGGCGTTCGGTTTTGACCGCCTCAATCAGGCGTTCAACGATATCATTCATCAGTATCTGCTCGATATAGTTATTAACTTCGGCAGTGTCTGGGATTTCGTTCCCCCCGACAAGTACGAGGAGTTCAAGGCAAAATATCTCGATCCCGTCGAGAATGCAGGACTGATAGCCAAGAGCGACGAGATGCACTACAACGCCATGGCTCACATGAGCGAGGGCTTGAAGCGCGCTCAGGACGCAGGCACAAAGATAGCGATAATCGCGAACACCGGGCACGATATCGGCACGAGCACCGGAGTCAACTCCGACTATATTATTGATGTTCACTCGGCGTCCGGCGCATACTGCGCCCCGTTCGGCGAGAAGTTCCCGGCGGACTACAAAAAGCAGAACACGGTCTGCAATGACCCGACTCACTGGCATATCTCGCCCGAGCGCGATATCGACGCGAGCTGCGCGTATCTGCCCGAGAACACCTGGTTCGTCAACGGTCAGTTCCACGGAATGTGCCCGTGGGACAGATACACGAGGAATTTCTATCTGACATTCTTCTTCACGGACAGAATAACGGATGTCTATTCCGATCCCGAGTTCCCGCAGTTCAACCTCGGTCAGAATCCCGCGAACGGACTCTATGTCAAGTTCGACAAGTCCCCGTCAGGTTTCCACACATCGAAAGACACCGCACTGACTATCGAGAGCCTCTCGGAGCAGTACGACACCGGGATAATCAGTGTCAAGGCGGACGGCATGGATGTTGATCTCTCGGCGAAGAACGGAACCGTTCTTAAAGTCGGCGAGAGCTGCAAGATAGAGTTCAAAAAGCACTCCCTGCCCAAGAGCACCGAGCCGTTCACCGTAACGGTCGTCTATTCGCTCAAGAACGGTCAGGTGCCGTTCGTCAAGAGCCGCACATTCACCTTCACGGCGATGAGCGACAGCGAGTATGACAACTATGTGTTCCTGTCGGGCAAGAAAAATACGCCCGGCAGCGCGGCAAACGGCGGCGGAAAAACTCCGCTGACCCCGCAGACCGGCGCACCGATAGCGGTCTCCGCGATAACCCTCCTCGCCGGCGCGGTAATGCTGCCGATAGCCGGAAAGAAGAAAAAGAAATAATATCAAAAGCTCAGGCGCGGTATATAACCGCTGTGCCTGAGCTTGCTTGTTTTACATTATATGAGAGATGAATTGGGATTTGCCGCATAATCGATTTTAGCTCCTTACAGAGAAGCTGGCTTGGTGTAAGCCGGAACTGAGAGGTTACTTTACTTCGCTCTACAAATGAAATGTGTGCGGTTGCGCCAAATTATAATATTGCCAATATTTACGACTGCAAATCCCAATTTATAACCGCCCCAACAAAAAAAGCCAAGCTGCAAAACACAGCTTGGCTTTTTGCTTTTATGCTTTCGTTACTGTTTTGGCGAGAAATAGACTTTTCCGGGCTCGAGCGTCTTGCCGTAGATGTTGTAGAGCTCGTGGACGGTGACGAATTCAAATCCCTCGGCGTGCAGCTCGGCGGCTATCTGCTCAAATGCGTCGGCTGTCATGTCGTAGAGATCGTGCATGAGGACTATCTCGCCGCCGGTCGCGTGGTCGACAACAGATGAGATTATCTTCTGCATGTCCGCGTTGCGCTGAGCCTGAGTTCTGCCGGACCCCTGCCTGTCCTTGTATTTCCAGTCCTCGGTGTCAATGCACCACTGGATGAGCGGGAGGTCGAAGTCTTTCTGAATTCCCTTGTAGTCGCCGTATGGCACTCTGAACAGGGTCGGCTCCACGCCGATGACCTCTTTGATTATGGCGTTCGTCTTGTTTATCTCCTGCTTGCGCTCCTGCGCGCTTATCTTTCTGAGATTCGCGTGGCTCCATGAGTGGCTGCCGATTTCGCATCCCATCGAGTAGGCGCGCTTGACCTCTGCCGAGTAGCTTCCGACGCGCGTGCCGAGAACGAAGAACGTCGCCTTGCCGTTGTATTTCTGGAGTGTGTCGAGGATTCGGTTGGTCACGATCTTGCTCGGACCGTCGTCAAATGTGAACGCGATATATTTGACCCCCGCGGGGAGATTCGGCTTTTTGTGCTGTGTTGTGCTCTCGGGCTTGATCGAATTTTGTTGTGTGGTTTCTGTGACCGCCTCCGCGCCGAGCAGAACCTTTGCGGCTTCGGCTGAGAATATCGGCTTTATATCATTGAGCTGGAACACCGCTTCAACGCAGCCTTTTTCTTCGTCAAAGAGAACGCCCGAGTCAAAATAGAATGTTAGGCTGTCGGAGCTTATCGAGAATTTTGTGAAGTTCTTTTTATCGGCAGAGGTGTTCTGTTTGAATTTATCCGAGCCTACGCCCGCGTTGAACAGGCGGTTGGCGGTGAAATAGGATACAACCCGCGTGCTGGCGATTTTCTCGTAGCCGTCAGAAAAAATATCGTCCGCGCTCAGCTGCTTGCCGGAGGGGATATCAAAGACGAGCGTCTCTATGCTGTCCGTCTTGATGCTCTTGTCGGGAATGTCGGTCTTTATCTCGAACACGATGCTGACATATTTGTTCTTTCCGTTGTCCGTCACAAGATAGCTCTTGTAGTCGGCGCTCAGCGTCGGCAGCTCGCCCTTGGGCTTCGAGTTCGGCACTTCTTTGACAAACCCGTCGGCTATCTCCTGCGCCGCCGCTTTTATTCGGCTGTCTATCGCCTCAACCCCTATCGCGGGGTAGTGAATGCCGTAGGCGTAGTGATTTTCGTATGTTATCATCGACTGTGTCTCGCCGACCTCCCTGTCCTGGGCGGTGTGCTGGAACTTGAGACTCAGCTCCTCTTTCTGTTTATCGCTTTTGACCGCACAGCCCGCCGCGCCGAAAATAAACAGCACGGTGCACATCAGAGCCGCGAGACGGCGAAATAATTTTTTCATATCGTTTTTCCTTTCCGTAAAAACTTACGAACAGCTGAGAACAGCTGATATTATAGTATAAAATGTCGAACTTTGCAACAAAAGCGTGCAAACTGTAACCTACTGTTACACTCTGTTATTGATTTGTAATTTGTGCGGGTGTCTATATCCTATTCACTAAAACGGCTGAATTGACCTCAAAACTGCAGATAAATGCCGCGAAAGCCTGCCTTTTTTTGTCTTTTGTTCCGAAATCGGCACAGATATGGCTATTTTTCTTTTTAAGAGTAACAATTTATCGGCATTTTAGTATAATAAAGTATCTTCAATTTTAAAAGGGGAGAGCCTTATGACAAAAGTCGTCAAGTTCGGCGGAACTTCGCTCGCAGAGGCGAAGCAGTTTCTCAAGGTCGCCGATATAATCAGATCAGATCCCGACCGCCGCTATGTCGTGCCGTCTGCGCCCGGCAAGCGTTTCAGCGGAGATACAAAAGTTACCGATATGTTCTATGCCTGCTACGATTCCGCATCGAGAGGCGGCGATTTTGAAGAGATATTCCAGAAGATAAAGAACCGCTACAATGATATAATTTCCGGACTCGGGCTCGATATGTCTCTCGAAGATGATTTTGAGCATATACGCCTCAATTTTATCGGACGCGCCGGCCGCGACTATGCCGCATCGAGAGGCGAGTATCTCAACGGCAAGATAGTCGCAAAGCTGCTCGGCTTCGCGTTTATAGATGCCGCCGATGTTATATTCTTCGACGAGAGCGGCAAATACGACGCAAAGCGCACGATACCCATTCTGCGCGAGCGCCTGAGCTATACTGAGTACGCAGTCATTCCAGGTTTCTACGGCTCAATGCCCAATGATACTATCCGCACATTTTCTCGCGGCGGTTCGGATATAACAGGCTCGATAGTCGCGGCGGCGGCCGATGCCGATCTCTATGAGAACTGGACGGATGTCTCGGGCTTCCTCATCGCCGACCCGCGCGTCGTTGATAATCCGCAGGTCATGAAGACCGTTACATACAGGGAGCTGCGCGAGCTTTCGTATATGGGCGCGACTGTTATTCACGAGGACGCGATATTCCCCGTCATGCAGAAGAAAATTCCGATCAGAATAAAGAACACCAACTCCCCGGAGGACGCCGGCACGCTTATCCTTGCCGACACTGACGAGCCTGCCGAGAACACTGTCACCGGCGTGGCGGGGCGCAAGGGCTTCTCTTCGATAAACATTGAAAAATACCGCATCCACGACGAGTGCGGAGCGGTGCGCAAGATGCTCGAGGTGCTCGAGGAGCACGGCGTGAATTTCGAGCATATCCCCTCGGGAATCGACAACTTCAGCATCGTTGTTGAGACTACGAGCCTCGGCGACGAGACGGATGATATAGTCTACGATATAAAGAAAGTCACTTCGGCGAGCAGCGTGACGGTCGAGAACGGCATCGCACTCATCGCGGTCGTCGGACGCTCGATGAAGTCCACGCGCGGCGTTGCGGGCACTATATTCTCGAGCCTCGCCAAGGAGAACATCAACATAAAGATGATCGACCAGGGCTCGAGCGAGATAAACATCGTCATCGCCGTCGCGGAGCGCGACTACGAGCGCACGATAAACACGATATATTCGGCATTCGTGAAATAAATAAAACAACAAAACGACCGGCGGCGGGGAAAGTCCCTGCCGCCGGAGCTGTTATTTGAAGAATATCAGTGAAAAGTGAAGAGGTAAGAGTGAAGAAGTAAAAACGGCAAGCATTCAATGCTTGCCGTTTTTGTGAAGACAGGACAATAGAGATGTTTTTGCGTTTTCGCTGTCTTGATTTGAACAAACGTTTTTCTTCAATGGAATTATTTCTACAAATTTACGCCAATATGTTAGTTTGAATTTGATCTCGTAAATTAAGAAGATGTTTAAACAATTGCCGCTTAGTTTCAAAGTAATCTAAATTAAACGCTTTAACAGTAAGACCCTTCAATATATCTGGTTCAATAATATCATTCTCCTCTAAGTATTGACCCAATCCATAATGTGCAAGGCAATTTCGCAGTTCTCTGTTCTGAAGAGAATCATCAATTGAATAATTAGTCCCTTTAGCAAGCCTTAGTTCATTTACAAAGTCACACAAATAATAATACTGCAAATATGCAAATTTAAATTTCTGTGGAATCTCTTCAGAGAAAAATTTTTCGATAAAAACAGTAGCATAATTAATGTTACATAATATTGAAAAAAGTACTACGCCTAATTCATTTTTTTCTTTAAGTGGGCAATCATCAAAAAAATGAAAATCTTTGTATTCTACAGTATTCTTTTTATCATCATATAAAAATGGAACAAATGCCTTACATTCAAAAAATGCTGCGAGCTTACCGGCTATAACACTTAGATCTTTTATCTTTATACCAACATTTTGATTGTTTAAAAGTGGTATGGGCATATTAGCAGCACCAAAAATTGTATTTCCGCAGTATTCCCCATCAAAAAGATCGGTTCCTACATTGTAGTATCCAAATACTTTTTCGCGCAGTCTTCGAATGCTATAAAAGTATTGATCACTTTCAGAAAGTTTACTCATCATTAGAGCGGCATACTCAGCATATGTTTTCTCAAGAAGTTTGTGACTTTGCCTTAATGAATCGTAATATTTCTTTTCTTGTTCGTTAAATGAGGGCGCTTTTAGTCCTAACTTTTTGCACCACTGTTCCGCACCGTTTGCAAAGATTCCAATATATGGTTGGCACATCAATATATAGTTACTATTAATATTGCTTGCATTTTGACTCATGTCAGTAAGCGTATAAAGAAATCTGGCATCCGATTGAATCAACTCATAAGCAGCATTTTGTACTTTATTAAATTCCATTTTCACCTCTAAACAGTAGTATTATTTTCTGTTTGCGTTTTCGAGTTTGTGAATTTATTAATTACTTCATACCGTATTTGGGAGCTATTCCACATCTCAAAATCGCAAGCAATAAACGGATGTGCCATTGTCCCGCCGCTTTTACCTTGCTTGGATATTATTCCAATAGCATTTGTCAGGTCAATCCATTTCTTTGACGTCAAGGTGAACTGTGGAGTTTTGGCATCGACTGTTATTCTTTGAAAAGCATCTTCATTAAAATTCGAATTATGCTTTCTTTCCCATGTTGCCAGAAACTCAACCGTGTTACGGCTTCTCAGCCAGCTTTGTATTAAGTAACTTGGATTGGCTGCATCATATTTTTTGCTATTTCCGTTAATGAAACATAATCATCGGACGGATGCAGAGACTTTACTACAGTTTCTTCTAAATACGCATTCATTTTCGATTCGTACAGTGGGGCTTTGTCGTTTGAAATCAATTCAAAGATACCGTCTAAATAACGGTTCCAATCATCAGTCTTGATTGGGAACATCTTGTTTACACGCTCTAAAAATTTCTCCCGTGTTACTGCGTATGCCCACTCCAGTTCTTCTTTCGTTGCTCTCGGCATATGTTTTCTTCACGCTCGCTTTGTTAGGATTCCGACAATTTCCTTCTTTTAAAAAATACACTTCACAGTATTTTTCAAAATCAATTATACCTCTTGTGTATTTTCCATTATTGAGAAGTTTGTTGAGAACATCTCTGCTCCATTTTACCTTTCCGGATGGAGAGGAAATGGAGCGGCTTAATAGGTATTTTTGGATATCCTCTAAACTATTTTCTTCTCTGTACATTCTGAAGATAGTTTTTACAACTTCTGCCTGTTCGGGCACGATTTCAACAAATCCATAGTTGTCTCCCTTAAAGCCATAACAGATTCTTCCGAAAAGTTGGGATTCGATTAATGATAATTTCATAGATTTTGTTTCCTTTCTAATTATAATATGTTTGAAGTAAGGTTTCAATATAAAACACAGATATTAGTGGAATTGCAAAAAAGCAAAACCTACATATTAGTGAGTTAGTTCAGTTGATCTTTGATTTAAACATAAAAATGGAGCGATTTTCTATTAAAATCGCTCCAAAACACATAATATTTGATTATTCGTGGGATAAAAAAGAGACAAACAAGCTTTTTAGACTTGTTTGTCTCTTTTGGCCCGCCCGGAGGGATTCGAACCCCCGGCCTTCAGAATCGGAATCTGCTGCGATATCCAGCTTCGCTACGGGCGGATGTGCGGATATTATAGCACAGAAGAAAGCCGGAAGCAAGAGCGGCGGACGCGCGGCGCAAAAATATTTTTTCGACGGTCAACAAAATTGGAAAAAGCTCTTGCAAAAAAGCGAAGTCTCGCTTATAATATATGAGCTGTTGATTTTTTCTGCTACTGTGGCTCAGTTGGTAGAGCAGCTGATTCGTAATCAGCAGGTCGCCGGTTCGAGTCCGGCCAGTAGCTCCAGAAAAGGCACTTGCTTTTGCAGGTGCTTTTTCTTTTTTTATTTTGCTTGTTGTACTGTACTTTGATAAAAATAAAAACAGCCTTCATCAAAGACAAAGACTGTTTATGGAGCGGATGACGAGGCTCGAACTCGCTACCTCCACCTTGGCAAGGTGGCGCTCTACCGGATGAGCTACATCCGCAACTGCAAGAGAGATTATAGCAAAGAGACTCGCCTTTGTCAAGAAAAAATTGAAGTTTTTCGTATTTTTATTTTGAGCCTTTAAAAGACCCGGAGTTTCTGAATTTGGATAGGCTGAAAATCGCGGTAAATAACAATTGACAAATAAACTAACCCCCAAAAACATTTAATTTTTTGGGGATAGTTTTATGGTTGTTTCGGTTTGTTGCAGGCAATCAATTTTCCCGGTCGCAGTAACTTTTAATATTTTCTTACTATCTTACCGTCAAACAGTTTTTCAAATTCTTCGAGAGTTCCTTGCGTGAGCAAATCTTTTTGGCAAACGAAATTTCCGCTTTTCTTTCCCATTGGAAATGACAAGAAGTAGAACTCCCCGTAGTCATAAGCTGTTTTTACTAATCCGATACTTCTGCTCTCGGTCTGTTTATCGGAAATACAAATGAGATTATCATCTGCAATATATATTCTTTTAGGCGTTATTTCTTTTCTTCCCTTTGGGGTTTTAATGCGAACCGCTATCATGGCATATGCAAAAACCGCACAATATCCGTAAAATATTGAAAATGTCTGAAAAGTTCTCATCAGCATAAAAATCAAAGGCAATACCATTACCAAACCAAAAATAACTGCGTTTTGCATATAAGTAACATACTTTTTAAAAAAGAATTTCTCTGATACTCCCGTAAGATATCCGTTGAATTCAATCATATATTTCTCCTCTTTGTACTTTATTTTGAAAAGCAAATAACAGAATACTTGATAAGACTAACGACTAAACCGCAGAGGGCTATCGCTCCGCATATTAAAGTCCCAAACACTTTTAATTACACACAGCAGATATAAATATTATATATAAGCAGTGCAATCAGAAGCAACCAAAAGCCTATCTTCATTGCATTCACTTTGAAAAGATGCTTTTTTCTGTATGCAATTATTTTTTCGTAGTCCGCTTCGGGGATATGACGGGTTAGATAAATATAATACATGGCACTTGACAGCCATACATACACATGAAATTGCTCGCCGTTGCCTTTATGAAATTGCGGACTTATATTTTCCAACAGATCTACATCGTCCCATTTTTTTACTCGAGCCTTGCTGTAGAAATGTCTTGTAAGTATAAAATACTTAAAGCCTTCTTTGGCAGCTGCTTTTTGAAAAATCAGTATGCATCCGAATTTTATTTTAACTATCTGATATCCGGATTCATACATTTTGTTCAGATAATCTCTCAGTCTTTCAATTCGAGTCAACGCAAAAGGAAAAAATCTTATAAGATTTTTTTGATTATCCATTTCGACATTCTCCTTTGTTAAAAAACTTTTTGAATATACTTACTCTGCCTATTTTTTAGTGCTTTTTCCACTCGCTTCGCTTATTTCCCATCCCTGCCGATAAGATTGCGCTCGGCGTTGACGATGAAGTCCTGGATGTTCCACAGAAGCGAAGTTATGGCATCGATCCTTTCCGTTTCCATAAATTTTCTGCCGTTATCTTTGTTGATTACACAAACCGCATTCAATACATCAATCAGTTCCATATTATCCTCCCGTTTTAAAAAATTTTTTAACTTATTACGGCGACATTGAACGAAAACATTTTTATGCAAATTATTTTTTCAGACGTGTATAGAAAAGACCCGCGTTACAAATATGTTTTATTGCTGTTTTCACAATCTATCTCATCTCGCTGTGCAGGTTTTATCATAGATACGAGTCCTGCACCAAATGACTCTGAATCGACATTAGGTGATGTTTGCCGGTACATTGTATTAAAACTTTAAATAGCCTTGCCGTTTCCAAACATCTAATGTTGTCTGCGCTTCAAAAGCTAAAATGGGGTTAGTCTTATTTTTTGCTAATGATGACAAAACTTTTTTGGCTTCTGAAACATATACGCCGAATCCTAAACAGTGCGCCGCGACAAGAGCTTTGGTTTGGTCATTTCCCGTCGCTAATAATTCTAACAAAAATGATTTGTCCGGCTCATCTTCGATTTGATGAAACAATTTACTCAGTTGCTTCATTGCGGCATTATGCCGCTTAACACCTTCTTTTGTAGTGTAATCATTTGAATCTGCACATAAATTTGCACAATATAAAAGATACAATTCTTTATAATCCGTCATCATTTTTTTACTCCAAATGTTTTTGCATACACCTAATTTTAAATATTCATTATGAAAGAGTGCTGTTATCCCAAAGTGATGTGTACCCTATAAATATTATATAGAACAAAACGCCGATACATATTGTGAAAAAACACAGTATACCGTGCCATGGCTGCTTTTTAACTTTTATACTTAACAAAATCATAAATAAAACTATCAAAGATAAAGCAAACAACGACACTGCATCAAATGCTATCCTGTTTTCCAGAAGTCCCGGAATAAAGGGTGCCGTAGTAGATATAAGCATCGATATGACAGGAAGCAGTATCATAATTTTAGTAGATGTTTTTGTTTTTTTGATTTTTTCAAAAAGTTCGGCAATTTTTTTCTTGAGCAAAAGTCAATCATCCTTTTTATGATTTGTTATTTTCGGACTTTTTGCGAAAACTGATAACCAAATATATTGCAAGTACCGCCAGCCACAACATTGAAATCAGAATTCCTATTTTAACTATGTAATCAAGAAGCGGCATTTGATATATCACTTTGCCGTCGTCTTTTACTATTCTGCTTCTGCCAAAGTTTTTTTGCATTTTGTAGGTGCTGCCGTTCAATGAGAAAGAGTCCTTGTTACTTTTGAGTTCATTGAACAGCGAGGTATCCGTATCTTTATAGCTGTTGATAACATTTCCGCTTAGATCCGTGATATAAACGGTCTCGGCAGTTGATATCAAAATTTCATCATTTTGAATAGTGAAAGCATAGGCTCTTGATGTGTGCGCGTCAACGGAATATAGCAAAGAACCTTCTTTGTATACATTGATTTTGCCGTACTCGCCCAAATATAAATTCTCGTTTGAGTCCAGCGCAAACCCCTCATATGAAGTGACTGTTGTACCGGAACCTATCAATGATATTGAGATAAGCATAACAAAGAAAATTATAAATAATGAAACTATCGAAAAAAGTGATAAACGCTTCATCTTTTTTCACCATCCAATCCTGCTTTGCTGTTTTCCTATTTTATTTCCCGCCCCTGCCAATAAGATTGCGCTCGGCGTTGACGATGAAGTCCTGGATGTTCGTCACAACGCCCGTGATGCTCAGGCTTCCTCTGTCCTTGAGCTTGTTAACGGCGAACTCCGACACATCGACAACATAGAAATATACGGGTCTGACAACGCCGTCCACCACCTGATATGACGGGGTCATGTTGCCCGTCGCTATCGTGTGCAACTGAGTGGCGAGGGCTATTACCGTCGTCGCCTCGCTCGTGTGCTTGCGCATGGCGTCCTGCGCGTCGTATACATTCGGTATAACATCGGGCAGAGGACCGTCGTCGCGGATGGAGCCCGCGAGCACATAGGGGATATTGTTCCTGACGAGCGCCTGCATGATGCCCGTGCGGACATTGTTCTGCTCGACATAGTTCTTTATTCCGCCCGCTTTGCGGACAAGATTTATCGTGTGCAGGTGATGGTAGTGTCCGTTCGGGACATTGTGCTTTGTGTATATGTCCTGCCCGAGCCCGGTGTGGAACAGATCGCCCTCGAGGTCGTGCGTCGCGAGAGCGTTGCCCGCAAAGAGCGCGTCGCAGTAGCCGTTGTTGATGAGCGACTCCATGGCGGCGCGGGAGTCGTGGTCGAACACGCAGGCGGGACCCAGCACCCAGACTATCTTGCCGTGGTCTCGGTCGTGGCGCAGGATATCATAGAGGCGGTCGTAGTCGCGGGAATACGAAGTTTCGCGGCTCTGTCCCATCCTGAACGCGAACGCCTGATCGACGCTGTTCTCCGGGGCGGAGAAACCGTCCGCGTGAACGAAGATGCCGTCCCTGCCGTCGTCAGTGCGGTTGACGACTACTTCATCGCCCTTTTTTATATTCCTCATCTCGACGGCGTAGGGCATGCCGTCTTTTATCACGACGGAGCAGTCCATGCGGCTGCCCGTGAGCATCTTCCACTCGCCGCTTATCTTGAAATATTCTGGATATATCGTAGTCGCGTAGAAATTCTCCGGGATGTAGCCGTCCCCCGCCTTTTCGGTCGTCACATCGGGGAATGATATAAACGGCTCGCGGTCGAATTTCGGGGGAGTATATTTTTCCGGCTTGAACATAGTATCACCTGTTTTTATTTTTGTTTAGTATATAATATCATGCGCGGGGGTATAAATCAATCGCGGGATTGACACAAAGCGTCACGGACTATATAATCCATATGTAGGAAATT
Organism: Oscillospiraceae bacterium; assembly: GCA_003514385.1. Lineage (GTDB taxonomy): Bacteria > Bacillota > Clostridia > Oscillospirales > Acutalibacteraceae > CAG-177. Next base: position 73,596 of record DOQR01000006.1, on the reverse strand, counting down.
ATATATCGGAGGGTCAATATGCGCAGTATTATATTCAGATGGGTCATGCGCTTTGCCGCGGCTGCGGTGAACTCGTGCTCAAAAACGCAACCGACCCCAACACGGTCGTTTTCTATGAGATAAGCGTCAAATAACCCCAACGGAGGAATTGATATGAAATTCTGTGATATGCCATATGAGAGAATAGATGTCAAGGCGGCGACCGAAGCGCTCGATGCGGCGGCGGAACGCCTCAGCGCGGCAAAGACTATCGAAGAGGCGGAGAAAGCTTTTGCGGAGCGTGAAAAAATAATCTCCCATGTTCAGACGATGAGCACGATAGCCTATATCCGCCACACCGTCAACACCCTCGATGAGTTCTATGAGAAAGAGAACGACTTCAACGACGAGAACGCCCCGCTTATTGAGCAGAGCGAGCAGAAGTTCACCGAGGCGATGCTCGGAAGCCCGCTTCGCGCACAGCTTGAAGAGAAATACGGCAAGTTGATGTTCGTCAACGCGGAGCTTTCGCGCAAGTGCTTCTCGCCCGAGATAATCCCCGATTTACAGGAGGAAAACAAGCTTTCGAGCGAATATCAGAAGCTGATAGCTTCGGCGCAGATAGATTTCAACGGCGAAAAGCTGAGTCTCTCTCAGCTCGGCGCATATAAAGAGAATGCCAAACGCGACACCCGCCGCGCGGCATACGAGGCGGAGAGCGGGTTCTATATGGCTCATGGCGACGAGCTCGACAGAATTTTTGACAGCCTTGTAAAATGTCGCACCCGCATTGCAAAAAAACTCGGCTTCAACACCTTCACCGAGCTTGCGTATTGCCGCCAGACGCGCAACTGCTATGACGCAAAGGATGTTTCGGCTTTCCGCTCGCGCATCGTGCGCGACATAGTGCCGGTCGTCTGCCGACTCAAGGATATGCAGAAAAAGCGCATCGGCATAGACGACATGAAAATATACGACGACCCGTTTGCGTTTAAAGAGGGCAACCCGAAGCCCGACGGCTCGTCCGAGGATATCCTCGCCGCTGGAAAGAAAATGTATGAGCAGATGAGCCCCGAGACGGGGGAGTTCATAAACTTTATGTATGACAACGCCCTCATGGACGTCCTGAGCGCAAAGGGCAAGGCTGCGGGCGGCTACTGCACGGAGATACTCGAATACAAGTCGCCGTTCATCTTCTCGAATTTCAACGGCACTTCGGGCGATGTCGATGTGCTCACCCACGAGGCAGGTCACGCGTTCGCCTATTACAGCGTCAGAGACAAAATGGAGCTTTGCGATCAGATAAGCCCGACTATGGAGTCGTGCGAAGTCCATTCGATGTCCATGGAGTTCTTTGCGTGGCCATGGCACGAGCTGTTTTACGGCTCGGATGCCGTGCGCTCGCGCTTTGTCCATCTTGAAAGCGCACTGGTCTTTTTGCCCTACGGCACGATGGTTGACGAGTTCCAGCACATTGTCTATGACTCGCCGGAGCTGACTCCCGCAGAGAGAAACGAAAAGTGGCTCGCACTCGAGCGAAAGTACCGCCCGTATATGGACTTCGGCGATGTCGATTTCTATTCAAACGGACGCGGTTGGCAGAGACAGCTGCACATCTATCTCTATCCGTTCTATTATATCGACTACTGCCTCGCGCAGACTGCGGCGCTCGAATTCTGGTCGCTGAGTCAGAAGGATTATAAAGACGCGTGGCAGAGATATCTGCGTTTTGTATCCTTCGGCGGGAAGAAGAGCTTCAAGGAGCTCTGCGCCGCCGCTGGCATAGACGATCCGTTCGGCGAGCACGCATTGAACGGCGTCGCACGGACGGCAAACGCATGGCTCGATTCAAACGGTTGAAAGAGATCGCGAAATGTGATAAAATATACAGGTAATTTTTGTATATTCTGATGTGAGGAGTATAAGATGTTTAAGTACAGAATGTCCGTCATCGTCCCCGTCTATAACTGCGAGGACTATCTCGCTTCGTGCCTTGACAGCCTTCTGCGGCAGACCATAAGCAAGGACGAACTCGAAGTTCTGCTGATAGACGACGGCTCAAAGGACGGCAGTCTCGGCATATGCAAGGAATATGCCGAAAAATATGATATCTTCAAGGTGTTCTCGCTCGAAAACGGCGGCGTTTCGGCGACGAGAAATTTCGGTATCGAGCACTCGCAGGGTCAGTATATAACCTATCTTGACTCCGACGATACTCTCACCGACAATACGCTCAAAACGGTTGCCGATTTCTTCGACAGGCATTTTGACGAGATCGATCTTGTGACCTACAAGATAGTTCCGTATTACGGCGAGCAGAAGTTCGCCCTGCACTACAGATACAAGCTCCTCAAAAGAACAGGGGTCTATGACCTCGAGGATCCCGAATATTGCTATATAACGCAGACGACGATGAACATCTGCGTCAAAAACCTCGGCGAGGGGAAGAATGTTCTTTTCGATACCTCGCTCGCATTCCATGAGGATCAGAAATACTGCTTCGATGTTCTCAGCGATAAGCTCAAAATCGGCTTCTGCAGCCGCCCGGAGTATCTCTATCTGCGCCGCCCCGGCAGCACAACGGGCAAAAAAGGCTATGCCTATTATATATTTGAAAACACCATGGCTATGTGGGAAGAGATGTTCGGCAGATACGAGGGTCATGTGCCGTCTTATCTCCAGTCGCTCTATATCAATGATATAAACTGGAAGAGCACGCAGGATATCCTGCTGCCCTACAGCTATCCGAAAGATGAGTTCGACAGAGCAGTCGGCAGGATAAATGCCCTGCTTGACAGAGTCGACGACAGCGTCATTCTCAACCACCCGTATATGGATCTTTATCACAAGCATTTTCTGCTCAGGATAAAGGGCTGCGACAAGATGAGTGTCGCAGCGGACAAAAAGAATCTGCGCGTGCTCTACGACGGCGAGGAGGTTTACAGTGCCGACAAGGTGCCGATAGTCGTCAACTCGTTCAAAGTGTTCGGCGAAACTCTGCACGTGGACGCATTTTTGAAGTGCGTCATATTTGACTATGTCGAAAAGCCGCGCGTGTTTATAATAAAAGACGGCGCGCGCGAGGAGATTGAACTGACTCACTCGAACTATGAATATTACCGCGCGGGTATAAAGACTGCCACATTCTGGCGCATACGCTTTGATATCGATGTCACAAAGACAAAGAGGTTCGAGCTCGAGGTTGAGACCTGCGGCAATACTTACAAGCTCTCTTATTATTTCGGCCCCCATGTTCCGCTGACTCAAGACAAGGGACAGAAAATATTCTTCAGAGACGGCAGACGCTATAAGGAGAAAAACGGAGTGTTCACTATCTCTTCGTCTCCGGCTCTCAACAATGCGTTTTATAAACTGCTCGTGGCGTTTTACAATATGCTCTACTTCGGCTTCAAGAACCCGAGGATAGTGTATAACCGCCTGCTTGCGCTGACTTTTAAAGGGAGCGGCCCCATATGGCTCTATCTTGACCGTTACGGCGTGTTTGACAACGCATACGATCAGTTCAAGCACGATTTCTCCAAAAAAGACGGCGTTAAGCGCTATTATATTCTCAACGACTGCGACCGCGACAAGCTCGACGAGCGCTTCACTCCCGAGGAGAAAAAGAACGTTGTGATGTTCCATTCGAAGCTTCATAAGCAGCTGTATTTCAACTGCGACAAGATAATCACATCGTTCTCGAATCTCTCAAATGTCTCGCCTTTCGGGGCGGGTCCGACCCGCTGGTATGCCGACCTTGTAAAATTCGAGCTGGTCTACCTCCAGCACGGCATACTCCATGCGTCACTCAGAAGCCTCTACGACAAGGAACACTGCTCGATAGACAGAGTCGTCGTGTCGAGCGGCTTCGAGATAGAGAACTTCCAGAAGAACTACGGCTTTGCGGAGCGCGAGCTGATAAAGAGCTGCATGCCGCGATATGACAGCATGGAGCCCAGCGGAAAAAAGAAGAATAGAATTGTGTTCTCGCCATCGTGGCGCAGCAACCTTATCGGCGCGCTTGTCAACAACGAGCGCGAGGAGCTGCCCGAGGTGTTCATGGAGTCCGATTTCTTCAAGCAGGTCTCGGCGTTCCTCAATTCCGAGAGACTGCACGACATGCTCGAGAAAAACGATCTCTATCTCGATTTCAAGAACCATCCGATATTCAAATGCTACAACCATCTGTTTGATATAAAGAACGACAGGGTCTGCACGGACAATTTCGACACGAATATAGATGAGTACAGACTGATGATAACGGACTATTCTTCGATAGTTTTCGATTCCGTTTATCTCAACTGCCCCGTGCTCTATTTCGTGCCGGACTATGAGCTGTTTTTGGCGGGCGTGTCGCATAACTACAGGCAGCTCGACCTGCCGCTCGAAAACGGCTTCGGACCGTTCTCGCAGGATGCCGACACCCTGCTCGACCATCTCGAAGAATATATAAACAACGGCTTTGTCCCGCAGGAGCCCTATGCCTCGCGCATGAAGGATTTCTTCCTCTACAGAGACGACCACTGCTGCGACAGGCTCTATGACGCAATGATAAACGACTGAAAACGGAGAAAAACATGACAGGGATTCTGCTCATTGACAAGCCTGAGGGCATGACCTCGTTCGTTGCGGCGGCGCGTGTCCGCCGAATGACGGGCGTCAAAAAGACCGGGCACACCGGGACGCTCGACCCCATGGCGACAGGCGTTCTGCCTGTCCTGCTCGGCGGAGCTACCCGCTTTTGCGAACTGCTCCCGTCGCACGACAAGGCGTATATCGCATCTTTAAGGCTCGGCACTGTTACCGACACGCTCGATATCACCGGTGAAGTGCTCGAAACGCGGGAGGTAAACGCCTCGCGCGCGGATTTTGAATCCGCATTGCAGAGCTTTTCGGGCACGATAGAGCAGGTGCCGCCGATGTATTCCGCCATCTCGCAAAACGGCGTGAGGTTATATAAGCTCGCGCGGCAGGGGATAGAAGTCGAGCGCGAGAGCAGGACTGTTAATATTTCTTCAATATCACTTGTTGGCTGCGACGAAAAAAACGGTGAATATACAATATCCGTCGAGTGCTCGGCGGGCACCTATATCCGCTCGCTCGTCGCCGACATCGGCGAAAAGCTCGGCTGCGGAGCCGTTATGACGGCGCTGCGCCGCACAAAGGCAAACGGGTTCCCGATAGACGGATGCGTAACCCTCGATGAACTCGCGGAACTTGCGCAGAGCGGCAAAATCGAAGAAAAAATTATTCCGATCGAGCAGGCTCTCGGCTCTTACAGATTCGTGACCGTCACCGAGCCGCAGGCGCGGAGATTCAAAAACGGCGGCGAGCTGAGTCTTGAGCGGCTCTATCTCAAAGCCCCGCAGGAAAACGAGCTTGTGCGCGTCATTGCGCCTGGAAACGAATTCCTCGGCATGGGCGAAGTATCGGACGGCGAGATAAAAGTAAAGAGACTATTGATAAAATAAAGTTGAAGTTAATGCCGGTGCTGTATACATGACCGCATCGAAAGTATTTTCCGCCGATTAAAAGCAAAATAATAAATATCGCCGCCGGAAGTATCAGTTCCGACGGCGGTTTATTACAGTGTTATATTTGGCGGTCAGTTGTTATTTGGCAACATTGTATTTCAGCTGAGCGGTTATTGCTATGGCGATTGCCGCGACAAAGCATACACCGAGAGCGATGAAGCCCCAAGCCGCGTGCGTGATATACGTGATATAATTTATTGCACCGGCGGCGAGCAGGCCGCTGCCGACAAAGAACATGACCAATGCGTAGAGCTTTGCGTAAGCACCTGCGTTTTCTTCGCTGACATTTTTGCGCTGATAGCTGTGAATGAGCGATATCCTGCCGCCACAAAGGAGCAGAGCACAGACATAGAATACCGCCGCAAGGGCGCAGAGCAGAATGAGTTCGAAAATATCCATAACTGTTACCTCCCTGTTGGTTTTCGTGCTTATTATATCACCACGCCCGGAAAAGTCAACAGCCTGCAAAATCAGCCGCTCGGAGTATCTCTCCGGGCGGCTGATTCGATTAAAAATCCGGGTGGGGTTCGCCGTGGCGGTACTTGTCCATAATGTCTTTGAACACATCGCCGTTTGACGGGGGAGTCCAGGTTATCGCGTTCGCTCCCGCTTCGACGGTGGCGAGTATGCTCTCCTCCGTCGGACCGCCTGTCGCGATTATCGGGATATCCGGGAAGCGCTCCCTGATGCTGCGCACGACCTGCGGCGTTCTGCCGGCTGAGGATATGTTCAGGATGCTGACGCCCGCGTCGATGCGTCCCTGAATGTCCTCGTCCTCGCTGAGCACGGTGACAACTATCGGCACGTCTATAGTTCTGTGCAGCTCTTTTATCGTCTCGTTTCTCGTCGGCGCGTTTACGACAACGCCTATTGCGCCCTGAAACTCGGCGTGCAGGGCGAGGTTGACGACTCTGTGACCCTGCGTCAGTCCTCCGCCGACTCCGACAAAGACCGGCACATCCGCCGCCACCATGACAGCCTGGGTTATCACGGGCTGAGGGGTGAACGGATAGACTGCGATGACCGCGTCTGCGTTAGTGTTTCTGATGATGCTCGCGTCGGTCGAAAAAAGCACCGACTTAATTCGTCTGCCGAGTATTTTGATTCCGCTGCAGCGGTAAATCGGTTCGGGAACTTTGAGCATGAAGTCTCTGAGACTTCCTTTGATCTCCGGTATGTTCTGCTCCGGCATAACATCAATTCCTTTCTCTTCCATCCGGCGCCGCAAAGAAAAATCTTGCATCGCGCAAAAAGCGGCATATAATATATGTGCGGGAACCGAAGACTTTTCCAAACGCGCCGTTTATGTTAATTGAATTTCTATTATTTGTAATTATAACATAAGTATAACATATTTCTAAACTTCGGTCAATTACAGAGAAGAATCAAGCGAGAAAAGGGGTATTTGCATGAACTTTGAAAAAATAGATATATGCGATATAAAAGACAGCTTCACGCGCCTTATCAGGGACGATTGGGCACTGCTGACCGCCGGCAAAGCGGGTGATTATAATACTATGACCGTCAGCTGGGGCATGATAGGCGAGCTGTGGGGCAAGGATGTTGTCGCGGTTTTCGTGCGCCCGCAGAGATACACATATGAATTCATGGAGAAGTACGGCGATTTTACGCTCTCGTTTTTCGGCGGCGAATATAAAAAGGCGCTCTCTTTCTGCGGCGCGAAGAGCGGGCGCGACTATGACAAGGCTAAAGAGTGCAACTTGAGTGCTGTAGAGCTTGGCGGGAGCTTGGCGTTTGAAGAGGCAAATTTAATTATAGCCTGCAAAAAGATAGCCTTTGCGGATATGGATCCCTCAAAATTTTTGGTGCCCGAAATAGAGAAAAACTACCATAACGGCGACTATCACCGCATTTATATCGGCGAGATAACCGAGGTGTGCCAAAAAGTTTAAGATTTTTTAAAAAAGTTTGAAAAAATCCCTTGACTTTTGTCGTGAAATGTTGTATTATATCTGAGCACTTGAGAGAGCGGTCATACAAAAATCGCTCCGAAGTCGGTGCCTATAACGATGAGGGTCCACCCGTTCCCATTCCGAACACGGTAGTTAAGCTCACTCGTGCTGAAAATACTCGGAGGGCAGCCTCCCGGGAAGATAAGTCGACGCCGACATTTGTGAATTCAGCTTTCCAATAGGAAGGCTGTTTTCTTTTCAGAGACGGTAACAGCTTTTGCTGTCATCGTCTTTTTTTATTGCATTTCAGGCGTAGAATAAGTTAAAATAATTTTGGGTGATTGAGATGAAAACCACATTCGAATTGATATACGACGTTGTCCGAAAAATCCCGCGCGGCTGCGTTGCGACTTACGGGCAAATAGCGACTCTCGCCGGCAATCCGCGCTGGTCGCGCGTCGTCGGCTATGCTCTACATGTCAACCCTGAGCCGGGCGTTATCCCGTGCCACAGGGTGGTAAACCGCCTGGGCGAGACTTCCTCCGCGTTCGCGTTCGGCGGTGAGGATATGCAAAAGACCCTCCTCGAAGAGGAGGGCGTGGAGTTCGATGAATCGGGCAGAGTCGATCTTCAAAAATATCAGTGGCGCACCTGATTATTTGAACACCGTCTGCACGAGCAGCATATAGAGCGCGGTGCCGCCGCCGATGCTCAGCAGCGTGTTTTTCTTCCATTTGTGCAGGACGATTATCAGCAGCACCAACAGAATTTCCGGTATGCCGTAGGTTCCGCTTGAGGCGACGTCTTTGAAGCAATAAACGACGAGCAGACCGATGGCGGGCGCAGGCGTTCCGTTCGTCCATTCGCACAAGAGCAACGAAGAGATATACGGCGTTATTTCCGGCAAGGGCAAAGCCGTTATCGACGGCGAGGAAGTGGCTCTCGCCGAGGGCGACTGGCCGAGAATTGCGCCGAAAGCCAAAAGACAGTTCTCTTCCGCGCGGATTCCGGGATAACTTTTGTGTGTATCCAGGTGAAAGAAAATTCGCTCGGCGGCTTTACCGCCGACGATGCGGTCGTGTATTAAATAAAAAGCTAAAAGTGCAGCTGCGGGATAACCGGGCTGTACTTTTTTTATATAATGTTCGGCTTTTTATTTATCCCTCTTCAACCGGCGCGTAGCTGCGGATGAAGGCATTGATGAACAGCGGACCCATGTCTATCGCGTGGAACACTGCGCCGTCCGCAGTCTCGAGAACCGTGATGCCCTCGCCCTCGCTGCCTTTGGTCAGGTTGCGGTCGAAGTATTTTGAAACTTCGCCGCTGACGGGATCGATTTTATATATTGCCTGAGTGTCGTCGTTTGTCGCGGCGTAGAGCATGCCTTTGTACATCTCCGCGCCCTGAATGCGCCTGACCGTCTCGCTGAGCTTCACCGTTTTGACATATTTCATATTGTCCGATATGTTATAGAAAATCAGCTCGTTTGCGTTCTTTGAATGGTCGAGGGCGATGAGCAGCCCATTGTCGTTGTCGACCGCGACCCAGGGCAGCCCGCGCGTGTGACGGGTGTTGTCGAGAATATGATATCTGCCGGTGAACTTCAGCGTGTCCGCGTCATAGACCGCGACGACGGGATACTTCCAGACCTTGCTGTCCTCGAGTCCGGCGTAGATGCAGTTGTCGGCTTTCGAGTAGCTGATGCCGCCTATGTGCGCGAGGCCGTATTCGTCCTTGAGCTTTTTCGGGATGGCGAGCGGGTTCGACTTGACGCGCGTCTTGCCGTCGAGCTCGGACTTTGTCAGCCCCCATTTCGAGCTGAAATAGTAGTATTTGCCGTCTGTCGTTATGCCCTGCGAGCGCTCCGCCGCGCCGATGAGCAATACATTGACTTTTGATACCTCGGGGTGTCTCTTGCCCGCGGAGAGTGCGTCTATCCCGAGAGTCAGGACGGAGAGAAAAGTCATGAACGCCGCGAGCGTGAGAGCGGCAAGTCGGCGCATTAATAATATAGCCTTTTTGAGAATTTCGATATACTGCATATGAAAACCTCCTGTTTGTTGCCGTTCTGATTATAACTTAGCAAAAACAGAGTGATATGTCAATCGTAAAAATAAAAAAACGCAGTAACGGCCTTGACCGAAACTGCGTTTTTGTTTTAGCTGTCAGGCAGCCTTACTCGTCGATGGAGTAGTGACTGAAATGGATATTGAGGCGAGACTTGCCTGCCGCAATGATGTGGAACAGGGAACCGTCGTCCATGGGAAGAATGGTGACGTCTTCGGCCTCAAAGCCCTTACCGAGGTTGGTGTTGAATGCTGTGGAGACAACGCCTGTGGAAACGTCTATAGCGAGAATCGGCTTAGTGTCGTTCTTGACATCGCTGGAGAGATAGAGAGTGCCCTTGTAGAACTCTGCACCCTGGACTCTGTCGATGGGAGCGGACAGCTCGATGGTCTTTACATACTCAAAACCGTCAACGGAATAAACGTTGAGCTGAGTGGCGTTCGACCAATCGGAGGTGTAGATGAGTCCGTCCTCGGGGTTGACAGCGCACCATGCCATGTGGGACTGGTTGCTGACCTCAAAGAACTCGCCGGTGTACTCAAGAGTCTCCGCATCATAAACTGCGATAAGCGGATGCTTATAGAACTGGTTGTCTTCAAGCGCGGCATAGATCTTGCCGTTGTAGTAGGAGAGACCGCCGAGATGGTTGCTGTTGTATTTGGAGGTGAGCTCGACGGGGATAGCGGCTACCTTCTTAATTACGGTTGTCTCGCCGTCGAGAGCCATTTTTGTCAGGGTTGTTTTGCCGCTGAAATAAAAATACTCTCCGTCGTTTGTCAGGCCCTGAGCCTTTGTAATTGCATCGGTGAGCACGATATTCTTGTCGCTGACCAGCGTAGCACCCTCGGGGGGAGCGGCCGGCTTGTCAAGTTTACCGGTCAGTGCGCCGATAAGCGCCGAAAAAATGGTGCAGGCGGCAATTACAATTTTGATAAAATTCTTTCTGTCAAACATGTTTTTCCCTTCCATATTTTTTATTTTTATCTGTACCTTCCCAACTGTGGTACGGACAAATGGCAGTGATGATAACGGAGCATATAAATACGGGCAGATAAAATATCGTTGAATATGAAGTGGATATGCATTATTCTGTCGCTTTTATATAACTTCTGTCGCAAAACAGCACAATAACTATAGCAAATGCATTTTCTGCTGTCAATGCTTTATGCGAACAAAACTATTTTTTTACATTTTTATTGCACTTTTATGTTGAAATTTTCCTAATTTTTTAGTAAAATGATTCTAAAATCAAGTTCGGTTGAATAACCGAAACGGTGGAAACTCACATGAACTCAGAATCAGCGCACGGATACCGTCCGTGCATAATAATACCGGGCATAGGGCAGTCGCGGGTGATAGAGACGGACGAAAACGGCGAAAAGATTCGCAATCTCTGGCCGTTCGATCCCGATATAGACGCACTCGTCAAGTCGGTCGCCCCGTCCGCCGCGCGGATGATGCTTCTTCGGCGCGACTGCGGCTTTACTGCGGCGCTCGACAAGGCTGTGCGCGTGATGCTCGAACCGCTCAGCTGCACGCCCGACTCCATGAGAAAAGTCAGAGCCGAGGTTGTCGGCTATTATCGTCCCGTCGGCGAATGCACCGCCGGCGAGAAGAGATACATATATAAGATGGTGCCCCTCAATGCGCTCGCGGATATTATCGGCGAAGAGAATCTTTATTTCTTCGCATATGATATCTTCGGCAGGGCGGACGAAAACGCCCGTCTGCTGCGCGAATTTATCGCAATGGTCAAAGAACAGAGGCAGTGCGAAAAGGTCGATCTGATTCCCGTGAGCATGGGCGCGACCGTAGCGGAGATGTACTTCGAGCTGTACGGCGCGGATCAGGATGTCAAGCGTGTTATCGGCGTTGTCCCGGCGTATGACGGCTCGGATATCGCCGCCGACCTTGTCGCAGGGGATATCAATACAGACGACTGCGACGCGCTGCTCGAAATGCTTCTGAGCCGGCGCGAGGCGGAAAAAATATCTAAACTGATGCATATGATGCCAAAGAAAGTCGCGGACGGCGCGGTCAGGGCACTGGTTCGCGCGGCGTGCGAGAGCGTTGTTGTCAACAGCTCTGCGATGTGGGGAATAATCCCATCGGAGCGATATCCCGCGCTTCGCGACAAATATCTCGGCGACTCCGCGCATGATTCAATGCGCGCCGTGACCGACCGCCACTGGCGTGTCAGGCGGAATATAAAAGAACTCGTCCGGCGCGAACAGGAGCGCTCGGTTGAATTTTATAATATCTGCGGCTGCGGCAAGCGGTTAGCGCCGATAGCGGCATCCGACAGTCTGACTTCAGATACAATAGTCCCGACATATTCGGCGTCGATGGGCGCGCAGTGTGCGCCGCCCGGACGGACGCTCAGCCCGGGGCGCGGCGAACCCGTTGATTTCATATCCCCGCGCTCGGATATCAATGCGGCGTCTGCCGCCGTGCCGGACAGGACATGGTTCTATTATAATATGGAGCACGAACAGGCCGCCGAGAATAAAAATCTGCTCGATCTCGTTGCGAAGATAGCCTCTTCCGATGAGCCGATAGACGTGTTCACCATGCCCGAACACCCTCAGTTTGCCGATTATAAGGAATAAGACAATACATATCAAGAACAGGAGAAAAACTATGAAGAAGATGAAATCGACCGTAGCCCTTGTGCTCGCGCTCATCATGGCTTTCTCGGCGTTTACCTGCGCCTCCGCAGCCCCCGCGTCCGCATCGTCCGATGCGTCGATAGCAAAGGCTGTTGATACGCTTGCCGACGCCGCAGAAGAGAGCGGAACCCATGCGAACTGCCATAACGGCGACTGCGGACATGCGCCCGTCGTGGTGGTTCCCGGCATCAACCATTCGCCCACATATCTCTATGACGAGAACGACGAGCCCGTGCTCAACAAGGACGGCAAACGCATAGGCGGAACGCTGCTTATCCTTGATACGGATAACCTTGTCACCGTCATCCTCAAAAAGCTCGCGTGGCCGCTTATAAAAATGCTCGCCACCCAGACGGACAGCGGCTTCCCCAAGGCAGTCTATGAGACCGTCTGCGACCTCTTCTCCATCCAGAAGTGCGACAATGAGGGCAACCCGATAAACAACCTCAAGACCGAGAAATACGGTTCTCTCGCCGACATGGATAAGGACACGAGAGACTGGGCATACAGAATGATCCCCATGCAGAAGCTGACTAATATCATCGGCGAGGATCATGTCTATTTCTTCACATTTAACCTCGTCGGCAGCCCCATGGACTCCGCCGCGAACCTCAACGAATATATCCAGCAGGTCAAGAAGGCGACCGGACACGACAAGGTAAATCTTCTCAACGTCAGCCTCGGCGGAACTATCTTCACCGCATATCTTGACGCTTACGGCTACAAGGATATCAACCAGGTCGTCAACGCCGTTGCCGCGACCGACGGCTCCGAGATAATCGCCGACTTCCTCACCAGAGGCGAAGCAGGCTTCAGAATCGACGACGAGTTCCTCTATCATGAGTATATCCCGAGAATAATCGCGGAGGGCAGCGACACCGCCTCCCTCGGCTATCTTCTCAATCTTGTTATCAGAATAATCCCGCGCCAGGTGTTCAGAGACACCCTGACCGCCGCAATGGACGGTCTCTCCGAGACTCTGCTCGTAAACTGCCCACAGTTCTGGGCGCTCGTCCCGTCCGACAGATATGACGCTCTCTGCGAAAAGTATCTGACCGACAAGGATCACGCAGTCCTCAAGGCGAAGACCGACCGCTATCATCAGGCTCAGCTCAACCTCAGAAAGAATGTCCTCGCGGCTCACGCGGCGGGCGTTAAGATAGACTCAATAGCCGGCGCGAACCTCGCTTTCGGTGATATCGAATACAGCTACTTCAGCATCATCAAGAGTGCGCTTGACACCAACTCCGACGGTATCATCCAGCTCTCATCTACCACCATGGGCGCAACAGGCGCCGCCCCCGGACAGAAGCTGCCCGACAGCTACAAGCCCGCAAAGAGAGGATATATGTCCGTTGACGGCTCGATAGACGCCTCCACGGCAGTCCTCCCGGACAACACATGGATATTCATCGGCCAGCATCACGAGGCGGGCAACAACGATGTTGTTCTGACCCTCGCCTGCGCGCTGTTCACCGATTCCGAGCTCAAGGATGTCCACTCCAAGCCCGATATCTGGCCACAGTATAACGGCACCTGCCGCACGAAGGAGATCAGACGCTGGCTCCTGCCCGATGCAAAGGCTTACAGAGCGAAAATCGACGAAATGCCCGCAGAGGAGCGTCCGAGTGCCGAGCAGATAGCCGAGCTTGACGCCGCTATCGCGCAGGGCGAAGATGCACTCAATATGACTATAGCCGACCCCGCAAAGGCAGACGCCGCGAAAGAGCGACTGACGAATATCCTCGTCGAACTCGGTCAGCGTGAGCCCGCAAAGGAGACTTCCAAGGCGGCTTATGCGCTCGAGAAGGTCTGCTGCGTGCTCAGCCTCATCGCTCTCAAGACAATAGGCAGCCAGGGCTATTCCGACGTTACACGCGTAATTATACGGTTCATTATTAAGTTTTTAGGTTCCGTTATCTGATTTAAATCTCAATATACGGCGAGCCCCTTTTCGGAGTTCGCCGTATCTTTTTAAAGGACGGTGTTTTAAAATGAAGTCAGTCAGGAGAATAGCCGCGCTGATACTCTGCGCGGCTATTGTTTTCTCGACCGGCATATCCGCCGCATCTTACGGCGGCGCAAAGCATGAAAACGTATCGTCCGCCGACGAATCGGGACTCGCTGCGGCACTCACTCAGAAAAACGAAAAAACAGAGCCCGCGAAAGCGAAAAAGCCCGGCACCCTGACCGAATGCGGCGGAACCTGCGAATACAGCCCGACGGTCGTTATCCACGGCATAGGCCAGTCAAAGACCTATCTATATGAGAACGACGAGATAGCAGTCGACGAGGACGGCAAGCAGATAACCGGCTGGCCGATATACGCGAATACTAAATATATTATAAAAAATCTTCTTTGGCCGCTCGTCAAGATGCTCGTCACCCAGCGCGACGACGGCTTTGTCGAGTCATTCAGAAAGACGCTCGAGGGTACTCTCTATGTCAACGCTTTTGACTCGAACGGCAAGAATGTCTATGATGTCAGAGTCAAGAAATATCCGCAGAGCGTTGCAAAATGCACGGACGAAGATAAAGAGGAGATATACGGCAACGTGCCGATAGACGGCTTCTCGAAAGTCGCAGGCGAGGATCATCTCTATTATTTCGCCTACAATTCGTTCGGCAACAACAGCGAGATAACCGACGAGCTCTATAATTTCATCGGTCAGATAAAGCGTGAGACGGGTCACGACAAGATAAATGTCGTGACAATAAGCCTTGGCGGCACTATCGCAAACAGTCTGTTCGACCGCTATCCGGAGCTCTATCCGAGCCTCGACCGCGTGGTTTATATCGTCCCCGCGCTCGACGGATCGAATATAGTCGGCGATATCTATCTCGGCAAGCTCAGCACCTCGGACGAGATGCTCTACAAGAACCTGCTGCCGAATCTTGTCGGCGGAGCGGAGGGCTATCTGCTCAACGCCGTTATAAGAATGATGCCCAAGCAGATTTTGCTCGATACGCTCGACGCGACGGTTGACGGGCTGACGAATGTTATTCTTCGCAACTGCACCACAATGTGGTCGCTCGTGCCCGAGGCGTATTATGACGAGGCCGTGGCGCGTGTTCTGCCCGGAAAAGAGAACGCCGAGATGCGCAGGCAGGTTGAAATTTATCACCGTGCGCAGGTAAACAGATTCAAAAACATCGAGAAGATGAGAGAAGCGGGAGTTGAAGTTTTTGACATAGTCGACTATGACTATCAGCTCTACTGCCTGGTGCCATCATACGACAAGAGCAATGCGGACGGAATAATCCACGCGGAGTCGACCTCCATGGGCGCGAAGTTCGCGAAGATAGGCGAGACCCTCGGCGAGGGCTATGTCCAGCATGGTACTCACTGCAAGAACGAGGCGCACAATCATATTTCACCCGACGGCGTTGTTGACGCGTCGGTGGGTCTGCTTCCCGACCACACCTTCTATTTCAAGGGACAGGATCACGAAAAGACCGGCTCGAACGATGTTATAATGAAGCTTGCGACCGAGCTGCTGACTAATCGCGAGTTCAAGGATGTCTATTCCATGCCCGACAGGTTCCCGCAGTTCAATATCGGTAGGAATACGAAAGATTTAGTGAACAATCTGATGAAACCGGCGCAGGAGATAGACAGGAGCACGCTTTCCGCAGAGGATGCGGCAGAGCTTGATGCGGCGCTCGAAGAGTGCAATGCGATGCTCGAAAATACCGTAGTCGACCCCGCGGCAACCGAGCACGCACAGAAGAGGCTCGAAAATATATTGATAAAAATCGGCGAGCGCGAGGCTCCGAACGAGAATGAAGAGAAACTGAGCGCGGTCGGCGAGGCGATAAGCAAATTTATAAGCGATGCGCTCTATGAGTGTGTCGGCGCTCAGGGGTATTACGATGCGTTCCAACAGCTGCTGGAGCTTATCGGAAAATACTTCCCTCAGCCCGCATAAACAGTAAAAATAACAGCAGACCGGGGAGACCCGGTCTGTTTTTGTACTTGTAGGGTGCGACGACTCGACGCACCGGGCATTATGTAAGGTTGCAAAAATCTTACGGTGCGGTCGGTTTGTGCAGTATGAAATGAAAGCTTGAATCAGCGGCACAAAAAGCAAAACAGCCGGAGAGAAAATCTCCGGCTGTTGATTTAATTTTTACATTCCGCGCCTTGTTACGCAGTTTTCGAGGTTTATCGCATCGTACACGCCCTCGTCGAAAAGTGGGCAGATGCTTTTATATTCGTCTATCGGCAGCTCTTCGAGCGTCGTGCCTTTTTTGATGCAAAGTGCAACGAGCTCGCCTGTTACTTTATAGGCATCGCGGAATGGCAGTCCCTTTGAAACGAGGAAGTCGGCGCAGTCGGTCGCGTTTATGAATCCGCCGGCGGCAGCCTTTCTCATGTTCTCGGGAATCATCTTCATCGTCGCTATCATCGGAGTCAGAGCCGTCAGACACATCTTGACCGTGTCCATGCCGTCGAAAATCGCGTCCTTGTCCTCCTGCATGTCTTTGTTATATGCAAGCGGCAGACCCTTCATCGTCGTGAGCAGTCCGCAGAGGTCGCCTATCACGCGCCCCGCCTTGCCGCGCGCGAGCTCTGCGAGGTCGGGATTCTTTTTCTGCGGCATAATGCTTGAACCGGTCGAAAAAGCGTCGTCGAGCTCGGCGAATTTGAACTCCCACGAGCACCACATGATTATCTCTTCGCACAGGCGCGAGATGTGAACCATGAGTATCGAGCACGCCCCGAGCAGCTCGAGGCAGAAGTCTCTGTCCGATACGCCGTCGAGGGTGTTGGGCATATAGCCGTCAAAGCCGAGGGCTTCTGCCGTCATGGCGCGGTCGATGGGATATGTCGTTCCCGCGAGCGCACCCGAGCCGAGCGGGGAGTAGTTCATCCTGCCTGCGGCGTCCTCAAAGCGTCCGAGGTCGCGGCGGAGCATCTCGATATATGCGCCGATGTGCGCCGCAAAGGTTATCGGCTGAGCGCGCTGAAGATGCGTGTAGCCCGGCATGATGCAGTGAGCGTATTCTTTAGCCTTGCCGTCGAGAGCGTCAATAAGTTCGTTTATGAGCCCCGTGACCTGCGGCACATCCTTTTTGAGATAGAGCCTTATGTCAACGGCAACCTGGTCGTTTCTGCTGCGCCCGGTGTGGAGTCTTTTGCCCGCGTCGCCGATTCTCGAGGTAAGCTCGCCTTCGATAAAAGTGTGGATATCCTCGGCGTCGGGGTCTATCATCAGTTCGCCCGAGATAATGTCGTTTCGGATGTCCGAGAGTCCCGCAAGAATCTTCTTGCAGTCCTCCTCGGAGATTATCCCTTTTGCGGCAAGCATCGATGCGTGGGCGATGCTGCCGTCGATATCCTCGTTGAACATGCGGCTGTCCGTTTTTATCGAGGAGTTGAAATCGTTGGTCTTTTTATCGGCTTCTTTGCTGAAGCGTCCCGCCCAGAGCTTCATGCCTTTGCCTCTCTCTCGGCGTCGAGAATGGCCTTGACCTTTATCGGCAGACCGAAGAGGTTGATGAAGCCTGCGGAGTCCTTCTGATCGTAGACATCGTCCTCGTCAAAGGTTGCGAAAGCTTCGCTGTAGAGCGAATAGGGCGAGGTGGTGCCCGCATTTATTATATTGCCCTTGTAGAGCTTGAGCTTGACGTCGCCGGTGACGCGCTCCTGAGTCTTGTCAACGAAAGCGGCGAGCGCCTCCCTGAGGGGAGTGAACCACTGGCCGAAGTAGACAAGCTCGGCGTAGCGCAGAGCGACCTGCTCTTTGTAGTGCATGGTGTCCCTGTCGAGGGTCAGAGTCTCGAGAACTTCGTGAGCCCTGTAGAGAATGGAGCCTGCGGGATTCTCATAAACGCCCCTTGACTTCATGCCGACAAGGCGGTTCTCGACGATATCCGCAAGTCCGACGCCGTTTTCGCCGCCGATCTTGTTGAGCTTCTCGATCATGGTAACGCCGTCCATCTTTTCGCCGTCAACGGCAACGGGAACGCCCTTTTCAAAGCTTATTGTGATATAGGTCGGCTTGTCGGGAGCCTGTTCGGGTGACTGACCGATCTCAAGGAAGCCGGGCTTGTTGTACTGCGGCTCGTTTGCGGGATCTTCAAGGTCGAGACCCTCGTGCGAAAGGTGCCAGAGGTTCTTGTCCTTTGAATAGTTCGTCTCACGGTTTATCTTGAGCGGGATATTGTGAGCCTCGGCGTATTCTATCTCCTCCTCACGGGATTTGATGTTCCAGATACGCCAGGGAGCGATTATCTGCATATCGGGCGCGAAAGCCTTTATCGCGAGCTCGAAACGCACTTGATCGTTGCCCTTGCCCGTGCAGCCGTGGCAGATAGCGTCTGCGCCCTCGGCTTTGGCTATTTCAACGAGTCTCTTCGCGATTATCGGGCGGGCAAACGAGGTGCCGAGCAGATAGTCGCGCTCGTATACGGCGCCGGCTTTCAAAGTCGGGAAGATGTAGTCCTCGACGAACTCCTTTTTAAGATCCTCAATATAGAGCTTGGAAGCGCCGGTCTTGAGAGCCTTCTCCTCGAGTCCGTCGAGCTCCGTGCCCTGGCCGACGTCGGCTGAAACGGCAACGACCTCGCAGTTGTTGTAGTTCTCTTTGAGCCACGGGATTATTATCGATGTGTCAAGTCCGCCGGAATAGGCGAGCACAACTTTTTTTATCTCTTTCATGTTAAATACCTCCGTATTCATCGTATGCACATATTATACAACGATTATTCAGAAAATCAAGAGTTATATTCAAAAAATATGCAACTTCTTGGAAAGTAACAAAAGAAGCGCCCCGAAGGACGCTCTTTTTGGTGGAATTTGTTTACTTGAGCAGAAAACCGACCTTTTTCATGACCTTGTTGAGCGTGCGCTCGGAGATGCGCTGCGCAGTCTCGGCGCCCTTTGCCATGCATTCGCTGAGATATGCCTTGTCGTTTACGATGCGGTTGAAGTTCTCGCGCACGGGGGTGAGTTCTTCTATAACAGCCTCTCCGACCTTTGTTTTGAAGTCACCGTAGCCCTTGCCCTCGAACTCGCGCTCGATCTCGTCGAACGAAGCTCCGGTGCAGCAGGAATAAATGGACATCAGGTTGTTGATGCCGTCCTTGCCCTCGCCGTATCTGACAACGGCTTCGGAGTCCGTGACCGCGCTCTTGAACTTCTTCATAATAACCGAGGGCTCGTCAAGAATAGAGACGGAAGCCTTCGGGTTCGGGTCGGATTTCGACATCTTCTGATTCGGGTTCTGCAGCGACATTATTCTCGCGCCGACCTTGCCTATAAACGGCTCGGGAATGGTGAACGTGTTGCCGTATATGCCGTTGAAGCGCTCGGCTATGTTGCGGGTTATCTCAAGATGCTGCTTCTGATCCTCGCCGATGGGCACATAGTTTGCCTGATAGAGCAGGATGTCCGCAGCCATGAGCACGGGATAGGCGAAGAGACCGACATTGACATTGTCCGCGTGCTTCTGGGATTTGTCTTTGAACTGGGTCATTCTCGAGGCCTCGCCGAACTGGGTGTAGCAGTCGAGAATCCACGCGAGCTGGGCGTGGGTGTTGACATGGCTCTGGACGAACACAACGTTCTTGTCCGGGTCGAGTCCTATCGAGAGCAGGAGAGCAAAAGCCTCCATTGTCTGGCGTCTGAGAGTCGCGGGATCCTGTCTGACGGTTATCGCGTGCAGGTCGGCAACGGCGTAGACGCAGTCATAGTCGTCGCTCATCGCTTTCCAGTTGCGCAGAGCGCCGAGATAGTTGCCGAGAGTCGGAATGGCAGTCGGCTGGATTGCGCTGAGAACGCGCTGGCGGCGTTCGGGAGTCTGATTTTCCATATATGTTATTCTCCTCTCATTTCTTTGAGCACCCTGCCGAGGATCTTCATGCCCTCGACAATTTTATCGTCCGCTGGAGTCGAGAAATTGAATCTGACGGCGTTGCTCTTTCCGTCGACATCGGTCAAAAATGCAGTGCCGGGGACGAGCGCGACCATGTTCTCGGCGGATTTTTTGACGAACTCAAGCGCGTCAACATCCTCGGGCAGCTCGCACCAGATGAACAGACCGCCCTCGGGACGGACATAGCTGACCGCGTCGCCAAGCTCGCTGTCTATCATATCGCACATGAGATTGAGCTTTCTGCGGTATATCTTTCTTATCTTCTCGATGTGCTCGTCAACGTCGTATCTCTTCATCCACTCGGCGACTATCATCTGCATCAGCTGGGTCGTGTGAACATCGACCGCCTGCTTGCCGACGGTCATCTTCGCGACTACAGGCGCGGGAGCGACCGTGAAGCCGATACGGATGCCGGGCGCAAGAATCTTCGAGAACGAGCCTGAATAAATGACGATTCCGTCCTCGTCGAAGCTTTTTATATTCGGAACATCTTCGCCCGCAACGCGCAGATCGCCGTAGGGGTTATCCTCGAGAATCATAACATTGTGCGCCTTGGCGAGCTCATAGAGCTTGCGGCGCTTCTCGAGCGACATCGTAACGCCCGCGGGGTTCTGAAAGTTCGGAATAGTATATATCATTTTTGCGTTCGGGTTCTCGTCAAGAGCCTTTTCGAGAGCCTCGATATTCATGCCGTCCGCATCGACGGGCACGCCGACGAGCTTCGCGTTATATGAGCGGAAACAGTTGAGCGAGCCGATGAACGACGGGCTCTCGCAGATAACGACATCGCCCTCGTTGCAGAGAACTTTGGTCGAAAGATCCATGACCTGCTGCGCGCCGCTCGTTATTATAATCGAATCAAAGTCGCGGCCAATGCCGTATTTTGATTTCATTCTGTCTTTTATCAGGCTGATAAGCTCGGGGTAGCCCTCGGTCACACCGTACTGGAGCGCGTCTATCGGGCGGTTTTTGAGTATGTCTGCGGCTATCTCCTGAACCTCGGCGACGGGGAATGCATCGGGAGCGGGGTTGCCTGCGGCGAACGGGATCATGCCCGGCACGCTTGTTGCCTTGAGCACCTCTCTGATAGCGGAGGGCTTGAGCGACGCTATTTTATCAGAAAAACGGTATTCCATATTTTTCTACTTCCTTTCCGGAGACGGATTATAAGTATATATAACCTTTATAACTTAAAATTATATCACACGCCAACTCGGTTGTAAATCAAAATGTTTTATGTTATCATAGCTCTATCAAACCGAAAGAGGTAGAACCATGTTCCGTTATGCAATTTTTGATTTTGACGGCACGCTTGCCGATACAGGCGCGGGCGTGTTTGCCTCCGTGCAGTATGCCCTGCGCAGCATGGGCGAGCCGGAGCTTGACAGCGAGACGCTGAAATATTTTATAGGTCCTCCGCTCGAGACGAGCTTTTCCGTCAAGTGCGGACTCGACAGCGAACGCTGTCACGAGGCGGTCGAAAAATACCGCGAATACTATTCGACAAAAGGTATATATGAACTCGAATTCTTCCCGAGCACGCTTTCGACCCTGCGCGAATTGAAAGCGGCGGGAGTGAAAACGGCTGTCGGCTCTTCAAAGCCGGAGCTTTTTATAAATCGTATACTCGAGCATTTCGGGATATCCGACCTGTTCGACTTCGTCTCCGGCGCAACGTTCGGCGAGCCGCACGCGGACAAAACTGTTATAATCAATCGCGCTGTCAATGGACTCGGAGTGGAGAATCTCACGGATGCCGTTATGGTCGGGGACAGGAGCTTTGATATCGACGGCGCGCACGGCGTCGGACTCAAATGCATCGGCGTGCTCGAGGGCGGCTACGGTGACGAGAATGAATTCAAAACGGCAGGAGCCGACTGGATAGTCGATACTCTTGCCGATGTGAAAGATATAATATTAAAATGATTCAAAGACCGAGCAGTCTTTCGGCGTTCTTGCCGAGGATGAGCTCGGTTTCTTCTTCTGACAAACCGAGCGAGCGGACGAAGGCGAGCTCGCGCCCGGTCGCGCTCCAGGGATTGTCCGAGCCGAAGAGGACATGATCTGCGCCGAACGCCGCAATGCTCTCCTTTGCCCACGGCGGCGGCACCGAACCGGACGAAAACGCGGTGTCGATATATATTCCCGTTCCGCCGAGCAGCTCCGCCGCCTCACGCCAGAGCAGGAATCCGCCCATGTGCGCGGCTATGACAGGCGCGCCGCCGAATCGCGGAAGTATCTTTTTGAGCATATGCGGGGTACAGTGAACGGGGTCGGGGACTCCGATATCGACTCCGGCGTGAAATACCGTTATCATGCCGAGCGAGCCTATCTTTTCATATATCGGGAACATCCTCTCGTCGTCCGCGAAGAAGCCCTGATAGTCGGGGTGCAGCTTGATTCCCTTTATGCCCGCGTCATGCAGTCTGTCGAGCTCGTTCAGCGCGTCCGGGCTCTCGAAATGGACGCTGCCGAATGGGATTAGAACATCGTCGCCGAGCAGCGAGATGGCGAAGTCGTTGACCTTCGTCTGCTGATGTGCGTTTGTCGCAATATTGAGCACCGCCGCCCTGTCGGCGCCGCCGGAAATGACGCTCTCTCTGAGCCCCGACGCCGTGCCGTCGAATGCCGGATAGGGGTTGCCCGAGCGCATGGCGAGCATCGGCATAGCCTTTTTCGCGAGCGGGTCGGGGAAACAGTGGGTGTGCATATCTATAATCATAGCTGAAGCCTCCTTGCTGGCTTTACATTATATTATAGCACTCCGGCGCGCCTTGACAATAGTAAAAAAGCTGATATAATGAAAATCAGCTGCGGTACCTGCCGCAACATTAAAATGCCCGAAAGGCGGTCGCTTATGAAATACACAAAGGAAGATATATTGAGGATAGCGGACGAAGAAAATGTCAGCTTTATCCGCCTGCAGTTTACCGATATTCTCGGCTCGCTCAAGAATGTCGCGATAACCCGCAGCCAGCTCGAAAAAGCACTCAACAACAAGTGCATGTTTGACGGCTCTTCGATTGAGGGCTTCGTGCGTATAGAGGAATCGGACATGTATCTGCATCCCGATCTCGATACCTTTGTTATCTTCCCGTGGCGCACCTCCGAGGATCACAAGGTCGCGCGCCTTATATGTGACGTCTATTGCTCAGACGGCACTCCCTTTGAGGGCGACCCGCGCTATGTCCTGCGCCGCGCGATAAAGAAAGCGGCGGACATGGGCTATTCGTGCAACGTCGGTCCGGAGTGCGAATTCTTCCTGTTCCATATCGACGAAAACGGCAAGCCCACTACCCAGACCCACGACCAGGGCGGCTATTTCGACCTCGGCCCCGTTGACCGCGGCGAGAACTGCCGCCGTGACATCTGCCTCGCACTCGAGGAGATGGGCTTTGAGATCGAAGCGTCCCACCATGAGGTCGCCGAGGCTCAGCATGAGATAGATTTCAAATACGACGAGGTTCTGACCGCCGCGGACAATGTCATGACTTTCAAGTATGTCGTCAAGAGCATCGCCCAGTCGCACGGACTTCATGCGACTTTCATGCCCAAACCCATTTACGGCATCAGCGGCTCGGGCATGCATACGAACATCTCGCTGTTCAAGGCAGGCGAAAATGCTTTCTGCGACGAGAGCGACAGCCTCAATCTCAGCAAGACCGCATACAGCTTCATCGCCGGCGTGCTCGAGCATATCCGTCCGATGACCCTCGTGCTCAATCCCCTTGTCAATTCGTATAAACGCCTCGTGCCCGGCTATGAGGCTCCCGTATATGTCGCCTGGTCGGCTCAGAACCGCAGCCCGCTTATAAGAATTCCTTCGGCACGCGGCTTCGGCACCCGTATTGAGATACGCAGCCCCGACCCGGCGTGCAACCCCTATCTTGAGATGGCTTCCTGCCTCGCCGCCGGTCTTGACGGCATCGAGCGCGACCTGCCTGTTCCCGCACCTACCGATGCCAATGTCTATGACATGACTGCGGACGAGCGTGCCGCGGCGGGAATACACTCCCTGCCCAAGTCCCTCGAAGAGGCGACAAAGCTCTTCGCCGCAAGCCCGTTCATGAGAGAGGTGCTCGGCGACCATGTTTTCAACAAATATCTTGAAGCCAAGCGCGAGGAGTGGAGAAGCTACCGCGCAAGAGTCTCTCAGTGGGAGATCGACAGATACCTTGTCAAATATTGATCCGCGTTTATGCAAAGCGTAAATATTTGAAAAAAGCCTTGATATTATTGGGCTTATGTGTTAGAATATTTATTGTAGGAATGTAAACTTGACGAAAGAGTGGGGTGACCCGCTCTTTCCTTTATGTTAGGGACTTTTTGAAAAAGGAGATGTGTCTGTGGCAGGCAAAGGCAAGGGCGGCAACACCGTAGCCGCCGTGTGGGAGATAGCTGCTCCCGTCGCTGAACAGCTGGGGCTTTCAATCTGGGATATCCGATTCCAGAAAGAGGGAGTTTCCTGGTATCTCAGAATATATATAGACAAGGAGGGCGGCGTCGGTATAACCGACTGCGAGAATTTCAGCCGCGCCGTTGACGGCCCTCTCGACGAAGCCGACCCGATAGAGCAGAGCTATTATCTCGAGGTCTCGTCCCCCGGAGTCGAGCGCCAGCTCACCCGCGACGAGCATTTCAAAAAATATATCGGCTCGCCCGTTATGGTTCGCCTCATCCGTCCCCGCGACGGCGAGCGCGATTTCAAAGGCACCCTCGAAAGCTACGACAATGGCATGATAACCGTCACCCGCGAAGATGGCAGCGGAATATGCTTTGAAAAGAAGGAAGTCAGTTCGGTAAAGCTCGACGACTTCTATGCTTCCGATGACGAGTAAAATCGCGCATAGCTGCGTTGTGAGAACCGTGCCCGTTCGGTTACGCACACAAAGTGCGCTCCCTCGCGTGCAGAACCTCACGCCTTGCTCTGCACAATTTTCTTTCGTTATCTACCTCGAACGGATTTTATGACGAGTAATTTTGCGCGATACTGCGTTGCACGAACCTGTGAATTCAGTCACGCTGTAGGGGCGGATATCATCCGCCCGCGAACCGGAACCGTGCGCCTTGTCTCACACAAAATTCTTTCGTCATCTACCCTGATTAAATTTGATGACGAATAAAATCGCGCATAGCTGCATTGTGAGAACCGTGCCCGTTCGGCCATATATGACTTACATCATCGCCCAATTTTGGCTTCCCCGCAGGGGAGCCGAGACTGAGGGGTTAAAGATGCATGCCGATTGGCGCATCTATTAAATGATTCTGCGCCTGAAAGCGCTATCCCCGGCGCGCCGTGCGCCGTTTGAAATAAAAAATTCACTTAAAAGGATTGATTTGGAAAATGAATAAAAAAGAAAGAAACGAGGAAAGCAAGAAGAACAAGGAGTTCTTCGAAGCCGTGAAGCTGCTCAGCAAGGACACCGGCGTCACCGTTGACGCGATGTGCGAGAGCATCCAGAATGTCCTCATCGGCGCGCTGAAAAAGGAATATAACAACAAGGACATCGTCTTCTGCGATGTCGACGCCGACAAGGGCGAGTTCCGCGTTTACCTGCGCAAGACCGTTGTGTCCGAGATATCCGATCCCGACACCGATCTGCTCGTCGAGCAGGCTCAGCAGTATAAGAAAGGCGCAATGCCCGGCGATATTGTTGAGATTCCCGTCGAGACCGCAAAGGTCAGCAGAATAACCGCCGAAAAGGGCAAACATATGCTTCGCCAGGCTATCCGCGAGGCAGAGCAGGGTCAGCTTCGCAGCGAGCTTGAGAGCCACAATCAGGAGATTATCACCGTCACCGTCCAGCGCGTTATCCCCGAGTCGGGCGATGCGGTCGTCAGCCTCGGCAAGACCGAAGCCGTGCTCTACAAGAGCGAGCAGCTCCCCGACGAGGTGCTTCAGCCCAATGATATTATCAAAGTCTATGTCGCCGGCGTTCGCAGCACAGATAAGAACACCCGCGCAACTATTTCGAGAACTCATCCCGGTCTTGTCAGAAGACTGTTTGAAGAGGAAGTTCCCGAGATATTCGACGGCACCGTTGAGATAAAGGCGGTCGCCAGAGAGGCAGGCTCCAGAACGAAGATGGCAGTTTACAGCGCAGACCCGGATGTCGATCCCGTCGGCGCATGCATCGGTCCGCGCGGCGCGCGTGTCGGCAAGATAGTTGACCTGCTCGGCGGCGAGAAAATAGATATAGTCAAATACAGCGATGTGCCAGAGGAGTTTATCGCAGCAGCACTCGCTCCCGCCGATGTCGTTGACGTCACGGTCGAAGAGGGCGAGGAGAAGGTCTGCCGCGTCAGAGTGCCGGACAGCCAGCTCTCCCTCGCTATCGGCAACAAGGGTCAGAATGCCCGCCTTGCCGCCAAGCTCACCGGCTGGAAGATTGACATAAAGCCCGAGAGCGGCATTGAAGAGCCGACAATAAACTTCGATATATAACGACTTATTACTTTTGAAAGGCAGGTGAGCGGTGTGAAGCAGAAGAAGATACCGCTGCGCAGATGCAACGGCTGCAACGAGATGAAGCCGAAAAAAGAGCTCGTCAGAGTGGTTCGCAGCCCGGAGGGCGAAGTTTCGCTCGACCTTACGGGGAGAAAGCCCGGCAGGGGCGCTTATGTCTGCCGCAGCGCAGACTGCCTTAAAAAGGCGATAAAGTCCCACCGCTTTGAGCGCGAGTTCAACTGCGAGATTCCTCAGGAGGTCTACGACCTGATGGAAAAGGAGATGGACGAAAGTGGAGAATGACAAGGCTCTTTCCATGCTCGGCATCTGCCGCAGAGCGGGAAAGCTCAGCTGCGGACACGACGCAGCGCAGACGGCGATAAAGCACGGCCACGCAAGATTGTGCCTGCTCTCGTCCGATGCGTCAGAGCGGCTCTGCGAAGAGTTTGAACGCGCGTGCAGCAGCGAGGGACGCTCAGTTCCGCTTATAAAGACCGGATACACCATGCAGGAGATAGGGCATGCAACTTCGCTGCGCTCCGCCGTGCTTACGGTCGACGACCGGGGACTCGCGTCCCGCATACAAACAATACTTAACATCGCCTATGGGGAGGATAATGTATGATAAATGCCAAATATCGCGTCCGTGACGTTGCAAAGGATCTGGACGTCAAGACAAATTACGTCACCGAGCTCATCGAAAAGAACTTCGGCGGCGCGAAAAAATCCTCGATGACGGCTCTTGAATCCGACGAGCTTGATCTGCTATTCGACACCGTGACCAAGGAGAATGCGGTCGACAGCTTCGATGAATATTTTGCTCTCAAGAGTAAGAAAGAAGCCCCCGCAAAGAAGGAGGCTCCGGTAGCCGAGCAGAAGAGCGAGCAGAAAGAAGCTGCGGCGAAGCCCGCACAGAAGTCTGCTCTCGCAAAGGATGCCAAGCCCGCCGCCAAGACCGAGAAATCCGCCGCAAAGGCGCAGGAGCAGGCGGCGAAGCCGGCAGAGGACAGACCCAAAAAGAAGAATGATAACAAGCCGATGCAGTCGCGCACAAAGGGCGAGCGCAGAACCGTTGACACGAGAGCCGGCAATGTCGAGCTCGACAAGTACAACGAGCGCTATGAGAATATAGCCCCTGCCAACAACGGCATGCAGAGCGACAAGTCGGTTCACAAGCAGAAGCTCAAGCAGCGCTCCACGCAGTACCGCAAGCAGGGCATGCGTTCCTCGCGCCGCGAGACCGAGGCTCAGCGCCTTGCCCGTATAGCGGCAGAACGCGCGAAGAAGCCGCAGATAGTCGTAAAAATACCCGATGAGATAGTCGTCTCCGACCTCGCCGCCATGCTCAAAATGACTGCGGCTGAAGTCGTCAAGAAGCTGTTCTCCCTCGGCGTTATGGCTACCGTCAACCAGGTTATCGATTACGATACCGCCGCGATAGTCGCGACTGAGCTCGGCGCAAAGGCTGAAAAGGAAGTCGTTGTTACTATAGAGGACAGAATAATCGACGATTCCGATGACTCCGCAGAGGATCTTTCTCCGAGAGACCCGGTCGTCGTTGTCATGGGTCACGTTGACCACGGCAAGACTTCGCTTCTCGATGCTATACGCCACACCGATGTCACCGCAACAGAGGCGGGCGGCATCACCCAGCACATTGGCGCATACAGAGTTGACCTCAACGGCCAGAAGATAACTTTCCTCGATACTCCCGGCCATGCGGCGTTCACCTCGATGAGAGCGCGCGGCGCGCAGGCTACGGATATCGCAGTTCTCGTTGTTGCGGCGGATGACGGAATCATGCCGCAGACCATCGAGGCTATTAACCACGCAAAGGCAGCCGGAGTTGACATAATCGTTGCTATAAACAAGATGGATAAACCCGGCGTGACCACCGACCGCATCATGCAGCAGCTGACCGAATATGACCTCATCCCCGAGGAGTGGGGCGGCGACACGATATGCGTGCCCGTTTCGGCTGTTACAAAGATGAATATAGATAAGCTTCTCGAGGCAATACTTCTTGTTGCCGAGATGAAGGAGCTCAAGGCAAACCCGAACCGTGCGGCAAAGGGTATAGTTATAGAGGCTCGCCTCGACAAGAACAGAGGTCCCATAGCTACCCTCCTTGTTCAGAACGGTACGCTCCATTCCGGCGATATTATCGTTGCCGGCACGTCCGTCGGACGCGTCAGAGTCATGGTTGACGACAAGGGCAGAAAGGTCAATGAGGCGGGTCCGTCCGTCCCCGTTGAGATAATGGGCCTTGCTGAGGCTCCGCAGGCGGGCGACGCATTCGACGCAGTCAGCGACGAGCGCCTTGCAAGAGAGCTTGTTGAGCAGAGAAAGCAGAAGCAGAAAGAGGAACAGTTCAAGTCCTTTGAAAAAGTCACTCTTGAGAACCTCTTCTCATCCCTCAAGGAGGGCGAGCTCAAGGAACTCAACATCATCGTCAAAGCGGATGTCCAGGGCTCGGTCGAGGCTGTTAAGCAGAGCCTTGAAAAGCTCTCGAACGAGGAAGTCAGGGTTAAAATCATCCACGGCGGCGTCGGCGCAATCAACGAGTCCGATGTCATGCTTGCAAACGCATCGAACGCGATAATCGTCGGCTTCAATGTCAGACCCGACCCGGTTGCGGCGCAGAACGCCGAGCGCGACGGAGTTGACATCCGCTGCTATAGAATAATCTATGACTGCATCGACGAGATTCAGGCGGCTATCAAGGGCATGCTCGCTCCGAAGTTCCGCGAGGTTCAGCAGGGCAGAGCGGAAGTCCGCCAGATAGTCAAGATTTCCTCCGTCGGCAACATCGCCGGCTGCTATGTCCTCAGCGGCAAGGTCACGAGGAACTCGAAGATTCGCGTGGTGCGCGACGGCGTCGTCATCACCGAGGACGAGATTTCTTCCCTGCGCCGTTTCAAGGACGATGTCAAGGAGGTCGCGCAGAACTTTGAGTGCGGTATAGGACTTGCAAAGTTCAACGATATTAAGGAGGGCGATATCTTCGAGGCGTTCACCATCGAGGAGTATCGCGACTGATATGGCAGGATACAGAATTGACAGAATATCCGAGGATATAAAAAGAGAGATAGTTGCCGTCATGCGCGAGCTCAAGGACCCGCGCGTGCAGGGCAAGCTGCTCACCGTCGTCAAGGTTGAGGTCAGCTCCGACGCTTCGTTTGCCAAGGTTTTCGTAAGCTCGATGAGCGGCATCGACGACGCCAAAACAGCCGTCAAGGGACTTGACAGCGCCATGGGCTATATCCGCCGCGAGGTCGGGCACAGATTAGGTCTGCGCAAGACCCCGGAGCTCAAGTTTGTCGCCGACGACTCGATAGAGCACGGCATGAATATCGCCCGTATGCTCGATGATCTGAAGGAAGATGAAGATGCGAATTGACATTGCCCGCGCGGCCGAACTGCTGCGCGAAAACGATGATATACTCGTGCTGTGCCACGCCCATCCGGACGGCGACACGCTCGGCTGCGGCTATGCGCTGATGCATATGCTGCAGTCGCTCGGCAAACGCTGCCGACTCGAATGTGCGGATGAAATAGCCCCGAAATACAGCTTTATGGCGGAAGGGCTTGAGAATTTCGGCGATTTTGAACCAAAGTTCATAACCGCAGTCGATGTGGCGGATATAAAGCTGCTCTCCGACGAATCGGCGGAGAAGTACAGCGGCAGAGTCGATCTTTGCATCGATCATCACGGCTCGAACACCGAATACGCGAAGGAGTTTTGCGTCGACTCCACCGCCGCGGCGTGCGCGGAGATACTCTGTCCGCTCGCCGACGAGCTCGGAGTCGGGATAACCCACGCGATAGCGAACTGCCTCTATACCGGCATTTCAACGGACACGGGCTGCTTCAAATTCTCGAACACGACTGCCCGCACGCATATATTGGCCGCAAGGCTCATGGAGTGCGGCGCGGAGATATCCGAGATAAACCGTGTGTTCTTCGAGACGAAGAGCCTGAGCTATGTTCAGCTCGAACGCCTTGCGCTCGATTCGCTGAAGATGTATTTCGGCGGCCGCTGCGCGGTGATTACAATAACGCAGGATATGTTCGCAAAGAGCGGCGCGGACGACAGCGAGACTGACGCCATCCCCGGGCTTTCGCGCCAGATAGAGGGCGTGAAAGCGGGAATCACCCTCAAAGAGGGAAAGGACGGCACATTCAAGATTTCCGTCCGCACTCACGCGCCGATAGACGCCTCGGCAATATGCAAGGCGCTCGGCGGCGGCGGACACGTCAGAGCCGCGGGCTGCCGCATCAGAGGCAGCCGCGACGAAGCGGAAAGACTTGTGCTTGAGCAGGTCGAGAAAGCGCTCAGCGTAAATGAATAAAAAATACCGGCTGTTTGATACAGCCGGATTTTTTACTTTTCAATATCAAGTTTTGCCTTGGCGAGCGAAACTTCCCACGGGTCGTGGGTGATGAGTATGACGGGCTTCGTCTTTGCAAAGTTTTCTACAAGCTTCACTATCCGCCCACGCAGCTCGGTGTCCAGCCCTTTAAACGGCTCGTCGAGCAGGAGAATATCCGCGTCGAACGCCAGCGCACGCGCCAACGCCACTCTGCGGCACATTCCGCCGCTGAGCTCGGCGGGCTTTTTGCTCAACGCATCCGAAAGCTCAACTTTTTCGAGCATCTCTTTTGCGCGTTCCTTTGAGCACACGGCGGCAACATTGTCGAGCGCGCTCAGCCACGGGAGCAGGCGGTCATTTTGAAAAACAACAGCTGTCTTTTTGCCCTCAAGCCCGGAAATATTGCCGGAATCCGGCTGTTCGAGCCCGAGAATTATGCGCATCAGCGTTGTCTTTCCGCTTCCCGATGCGCCGCATATCGCAAAAATCCCGCTGTCGGGAATCTCCGCGCTTATGTTATCGAGCACCGAAACGCCGTCAAACGATTTCGAGATGTTCTGAAGCTCTATCATTTCTCCCACCCCGCAGTCTTTTTGAGTATCAGGCGCAGAACGAATTCGAGCGCAACGCTCAACAGAATAACAACGAGCGTCACCGCGAAGAGCGTCGGGGTCTCGAGATATATCTTTGAATAATACAGCTCACTGCCGAGAGCGTGCTTCGGCAGGCTCAGCACCTCCGCCGCGACTCCGGCTTTCCATGAGAGACCGAGCGCTGTCGAGCATCCGGCGAAGAAATACGGGCGGACGCTCGGGAGATATATTTTTTTGAGCATATCTTTTTTAGAAAAGCGAAATATGTGCGCCATTTCAATTAAATCGCGGTCGCACTCTGTTATCCCGCGGCTCACATTGCCCCAGAGTATTGGCAGAACCATGAGAAAAGCTATGAAAACAGCCACGTTGTCCCGCTTTATCCACACGAGGGCGAGGATAATGAACGAGGCGACGGGCGTTGAGCGCACGACGGTCAGCAGCGGCGTGAACAGCTCATAGAGCACGCGCGACATTGCGGTCAGCACGCCGAGTATTGACCCCGCGGCTATGCCGAGCGCGCAGCCTGCGATGATTCGCAGCAGCGATTGCAGCACGGCGAGCCAGAAGCTACCCTTGAGCGCAAGCTCCCAAAGGCGCGCGAGCGTCACGGCAGGCGAGGGGAGCAGAAGCTCCGACCCGACGGCGCGCGACGCTATGAACCATATAAATATCCAGAAGAGTGCCGCCGCGATTTTCAAGACCGCGGTCGGCACTTTTTGCGTTTTTTTATTTGCCTGTGTAGTAGAGATCATCACCGGGCATTGCTCCTCCGACTGATGTGGGGTCTGCTTTGAAGAGAACATCAAAGTTTGCCTTTGCGGTCTTTATCATTTCGTCGCCGGTCATATAGACGATGTTGCAGTTGGGCAGAGCCTTTGCGGCGATCTGCGCGTTGGGGACTATGCCCGCGTCGGCTATCATCTGCGCCGCCTTTTCGGTGTTGCCGTTGACGAAATCAACGGACTCTTTATATGCCGCGAGGAAAGCTTTGACGGCGTTGGGGTGAGCCTCAAGGAACTCGGTGCGGACTATCAGGCAGCCCTGCGCTAGCGAGGTCTTTTCACCCTTTGCGGCGGTCGCTTTCTCCCACTCTTCGGTCAGGTCGAGTGCCTTGCGAACGGAGCTGTTCTTCGCCATGACGGTCGTAACATTGGGCTCGGGGAGCATCGCGATGTCAATTTTACCGGTCGCCATGAGCGTTGCAAGCTCGGCGTGGTCGGTGTAGTAGGTTATCTCAACATCCTTTTTGGGGTCGATGCCGTTTGCTTCGAGGATGTAGTTGAGGACATATTCGGGCGTTGCGCTCTGTCCGGTCGCGCCTATCTTTTTGCCCTTGAGGTCGGCAACACTCTTGATGTTCTCGCCGTTTTCGAGAATCGAAAGCACGCCGAGGGTGTTGATTGCTATCATCTTCACTTTTCCGCCGGACTTTTTGTATATCGCGGCGGCGAGGTTCAGCGGGCAGGCGGCGATATCCGCTTCGCCCTTGATTATGAGGGGCGCTATCTCGGTCGCTGCGGTGGCTATCGATATGTTGTACTGCGCGTTTTTGTCGCTGATGAGCTTAGCCATGCCTATGCCGGTCGGGCCCTTGAGGGTCGTGATATTTATCGGCGTTGTGTCCGCCGGAACGGTCTCTTCCGTGGTCGTTGCGCTGTCGTCGGGCTTTCCGGTGCATGCCGCGAAGCTGAAAACCATCGCGAGGCACAGCAGCAGGGAAAGAATCTTTGTAAATTTTTTCATTGTGCATTGCTCCTTCGAATTTATATATATCTGAAACCGGGCTTTGCGCCGCCGCCGAAAGCTGCGCTTCAGGCGCGCGCCCTGCGGGCGCGCAGGAGCCGCTTCGCGGCTCGGCGGCGCTTAACCCCGATCCTTGACCATGATAAAAATTTTTTTGCCCTCGCGGCGTATGTCGCCGCTCGTCTCAAGGCTGTCCAGCGCGCGATAGAGCGACGCGCGCCCGACATCGAGCCTTCGCGCAAGCTCCGCGCAGCTCTGAATGTCAACCTCGCCGTCCTGCTCGCGTTCGAGCAGATAAGAGAGCAGCTTGCTCGCGCTGTCTCCGGCGGTCAGCGCTTCTATTCTGCGCGTCAGAAAGCGTATCCGCGCCGAAAGATAGGCGGCAAATCCTATTGCGGCTCCCGACTCGCTTTCAATGAGCTCCGCTATCGAATCTTTTTCAAAAAATACCGCGCTGCATTCGACCCGAGCCGTAACGGTCGTCGCGGGGGACGGCTCGTCAGAGAAGAGAGTTACCGCGCCGAAAATGTCGCCGGGCACGAGCGTGTTTATGACCGCGCGCCCTTTGTTGACCGCGGCGCTGCCCATGATTATCATGCCCATTATGCGTCCGCCGCGCGATGGAGAGAGAATCTCGTCGCCCCTGCGAAAGGTCTGAATGTCCGCATTTTCAACGAGCCGTTCGAGCCTGTCCTCGCCAACGCTTTGGAATATCCTGTTGTTTCTGAGCATCGAAGCACATTCGCGCGCCGTCATTGAATCACCTTTAACTGTATCATTTGAAACACTTTTATTATAATTGCAACCGCCTGCTCTGTCAATAGTATTGGCAGTTTTATTGCCTTGAAAAAGGCGGATTTTAATGCTATACTTTCCGTGGAAAGAAAAACGGAGGCAAAATAATGGCAAGCAACTTTTTCGCAATGATATCGAGGCTCAAATATATCGACCGCTGGGCGCTTATGCGCAACACCCATGAGGAGAACCTGAGCGAGCACTGCATGGAGACCGCGTGCATCGCCCATGCGCTGGCGGTCATCGGCAACAGACGCTTCGGCAAGTATTACAACGCCGAGCGCGCCGCCCTGCTCGGACTCTATCACGACGCGCCCGAGACGCTGACCGGCGATATGCCAACGCCCGTCAAATATTACAGCCCGCATATCCGTGAGGCATATGCACAGGTGGAACAGAGCGCATGCGAGCACCTTGTTTCAATGCTTCCCGAGGATCTGCGCGCCGACTTTGCGCCGTTTTTTTTCAAAGACGAAACCGACGAAGAACTCTGGAAACTGGTCAAGGCTGCGGACAAAATATGCGCTTATATAAAATGTATAGAGGAGAAGAAGGCGGGCAACACCGAATTCGACCGCGCCGCCGAATCGACCCTCGAATCGATAAATGCATTGGATATTCCGGAGGCGGAGGAGTTCATGAAAGAATTTTTGGACGGCTACCGCCTGACACTTGATGATATAAAAGAATAATCAGCGAAGCATTTTCCACAAATGAATCTTGACTTTTTTGTAACATTCTGCCAAACAATTGTAAATTTACCGTAAATCTTGACTATGAACGCCCTCTTTGATATAATAACGGAAGAAATGCCGTGCAAAAAAGAAGTGCGCGGTGTTTAAAAAACCAGATAGAACTTTCTTAGGAGGAAAGAAAATGAAGAGAATTTTAGCACTGCTTCTTGTCTTTGCTACCATCTTCGCTTTTGCGGCCTGCAAAAAGACCGACAAGGACGATAACGGTACAACGACCGGCGGCAGCCAGGATGCGGTTGTGGACGTCAGTGCAGACGACACTTCCGACGGCTCCGAGTCTTCGCTCGACAGCACCGACGGTACCAAGGCTTCGACCACGGGCACAAAGAGAACCCCCGGTAAGAAGAGCAACATTGGCACCAACACTGTCGTCAAGCCCAGCCACAATCCCACAATCAGACCTACAAAGCATAAGTATGTTATCACTGTTCAGAAGGGCAGCAACGGCATGGCTGAGATAGTCACCGTCGACGGCACTTCTTACAACCTCAAGAACTCCAATGATGTCGCGGCTCTCAAGAAGAGAATCTCCGACGAGAGCGAGAACGACCTTCTCGGTCAGCTCTATGATGTCGATGCGACTATCGCTGCTCAGCTCGGTCTGAGCGCGCTCGATGACGGCGCTCTGCTTTCTTACAAGTATGATCCCGAGGGCGAGTTCTTCTATGTTGACGACCTCAACTCCTGGCAGCAGCAGTTCGGTTTCAACCCGCTGTACGATTTCGCAGCTGGTTTCACCGTAATGTACTATGACACTGTCAGAATTTATTTCGACTATCAGAACCGCGGCTATCTGCTCCAGCTCTGGAAGGGTCAGTACGGCCTTATGTTTATCGGTTCCGAGATCGGCTTCTATGAGAAGGACGACAAGAAGCCCACTTCTTCCAGCGCTGCACTCAATCACTATGAGTGCGCCACCGATCACCTTCTTCCCATGGAGATGGTCTGCTATCGTATGGATTCCACCGGAACACTCAATCCGCTCTTCAAGCGTAAGTATGAGCGCCATTGGTGGTCAACCGGTTTCGTTCCGGGCGTTCTCAAGAACTTCCGCGACCGTTCCGAGCTTGTTATGGAAGCAAGAGTTACCTTTGATACTCCCGAGATGGCTAAGATTGTCGGCGATACCTTCAAGGCTAACAAGTTCAAGGAGATCGATCCCTCTCAGCACAACATTTATAATCCCGACACTTACTATGTAAACGGCTGCGATGTTGTCTTCACCTGGAGAAAGATCCAGAGCAAGAAGGATGTTATAATCCTCAAGCCCACCACCACGACCACTACCGCTCCCTCGACTTCCGCTCCGGCTACCGAGTCCACAGGCGCATAAAAACAGGTCGTTATCGAAATATCATTACTCTTAATGATGATTTTATAATAATTACAAATTGTTAAAAATCAGTTAACACGCTTGACAAAATCGGAAAGCGTGATATAATCTGAAAGTGTAATGATATTTCTTCAATTTCATTGCCGATTAAGTCTTGACGGACTTAAAATTTTATTAAAATCAGAAAGGGTTGTAGAAAAATGAAGAAAATCGTAAGTCTTCTCCTGGCTCTTGTCATGGTTCTCTCCCTCGGCGTCGCAGCTTTCGCTGTTGATGCAGAGGATGCTAACACCACCACGACTGAAGAAGCCACTCCCACAGTTACCCTCGACCAGATCCTTGAGTGGATTAAGGGAACCATCATGCCTGAGATTAACATGGATCTCATGAAGGAAGTCATCAAGCAGACTAAGGCTACCATCGAAAATATCGTTGAGTTGCTCAAGCCTTTCTTCGACAAGAATCAGAACCCCAATCTTCCTGATGCTTCTGAGATTCCCGCAGCTATGATGAACGCTTTCATCGATCTCCTTGCTAAGGCATTCAAGACCGACAGAGACGCCATCATCAACAAGCTCCTCGAGATCCCGCTGGTAAAGAAGATCATGGGTTGGTACGGCTATAAGCCCGCTACCACCACTGAGGCTCCTGCAACTTCTGCTCCTGAGACCACTGAGGCTCCCGCTGAGACTGAGGTTCCCAACACCGGCGCTGCTGCTGCTGTTGCTGCTGTTGCTTCTCTCTCCGTCGCTGCTGCTGCTGCTTTTGTCTCCAAGAAGAAGGCTGCTTAACAGTTCGGTAATTGAACAAATGAAAGTCCGGACGGTCTTTGACCGCCCGGATTTTTTTATATTTTTGAAGATTTTATATTGCATGGACAACGGCACAAGCTGTACAAAACACGCCATCAATAGGCTCCCCTGTAGGGACACCGGCTCGGCGAAGCCGAGACTGAGGGGTTAGCCTCGCTTCGCTTAATGTAATAAGTAAAATATATGCGGTAAGAGCTGATATCATCCGCCCGCGACTTTTTGCGCAAGCCTATTTGATTGTAGCTTGTAGTGAGCGGCACAAAATCTCAAAAACCGGACGATTAAATCGCCCGGTCTTTTTCATATCTGATTTTCTTCGCAAAATACGCTTTCTATCACTTTCTCGCACCCCTCCGGCGAATAGACCCACGAATCTATATGTCGGCTGTCTGTGAAATATCTTATCGGCGCGGGCGGGTAGTCTGCGCTGAACGAATCGACTATGACGAGCTTTATTTTCATGCGCTGCGGCAGTATGCTCTTTATATATACGCTCGCGTGGTCGCCGTCTTTCACTCCGTCGCAGTATTCCGCAAGTCCCGCGAGGTTCGGAGTCAGCTCGACGAATATGCCGTATTTCTCGACCGAGCGGACGATTCCGGGAACCGTTTCGCCGGCTTTGAACGCGGCGGAGTTCTCTTCCCATGTGCCGAGCAGTTCGCGGTGCGAGAGCGTGATGCGCCCCAATTCGTCGCAGCTTTTGACTATCGCGCGGATGTTCTGTCCCGTCGAAAACCGCGCGTTCGGGTGCGGAATGCGCGAGACGGAGATGCTGTCGATGGGCAACAGCGCGCTTATCCCCGCGCCGATGTCGCAGAATGCGCCGAACGGCTCCATGTGCGTGACGCAGGCGTCGATAACATCGCCGCAGACGAGCGACGAGAGATATTCCCTGCGGCAGTCCTCCTGCACGCTGCGGCGGCTGAGGATGGCATATGTTTCGCCCTTCTGATCCGTGTCAAACCCGGTTATGCGGAAAATAACCGCCTTGTTCACCCGCGAGATCAGCGCGATATCGCGCACGCTCCCGTCCTCGATTCCGAGCGCACCCTCGTTTTTCGGTATTATGCCGCGCATGCAGCCGAGGTCAACATGGAGATTGTGCTCGCCGTCGCACAGCACGGCTCTGCCCTCGAGCGGAGTCCCGCTTTTGCATGCCTCCCTGAGCAGTGTCGGAGAGCTGAGGATCCGGGCGTTCTGCGCCGTCGGCAGCAGTGTTCCCTCGGGTTTGAAGCAGGTCATTGTCTGTTCAGTCCTTTCGCGGCGCCGCGTCCGGCGGCGAGCCGATCGTTTTGAAAATATGCGGAATTTTGCGCCCGCAGTGTACAAAATGTGAAAATAATGTTATAATAATTTACAGTCCGATAAAGGAGGAAGAACGATGGATGTCAGAGTGGGCGACAAGCTCATCATGAAGAAGAACCACCCGTGCGGCAGCAACGAGTTTGCGGTGCTTCGCATCGGCATGGATTTTCGCATCCGCTGTCTCGGCTGCGGCCGCGAGGTCATGGTTCCGCGCGTCAAGGCGGAGAAGAACATAAAACGTATCGAGCGCACCGAGAAGGATTAGCATATTTTGCCTCACGCCGCTTTGGCGGTCAAGAATAGTTTTTGCACTCGGAGGAAAATATGCTCGAAAAACTCAAAAAGGTTGAAGAAAAGTTTGATTTTATAAGCGCGGAGCTCTGCAAGAGCGAGGTCGTCTCCGATATGGAGCTGTACAAAAAATATATGCAGGAGCTCAAGCACTTATCACCTATAGTTGAAAAATACCGCGAATATAAAGCGGCGGAAAATAACGCCGAGGAGGCGAAGAGCCTGCTCGAAGAGAGCGGCGCGGATCCCGAGCTCAAGGAGCTTGCGCGCGCCGAGCTCGAAGAAGCGAAAGAGAATATCGAGCGCACTCAGCAGGAGCTGAAAGTGCTTCTGCTCCCGCGCGACCCGAATGACGACCGCAATGTTATCGTTGAGATACGCGGCGGCGCAGGCGGCGAAGAAGCCGCGCTGTTCGCAGGCGAGCTGTTCAGAATGTACTCGATGTACGGCGACACAAAGGGCTTCAAGACCGAAGTTCTCAGCGCGAACGCCACTGAACTCGGCGGATACAAAGAAATAAGTTTCATGATAAGCGGCGAGGGTGCGTATTCCCGCCTCAAATTCGAGAGCGGCGTCCACCGCGTCCAGCGTGTGCCCGAGACCGAGAGTATGGGGCGCATACACACTTCGACAGTCACCGTCGCAGTCCTGCCCGAGGCGCAGGAGGTCGATGTTGAAATAAACCCGTCCGACCTGCAAATCGACACCTTCCGTTCGAGCGGCGCAGGCGGTCAGCATGTCAACAAGACCGAGTCCGCCATCAGAATCACGCATATCCCGACGGGCACCGTCGTCGAGTGCCAGGACGAGCGGAGCCAATATAAAAACAAAGACAGGGCGATGAAAATACTTCGCTCGAGGATACTCGAAGCGGAGCGCAGAAAACAGAGCGAGGCTATCGCGGGCGAGCGCCGCTCACAGGTCGGCACAGGCGACCGCAGCGAGCGCATCAGAACATATAATTACCCGCAGGGGCGCGTCACGGATCACCGCATCGGGCTGACGCTCTACCGCCTTGAAGCGATACTCAACGGCGACCTCGATGAGCTGATTGACGCGCTCATCACGGCGGACACTGCCGAAAAGCTCAGATCGACCGACGATTAAACGAAAGAAGAATCTCTATGATAACAAAGCTTATAACCGAAAAGGACGGCGAAAAGGGTCTCGACGAGGCGGCGCGCCTGCTAAAAAACGGCGAGCTTGTCGCCATACCGACCGAGACGGTCTACGGTCTTGCGGCGAACGCGCTCGACGGAAACGCCGTCAAAAACATATTTGTCGCCAAAGGCCGCCCGCAGGATAACCCGCTGATAGTTCACATAGCGGAGATCGATGAAATTTTACCGCTTGTCAAAAACTTCGATGAGCGCGCCCGTGCGCTCGCCGAGGCTTATTGGCCGGGGCCTCTTACAATGATACTCCCGAAGAGCGACATCATCCCGAACGAGGTCTGCGCCGGGCTTGACACGGTGGCGATAAGAATGCCGTCGCACCCGATAGCGCACGAGATAATCAAAAAATGCGGCTTCCCGCTTGCGGCACCGAGTGCGAACACATCGGGCAAGCCGAGTCCCACGACCGCCGCGCATGTCATGAACGACATGGACGGCAAGATCGCCGCGGTCGTCGACGGCGGCAGCTGCTCGGTCGGCGTCGAGTCGACCGTTGTCACTCTTGCCTGCCCCGTTCCGCGTGTCTTGCGCCCCGGCGGAGTGACCCCCGATCAGCTTCGCGCAGTGCTCGGCGAGGTCGAGATAGACAAGGCAGTTTTCAAGGCGCTCGAGAGGGGCGAAAAAGTTCTCTCGCCCGGCATGAAATATAAACATTATTCGCCGAACGCCCATGTTATAATCGTAAAAGGCGATTTTGACAAATTTGCTTCGCTCGTCGCCGAGCCGCGCAGCGAAAGAACCTGCGCCGTCTGCTTCGACGGCGAGGAGGACAAAATTTCCGTTCCCGCATATCCCTACGGCCACGCGGACAGCCCCGAGGAGCAGGCGCGCGAGCTGTTCGATGTGCTCAGACACGTTGACGATGAAAAAATGGAGCTTGCCTTTGTGCGTTTCCCGTCGCTCGACGGAGTGGGAATGGCTGTCTATAACCGTCTGCTCAGAGCGGCAGGCTTTGAGGTGATCGAGCTGTGAGCATCTATGTTGCCGGACTCACCGGTCAGACGGGTTCGGGCAAAAGCACCGTCGCCGATATCTTTCGCGCGCACGGCGTCTGCGTTATCGACTGCGACAAGCTGGCTCGCGAAATAGTCGAACCCGGTTCGCCGGTGCTTATTGATCTCGCCCGCCTTTTCGGCGACGATCTGATTCTCCCGGACGGCTCTCTTGACCGTCACAAGCTCGCCAGGCGTGCGTTTGCAAGTGAAGAAAAGACAAATCTGCTCAACTCCGTGACCCACCCGGCGATAACCGCGCTCGCTCGAAAGCGCGTAGCCGAAGCCGAAAAAAACGGATATAAAATCGCTATGCTCGACGCGCCCGTGCTATTCGCGAGCGAGCTTCTCGGCGACTGCCGCGCGGTGATATGCGTCTGCGCGCCGAAAGATCAGCGCATGGCACGGCTCATGAGCCGCGACGAAATCGCCTCCGACGAAATAGAAAGAAGAATGTCCGCCCAGCCCGATGAGAAATATTACAGGGACAATTCAGATATAATAATAGAGAATCCCGACGGCTGCGACCCGACGGAGCAGTGCATAAAGGCACTGAAAAGCCTGAAAATCGGAGGCTGAAAATGAAAAAGAGGGCAGGATACAGGTTCATAGCCCTGCTGCTGTGCTTCGTGCTGTCGGTGTGCGGGATAACGGCGGCACTGACTGTCGGCGCGATAAGGTTCGTTTATCCAATGAAATATGAGGACTATATTGATAAATATTCGGCTCAGTACGATGTCCCGAAAACGCTTTTGTTCGCGGTCATAAAGACCGAGAGCTCATTCGACCCGAAAGCCGAATCCTCGGCGGGGGCGTTGGGGCTGACCCAGATAACGCCCGAGACTTTTCATTGGCTTCAGACAAAGACAGGCGAAAGTTTAAACGACGATGCGCTCTCTGACCCGGAGACTGCGATAAGATACGGCGCACTTTTCCTCGGGCTTTTGCTCGATGAATTCAACTCTGCCGAGACCGCCGTTGCCGCTTATCATGCGGGGCGTGGCAGGGTCAATTCGTGGCTTAAAGATGAAAATATATCGCCCGACGGCGTGAATCTTAAAGATATACCGATTCCCGAAACGGCTCACTATGTGCGCAAAGTGATGCGCGCTGTGAATATATATAATTCCCTTTACAAATCAAGATAGGAGGAATATAAAATGAAGGACGAAAAAAATCCGGCGCAGGAGCTCAGGGAAAAGCTGTTTGCTCAGCCTAAGCACGCCGCGCTGAGAATGAGCGACGATGAAATTTCCGCGGCGTTTGAGTGGTGCGAGGGATACAAAACTTTCCTCAGCGACAACAGAACCGAGCGCGAGATAACCGCGTTTTCGCAGAAGCTCGCCGAGGCGCGCGGCTTCGAGAAGTTCGACTCGTCGAAGAAGTATTCGGCGGGCGACAAGGTCTGGTTCAATGTAAAAGAGAAGGCGATTATCCTCGCCGTTTTCGGCAAACGCCCGCTGAGCGACGGAGTTAAAATCGCGGCGGCGCATATCGACTCGCCCCGTCTCGATGTCAAGCCCAACCCCATGTACGAGGATTGCGAGATTGCGCTCTTCAAGACCCACTACTACGGCGGCATAAAGAAATATCAGTGGCCGACAGTCCCGCTTTCGCTTCACGGCGTTATCGTCAAGGCGGACGGCGAGAAGATAACTGTCTCCATCGGCGACAAAGAGGGCGAGCCGCAGTTCGTTATCAGCGACCTGCTCCCGCATCTTGACAGCACCATGGGCGAGCGCAAGGCTTCGCAGGTCATCAAGGGCGAGGAACTCAATGTTCTTATCGGCAGCATGCCTTTCAGAAGCGACGAGGGCAGCGACCTCGTGAAGCTCAATATTCTGAAGCTTCTCAACGAGAAATACGGCATCACCGAATCCGACTTCCTTTCCGCAGAGCTGGAGCTCGTTCCCGCATCGAGAGTTTCGGATATCGGCTTTGACCGCAGTCTCATCGGCGGCTACGGCCACGACGACAGGGTCTGCGTATATCCCGCGCTCATGGCGGCTCTCGACTGTCTGAATCCGAGCTATACTACAGTTACCGTCCTAACAGATAAAGAGGAGATAGGCTCCGTCGGCAACACCGGACTTTCTTCCGCTTATCTCCAGTTCTTCATTGAAGATCTCGCTAAGACTCAGGGTCTCGAGGGCAGAGATGTTCTCAGAGCGTCCGAGTGCCTCTCGGCGGATGTCAATGCTGGTGTCGATCCCACATTCCAGTCTGTCCATGACAAACTCAACGCTTCGTTCATAAACAGAGGTATCGTTGTCACGAAGTACACCGGCGCGCGCGGTAAGTCCGACACATCGGACGCCAATGCGGAGTTCGTCGGCAAGCTCAGAAAACTCTTCGATGAGAACAACATCGTCTGGCAGATAGGCGAACTCGGCAAGGTCGATGAGGGCGGCGGCGGAACGGTCGCGAAGTATGTTGCGCATCTCGGCGTCGATGTTGTCGATGTCGGCGTGCCCGTGCTCTCGATGCACGCGCCGTTCGAGCAGATAGCGAAGCTTGATATTTATATGGCGTACAAGGCGTTCTGCACATTCTACAATCAGAAATAACAGAAGCTCCCCTGTCCTTTGCGGGCAGGGGAGCGATGCTTTATTCGTTTTCCGGGTACGGCTCGAACTCATCGGTTCTGCCGAGCAGCCAGTCGACGCTCGTGTGATATATATCGGCTATTTTGCAGAGCGTCTCGGGGGTCATGGAGTTGATCCCGTTTTCGTATGCGGCGTAAGTCCGTCGGTTTATATACAGCATATCTGCTATTTGCTGCTGGGTCAGATCGTTGTCCTCGCGAAGATTTCGTATTCTCGGGTACTTCAATTAAACCACCTCAAACTGATTATAAATGCCATAAATTCTGCCATTGACTTTTGGCAGGATTTATGGCATAATGTAGTTGCTTCAATTCCGTATGCGTATAATCCGCCGCAATATGCTTTAAGTTTGTGCAGAGTGCAGCTCAGTATGCACGAAAAAAGACACCTCACAATCTCCTATATAAAAGACACCCGGCAGTGAAAACTGTCGGGCGTCTGCTTGAAAAAAGTTTTACTGTACAATAAAATGCCCAGTAAAAAATTATTACTTGACAAATTGCAACTCTTGGGCTATTATTTTATCTGCAATGAGGCGCGCCCTCGGCGCAAAAAAACGACAACCACGAAACTCCTATATATCACGCGAAGCGGCGGCAGAGATTTTTCTGCCGCCGCTTCGCATTAAAATTTTTCATATTATTGTGGTGATTATAAGAAGTGAATTGGTGATTTATATATTACTTTAGCCATAGCAAAGTAAAAGCGAGCGACTCAACCAATTTTTATAATCAGACTTTCAATAGCCGCGCCGTAGTGTTTGAAGTCTATCTTGGAAAGGCGAGGG
Organism: Oscillospiraceae bacterium; assembly: GCA_003514385.1. GTDB lineage: Bacteria > Bacillota > Clostridia > Oscillospirales > Acutalibacteraceae > CAG-177. The sequence goes on along the minus strand of DOQR01000006.1, from coordinate 29,543 downwards.
AACGGCTTGCGAAGCAAGACGCACGAGCCCGTATTGTTTGAGCGAAGCGAGTTTACGGGCGAATGTGCCGAGCTGCCGACTGAGAGCTGCAAGCTATGTGCTGCGGCACGGCGTTGTCGGGGTCTCGGGGTGAAACCCCGCGTTTGCTTTTCTTTTGCAGGCATTTTCTTTTTCAAACAAAAAGAAAATGCCGAAACGCGGGTAGTGCACATCGTTTGATTATGGTAGGTCGCGAAGGTAGGGTATAAATCCTACAAATTCACATCGTGCCGCTGTCGCGGCAGCGGTGCGTCGAGTCGCCGCACCCTACAAGTTGCACGACAATAAGATTGTGCGGAGTTCGCCGTCGGATGATATCCGCCTACTGCATAATTGTGCTGATTTGTAATATTGCGCAATTATTTATCGCCGCTATTTACATCCGTAATCCCAATTTATATGTTCTTATCTCATATACACAATTACAAAACCGACCGCAACGGAAATTCGCTGCGGTCGGTCGCTGTTTTTTTGCTTTATTCGGCTATCTTCGTGCCCTCTTTTATCGTCACCGTGCCGATGAGTGGAACCTTTGCGCTTCCGCTGACGGAGGTGTCGGTGAAATCGAGCTCGATCTGGGCGTCTCTGCCGCGCAGTTCGCGCGCCGTGACGGTTGCCGACAGGTGGTTGCCGGCAGTCGAAAGTCTTTTTATCTCAACCTCCGGCGCGGTCATCTTCGGCTCGATTATCTCGAATCCGTATTTCCCGCCGTCGTCAAAGACGCGAAGCGTGATGTCGCCGTTATAAAACATGTTGCCGATTTTTAAATGCCATGTGCCTGTTCCGAGCATATGCTGTCTCCTTTCGGGTCTGCCGCCTTGAGTCAGGCGGAAATTACAAATATTGTTGACGCGAGCAGGAACTGCGCCGTGAAATAAGTGACGATGCAGGTTATCTTGTAGCCGTATGACGGGCGTGGCTTACGCAGGGAGTTGACGGCAAGCATCATATCAGACAGCGCGAATAAGAACGCGCCGCCGACGAGCAGGATGCACATGATAACCGCGTTGTCGAGTCCGACGTTCACTGCCTTGATGCCGAGCGAACCCGCCTTGACGAGCATGAACGCGAGCATCGCGACATACGGCACGCCGATTATATAAAGCGGGCTGAACTTGACTCCGAGCAGGCGGATAGCCGCAACGCCGATAACTATAATTATCGCGCAGGCTATCAGCTCGCGCTTATCCCAGAACGGCGCGTCGGGTAAATATCGCTTCATCGCAAGGCAGTAAGCGTATATATAAAACACATGCCCCGCGAGGAATGCGAGTCCGCCGCTCAGCGTGAACGGGAGCTTCGGCGGCAGATGCAGAAGAAAATCGCCGCACCAGCCGAACAGAAGACCTATAAGAATATAGTGTGCGTAGTCGCTGCGGTTTTGAGCTATCACGCTAGCAAGAACTCCCGCCGCGACGAAAAGAGTCGCGCATATGGTTTTGAGTATCTGCGATTTTGTGCAGCGCCCGTTTCTTGAGGCCTTGAGGAACCACGGGACGAAAATAAATTCGAGTCCCGCCGCGATTCCGAAGCATATTTTGAACAAGGTTGACATTTATCTCATCTCCAGGCGACCGAACAGCTTTGGTTCGAGCAGAGTGTAGTGCCTGCGCAGAATATTGCCGCAGATGTCGGCTATCGTTTCGTTTTCTATCATGTCGCCCGTGCCCTGCGCGATGGATTCGGCGATGTTGCACAGATCCGGGCAGGAGGTCGGGATGACGGTGACTTTGTTGCCGTTGAAACGAAAAGAGAAGCGGCGCTCGGATATGGATTCATTGGCGCGGATCCATATTGAGAATGTATCGCTGTCCTCCCATCTCGCCGACGAGACGGCGGTGAAATCGAGTCCCGCCAGGTGCATCTTCGATTTGCGGTATTTGCCGTCGAGTCCGCTGACTATCGTGTTCCTGACTTTTCCCTCGCTCCATGTGAAGCGGCACTCATTCTCGGAGAAGTCGAGGTTTATCTTGTCTATATTGCCCGCGCGGTCAGCTGACATATATACGACCGCCGTCGGCAGGACGCTCACGGGGAAGCCTGCAACATCGAGCACGGGGTTATAGAGCATATGTATCGTCGAATATGACAGCTTCTTTTCGAGCACGGGGTTGCGCCTGCCGGCGGTGAGCACGGGCAGGGGAGTGAGCGTCATGGGCAGGGTGGTCTGCTCCGGCTCATCCTTCGGTTCGATGAAGCCCTCGGGGAAGTGTCTCCATAGGCAGTCGCGCGTCTTTTGCTCAAAGACCTCGCTGCAGGTGGTGATGATATTTGCGTCGTATTCCGGCAGGACGATGCCGAACTGCGAGAACATTCCGTCTGCGCGGTAAGAGCCGGGGAAGTGGCAGCACCAGAAGTTGAAGCCGTATCCGACGCAGGAGTCGATCTGATTCGAGCTTTTGCTTGAGTTGTCTGCCTGAGCCTTGCCCGCTTCGCGCGCCCAGAACTCGGGGATGACCTGCTTGCCCTGATATTTTCCGCCGTGGCTCATGCAGTCGATGACTTTGGCGAGCTCTTCTGTTGTTATGAACAGACCCCAGCCGCCTGCCTCAAGACCGTTCGGGTCGGTCTCCCATGCGGGATTCTCTCTGATGCCCAGAGGTTTGAACAGACGCGGCGCGAGATATTCGCGCACGGTCATGCCGGTCAGCTTCTGGATTATGGCGCAGAGGACATAGCAGTTTTCACTGATGTACTTCCAGCCCTCGCCCGGGGCGAACGCCCAGCGCGCGCCGAAAAAGCTCTTGAGCCATGAGACCTTCGCCTTGTTTTCGAGTACGCTTACATCCTTTCCGGCGGTCATGGTCAGCAGGTGGAACACGGTCATCTTTTCGAGGTTCGCGTCGTATTTCTGCGGTCTGTACTCGGGGAAGATATCGATGACCTTCGTGTCGAGCGTCAGCAGTCCCTCATCAATAGCGAATCCGGTGGCTATCGACGCAAAGCTCTTGCTGACTGAGTACATAGTGTGCGGGATATCGGGAGCATAGGGGTCTCGCCAGGTCTCGAAAGCTACTTTTCCGTGGCGCAGGATCATGATGCTGTGAAGCTCTATCCCGCTGCGCTCGAAATCGTCGAGCAGTTCGAAAATTGCCTTTGAGGACACGCCGACCTGTTCCGGGAAGTCGGCTCTCGGGAGTGCCTTGCTCTTTGTTCTTGCGGTTGGCATAAGATATACATCTCCTGTAAAAATAATGTTCACTTAAAAATTCTGCCAAACGAATGGTTATTACATAAATTATACTACAACGCAAAACTAAAATACAACAAAAATGTATAAAAATACCAATTTTTGAGCCGAAAACCGCGCAAAAAATTTATAAAAATTTCAGCAAACAAATGTTTGCAATTTCAAAAACTATGTGTTATAATAAAGCAGGTAAGTTATGCAGACATCTTGAAAGGGTGACGTGCTTTGAAAGACATAAGCAAAACTCAGAAAAGAATATACGAATATCTCCTCGAACGCTCGCAGGACGGAGTCCCGCCCTCGGTGCGTGAGATAGGCGCGGCAGTGGGGCTGAGCTCTACTTCATCCGTGCAGGCGAACCTTGATGCGCTCGAACAGGCGGGCTATATCCAGCGCGATCCGCTCAAGAAGCGCACTATTCGTATTCTTGGCAGGGAAGATAATGTTGTTACCAATGTCCCGATCGTCGGTACCGTTACCGCCGGTGCGCCGATACTCGCGTTTGAGCAGATCGAGGGCAGCGTTGCCTATTCGGGTCACACCTCGAGCGACAAAACTCTTTTTGCCCTGAAAGTCAGGGGAGAGAGTATGATCCAGGCGGGCATACTCGACGGCGACCTTGTTATTGCCGAAAAGACTCCCGTCGCGCGAAACGGCGAAATAGTCGTTGCGATGATCGAGGACGAGGCTACGGTCAAGACTTTCTATAAAGAAAACGGTCATTTCCGTCTCCAGCCCGAGAACGATACCTATGAGCCGATAATCGTTAACGAGGTCTCGATTTTAGGCAAAGTTGTCGCGGTTATAAGATATTATTGATTTGCGCACAGCCGGTGCAGGTGTTCTATGTCTGCGCCGGCTTAATTTTTTTGGAGGGCATTATGTCTGACAGATTTATCGATATCACACCCGAGAATATCGCCAGCGAGCATCTTTGCTGCATCATCCGCACGAAGAAGCCGCACCCGGGCGTCGAGAAAAAGCGCGCGTGGCTCAGAGACCGCCTTGGTGAGGGGCATGTTTTCAGAAAGCTCGACGAAAAGGCGTGCGTGTTCATTGAATATGCGCCGCTCGAGAGCGCGTGGGTGCCGATAGTCGGCGACAATTACATCTATATATACTGCCTTTGGGTTCTGAGCGAGAACAAGGGCAAGGGCTACGGCAGACGGCTGATGGAATCCTGCATTGCCGACGCAAAGGCTCAGGGCAAATCCGGAGTCTGTATGCTCGGCGCGAAGAAGCAGAAAGCGTGGCTCTCCGACCAGTCGTTTGCGAAGAAGTTCGGATTCGAGACGGTCGATGAGACAGAGAACGGCTATGAGCTGCTGGCATTATCTTTCGACGGAACAAAGCCGCGCTTTGCCGAAAACGCGAAGAGAGAGTCAATAGACAGCAAAAAACTGACCGTCTATTATGACGCCCAATGCCCGTTTATCCCCGGGCGCATCGAGTCGAACCGTAAATTCTGCGAAGAAAACGGAATAGACGCCGATTTTATCGAGGTCGATTCGCTCGAAAAGGCGAAGAATCTGCCCAGCGTTTTCAATAACTGGGCGGTGTTCTGCGGCGGAAAATTCGTCACGGTGAACCTCCTTGACGAGCGTGCGTTGAAAAAGCTTTCGGACGGCGGAAAATAATTTTATGTGTTCCTAACATAATTTTTCGATTAAATATTGAAAGCAGCGCCGTTTTATGCTAATATTTCTGTGGCTTTAAAAAATAACACAGGAAGTGAAACAATGACAAAACGCAACATCTTTAAACGCGCGGCAAGCCTGCTGCTCGCTCTGATTCTTGTTTTCAGCGCGGGAGTTTCCCTTGCATTTGCCGACGCAAAGGCCGATTCTTACAAATATCCCTGCATCTTCGTCCACGGCATCCTCGGCTACGGAGACAACGACAAGCTTAACTCCGTCACGCCATACTGGGGTATGCAGTATAAAGAGGATCTGATGAAGTCGCTCAATGCCCGCGGATACGACTGCCACGCGGCCTCCGTCGGCCCGCTGAGCAGCGCGTGGGACAGAGCCTGCGAGCTCTATGCCCAGCTTGCGGGTACGGTCGTTGACTACGGCGCGGCTCACTCCGCAGAGCATAACCATGCGCGCTACGGCCGATCATATGTCGGAAAGGCGCTCATAGATACCTTCGGAAAGACCGACAGGGACGGAAATATTATAAAAATAAATCTCTTCGGCCACTCGTTCGGCGGCGCAACGACGAGACTCTTCACCTATATTCTCGCTAACGGCGCGCCCGAAGAGGTCGCGGCGGGCGGCGATGTCTCCGAGTTCTTCAAAGGCGGAAAGGGCGATTATGTAAACTCCGTTATCTCGATAGCGGCGCCGCATAACGGCACCGTCAGCGCGAATTTCGGCATTGCCGTTTATCACGGCGAGTATATCGCCGCTATGATTGCCAATGTCGCGGGTATGGCGGGCAGCAACTACCTTGACCTCAAGCTCGACCAGTTCGGTCTGACCCGCGCTCCCGGCGAAGGCAGGGCGAGCTTCAATCTCTGTGGCATTCTGAACTATGCCCTCTCGAACGATAACTGCCTCTACGACCTCACGCTTCACGGCGCGCAGGAGCTCAACGCCAAGATAGGCGCTGTTGAGAACGTATATTATTTCTCCTACGCCTGCTGCGGCACGGAGCCTTCGGCGGACGGCAGATTCCAGAACCCGACCGATGTGCTCGGCAGCATGGCGGGCACGGGCTGGCTTATAGGCCACATAGCCGGAATAACGGTTGACGGCGTCAAGCTCGAGGGCGATTGGCTCAGAAACGACGGCGCGGTGCCTGTCAAGAGCGCACTCTATCCCGAGGGCGAGAAGCACGAATTTATCGTTGACCACAAGGGCGCATATGAGCGCGGCGTGTGGTATGTCTATCCCGTTGTGGAGAACGCGAACCACAGCACTCTGCTCGGCTCAAAGACCGAGAGCTATATCGACCTCTATATGAACCAGATCGATATTGTCAACGCGAAGTAAAACAGAAAAAGTATACAAAAGCAGTCGGCTTTCCCGGCTGCTTTTCTTTGTTTTGTCGGTTGCCCGAGCGGCCAGACTTGCGGTATAATATTCCAAAACGCAGCATTTAGGGGGAGAAAACATGCCTGAACTTTCCGGCAGAACAGAAAATTTCACCGATTCGGTCATCCGCAGAATGACGCGCGTCTCGCTGCAGTACGGAGCAGTCAATCTGTCGCAGGGATTCCCGGATTTTGATCCGCCCAAAGAAATCCTCGACCGCCTTGCCGAGGTCGCGCACGAGGACTATCACCAGTATTCGATAACCTGGGGCGCACAGAATTTCAGAGAGGCGCTCGCCGAGAAGCAGTCGAAGTTCATGGGCAGGAGCATCGACCCCAATTCGGAAATAGTCGTCACCTGCGGCAGCACCGAGGCGATGATGGCGGCAATGATGACCGTGACCGACCCGGGTGACAAGGTGATTGTTTTCTCGCCTTTCTATGAAAACTACGGCGCGGACGCGATTCTTTCGGGCGCTCAGCCTATATATGTGCCGCTCTATCCGCCGGAGTTTGATTTTAATCCCGACGAGCTGGAGGCAGCGTTCAAACAGCACCCCAAGGCGCTTATACTCTGCAACCCGTCGAATCCGTGCGGCAAGGTCTTTACATATAATGAACTGAAATTTATAGCCGATTTAGCCGAAAAATATGATACTTTTGTCATCACGGACGAGGTCTACGAGCACATAGTCTATGCGCCGAACAGGCATGTGTATTTTGCCACTCTCCCCGGAATGTGGGAGCGCACGATTTCCTGCTCGTCGCTGTCAAAGACATATTCGATAACCGGCTGGCGGCTGGGCTATATTATCGCACCGCCGAATATCATTGAAGTCGCGAAGAAAGTGCATGACTTCCTGACCGTCGGCGCGGCGGCTCCGCTTCAGGAGGCGGCGGTCACGGGGCTTCGATTCGGGGACGAATATTACGATGATCTAAGAGAAAAGTACACCGCAAAGAGCGATTTATTTATAAAGGGACTCAATGATATCGGGATAAAACACACCGTGCCGCAGGGCGCGTATTATGTGATGCTCGACATTTCGGAGTTCGGCTTCGAGTCGGATTTAGAGTTCTGCGATGTCCTCGCGCGTGATGTCGGAGTCGGCGCAGTGCCGGGTTCGAGCTTTTTCCGCGAGCCCGTGAACAGCCTTATCCGCCTGCATTTCGCAAAGAAAGACGAGACGCTGTATGAAGCACTCAACCGCCTGAGCGATATCAGAAAAAAGATAGCCAAAAGATAAACATACCGCCGCGAAGCGCAGAAAAGTGCCCGCGGCGGTTTTAAATTTTCAGATATTTTTCATTATGTTTACAACTTCGGCAAACAGGTATACTATAATTATAATTGCAGAAGAAACTTTAGGGAGGCTTATTATGTGTACGGCAGCAACTTATAAAACCGATGATTTTTATATGGGCAGGACGCTTGACTATGAGTTCTCTTACGGCGAGGAGATAACCGTGATGCCGCGCAGATTCCCGCTCGAGTTCCGCCACGGCGGCAGAACAGACGAGCACTATGCTATAATCGGCACGGCTCATGTCTCGGACGGATATCCGATGTACTACGACGCGGTAAACGAAAAGGGGCTCGGCATGGCGGGGCTTAACTTCGCTGTCAGCGCGCATTATGCAGAGCCGCAGGACGGCAAGCAGAACATCGCGCAGTTTGAGTTCATCCCGTGGGTGCTCAGTCAATACGCGACCATTGAGCAGGCTCGCAGCGCGATAGAAAAAATAAATCTTGTCGGCACAACGTTCGACAGCCGCTATCCTGCGGCGAAAATGCACTGGATAATCGCGGACAAGAGCGGCGCGATAACGGTCGAGCCGACCGAGAGCGGGCTTAAAATATACGACAACGCCCCGGGAGTTCTCACAAACGAGCCGCCGTTTGATATGCAGATGTTTAATCTCAACAACTATATGAATCTCTCGCCGAAGCAGCCCCAAAACAGCTTTTCAAACAATCTCGACCTCGGCACATACAGCCGCGGAATGGGCGGACTCGGTCTGCCGGGCGATTTGTCTTCAATGTCGAGATTCGTCAGAGCCGCATTCACGAAGCTCAATTCGCTCTCCGGCAGCACGGAAGAGGAGAGCGTCGGACAGTTCTTTCATATCCTCGGAGCTGTAGAGCAGGTGCGCGGCTGCTGCGAGGTCGCGGAGGGAAAATATGAGATAACGATATATACCTCCTGCTTCAACGCGGACAAGGGCGTGTATTATTACACGACATATAATAACCGCCGTATCACCGCGGTCGATATGCACCGTGAAAACCTCGATTCGGCGTCACTTGTCAAATACCCGATGCTCGATAAAGAAGATATTTTGCAGCAAAATTAAAAAATTTCCGCCGGCTGTGCAAAATAAGCCGGCGGGATTTTTATGTGATTATTATTTGTGTTTACGCCTGCTTCAACACCTATTGACTTTTTCCTGATTTCAATGATATATTATCAATAGCTTGTGCTGACAGCTTTGGAATTTGCAGAATATCTTTAATAGTGACAAAAGCATACCGAGAAAAGTTATAACGGATATTTTGCCTGTTGTTTTAGTTATTATAGCATGAGTGATTTTGATTGCCTTGTTCTTTTGATGATAAAGTCATTATAGAGAAAGCAGAATTTAAAAAGTTTACTGCGGGCGGAGATATCTTTAGAGTAGGTATTATCTCCGACACTCAGCTGCCGCCGAACGAAAAAAGCTTGAAGAAAACGATCTATATGTCCGCCATCTCAGAACCGCGCTAACCGAACTGAAAAACAACGGTGTTGGTATGATCCTGTTTGCGGGCGATATCGGTGACGAGGGTTCGTACTTTGCATTTAAAACATATCAAAGCGTGATTGACGAGGTGTTTGGCGAGGATAAGCCCGTAATCCAAACGATTATGGGCAATCACGACTATTGGGGCGAAAATGACCTTTCCGCAAGCGATCATATAAGATCTTTCGAAAAGGCTTTGGGACAGTCGCCGTGGACTCATTATGTTGTAAACGGATATCATTTTATCGGCGCGTCGCCGAATAACGGAAGTATGTCGTGCGGATATAAGCTGACATCAAAATGGCTCGCCCGCGAGCTTGAAAAGGCGAGCAAGGATACGCCGGACAAGCCTATATTTGTTATGACGCACAACCAGCCCAAAGACACCTGCTACGGCAGCGAGGACTGGGGCGACAGTTCGCTGAACGAAGTTATGTCAAAATATCCAAACGCAGTCATTTTCAGCGGACACAGCCACTATTCGATTCTTGACGAGCGATCGATATGGCAGGGTGATTATACTGTTCTGTCTACGCAGTCGCTTTCATATACGGAGCTTGAAGTCGGCAAGGAAAACGGATCGATCCCGCCGAACCCCGAGGCAAACCCTATGGGATACATATTGGAGTTTACAAATAGCGAAGTCAAAATTCACAGGATGAGCTTCGACGACACAAATCTTGGCACGGAGCAGAAAAGCAATATGCTCTGGACTCTGCCGCTGCCGTATAAGAACGACGGGAGATACGCCTTTGAGAGCAGAAAAGAGAAGAACAGCGCGCCTGTCATCACCGACACGGCGTGCAGCGCCAAGACCGGCAAGGATTCAATAACGCTGTCGTTTGCCGCCGCGGCAGATGATGATTTTGTTCATTCATACAAAGTGGTCATTGACGGTAAAGAAGAGAAGCTCTTCTTCAGCGATTACTATAACGGCATAGGCAGCATGAGCAAAACGGTTGAGCTGACGCTCAAATCGGACGGGCAAAAGCACAATTATAAAATATATGCGCTCGACTCCTGGGGTGCGCAGAGCAAAGACTGCATAGAGATTGATGCGTAATATATAAAATCAAAGACACGCGAGGACAGGCACTGTCTTTGCGTGTCTTTGCGTTTGACTGCGGATTTGTATGTTGAAATATCAAAATATAAGCAGTTGAGAAACTCGAAATTTTATGCTATGATGTGACTTGAGGGAACACACTGCGCATAAAAAGGAGGAAAGGCATGACGGACAGGAGAAAAAAAGAATTTCTGACGAGCGGCATTGTAGTACTCGCCGTCATTTTGGCATATTCGTTCCGCCTTGTCGGCAGGGGTGATTTTTATCCCACACTTTTTTCTTATCTGCGCAGCTTTATCTATATCGGCCTTTATGCCGCATGGGGACTTTCCGTGCGCCAGCGTATTGTGCAAAGGCAGGTCGGACGTTATCTGACTGCCGTGTCGGTGCTGATAATTCTCTGGTTCACATTCCGCTCGGCGAAGTATTTTATCTTCTGGCAGCCCGATGCAATGCGGTATCTGTGGTATCTATTCTATCTGCCGATGCTGTTTGTGCCCATGCTCGCGCTGCTTATCGCCATATCCCTCGGTAAACCCGACTCCTACCGCCTGCCGAGAGCGACTGCGGCTCTGTGGCTCGTTTCCGGCACGCTGCTTGCGCTCGTGCTGACAAACGATCTGCATCAATTTGTTTTCACCTTTCCTGTAGATGCTGCCGTGTGGTCGGATACGAACCACGGCTACGGCTTCGGATATTTCGCCGTTATAGGCTGGCAGGTGGCCTGCGCGGTGGCGGCGCTTGTCGTTATGATATTCAAATGCCGGATGAAAAACGGCAGGCGGCATCTGTGGCCCGCTATCCCGATGGCGGTGTCGCTGAGCTATCTCGCGCTGAGCTATTCCGGCGTGCAGTGGGTGAAGGCTGCGCTCGGCGATGTTACCGCGTTTCAGAGCTTTATGTATATGCTCTGCTTTGAAGCCTGCATTGCCTGCGGCTATATCCATTCAAACAGTCGCTATGCCGACTTGTTCGCATCTTCCGTCGGCACCTCCGCGGAAATTACAGACAGAAATTTTAATATTCGCTATGCGGCGCTGAACACGGAAGCTATTCCGAAACATGACATGAAAAAGGCTCTGCAAAGCCCCGTGACAAGAAAGAACGGGCTGACAGTTCACGCCATGCCTATAAGCGGCGGCTATGCCGTTTGGACGGAGGATATGTCTGCGCTGCTCGCTGTCAAGGCGGAGTCGGAGAGCCTTGCGGAGGAGCTCGGCGAGAGAAACGATCTTCTGCGATATGAATACAAGCGCGAGGCGAAGCACCGCAAGGTGGAGGAACAGAACCGCCTCTACGATCTGCTGCAGTCGGCGACCCAGCGTCAGATCGACCGCATATCCGAGCTGACCGGGGAATATCAGAAAAAATCAAAATCCGACCCCGAGCGGGCAAAAGTTTTGCTCGCCGAGATTGCTGTGCTGTGCAGTTATATCAAACGCCGCAAGCATCTGACGCTCCTGACCGACCGCGACTACGAAGTATCGGTCGGCGAGCTGGAGCGCGCTTTTTCCGAGTCACTTCAAACGCTGAAATTATTGGATGTGCGCAGCACACTCTACATAGACCCCGCTGTTTCCATGCTCTCCGGCAAAGATGCCGCGGCGGTGTTTGATTTTTATGAGACTGCTATTGAAACCGACCTTGAAAGCCTGAAAAGCATTCAGGTGAGCCTTGCGGATGTCGGCTATCTTCGTCTGTCGCTGAATGTGCAGTGCGAAGCAAATCTGTCGGCACTTGCCGATAAATTCAGCACTCAATATGAGGCGGAGGACGGATATCAGCATATTGTATTCTGTCCGGAGGGAGGTGCCGCAAAATGAGTGCATTTTCTTCCCTCTCCGTTTTTTGGCAGACGGTGATACCGCTCCTGCTTTTCTGCGAGGCGGTTTTGGAGCTGGGACTGCTTTTGTATCAGACAATAAGGAGCAGGATGCCCCTGCGCAGTCTGCCCTGCGCCGTTCACTTTGTGATTCTGTTGACTCTTCTTCTCTCGGTGACCCGGGGCGACCCCTACGAGGGTAAAGACGCGTTTTTGCTCGGCGCGCCGTGGCTGATTTTCGCCGCCGTGATTGTACTTGCAGCGCTGCATTTTGCAATAGCTTTTCCGCGCGAGTATCGCCGCCGCAGAAGCGAGCTTTCGCCGTCCTCGATCAAAGAGGCGACCGACAAGCTCCCGATGGGTATCTGCTTCGCCGACCCGGACGGGCGCATGATCCTGTGCAACAACCGTATGCGCCGCCTGTCGTTTGCACTGAGCGGTCACGAGCTGCAGATTGCAAAGGATCTGGAGGATGCGTTGGAACGGCCCGATAAAACCGTCGCGGTAAAGGACGGCTGCTATATACTGCCGGATAATACCGTTTGGCAGTTCCGCACGCAGAACATCACCGTTGATGGCAGCAACCGCTGGCAGCAGATGACGGCGCACAATGTCACCGAGCTTTATAACGGTAACCTGCGCCAGATGAAAATCAACGCAGAGCTGAAAGAGGTCAACCGCAAGCTTCGGAAGATGTACGAGCGCATGGCGGACGACATCAAAGAGAAAGAGAGTCTTGACCTGAAAATATATATCCATGACACCATCGGCAGAAGTTTGCTCACTATCCGTGATATAATCGGCAGCGGCGAGGATACGGAGAGAAAAATCGAGGCTCTGCAGGAGGCTGTCGGCGTGCTCAAGAGCGACCGCGCCAAACCGCACGGCACGATGGACGAAGTGAAACAGACGGCGGAAACACTCGGCGTGAAAGTGAAAGTGCAGGGTTATCTGCCTCCCGATTCCACAGCCGAGGAGCTGACCGTCGCCGTTGCGAGGGAGTGCGTGACAAACTGCATAAAACACGCGGGCGGCACGGAAATATATATCCGCATTGCCGAGCGCAACGGTTTTTATGATATCACCGTGACGAATAACGGCGCCGTGCCCACAGAGCCGATAAAAGAGGGGAGCGGGCTGTCTTCCCTGCGCCGCAGCATAGAAGCGGCGGGCGGCGAGATGTATACCGCATACAAGCCACGCTTTGCGCTGCTGATAACCGTTCCGGGAGAGGAGAACGACCTATGATAAACACCGTGCTTGTAGAGGACGATCTCTATATTCAAAAGCACTTCACCGAGCGTCTGAACGTGGACGGCGAATTCCGGCTCGTCGGCGTTTATCGCGACGCCTTTGAAGCCGAGAAGCACTGCGGCAGCGACATCGGACTTATATTGATGGATGTGCAGACTCAGCATAAGCACTCCGGGCTTGCCGCCGCCGAAAGAATCAAAAAAGCGTTTCCGAATATCAAAATCGTCGTTGTCACTTCGCTCGTCGATCCTGAAGTTTTGGCGAGAGCCAAAACCGGCGCGGCGGACAGCCTCTGGTACAAGGATCACGGCACGGCGGAGCTTTTGGATGTGGTGAAACGCACTCTCGCGGGCGAAAGGGTGTTCCCATGTACCTCGCCTGCGGTTGAGATGGAGGGCACTATGTCGGATTCATTTTCGCCCCGCCAGCTCGATATCCTGCGGTGGTATATCCGCGGGCTTACTTATCAGGAGATAGCAGATAAATTCGGAATCTCCAAAAACGGCGTGCGGTGGAACCTCGACGATATGGTGGAAAAAGGCAGGTTTGAAAACCGCGAAGCGCTGGTCGCAACGGCTATTGAAAACAAGCTCATGGTGACTACTTTAAAAGACGAATAATTTAATAAATGGACTGTCGCATTTAGCGCAGACCAAAGAGCAAAAAACGAAGGCCATATTTCACACAATCAATAATGTGGATATGACCTTTGCTTTTTTATTTGCTTATTGCTCTTTTAAGCGCTTTTTGCATCTAAATGCGACAGCCCATGAGCCCCTGCTTGAATAAAATCAGCTCTGTTACTGGCACTTATGCCAGTGACAAAAATTCGACAATCTGTAAAATAGAAAGTGTAGAATTGCCTTTGTATACGGGAAGGACGGTGGCACGGAAAATGAAGAAAATCGTTTTGGATATTCAAAGCAGCATCCACGCGCACAACATGGAGCGGATGCTGATGCAGAAACTGGATGACTATCAGATAATTATCTCCGAATCGCCGGACTCGACCGCCGAATGGTGCAGGATGCACAGACCCGATGTGCTGTTGATGGAGGTGAAGGCGTATGCCCCGTGGATGTTCAATCAGAGAATGGCGATAAGCGAAAAGGTGAAGAACAGCACGCCCGACTGCCGAGTAATTTTATTCGTGGACGACGAAAGCGACGATCCTTTGAACGAAAAAGTGCGCTGCGCGAAGCGCGAGGGGCTTATCGACGCGTTTCTGTTCGGCTCGTTGCCGGAAAATTATTTCGTCTCGGTTATCGACAGCGTGTGAATAAAGCCGAAAATCCGTTATCTCGTTGTTCGCGACGAAAAACGGTGGTTTATAAAACAAAAAATTAATTATTTAAACGGAATCAAGAAGGAAACAACTATGGCGAATACCTGTGCAATCTGCGGAGCAACCATCAATGTGTTTCAGGCTCAGAAGCTGGCGGACGGAAACTATCTCTGCCGCAAAACCTGCTGAAAGAAAGCGCTGACGAAATATTTTGACTTTGTCGGTGCAACTCTGCCCTCTTTTCAGGCGCATGCCGCTCAGGTGGAAAAGGGCACGAAAATCTGGAACGAGCTCTTTGTCCCGAACCTCAAGGGCAAGAGCATCAAAAAGACCTTCTCTCCCGTCTATGTCGCGCCCGACCTCAGGCTTTTTGTTGTGCGGTAAAAATACATATCTGAGCCTTTTCGCATTCTTCGATCAAAACTACTCCGAGGGGGTAGTGTGCTCGGACGATTTTTTTGATATTATATATGTGCAGTATTTGGGATGTATTTGAAGAAAGGGGAGACAAATTGTGAGAAAACGCGATTTCGGGGGCTTTATGCTCTGCTTTTTGATGAACCTCGTATTCAACCTCGGCTGGTCGGTGCCCGCGTGGATATTGCTTGCCGTCCATTTCATCCTTAAAATTTCCATATGGTGGTTCGCTTCGCTGCTCATAATATGGTTTTTTATCATATTGCTGCGCACTCTGCTCATCAGCTGGGCGGGTGACTGCGCGAGTGTGCGGGATGAGCCGAAAAAGAATCTGAATCCCTATTCCTCCTCGTCGAGCTTCGGCAGGGCGGACAAAAAAGAAGAAACCCGTGAAAAGGAGGCTTGACCCCGTAGTGAAAAGAATGCTGATAACGGCAGCGGTTTTGTTGACGGCGGTTGCTCTTGTGCTGTCGGCAGGCTGCGCTAAGGACAAAAAACCGACCCCCGAAACGTCGGACGACACGACCGCAGAAGCGGCGATATCCTCGACCTCTTCCGAAAAAATGACGCTTCCGTCGAATATTTCGGGAACGGAGATAAAGCGCGGCGAGAAGTATGACATACCCTTGGATGAGGCGGTCAAACAGATGCGCGAATGCAGCAAGGGCTTCGCCGAATATGTCAATTCCGGCATGGCGATTTTGGATACGGGCGAGTATATGGAGCAGGACGGAATCCGCTACAATATCTATGCCCTCGGCACAAGCGGCGAAGACAGCTTCGTGCGCGAGATAAATGTGTGCTTTAACCACCTCGACAGGGTGGTATATGAATATGACGCAATTTCCGACCTTTGGACTTTGCTGCCGTGAACGGAGGTTTGAAAATGAAGAAAAGCATTTTGGCAATCCTGTCGGTTCTTCTGGTCCTTGTCCTCGCCCTCACCCTTTTTGCCTGCGGTAAAACGGGCGATACCGATGAGACGACCGGCGACGGGGATATGCAGACTACCGAGGAAGTTATGACGGAGTACGATGTGACGAAGGATGCGTTTGAGCTCTCGCTCTATACCGATTCAAGCTCCGCGTCATACAGGGCTCTCGGCGACCCGGTGCAGATTTTTAAGACCGGGAGCGCGATTTATCCGAACGACAGGATACGCTTTGTCTCGAATGTTGACGGAGTCATCGTCACGCTCGTAAAGCTCAAGTATAACGAAGCCGATAACGAGATGGAGTCGGACGGTATCCTCTTCTCGGTGAAGGTCAAAAAGGGTGAGGTTTATGAGTTCGACGGCAGCCTTGCCGAGACTGTTCCCACCGCCGCCATAGAGGCCGAAAAGGGCGGCATGGCCGCGAGAAAAGTGCTCACCTATGACGGACGCGACGGAAAAACCGATTATGTTTTGAAGAGCGAGCCGCTGCTCTTTGACGAAGCGGTAGGATAAACAGTCAAAAAGGGGACTCACCCCGCGAAATAATATAATAAAATAATATTGTAAAGGAGTTTTTATTTATGGGACTTATTAAAGCCGGTACCGGTGCGGTCGGCGGCGTTCTTGCCGATCAGTGGAAAGAATTTTTCTATTGCGAGGCAATGCCGAAGGAGCTTCTTGTTACCAAAGGACAGAAGCGCGTAAGCGGCAGATCGTCAAACACAAAGGGCAGCGACAACATCATCACAAACGGCTCGGGTATAGCCGTTGCGGACGGACAGTGCATGATGATAGTCGAGCAGGGCAAGGTAGTCGAGTTCTGCGCGGAGCCCGGCGAGTTTACATATGACGCCTCCACGGAGCCCTCGATTTTCTCCGGCTCTCTCGGCGACAGCATTAAAAAGACTTTCCAGACCATCGGCAAGCGTTTCACCTACGGCGGCGATACCGGAAAGGATCAGCGTGTCTATTATTTCAACACCAAGGAATTGATGGACAACAAGTTCGGCACTCCGAACCCGATTCCGTTCCGTGTCGTCGATTCGAAGATAGGCCTTGATATCGATGTCGCAGTCCGCTGCTCGGGCGTATATTCCTATAAGATAGACGACCCCATGCTCTTCTATACCAATGTCTGCGGCAATGTCGAGCAGGATTATACCCGCGAAGAGATAGACAATCAGCTCAAGACAGAGTTCATCAGCGCGCTTCAGCCCGCTTTTGCTCAGCTCTCCGACCTTGAGCTTCGCCCCAATCAGATAGTAGCTCACAACACCGAGCTTGAAACCGCTATGAACGCCGCCCTCTCCGCAAAGTGGAGCGAGCTGCGCGGACTCAAGGTCGTCACAATAGCCCTCGGCTCGGTCACCCTCCCCGAAGAGGATGCGGAGCTCATCAAGCAGGCTCAGCGTGCAGCTATCATGCGCGACCCCACCATGGCGGCGGCGACCCTTGTCGGCGCTCAGGCGGACGCGATGAAGACCGCGGCAGGCAACCAGGCGGGCGCAATGACCGGCTTTATGGGCATGGGCATGGCTATGAACGCAGGCGGCGGCATGAACGCCCAGAACCTGTTCGCCATGGGTCAGCAGCAACAGCAGCAGGCTCAGCAGCAGGCGGCGCAGCAGCCGACGGACGGCCCCGATATGGCGCGCTGGAAGTGCTCGTGCGGCAATATGGTGTCCGGTAACTTCTGCCCGAACTGCGGCGGAAAGAAGCCCGCTCCCGAGCCGGCGGCAGGCGCTTGGAAATGTCAGTGCGGCGCTACCGCGACAGGCAAGTTCTGCCCCGAGTGCGGCTCCCCGAAACCCGCTGACGCAAACGGCTGGACCTGCTCGTGCGGAACCGTCAATAAGGGCAAGTTCTGCCAGAGCTGCGGAGCCAAAAAGCCCGAGGGTGCTCCTCTCTATCGCTGCGATAAGTGCGGCTGGGAGCCCGAGGATCCCTCCAATCCTCCGAAGTTCTGCCCCGAGTGCGGAGATATATTTGACGATAACGATAAAAAATAAGACAGCCGATGAAGGCGCTGCTCATAATTTTGATTCTGCTTTCGGCGCTCATATTGGGCGTTGCCACAGGCGTGCGGTGTCACCGCCGCTTAGCGAAAAAGCAAGCTTCGCCGAAAATCTCCGAGCTGCCACATATCCCCGAGGACGCTGTGCTTAACAGCCTCAACCGGGGACAGAGGCGGGAGAGAATGTGTATGACGAAGCGGACAGTCTGCTTTGCGTAGGCCGGCTTCTGTCCGACGGCAGCGTTATTTCGGTGAGAAATATAACGGCATGGGTGAAAAAGAGCTGTTTGAGCTGCTGAAATCGTTCTTATGATACGGTTTGCAGGCTGACAGCGCAAAACGGGTCGTTACTGCGACCGAAAAAATAACAGGAGGAAAACACTATGGGATTATTTGATAAGAAATATTGCGATATCTGCGGCGAGAAAATAGGACTTCTCGGAAACCGCAAGCTCGAAGACGGCAATCTCTGCAAGAACTGCGCCGCGAAGCTGTCTCCGTTCTTCAGCGAACGCCGCCGCTCGACGGTCGAGGATATCAAGCGTCAGCTCGCTTACCGCGAGGAAAACGAGAAACTCGTCAGAGATTTTAACCCCGACGTAATGTTTGACGGAAGCAAAAAAGTGTATATCAGCACTGTCTCCGAGGCGTTTATCGTTACGGGAAGCTCGAATTGGCGCAGCGCCAATCCCGATATCATTAAGCTTTCGCAGGTTGTTGCGGTCGACACAAATATAAAAGAAAACAAGGAAGAGATATTCTTCGAGGATTCCGACGGAAACAGAAAGAGCTATCAGCCGCCCCGCTATGAGTGCGACTATGAGTTCGATGTGGTTATCCGCGTGAACTCCCCGTGGTTTGACAGTATTGAGCTTGAGATAAGCGACGGAAGCCGCCCCGACAGCCCGTATACCGACCTCTACCGCGAGTATGAGCGCAAGATGAACGAACTCAAGGATATACTTCTGCGCCGTGATAACCGTTACCGCACATGGGACGGCGACGGCATGATGAACCGCACGGTATACGGCGGCGACAGACCGTCGAATCCCGCCCCCGGATATGCGGCAGCCCCCGCACCGGGATATGCAGCCGCCCCCGCGGCAGGTTATGCGGCAGCGACTTCGGCCGGATATGCGGCCGCCCCCGCGCCTCAGCAGCAGGCGGCAGCGGCAGCTTGGATGTGCCCGTCCTGCGGCGCACAGAATACAGGCAAATTCTGCGCAAACTGCGGCTCTTTGAAGCCCGCTTCGGTTAGCGGCTGCCCGAATTGCGGCTGGTCGCCCGCGCCCGGTCAGGCTATGCCCAAATTCTGCCCGGAATGCGGCAAGCCGCTCGCCTGATAAAGCAGTGGTAATCGGCGTCCCGAAAGGCGGCGGTTTAATGCGGCTCGATTCCCGCCTGATCCAAGCCTTTCGCGGCGCTGCAAAAAGCGAATAAACAAATCAGCTTGCCGAAAAAACGGCTTGACGGAAAGGGGAGATGAGCTTACGGCCGGCAGGTCATTGCTTCGTGTCGAGAGAAAAAGACGGATAAAAGAAGCTTAAAGGCTTCGGAGCCGATATTAATGCGGCGGAGGATATCGGTTTTACGGCGTTTACGCAGGTGGGCTGTAAGATTAATCTTCGGCAAAAGAACCGCGCATTTGTGTGTATCGCCGACCTGCGTAGCTGCAAATACAATGAACAGCTTTTGAAAACGGCAAAAAACAAAATACCGTTAGTTCGACTTTTCTTTATGTCGTTACCGAAAATTCCATGCGGCTTTTGCGGCGGTAAAAACATAAAGACGCTTGACGGTTAATGTTCTTTTAAGAGAGGAGTTTTTTAATGCAAACCTTGCAGGAATATAAATGTCCCTGTTGCGGCGGCGCAATAGCTTTTGACAGCACGCTCCAGAAGATGAAGTGCCCTTTCTGCGGCACTGAGTTTGAAATGGATGCGCTCAAGAGCTATGACGCCGAGCTTCAGGGCGAACAGGCGGACAATATGGAATGGGAGACCTCCGCGGGCAGCGAGTGGCAGGAGAGCGAGATTGAGGGGTTACGCTCTTATGTATGCAAATCCTGCGGCGGAGAGATAGTGGGCGATGCCAATACGGCGGCAACGTCCTGCCCGTTCTGCGGCAATCCGGTAGTCATGATGAACCAGTTCGCGGGCTTGCTCAAGCCCGACATCGTGATCCCGTTCAAGCTCGATAAGAAGGCGGCAAAGGCGGGGCTGATGAAGCACCTCAACGGAAAGAAGCTTCTGCCCAAGATTTTCAAGGATCAGAATCATATCGACGAGGTAAAGGGCGTCTATGTTCCGTTCTGGCTCTTTGATACCGATGTCGACGCGCAGGTGCGTTACCGTGCAACCAAGGTTCGCACATGGAGCGACGAGGATTACAAATACACCGAGACGAGCTATTATATGATTCATCGCGGCGGAAGCGTCGGCTTTGAGCATGTCCCGGTGGACGGCTCATCCAAAATGCCGGACGATCTCATGGAGTCCGTCGAGCCCTACGATTATTCCGATGCTCTGGATTTCCAGACGGCTTATCTCGCGGGCTATTTTGCGGATAAGTACGATGTGACCGCCGAGGAGAGCATCGACCGCGCCAATCAGCGCGTCAGGCGCTCCACGGAGGATGCCTTTGCCTCGACGGTTCAGGGCTATGCAACGGTCACTGCCGAGAGCAGCTCGGTGCAGTTCCATGGCGGAAAGGCAAAGTATGCGCTCTATCCCGTGTGGCTGCTGAACACAACCTGGAACGGAGAAAAATATACCTTTGCCATGAACGGACAGACCGGCAAATTCGTCGGCAATCTTCCGCTCGATAAGTCGGCCGCCACAAAGTGGACGGTGGGACTCGCCGCGGCGCTCAGCGCTGCCGCCTGCGGCATTGCGTGGCTTCTGCATTTTGCAGGAATACTGTAAAGGAGGGATAACGATGAAAAAGAGAATACTTGCGATGATATTTGTCCTTGCCCTCTGTTTCTGCACGGTTATCCCGGCTTTTGCGGTGGATGCGGACGGCTTTGTAAGCGAATACGAGCGCGTTCAGGATATGGCGAAGCTCCTCTCGGAAAGCGAGAGAGAAGCCCTTATAAAAACGCTCGACGAGCTCAGCGAACGTCAGAAAATGGATGTAATAGTCGTGACGACCAATACGTTGGACGGCAAAAAGCCCATGGAATATGCCGACGATATCTATGATTATTGCAAATACGGCTACGGAGAAAAAAGAGACGGTTTGCTGTTCCTCGTCAGCATGGAGGACCGCGACTGGTGGATATCCACCTGCGGCTACGGCATAACCGCGTTTACGGATGCCGGAATCCAGTATATCGGTGAGCAGATGGTAGAGGATTTGGGTGACGGCAACTATGCCGCTGCATTCAACACCTTTGCCGAGCTCTCCGATGATTTCATCACAAAGTCGAGAGAGGGAGAGCCCTACGACAAGAGCAATCTGCCCAAGGGACCTCTTTCGATAGTTTGGATTGTGATCTCGATTTTGGTGGGCATCGGCCTTGCAATGTTTATAGTCGGCAGGATGAAGGCACAGCTCAAGACAGTGCGCTTCCAGGCGGCGGCAGGCGACTATATGAAGAGCGGCAGCCTTAATATAACGGAGAGCAGGGATACGTTCCTGTACAATACCGTTACGCGCACGGCAAAACCGAAGAATACTGACAGCGGCAGCTCCGGCGGAAGCAGTACGCATACATCTTCCTCCGGAGAGACACACGGCGGCGGAGGCGGTAAGTTCTGAGCCGCCGCAAAAAAAGCGAGGTGTCTATGAAAAAAGCAACAGCAGTTTTAATCTTCATTCTCATCTTAGCGACATTTGCGTTAACCCCGTCGCTTGCTGCGGGGAATATAGTGATTACCCGTCAGCCGCAGAACGGAACCTTCCCGGAAAACAGTGTGGCATCTTGGAGTGTAGAGGCAGCGGGAGATAATCTTTCCTACCATTGGTTCATCGTGTACAAGGGCGTTACATATGACACCAACAAGTCCTTTGCCGAGGGTCATCCGTGGCAGGACGGTGTTGTCGGAAGCGGCTACGGCTCGAACGATAAAGGTAATACTTTCTTTATCAACGGTATCGGGAGCGCCCTTGACGGGGCGGAAATCTACTGTATCGTCTCGAACAAAACCGGCAGCGTGACCTCGGCGAGGGCTTATATCTCCGTAGGAGGAAGCAAGTTCCCGCCGGAGCTTAAAGTGTCGGCGTCGGTCAGAGTGGAAAAGGGCAAGGTCCTCAAGCTCTACTGCGACGCCAAGGCATCGGACGGTGACGAGGTTAAGTCATATTTATGGTATGAAACAACTACCGGCAAGCTCAAGGATATTGTTGCCATAGGCGCGAACGAGGGGTACTCGGAGAAAGATCCTATTCTCGTCTGCGACACGGAAAAGGCCGGGACGCGCTACTATGTCTGCTATGTTGAGACAAAGCTCGGCGGTAAGGCGTATTCGAGCGTCATTCCCGTCACGGTAGTCGAAAAGGCCGCGCCGACACAGAAGCCGACTGCAACACAGAAGCCTGCTCCGACGCAGAAACCCGCCCCGGTGACCCCGGGCGCGGATAAAACCTCCGGGGTTCAAAAGACCTCTGAGCCGGACAGCGTTAAGGCGCCGGACGAAAGCGCAGTCGGTATGGAAACCGATATAGGCGAGCCCGGCTCTGTCGAGTCCACCACGACCGCGAAGCAGGACAGCACGGGGAAAACATTCTCCGTGAAAGCGGTTGTCCTGATAGCGATAGCCTGCCTTGCAATAGGCGGCATAATAGCCGGAGTGGCGGTTGCCCTCAGGAAAAAGAAGCAATAGCATTTGAAAAAGGAGAGATTATATGAGTATATTTGATAAGCTTAAGAGCACGGCGCAGCAGGCGGCGACCTCTGCCATACAGTCGATAGGCAACAAGAGAGAGAAGTTCACCTTCGCTTCTCTGCCCGAGAGCCTTGCCGAAATGCAGGCGCTCCCCGAGGCGAGCCTTGACACACCGTTTAAGACGGCGGCTCTGACCGTCCTTGCCCTCTGCGCCTATGCGGCGGATAAGAATATCGGCCTTGAGATGCTCAACTGGCTCAGAGGTCCCCGTCCGCTCAACGGTCAGGAGATATCCTTCCTCAACGACCGCTTCCGCGACGGCAAGACCTATCTCCCGTTCACCTACTTCGTAGGCGCAACGCCCGACAATAACTACACTCCCTCTCAGCCCTATACAATCATCATTGAGAGCAATCACGTATCCGGCGAGGAGAAGGACTACATGAAGCTGTTCATTCCCTGCGGCGGTGCGGACGATCCCCGTCCCATTAAGATGCGCCAGCGCGGCTCCGATGGCAAGTGGTTCCTGTGGGAGCAGTACCTGCTGACAGGCGTGCGCACCCCGAAGGAAGCCGACCCGTGGGCATAACAGGAGGGAAATAATATGGATATTTGCGGACTTTGGAAAGTCAGGGAAATGCATTTGGTTACCCCGGACGGCGAGAAAGTCTTTACGGCAGACAGTCAGGTCGATAACGATATGTATGCCGAAATCGTCCAGATGTGCAAATATATCATGGAATTTGCACCGGACGGAACGCTCAGCACGCTCTTATTCGTGCCCGAAGAGGTGCGCGAAGAGGCGAAAAAGCAGGGCGCGGACATCCGCGAAAACGGATATGCGGTTTTGGAGAGTACCGTATGGAAGGAAGAAGACGGAAAGTTCTACTATGACACCGGGATTCAAGGCGAGGTGTTGGGCGAAAAGGTTGATTCCTTTGCGGAGATTTCACTTCTGCCGGATGACTGCCTTCTCTATAACCTCGGCACGATGATACTCGAGCGTGCGTAAACTGCGCCCTGCTTTAAAACGGCAGCAAAAAAGAAAATCTTCCGATTAAACGAACCCGCCCCGCCGACTGTGCGAACCGTCGGCGGGGCAGGATTTTTTGCCGTCTTTCTGTCTCGATTTCTTGACAAGCGTTTACTTGAAGTGTAAAACTAAAATTAAGCAAGGCTGACTTTTCCGGAAGGATAATATGACGCTAAATGAACTGAAAGTAGGAGAGAGTGCCGTCATAACCGCCGTCGGCGGCGAGGGCGCGCTCAGATGCAGATTGCTCTATATGGGACTCATCCCGCATACCCGCGTGACGCTTCAGAAGGTCGCGCCGATGGGCGATCCGATAGAGATAATGGTGCGCGGCTATGAGCTGACGCTCCGCGTTGACGATGCGAAAAAGATAGAAGTCAGAGCCGAGGAGGACGCAAAATGATATTTGCTCTCGTAGGTAATCAAAACTGCGGAAAGACAACTCTCTTTAATGCACTGACAGGCTCTAATCAGCATGTCGGAAACTTTCCAGGCGTCACAGTCGATCAGAAGATGGGCGCGATAAAAGGCGCATATTAAAGCTGCTTATAGACGCTGGCGCGGATAAAAATAATGTCTCCGTCTAAGAGACGCCAAAAGGCTTCTCAGATACTCCAACCGAAGTCTGTCGGAGATCAGCACTCATCTTTGCTTTTCAAGTCAGGCGTATTTCCAAACCGTGTTTAAAAAGTCTACGGGTATGACGCCGAATGAATACAGGAATGTTCACAACGAAAAGTGATTGGAACTTGAGGAAAATCGAAATTTTAAAGTAAAAATGCGATTCTTAGCAGTTAATCAAAAAATACAGAAAATAATAAAGATGCAGTGTCGGATGTACAGAACGGCTTCATCATCAAGCAGACGGTCGATAGGATAACCATCTGCGATAATATATGCAAATAAAATTCAAATGCGGGGTGACATTCGACCGGCAATATTTAGAATAAAAAGAATGAACAGCGCCTCGAAATGTCTTATGCAGCATTTCGAGGCGCTGATTGCGATTTTTATTGCGGATATTTCTTCAGAAAGTGGTGGAAATAATCACAACGATATGTTACAATTCCGATGAAGAGGAAAGATAAATCATAATTTTTTGCCGCCTTTTTCTTTTTATTGAAAAGATGCGTTGTTGAATATAGGAGTAATAATGTAATTTGTGCTTGAAAGAGCAGTTGATACACACAACAATGCGGTTCAGCTTTCGCTGTGCCCACTCACATCCACGTACTCTGCAATGAATATAAATTCTCAAGCATGTCTCAACACAGATTTTTAATGCTGTGTTACGGTGCAAGGCTTTCCGAGCCTTTTGTGTCTTACACGCAGCGGAAAGGAACGGTCATAACAATGAAAGAAAACCAAGAAAAGAAATCAAAGCTTTCCGGATTGGGTGCCACGCTTCAGCTCGGGAATAAGCCGCTTTGGAAGGAACGAGTGGCATATTTCTTCGTGAACCTCGGAAACATCCCTATAATGACCATGGTCAACGCATACCTTTCGATTTTCTATACCGACACACTCGGTATGGACGCAAAGGTCGTCGGAACAATGTTTTTAATCGCAAGAGTTTTTGACGGAGTGAATGACCCGTTCATCGGTTATTTCATTGACAGAGCGCCAAACTCAAAGTTCGGAAAATTCAGACGAATTCTTATTGTCGGAACGATCATCTGCACCTTGAACTATGCCGTGGTATGGATGGGTCCGGCATATGTTTCGGACTCGATGAAGGTTATGGTTGCCTATATTTCATATATGCTTCTCGGTGTGACCTTCCCCGTTATGGACATTTCACTCAACAGTATGCTTCCTGTAATGACAAACGATATGGAGGAGCGAAATTTCCTTGCAATGCTAAAAAATTTTGCTTACGGTCTCGGCGGTGGACTCAACCTCATAGCTCCTATTGTTTTCGCAAAGTTCAACTCTTCCGTCAAGGGCTATAATATTATGAATCTGCTTGCTATGGGAATCATCCTTTCGTGCTCGCTCGGCGGAATCACGGGCATTCATCAGCGAGTCGAACCGCTCAAGGATGCCGGATATAAAGCAAAGGATGTTTTAAGAATCATTAAATTGAAGCCGATTATCGCTTTCTTTATCGGCGGACTCATTGTTCAGACGGGACTTGCGTTCGTTGCAACGTCGAATCCATATTATGCAACGCACGCGCTCGGCTCGATCGGAAAGCTCACGATTATGAATACGGTCGCAATTGTCGGCGGTCCCGTCTCATTGCTTGCCGTTCCGCTCGCGAAAAAGATTGGAAAGCGCAGGATTTATGTTTGCGGAATGATCGTCACGGCGATCGGTTGTCTCGTTCGCCTTGTTGCGGTCAACGACAAAACGAGCGGCCTTGTCGCCGCCTGCGTCTCAAGCGTAATTTGCAGCTGCGGAACAAGCTTTGCACAGCTTTTGTATTATTCGATTCAGGCGGATAATATCGACTATGTGGACTACAAGCTCGGCCTGCGTGCTGAGGGCGTGATTGCCGCAGCGACCTCAATGATTACAAAAATCAGCAACGGAATAGGCGCTGCTTTTTCGCTTTATGTTCTTTCATGGACAGCAAACGGCGACGGCTCATACACAAAGTTAGGCCTCAGCCTTGCTGACGGATTGATTCCGGGTATAGTGGTTTTTGTTGGTGCGATTGTATTCTTGTTGCTTTACAGAATCAACAATGAAGAAGCCGAAAAAATTCAGGCGGTGCTTTCGGAAAGACGGGAGACGGCGGAAAATGAAACTTAAAAATATCCGAATCGATGATCTGTGCGGTTTTGCCGTGACAGACAGTGAAAATCCGCGCTTCACTCTTGAAACCGAAAACGAGCTTGAAAACGCTTTTATTTCTTCATATTCCCTCAAGGTCAAAAGTGACGAAGCTGTCCTTTGGCAGACAGAAGAGCAAAGCTCTACTGTCGACAATATCGTTTATGGCGGAAGAGCTCTTCTCCCGTGCACGGTTTATACGGTAGAAGCGACGGTTTGTGACAATTACGGAAACAAAGCCGAAAAAACGGCGGAGTTTGAAACGGGCTTTCTTTCCGGTGATTTTCCTGCGGAGTGGATAACGAAGCCGAACTATCATGTCGGTTTCAGAAAAAGCCCCATTCCGCTCGTCTTCAAACGTCAGTTTTTGCTTTCGGGTAAGGTGAAAAAAGCGCGGCTTTATTCAACCACGTTCGGAATTTATTCATTCACGCTTTGCGGAAAGGAGATTTCCGACGACCGCTTTGCTCCCGGTTTCACGAGCTTTGAAGACCGACTTCAATATCAGGTTTATGACATTGCGCCGTTTCTCGAAGAGAAAAACGAATTGGTCTTCACCGTTGCGGGCGGTTGGGCGGTCGGGATTTTCGGCCTGAATAGAAGTAATAAGCTCGGCGCCGACAGGCTCGCGCTCAAAGCACTTGTTCAAATCGAATATGACGATGGGCGAAAAGACGAAATTAAAACCGACGAAAGCTGGCTCGTCACCGCTGACGGGCCTGTCAGAGACGTGTCGTTTTATAACGGAGAGATATTCGACGCAACGAAAACCTTGAGCAAGGCGATCTTTGAAAATGCCGAAAAAGAGAAGCCCCGTATTTCTCCGCGCCTCGTCGCATCGTACGGAAAATTTGCAAAAATAATCGAAACGCTCGAACCGAAAGAGATTCAAAAAAGCCAAAACGGCTATATCTATGATTTTGGTCAAAACTGCGCCGGAGTTCTTGAACTTGAAATTAAAGGGAGAAAAGGGCAGAGGATAACCGCTCGACATGCGGAGTTTCTTTTGAACGGCGAGCTTTTTACGAAGCCGCTGCGTTCGGCGAAAGCAAAGCTTGAATATGTTTGCGGCGGAGAAGAAGAGACCTACTGCCCGAAATTTACCTTTATGGGTTTTCGTTATGCCGAGCTTTGCGGAATTGAGCCTGAAAACGTCAAGGTCAGAATGAAGGTTATTTCCTCGATTGACGAGGAAACGGGAGACTTTTTCTGCTCCAACGAAAGCATTAACCGCCTTCAAAAGAATATAAGATACAGCGGTTTTTCAAACTTCCTTGAGATCCCGACCGACTGTCCTCAGCGCGACGAAAGACTCGGCTGGACGGGCGACATCTCCGTTTTTGCTTCGACGGCGTGTTTCAACTTCAATATGAACCGCTTTCTTAGAAAGTGGCTTATTGATGTGAAGGCACAGCAGACAAAAGACGGAGGAATCCCCGTCGTTGTTCCTCGGGTCAAACATTTCGGCGGAACAAAGATTACGGCCGGCTGGTCCGACTGTGTTTTCCTTGTCCCGTGGGCGCTTTATCAAAACAGCGGGGACAAAACCATTCTTGAAAAGTTTTATCCGATGATGAAAAGATATCTTTCGGGAGTCGAAAAGAAAGCGGCGGCGTTTTCATCGGGGGAAGATAGATACATTTGGTCGCACGGATTTTCTTACGGCGATTGGTGCGCTCCGAACGAAAATCAAAAGCGATGGATGGCAAAAAAGAAGTGGATTTCAACCGCATATTATGCCAACGATTGCGCCCTCGCATCAAAAATTGCGACCATTCTCGGTTTTGAAGAGGAGGCTAAGGCGTTTCAAGAAAAGCGAAAGTGCATCGAAAACGCATATCGGAACGTTTTTACCGACAAAAAAGGAACGCTCAAAAATGAGTTTCAAACGGCCTATGTTTGCCCGCTGTATTTTGGAATGGTGAGCGGAGAGGAAAGAAAAAAATATGCTGAAAACCTTTTAAGACTCGTGAAAGAAGCCGATAATCATCTTTCCACCGGCTTCCTCGGAACACCATATCTCCTTTTCGCCCTTTCGGACAACGGATATATAAATGAAGCATATGACCTTTTACTTCAGGATACCGTCCCGTCGTGGTTGTATGAAGTCAAAGCCGGGGGAACGTCAATTTGGGAGCGTTGGGACGCGCTTCGACCCGATGGAACCGTCAATCTCGGAAAAGATCCGGGAAGCGGTCTGATAAACGCTGTCGGCGGAGGAATGGTTTCTTTCAACCATTATGCGAACGGTGCAGTCGGCGATTGGTTATATAGGCGCGTCGCGGGACTCGAAGCGATTGAGCCGGGCTACAAAAAATTTAAGGTTGCACCCCTCGTCGGAGGCGGACTCACGAGCGTGTCATGTTTCAAAAAGCTTTCGAGCGGAACTATCAAAATCAATTGGAATTTTGAAAACGGCGTTTTTGTCCTCTCGATTAATGTTCCGTTTAACACGAGCGCTGTCATCACGCTGCCCGACGGAAAGAGCTTTGAAGTTTCAAGCGGAAAATATGTGTACAGCGTTGAAATGTGAGCAATATTATTCAAAAAGCCATGTGATGACATAACCGAATAATATAAAAACATATAGGTGCAGCCGATGGATTTTACGTCAGCTGCGCTTGGCTTTTTAGACAAAATGAAAAACCCTGTAAGCGTCTAATCGTCGAAGAATGTTAACCGTAATGTAGTTTTGTGTTTCAAATCTGCCCCACAAGTCAAGCAAAGAAATAATGGAATATCTTTTACGAGCGACGAGCTCGAACGAATAGACAAAATCAGTCTGACATGATCTTTTCTGTAATCCCCCGTAAATGTGAATCGCACCCCGCTTGTCAAGCTGCAATGCCTGATAAACGGGGTGCGGTTTTGGTAAATGAAAGTGCTGCCTGCGGCTCTGGACTGGAAACAGAAATATGCAGGATGTCTTTACGGATAGTAAATTAGAGATATACTTTTGCTGTCGTGAGAAGATATTAAATATAAATGAATATCCGTAAATAAATAAAAACCGATGAATCCGTTGGATTCACCGGTTTTTCGCTGGAGTGCATAATTTTAAGTG
>DOQR01000007.1:210927-221381 GCA_003514385.1 Oscillospiraceae bacterium | reverse complement strand
CCCGCGAGGAGCTGCAAGCCGTGATTGAGGACGGAAAGAAGAAAATCCAGCAGTTTGAGAACCGGGAAAAAATGTTGCGTCAGAAGCTATCCAAAGAGAAACGCAGAACACGCAGCCACCACCTTATCGTCCGGGGCGCAGGCTCGAAACGGATATCGCTCCGGGTATTCGCTATACGGGCGACGAGTATGCGGTGCGCCGATTGGTATCCGTTTTGATTGACAACGCCGTGAAATATGCCTCTCCCGGCTCCCCTATAACGCTAAGGCTCGAAAAGAACAGGCGGGGTGTTGTTATACGCTCGTCAAACGGCTGCGAAAATGTTGACGCGGACGAGACAAAGAAGCTGTTTGACCGTTTTTACCGCACCGACAAGGCGCGAAGCGCGGGCGGCTTCGGAATAGGGCTCTCGATAGCGCGGGGCATAGCGGAGGCTCATAAGGGCTCGATAAAGGCCGAGCTTACGGACGGCAACACAATAGAATTTACGGCTTATCTCAAATAAAAAACCGGTCGAAGCTTTTGCTCCGGCCGGTTTCCGCTATTGTTTATTGTTTGTACCTGCGCTCTTTATTATATATTTTTCGTCATACAAAAAACAGCCGCAGCAATTTGCTGCAGCTGTTCGTTTCTTTCGCAGCCGCCGGTATCCGGGCGGCTTATTGTTTTTTACATCTTCTCAAACCGCTCAACATCTGTCACGAACAGAGTTGCGCCGCCGACCTTGACTTTCTTGTCCTCAGCTTGCTCGGTGCGGGTCTTGCAGTTGTTGTTTATCAGCTCGACCGCATGAGCGAGCTTGTCGTCGTCAACGCCGATGAGCAGAGTCATGTTGCTGCTGCGCAGAAATCCGCCGGAGGTCGGGATCTTCGTGAATGAATATCCCGCTTCCCTGAGTGCGTCGCAGATGGGGTTGAGGTCCTTTTTGCCGATAACTGCTGTTATAAGTTTCATATCAAAAGCTCCTTTCGGGGGTACTGTTTATGCCTTGAGCAGTTCGCAGAGGAAGCGCGTGCTGTCCTCCATGTCTTTTATCGAGATGTTCTCTGCCGTCGTGTGAACGTCGCGCATACCCGTGCCGATGTTGACAACGGCAATGTCGTGCAGTGCAATGTTTGAAGCGTCGCAGCCGCCGAGCGTCTTGGAGAGATACGGGCGTATGCCCGCCGCCTCGTATGCCGCAAAAACATCTTTTATGAACTGCGACTCGGGGTCAACGGTGAACGCGCCGGAGTGGCGTTCGCTGTCATATTCAAATGTGGTTCCGAACTTCTCGCATGCCTCTTTCATGACCGCGAGCGCGTCGGCGATGTGCTTCTGAACCGTGTCCTCGTCGTATGAGCGGAACTCCATGTCAAACGACGCTTTGTCCGCTACGATATTGGTCGGACCCTCGGAGACGAAATTGCTGATGTTCTGCACGCTTATCTCGTCAACATGACCCACGGGGATGTTTGCGACCGCATATGCGGCGGCCTTGAGCGCATGGATGCCGTTCTCGGGGCATACGCCGGCGTGCGCCTTCTTGCCGAAGAAGCTTATCGACATAACTATATTCGCCGCGGCGGAGTTGACTATTTCGCCGATGTCCTCGCCGTCGAGCACAAGAGCTGTCTTGCTCTTTATCTTGCCGTAGTCCGCATAGCGCGAGCCGAGCATGCCGACTTCTTCCGAGAGGGAAAACAGAACTTCAACAGGTCTGTTCTTTTCCCCATTTTCTTTGAGCCTTGTGACAGCCTCGATTATCTCCGCTATGCCGGACTTGTCGTCCGAGCCGAGAATTGTCGTGCCGTCAGAATATATAACTCCGTCGCGCTCAACGGGCGTGACCGCCGCGCCGGGAGTGACGGTGTCGGTGTGGCAGGAGAGCAGTACGCTCTCGCCCTCGCCGGGGAGATAGCCGTATATGTTGAATCCGTCCGAGCCGCACTTCTTGCCGGCCTCTTCGTCGCGCTCAACCTCGAAGCCCGCCTCGATAAGCGCCTTTTCGAGTTCTATGCAGAATGCGAGCTCGTGACCCGTTTCGCTGCCTGTTGAAACAAGGTCGCAGAATGTTTTAACAAGTCTCTGTGTGCTCATGTTTTCCTCCGTATCTTCGCGTTTTGCCTTGACAAAAAGCGTATATATGATATATTTCTATATGAAAGACAATCTTGAAATGTCTTTTGTTCAACTAAATAATACCACAGTTTTGCCGGGTTTACAACCTCGCAGAAGTGGATTTTTGTTTTTAAACCGAAAGGACTGATATTCATGGGATCGATATTCAAACTGACTGCCCTCGCAGGCGTCGCCGCGGGAGCATATGCGGTAGTCAAGAAGTTTGCGCCGAACATTCTGCCCGATAAAAACGAGGCGGAGGATATGGCGAAAAACGCGATTAACAGCGTCAAGCTCACTTTCCCGACCGATGAAAAATATTCAAACGGCACGGCTCTGACCCCGCCGATGGGCTGGTCGAGCTGGAACACTTTCAGAAACAGAATCGACGAGAAGCTTATTCTCGAAACAGCCGAAGCCATGAAGGCGAGCGGACTCGCGGACGCGGGATATCAGTATGTCAATCTCGACGACTGCTGGCAGTCCTCCATGCGCGACGAGAACGGCAGACTCCAGGGCGATTTTGCAAACTTCCCGAGCGGCATACCCGCGCTTGTGAAGAGCATAAACGAACTCGGACTCAAGCTCGGCATATATTCCTCCAACGGATCGCTTACCTGCGAGGATCTGCCCGCGAGCCTCGGCAATGAAGCTATAGATGCGGACACGTTTGCCGAGTGGGGAGTTGAATATTTTAAATATGACTTCTGCCACAATGTGCCTATCCCGATGCGTGCGCCCTATATTGAATATATCTGCGTCTCCAATGCCGACGGCTCTTTCGAGACTACTATTCCCGCAGACGATGCGGCTCTTTTCGGCGACGCGAAGATAATGGAGGACGAGCGCCTTGATTCCGGCAGATATATCTCCGGTCTCTCCGCCCACAGAGGCTCGGCGGTGTTCACTGTTGAAGTCCCGGAGGCTGGCGAATATTCCCTGACTCTCGGAATCAGAAAGAAGAGCAACAGCTTCAAATATCTCGAAGTCACCGTCAACGGCGAGGATAAGTATACTACCACCGTCCCGCCGACCAAGGGCTCCACTGCCGACGGCAGACATCAGGTTAAAATAACCCTCGAAGCGGGCTCGAACACAATCAAGCTTGAAAACCCCGTCGCTTCGAGACAGGACAGCGCGGCTATCCAGTATGCGAAGATGGGCAGAGAGCTCATGCGTGCAACCTCCGAATATGCCGATAGAAACGGCACCGAGGAGCGCCCGATAGTCTATTCCATCTGCGAGTGGGGCAGAAACCTTTCGTGGCGCTGGGGCGCGGCGGCAGGCAACCTTTGGCGCACAACGCCCGATATCCAGGCAAACTGGAAGTCGGTTCTCGGCATATACGAAGTCAATGTCAATCTCTTCAAGTATTCCGGCAAGGGCAACTGGAACGACCCGGATATGCTCGAGGTCGGCAACGGCGATTTGACCGCAGAAGAGAACCGCAGCCATTTCACCCTCTGGTGCTTCATGGCGGCTCCGCTCATTCTCGGCAACGATGTGCGTGAATTTATCCGCGAGGACGGCACTGCCGACACGGAGAACGAGACGCTGAAAATACTCACCGACAGAGATATGATAGCTATCGATCAGGATTCGCTCGGCGAGCAGTGCAGAAGAATAAAGACGACTATCATAGCCGATACGCTCATAAAGCCGCTTGAAAACGGCGATGTCGCGGTCTGCTTCTTCAACAAGGGCAGCGACACGAGATATTTTGAGCACCGCATGGACGATATCGTCTGCCGCTCGTATATAACCACTCCGCTCGCGCAGGAATATGAGGTATATGACCTGTGGACAAAGGAGACTTCCGTCATCAACACAACACTCAGCGCATTTGTCGAGCCCCACGGCGTCAAGGCGTTCAGAATAAGAGCGATAGCGGAGTAAAACTATGAATGATTTTATCGGCAAAAATTATACCGTCCCTCAGCTCGATTTGAGCGTGAAGCCGGAGAATACAGCGAAAAAATACGCTTATCTCTACGAACAGACCGTGGTCGACGACAGCGAAAGCTATCTCGGCCACCCCGACTCCGTCCTGCTCAAAAACGGCGATATTCTTACTGTATATCCCCACGGCCACGGC
This sequence comes from Oscillospiraceae bacterium, assembly GCA_003514385.1. Classification (GTDB taxonomy): domain Bacteria; phylum Bacillota; class Clostridia; order Oscillospirales; family Acutalibacteraceae; genus CAG-177. Next base: position 217,186 of record DOQR01000007.1, on the reverse strand, counting down.
AAGGGCGCCGTTCTCAATAAAATAAGCGCGGACGGCGGGCGCAGCTACACAAAAAATATAGCCTCTCCGCCGGAGTCGTGGAAAAAATCGCTCGAGACACCGACTGTCTACCGCCTCGAATTTTCGGACGGCACGCCGGATAAATTGATTCTCATTTCCGCCAACTCCAAGTGGCCCGGAATGGATACTCCCGGCGGCTTCAACTGCTCCGTCTCCTGCGACGAGGGCGAAACATGGAGCGAGTTTGAAACATTTTATTCGCGAGCCGACGGCTATGAGCTTATTCCGATAGTCGCCATGGCGTCGCTGACAAGGCTCAAGGAGAACGGCAAATTTGTCGACAAATGGATGGGCTTCTTCCACGACGGCGATTTCTATAACTACAAAACCATCCTCAGCTTCACCCCCGACGGGCGCGTGCAGTGGAGCGAGCCGGAGAAATATTTCGCCGCCCACAGAGATATAGAACTGCGTTCGAATATGTGCGAGGTCGAAGTCATACGAAGCGACAGGGGAGAGGGCGACGAGCTCTGCCTCATCTCGCGCTCGAACACGAAGAAGGAAAATTCACTTATCTCGTTTTCGCGCGACGAGGGCAAAACATGGTCGGAACCCGTCCATGCCCCCGCGGCTCTCAACGGCGAGCGCCACAAGGCGGACTATCTGAAAGACGGCAGGCTGTTTATAACCTTTCGCTCGATAGAGCGCGACCCGGAAAAAGTGAAGTTCCATTCCGACAACGGCGACTGGTACAGCGAGGGCTGGATAGCGTGGATAGGCAGCTACGACGACCTGAAAAACGGCACCGAGGGCGACTATCGAATCAAGATAGCTCACACTTATCTCGACGGTCAGACCGAGCCCGAAATAGAAGCGAACGCCGACACTGCCTATTGCGGCAATGTCGTGCTTCCCGACGGCACGGCAGTCACCTCGTCCTACGGCCGCTTCGGCGAGAAAAACGCGGACGGCAGCGACAAGACATATATAATCTCCAAACGCATCAACCCGCGCGACACGGATGAGTTGGTGGGATTTTTGAAATAATAATCGGTTGAAATCCCGCCTTCCATATGTTACAATAAATTCAATAATTTACCGGAGGTGGACGCTGTGAGCAGATCGAAAAACGAAATTCTGCTTGCGGCGTCCGCGTTCATTCTGCTCGCTGTCGCAATATCTGCGGCATTTGCCCTGCGGTTCTCTCCGGGTCGCGCCGGGAGTATAATTCAATATACTTCTTCGCACGGCGGCGGAATAGACATAAACTCCGCCGACGAAGAAGAGCTGACCGCGCTCGACGGCATCGGAGAGAAGAAAGCCGAAAATATTGTTGGCTACCGTGAAGAACACGGAGAGTTTATCTATCCGTGGGAGATAACGAATGTCGATGGGATAGGCGAAAAGACCTACGGCAAAATCAAAAACGATATCTGCGCCGAATGACGCAGAAGAAACGGGAGGAACGGATATGACAGGCATCTATAAAAAGTTCAAGAGCGGAACGGATATCCGCGGAATAGGCATCGGAAACGGCGACGAGCCGCTCTATATGAGTGATGAGTTCATCTCAAAGGCGAGCGCGGCGTTTGCTGATTTCCTCAGCGAAAAGACGGGCAAATCGGTGGATAAGCTTACCGTTGCCATTGGCCACGACCCGCGCCTTTCGGCCGGGCGTATAAGCGCGGCGGTCGTCAAGGGACTCGCTCTGCGCGGGGTCAATATAATTGACTGCTCGCTCAGCTCAACTCCCGCCATGTTTATGGCTGTGCTCGATCTGCCCTGTGACGGCTCCGTTCAGATGACTGCGAGCCACCATCCGGGCGATAGAAACGGACTTAAATTTTTCACCGTCGACGGCGGACTCGATTCGCCCGATATCGCTTACATACTTGAAAAAGCCGAGGATATCGAACTCGGCGATGAGCCTGCCAAAATAACTGCGTGTGACCATATGAAGCAGTATGCCGCGCACCTGCGCTCGCTTATCTGCAAAGGCATCGGCGTGGACGAGGCCGACAAACCTCTTGCGGGTATGAGAATAATGGTAGACGCCGGAAACGGCGCGGGCGGATTCTACGCTTCCGAAGTCCTCGCTCCTCTTGGCGCCGATGTCTTGCCGAGCATGAATCTCGAGCCGGACGGCAACTTCCCCGTATATGTGCCGAACCCTGAATCTACTGTGATGATAGACAGCGCCGCCGAGCGGGTTAAGCAGACGAACGCCGACTTCGGCATTGTGTTTGATACCGATGTTGACAGAGCGGGCTGTATTCTCTCGGACGGAAGAGAACTCAACCGCAACCGCCTTGTCGCCATGATATCGGCTGTTATACTTGAAAACGAACCGGGCGCGGTTATAGTTACCGACTCCGTAACCTCCGCAGGACTCACGAAGTTCATCGAGGCACACGGCGGCAAGCATATCAGATTCAAGCGCGGCTATAAAAATGTTATCAACAAGCAAATAGAACTCAATAAAGAGGGCATCGACTGCCCGCTTGCGATTGAGACCTCCGGCCATGCCGCGTTCAGGGAGAATTACTATCTCGATGACGGCGCGTATCTCGTCACGAAGCTCATTATAAAAGCGGCTCTGCTCAAAAAGAGCGGCGGCAGCCTCGAGAGCTTTATCTCCGACCTTGAAGAGCCGGCGGAGGAGCTTGAGCGCAGGTTCAAGATAGACCTTGAAGATTTCAAGCCATACGGCGAAAAAGTTATAGCCGACCTGAAAGCGCTCGCCGAAGAGCGCGACGGCTGGCAGACGGAGAAGATAAACTACGAGGGCATCAGAATAAATACTGACAAAAATAACGGCGACGGATGGTTCCTGCTGCGCATGAGCGTGCATGACCCGATTCTCGTTTTGAATCTCGAGAGCAACACCGCGGGCGGCACGGAAAAAATGCTCGCCGATGTGACTGAATTTTTGAAAGCATACGACAAGCTGAACTGAGGCTGAAGGCGTGCGAAGCACAAAAAGGCGGCGCACGCCGTTTTTATACTTTTGCGTTCTTGACTGGAACGCTCGGTGTATGATAATATTATCAAAAGACTTTCATTTCCCGGGAGGGTCATTATGGCAAAAAATACAGAGAAAGAATTTTGGCAGGATATAGATGTATATTCCGTCAACACAGAGCCGCGAAGCGCAGCCGGTTTTCCGCGCGATGAGGCATGGGAGAAAAAGACCGTCAGCCTCAACGGCGTCTGGAAATTCCATTATTGCGAGAGCGTCAACGATATCATCGAGGGCTACTATGCACCCGATTTTGATTTGAGCTCGTTCGACGATCTCGAAGTCCCGTCAGAGTGGCAGATAAAGGGCTACGACACCCCAATATATACCAATATCAATTATCCCAAGGCAATCTCCACCACGAAGATCCCTTACATAAAGCCGGAGCTCAACTCCTGCGGGCTCTATGTCCGCGAGTTTGAGGTCGACGAGACCGAGGATAATATATTCATTCACTTCGGCGGCATCAATTCGAGCGGCGAAGTGTTTGTTAACGGCAAGTTTGTCGGCTATTCTCAGGATACATTTGACGAGTGCGAGTACGATATAACGGACTTTGTTCATCCGGGTACCAACCGCCTCGCGGTCACCGTGCGCCGCTACTGCACGGGCAGCTATCTTGAGGATCAGGATATGTGGCGCCTCTCCGGTATCTTCCGCGATGTGACGCTCGTCTATGAGCCGAAAGTTTTTATAGAAGATATGTATATGCGCAGCGAGATGGCGGAGGATTTTAAATCCGCCGTGTTCAAGCTCGACTGCGTTGTCAAGGCGCGCCGCGCTCAGTTCGACGGCGGCAAGCTCAAGGTCGAGATTCTTCGCGCCGACGGCGCAGGATTCGCGTCTGCCGAGGCGGATGTAAAACCCCTTGCGGACGGCGAATATTGCAATATTTCTCTTGAAATACCTGTCAGCAACTTCGAACTCTGGAGCCATGAGGATCCGTATCTCTACACTGTCCGTGTCACTCTTTCCGGCGGTGAGTACACCGACCGCAGGGAGCATAAATTCGGCTTCAGAGAAGTGAAGATAACGCCCTATGACCGCAAGACGGGCAGAGGTCCGTTCATTTTGCTCAACGGCGTTCCGCTCAAAATCTGCGGCGTCAACCGCCACGATTTCCACCCGGACTACGGTCACGCCGTGCCCGAGAGCATAATCAGGAGTGACCTCGAGCTGCTCAAGAACAGCAACATAACCAATGTGCGCACCTGCCACTATCCGAATTCGCGCCGTTTCTATGAGCTGTGCGACGAGATAGGCATTCTCGTCATGAGCGAGAACAACCTTGAAACCCACGGTCTCGCAACGCGCGTCCCGCGCAGTGATCCGCATTGGACAGCCGAGTGCTGCTACCGCGTGCGCAATATGGTCAACAGCTATAAGAACCATTCCTGCATTCTCTTCTGGTCGCTCGGCAACGAGTCCGGCAACGGCAACGCATTTGCCGAGATGAAGAAAGAGATTTTGAAGATAGACAAGACCCGCCCGGTTCACTATGAACCCGACGCGAAGCTCAAAACGAGCGATCTGTTCAGCGAGATGTACACCGTGCAGACCGCGATGAAGGAGATAGGCGAGAACAAGCCGCATATCCACAGCCGCGCGCTCTGGAACCTCGGTCTCGGTTATCATCTCAAGCCCTCGGATTATATCGACAAGCCGTTCATCGAGTGCGAATATTCCCACGCCATGGGCAACAGCATGGGCAACTTCGCCGATTACTGGGAGGATTTCAAGAAATATGACCGTCTCGCAGGCGGATATATCTGGGACTTTGCCGACCAGGCGATAAGAACAAAGACCGCAGACGGCAAGGATAAGTGGAACTACGGCGGCGACTTCGGCGACAAGCCGAATGATTCAAACTTCGCTTTCAACGGAGTTTTCCGCGGTGACCGCACGCCCAACCCGCACTATTATGAAGTCGTCAAATGCTATCAGCAGGTCGATTTCTCGCTCAGCCACGGCAGAATAGCTATTCTCAACCGCTTTATGTTCACCTCGCTCGAGAATTTCAAGCTTCGCCTTGAACTGCGCGAACAGGGCAGGCTTATCGAATCCGCCGAGCTCGATCTTCCCGACAAGGGCTATCTCGAAAAGGCGTATGTCGATATCCCGTTCGATATCAGAACCGAAAACGAGCGCACGCTCGACTGTGAGCTGATTCTGCGCCGCGATATGATGCACCTCGAAGCTGGTCACACCATGGCGCGCGAGCAGTTTGTTCTCGGCAAGTATAACTATTCTTCGTCTGCTCCGAAAGCGGACGGCAAGAAAGTTGAAATAAAATATTCAAAGAACGACAAGTGCTATGTCGTCTCCGGAAACGGCTTTGAAGTGAAGCTCAGCAAAAAGACCGGCGAGCTCTGCTCATATAAAAAGGACGGCGTCGAGCGCCTTGAGCGCGGCATTCGCCCGCAGTTTTCCCGCGCGAATATCGACAACGAGCGCATGGCTCAGGTGCCGTTTGAGTGGGTCAAGACTCTTATCGGTCTGCACGCTTTCGACAGCGCAGAGCGCATGATGCGCCCTGTTTCCGTCAAGGCGGAGCATTTCGGCAGCTGCGTCAAACTCAGCGTCAAGTGGCGCACGAAATATCTTTCGGGCATCATTACCGAATACCTTGTGTTCCCGGACGGCACGGTTTCCGCGTCGCTTACCTGCAAGAACATCACTCCGGTCAATTTGCCGCGCTACGGTCTGACATTCGAGCTGACCGACAACGTCGACGGAATAGAATATTACGGCAAGGGTCCGCACGAGAACTACTGCGACCGCAAGACCTCGGCGCGCCTCGGAGTTTATCGCTTCCAGAGCGCAGAGAGCTTCATTCACGATTACCTGTTCCCGCAGGAGAACGCGAACCGCTGCGATGTGAGATGGCTCAAGGTCGGCGGCGAGAGGGGAGTCACGGTGACTGCGGCAGGAACGCCGTTTGAGATGAGCGTCCACCCGTATACGAAGAAGATGCTCTATGACGCGGCTCACTCCTGCGAGCTTGGACGCACACCGAACCTGACCGTCAATATCGACGGCAGACAGCAGGGCGTCGGCGGCGATGTCCCCGCGATCGCAACGCTCAAAAAGCCGTATAAAATTCCCAAATACAAGAAGCTCGAGATGAAAGTCATCCTCTCGTTCTGATAAAATCAAGCATCACATTTTAATGGATGTTCCGAATTTGCAAAGCCTACCCACGGTTTCTCATGGGTAGGTTTTGCTTTTCTTTTGCAGGCG
>DOQR01000007.1:0-210767 GCA_003514385.1 Oscillospiraceae bacterium | reverse complement strand
TTCTTTTGCAGGCGTTTTCTTTTTCAAATAAAAAGAAAATGCCGAAACGCGGGAAATATAAAATGCCTGATTATGGTAGGACGCGAAGGTAGAGAGTGAATTATACAATTTCATATCGTGCCGCTCGCACGGCAGCGGTGCGTTACAGTCGGGTATTGCAAGAGCAAAACCTAAGTGAACTTATCCTACTTTACAATACCGTTCAATTTAAAAAGGCTGCCGACACATATGAGTGCGACAGCCTTTTGTTTTTTACTTGTTCACCACATTTATCGGTTCGCCCTTGACGAACGCTCTGAGGTTTTCTTCAACTATTCCGACGAGCCTTGTCCTCGTCTCGAATCCCGCCCAGGCGATGTGCGGGGTTATCAGGCAATTTTCGCATCCGAGCAGCGGATTGCTTTCTTTCGGCGGCTCGGTAGAGAGAACGTCAACTCCCGCGCCCGATATCCTGCCCGATTTCAGCGCGTCGGCGAGCGCCTGCTCGTCAACTACTGGGCCGCGCGAGGTGTTGATGAGAAATGCGTTAGGCTTCATCTTCGCAATAAACTCGGCGTTTACAAGCCCGGTTGTCTGCGGAGTAAGCGGGCAGTGGAGAGTCACAAAGTCGGACTTTTTAAGCAGCTCGTCGGTCTCAACAAATCTGACCGCACCGTCGCAGTCTCCGACTTTTGCGGAGCGCGAATTTGCGAGCACATCCATGCCGAAAGCTTCTGCAATTTTGGCGACCGCCTTGCCTATCTTGCCGTAGCCGATGATGCCTATAGTCTTGCCCTGAAGCTCGGTCAGCGGGGACTTCCAGAAGCAGAAGTTCGGGCAGCTGCTCCATTCGCCGCCATGTACTGCTTCGCTGTGCAGCGCAACGCGGTTGGTGTGTTCAAGAATGAACGCGAACACGAGCTGAGCCACCGCCGAGGTGCTGTAGCACGGTACGTTTGAAACCGGGATGCCCTTTTCGTGCGCAAAATCAACATCAACAACATTGAAGCCCGTGCTTAGCAGAGTGATAAACTTGAGCTCCGGCAGGGCGGCTATCGTCCGGGCGTCTATAGGCGTCTTGTTGGTTATGATTATATCGCACCCCTGAGCGCGCTCGACTATCTTCTCTTTCGGCGTGCGGTCGTAGACCGTGTATGTGCCGAATTCGTTGAGAAAATCCCAGCTGAGATCACCGGGGTTCGTTGTGTATCCGTCAAGAATTACTATTTTCATCCTGCGTTTCCTTTCCGTGTTCTTTGGCGTTGAGTATCGACGCGCAGCAGTAGAGTGCGGCGCAGAATACCTGCGGCATGATGTCCGCTATCAGCCAAAGCCTGCGCTTGTCTGAGTATTCTATCCTGTCGCCAAGCAGAATTTTCAGCGTGTAGGCGAGCAGGAACTTTTTGTCGAAATTGTTCGCCACCATCTTGAGCAAATCAAGGCTCAAGCCCTTGTCGAGTTTCTCGGTCAGTTCATCGATTTTTGTGCCATATTCCTCGGTGATGAGCGCCGTCGCGTTCTCGTTTATGAGCTTGTCGAAGCTCGCGACGGTGTATTCCTCGCGCGTGTTGATGCCGAAAATATCGCCGGCGGTCTCGGCGCAGTAGAGCACGTTTGAGTTGAACTCAAACGGTCTGTCGTCGTATCCGCGCAGGAAGTTCAGCACGCTTTCGCGTCCGCCTCTCTCTACTCTGCCCGCGCTCGGGAGACCCGAGAATATCGCGTCGAATTTCTTCGCGCAGTAGGGCTCGAACGGCGCAATCTTGTATTTTTCGTATTTCTTGAACGCATAGTAATATCCGTCGAGCAGATCATATGCCTTGTATGCGTCGAGCTCGCCCTGGCGGATGTTCCCGCGCGACATGTCGCCGTCAAACATCAGCATACCGCCGAAAACATCGTTGAGCGGCTTTTTGCTGCTGATATATTTGAACGAGACATTGTCCGCCTCGCCGAACTTTGCGCCGGGATTCTTGCCGATGTTGACCACCACAATGTCATCAGCGCCCGCTTCGATAGCCATTTTAACCGGCATGTTGTCCGAATATCCGCCGTCGACGAAAGCGGATTCGCCGATTTTGTATGACTTCATGAACGGGAACGCCGCCGCGCTCGCGAGCACATAGTCTGCGGCTTTGCCCTCGGGAATATCCTCGATGAAAACTTCGACGGGCTTTATCTTCGGGAACATCGTCGTGACCAGTCCGAAGCGTATCGGCGAGGTGCGCAGCTTTTCTTCGTCCATGAGCGATTTGACGCGCTCCTGCAGCGGGGTGTAGTCCGCGCCGCCTTTAAAAATAGCCTCTTTTGCGAGCTCTTTTATGTATGATTCACGGTCGGGGTTTTCTTCGTCGGACATGTTGACGAAATTCTGAAACACGCTGTCCATGCTCATGTTTTCCCAGATGTCGAGCGCCGCGTCGAAATTGTCGAGCGCCATGAGCGCGCCGTTGAGTGCGCCGACGGATGTGCCGACGACGATGTCGGGCGTGAATCCCATCTGCCTGAGCACCTTCCAGACCCCTATCTGATAGCCGCCTTTTGCTCCGCCTCCGCTGAGAACGACAGCTTTCTTGCCCATGAAAATTCCTCCTCTTGACCTGTTGAGTGATATGTCTGTGTGCATATTACGGATTATGATACTATTATATCATATTGTGCGTTCGCTTAAAAGATATTTTGCGCCAAAATTTGTGCGGTTTGAGTTGAAAAGATCTGAAATATGTTATACAATTATATGTAAACTTTTGTTGAGGTGAAGGCTTGAAAAAGCATTGGACACGAAGCGGCATAATGAACGCCGCGGGCTTCGTATTGCTTATATCCGCCGCGGCCGTCTCGGTAGTTGTCTATCTGCTGAGATATGATCAACTGTGGCTCTGGTATAAGGTCTATCAGGAAAAGCTGCTTGAAATAGAGCAGTTTATACAGTCGCTCGGCATCAGCTGGAAATTCGTGCTCGCCATGCTGATAGTCTTCCTTGTGCGCACCTTTATCCCGTTCCTCGCGGTCTCGGCAATCAGCGTCCTTACCGGTGCTGTTCTGCCGTCATATTGGGCGTTGATAGTGAACTTCCTCGGGATTATCATTATGATGAGCATCAAATATTTCGAGGGTATGAAGTTCGGCAGCGGGAACGCATGGAAGATAATCAGCAAGAATGAACGCGCCAGAAAGATAATCGAGAGCTCCGGTAAGGTCAACAAGGCTTTGCTTTTTGCCCTGCGGCTTATCCCCGGATTCCCGCTCGGCAGCGTCAGCCGGATTTACGGCTCGCTCAGGTTTCCTTATTGGCAGTTCATCCTGCTCTCGGCGGCGGGCTTTGCGCCGAAGCTGCTGTCCTATACTTTCATGGGTACTAACGTTTTCGATCCGCTCTCGTCTGCGTTCCTTGTGCCCCTGATGATAGTCCTGACCATAAGCGGCGCATCGCTTTTGTGCGTCAACCTCATATGGCTTTTAGTTGAAAAGAGCGTTTCAAGCTCAAAGAAAAATAAAGATAATTAATCACGGAAACGAGGTAGATTTATGTATACCACAGATGTCCTGAAAAAAAGAATGACCGACGGCGCATATGACGCCGAGCTTTCAAAGCTCTATCCGTCCGGCACCGTCGATGCCCAGAAAAAGCGCTATTGCCGCGTTATCGGCGAGTTCGAGGAGTTTTACGGTTCGAGCCGTGAGGCGGGTCTCTTCAGCGCACCCGGCAGAACCGAAATCGGCGGCAACCACACTGACCATAACCACGGCCGCGTGCTCGCTGCGAGCGTCAATCTTGACGCCATAGCCGTTGCCGCGAAGGGCGAGGGCACCGTAGTCAATGTCAAGAGCGAAGGCTACGCTATGGACACGATCGATATCAGCGACCTCGAACCGCACGAAGCCGAGTTCGGCAAGTCAAAGGCACTTGTCCGCGGCGTGTGCGCCGAGTTCAAGTCGCGCGGATATAATATCGGTGCATTCGATGCGGCAACCGCGTCCGATGTGCTTTCCGGCTCGGGACTTTCATCCTCTGCAGCGTTTGAAGTCCTGCTCGGAACTATTCTTAACCATCTGTTTAATGACGGCAAGGTGAGCGATGTTGAGATCGCGCAGATAGCTCAGGCGGCGGAGAACAAATTCTTCGGCAAGCCCTGCGGTCTGCTCGATCAGATGACAAGCTCGGTCGGCTCATTCGTTGAGATCGATTTTGCCGACCCTGCAAAGCCCGTTATCGAGAAGCTAGATTTTGATTTTGCCTCCTGCGGATATGCTCTTTGCATCGTAGACACCGGCGGAAGCCACTCGAATCTTACGGATGAGTATGCCGCCGTGCGCAAGGAGATGGAGAGCGTCGCCGAATATCTCGGCAAGAGTGTCCTGCGCGAGGTTGACGAGGACGAGTTCATGAAGAACATAGCCGATATCCGCTCTTCCTGCGGTGACAGAGCTGTGCTTCGCGCCATGCATTTCTATGGCGACAACGCGCGCGTCGAGAAGCAGGCAGCTGCGCTCAAGGCGGGCGACTTCGAGACTTTCAAGAAATATATTATCGAGAGCGGACGCTCTTCATATATGTACAACCAGAATGTCTATTCCTGCAAGAAAGTGTCTGAGCAGCCCGTGTCGCTCGCACTTTCACTGAGTGAAAAGCTGCTTGACGGCTGCGGCGCGTGGCGAGTCCACGGCGGCGGCTTCGCAGGAACAATTCAGGCCTTTGTACCGCTCAATAAGCTTGATGAGTACAAAGACCTGATGGAAAAAGTATTCGGTTCGGGTTCGTGCTATATTCTCTCGGTTCGCCCTGTCGGCGGCGTCGAGCTGTAAATTATTCTATCTATGAGCCTCAGGATTGCTCCTGGGGCTCAATGCCGGGATAGAGGACTTCGTGAATGTCATTCTTGACCTTCGCCCAGTTGACTATCAGCACCTCAACGCCGTTTATCTTTGTCAACGGAGTCTTGTCTCTCGGGATGATAGCCTCGGTTACGGGCCAGTTGAGATATCCTGCGTAGGTCGTTGCTTGGCTGATTATTTCGCTCTTCGTGAAATCCGTGCTTACGAGCGGCAGAACCTGATCAAGGAACTTTGTGCTCTTGCTGAGCAGGGTCGAATAGTTTTCGGTCGAATACATTTTCTTGAATTTTGAGAAGATTGACATGAGAATCGTTCTTTGACGCTCGGTTCTCGCTCTGTCGCTGTCTATCTCACGCAGGCGGGCATATTCGAGCGCCTCGTTGCCGTTGAGGTGATAGGTTCCGGCGCCCTCTACTACGGTGCCATTCTGCTTGAGTATCGGCGAGAGAGCTTTCACTTCGCTCTCTGTCAGTGCTATATCGACTCCGCCGAGTGCATCAACGGCCTTGATAAAGCCGTTGAAGTCGATGCTCACATAGTGGTCGATCCTTATTTTGTAGTTTTGCTCTATCGTGTCGATAAGCAGCTTCGATCCGCCGTAGGCGTGCGCCGCATTTAGTCTGGCGTTGCCGTGACCTGGGATGGAGACATAGGTCGCTCGGGAAAGTGAGACGAGCTTGATGTCATTGTTGAGCTTATTTATCGAAACGACTATGACCGAGTCGGCGCGGGAATAATATTTAGAACCGTGACCGAGATCGCGCCCGATGAGCAGAATGTTGATTATGTTGTCGTTATACCACATGCGCGGATCGTCTATATTTTCGGATATATCCTTGTCCGCGTTCGGGTCTGAGAGATTCTCTGTGAGCTCCGGATTGATGTCCTTTGTCTCTTCCTCATAGTTTATCTTGCCCAAATAGTGGTTGACCGTGATCAGTCCCGCAGTCAGCGGAATCGCTATGACGAGAAGAATAACGGCTATTGTTATAATAACCTTTTTCTTCGTCTTTTTTCTGTGGTGATGATGGTGATGTGACTGACTCATTGCTATCTCTCCAATCAATGGACTTGACTTGTTTGTCGATTATTATAATACTCCATATTATCATAATTTTCAACTTAATTTTTAGAAAGGAAGATGGAAATTGCTCGAAAATAAAGATATGAAAGCCGTTGTTTTGGCGCTCGCGGGCGCAAACGGAACCTCAGGCAATGAAAATGAGGCGGCTTTGCTTGCAAAATCCATGCTCGAAGAGTATATGCCCGCGCATATCGATGCGCTCGGCAGTGTGTGCGGAGACACGGGCGGCGACGGGGTGCATATCCTGCTCGACGCTCATATAGACAGAATTGGAATGACCGTTACCGCTATCGATGACAGCGGATTTATAAAATTTGCGCGCGTCGGCGGAATAGATGCGCGAGTTCTCGCCGCAGAAAAGGTGACGGTGTGGGGCGACGAACCTCTTTTCGGCGTGATAACTTCGACTCCGCCGCATCTTGCCTCGGGTGACGATGACAAAAAAGCGAAAAAGATTGAAGACCTTTCGATAGATGTCGGCATGACCGTAGACGAGGTCAAAAAGATCGTGCGCCCCGGTATGCGCATCACCGTCAACAGCACCCCGAAAGAGCTGCTCGGCGGCAGAGTCAGCTGCGCCGCGCTCGATGACAGAGCGGGCGTTGCGGCGATACTTCGCTGCCTTGAGCTGCTCAAAGATAAAAATCACGGATGCCGCATCAGCGTGCTGTTCTCGTCTCAGGAGGAGACCGGCGGCAGCGGCGCGGCGGCGGGCGGCTTTGCGGCCGCGCCCGATGAGGCTATCGCCGTTGATGTCAGCTTCGCCATGGCTCCCGGACTCAAAAAGGAGAAGTGCGGCAAGCTCGGCGGCGGCGCGATGATAGGCTTCTCGCCCTCGCTCGATTATTCGATGTCCCGCACCCTTGAGCGCATCGCCGACGAAAACGGCATCGCTCGCCAGTGCGAAGTCATGAGCGGCAGTACGGGCACCAACGCCGACGAGATTCAGGTTGCCGGAAGCGGAGTCAGAATGGGACTCATCTCTATTCCGCAGAGAAATATGCACACTGCGGCTGAAATAGTCGATCTCAATGATATTGAGGCTGTCGCCCGACTTATGGCGGCATATATAATCGAAAGGGGGCGCACATGATGTACGAACTGCTTGAAAAACTCTGCTCGATAGGCGGCGTGTCCGGCAGGGAAGATAAGGTGCGCGAGTTTATAATCTCCGAGATAGAAGGTTTTGCCGATTGGCGCGTCGATCCGCTCGGCAATCTTATCGTGCACAAAAAGGGAAAGAGCCCCGCGAAAAATAAAGTTATGTTCGACGCCCATATGGACGAGGTCGGCATGATCGTCACTTATATAACCGATGAGGGTATGCTCAAATTTTCTGCCGTCGGCGGCGTCGATCCCCGTGTTTATCTCGGCAGAAGCGTGAAGGTCAGCGATAAAGAGATAAGCGGCGTTGTTGGGCTCAAGCCGATTCATATGCTTTCCAAAGAAGAAGAACTCGATATGCCGAAGGCTGACGAGATGTATATCGATATCGGCGCGGAGTCGGCGGACGAGGCGCGCGAATATGTCTCTTTGGGCGACACTGTAGTGTTCGACTCGGGAATAAGAAAGTTTGGCGACGGATTCGTTCAGGGCAGAGCGCTCGATGACAGAATGGGCTGCGCCGTGATGATTGAGATGATAAAGAGCGAGCTCGAGTATGACGCGGATTTCTCGTTCAGCGTTCAGGAGGAGATAGGCACGCGCGGCGCGAAAGCTTCGGCGTTCAGCATCAGACCCGATTATGCCATCGTGCTCGAAACCACGACCGCCGCGGATATTCCGGGTGTTGACGGCGAAAAGCGCGTTTGCGCTCTCGGCGAGGGCGCAGTCGTCGGCTTTATGGACAGGGGCACTATCTATGACCACGACCTCTATGAGCTTGCGTTCAAAAAGGCAAAGGAAAACGGCATAAAGATACAGACAAAGACAATGGTTGCCGGCGGAAACGACGCGAAGGCTATCCATGTCAGCGCGGGCGGAGTCAAAACTCTCGCAGTTTCGCTCCCGTGCAGATATCTCCACTCGCCCTCGTGCGTGATAAAAATGAGCGACGGAGACGATGTCCTCCACCTTGCAAAAGTGATGCTCGGGGAGCTTGCCAATGCTTAAACTGGCTGAAGAAAAAGAGCTTTTTGATTTTTGCCGCCGCGACGCGTTCGGTACGAAAATCGCCGGATATCTGAAAACTTATTCCTCCGATTCCGCCGCCGTTCGTTTTTGGGTTCAGCGGAATGACGAGAATATTATAACCGCCGCAGTCTGCCGCATTTATGACAGCGTCGTGCTGAGCGCCGAATCAGATGCGGATTTTGAAGAGCTTTGGCAGTTTCTTAAAATCATAGGCTTTTCAACGCTTTCCTGCGAAGAAAGCGTGTGCGGAAAGCTCGGACTTTCGCCGACAAGAAGCGGCAATATAGTCCGATTCGAGCATCTTTTGAAACCTCTGCGCGGCGAAGCTCAGATGCCGAGATATCCCGACCTGCGCGATGTATATTCACTGCTCGTTTCTTCGGGCTTTGACCGTCTCGGCGGGCGCGACGAGTGGATTGCGGATGTGTCGAGGCGCATGAATAGAGATACCGCTCAGTGGAGCGTGATATACAGCGGCGAAACGCTTGCGGCGTGCGCTTGTGCTCTGTTTGTCGCCGATTCGGCAGCATTTCTCGGCTGCGTTGCGGCGCGCGAGGATATGCGCGGCAGGGGATTCGGCGGCGAGGCGGTGCTGACGCTCGCCGAAAGATATTCGTCCGGGGGAAGGAGAGTCGAGCTCTTCTGCAAGGACGGCAGCATAGTTGAGTTTTATAAAAAATCGGGCTTTGTGCCCGTCGGCAGATGGGCCGAATATGATACAGAACAGGAAATATAACATGGAACAGACATTTTTCAAATTTGACGAGAAAATACTCAATGCTTCCGAAAGGGCTCTTGAGCGCGCCGAACACAGCTTCGCGCGAATTGAGAAAAACACTGAGTATAATCAGCAGAAGGTGCTCGCCGCTTTTATCGAAAACAGGGTCAGCGAGAGCCATTTCACCGAGACCACGGGTTACGGCTACGGCGACCGCGGACGCGAGACGCTCGATAAAGTTTTTGCGAGCGCGTTCGGCGCTGAGGCGGCTCTTGTGCGCCACAGCTTCGCCTGCGGTACGCATACGCTCGGCGTCGCGCTCTTCGGGCTTCTCCGTCCGGGCGACACAATGCTCAGCGTCACCGGTCAGCCATATGACACTATACACCCCGTTATCGGCATCACCGGAGAGGGCATGGGTTCGCTAAAGGATTTCGGCGTAAAATATGAACAGGTCGATTTGAATGCCGACGGCGAGCCGGATATTCCCGCGATAACCGAAGCGGTGAAAGCAAAACAGCCGAAGCTCGTCTATATCCAGCGTTCGCGCGGCTATACTCTGCGCCCGAGCCTCTCGGTCGAGAAGATAGCCGAGATTGCAAAGGCTGTCAAGAGCGTGTCCGATTCGATAGTCTTTGTCGATAACTGCTACGGCGAGTTCGTTCAGCGTGTTGAGCCAGTGCAGGTCGGCGCGGATATAATGGCGGGCTCGCTGATAAAGAACGCCGGCGGCGGAATAGCCAAGAACGGCGGCTACATAGCGGGCAAGGCGGATCTTGTCGAGAAATGCGCCTACAGAGCCACCGTCCCCGGTCTCGGCAGAGAAGTAGGCGCGTCGCTCGGACAGAACAGAGAGCTGTTCATGGGTATATTCAACTCGCCCCATATCGTCGGCGAGGCGCTCAAGACCGCAGTCTTTGCCGCCGCGCTGTTTGAAGAGTTCGGATTTGATGTCACTCCGACAAGCGACGAGGAGAGATTCGATATCATTCAGACCGTCCAGCTCAGAACGCCCGAAGCGCTTATCGCATTCTGCCAGGGAATGCAGGCGGGTGCGCCGGTCGATTCGTTTGTCGTGCCCGAGCCGTGGGATATGCCCGGATATGACAGCCAGGTCATTATGGCGGCGGGCGCGTTCACCATGGGCTCGTCAATAGAGCTCTCTGCGGACGCTCCGCTCAGAGAGCCTTATGCCGCATGGATGCAGGGCGGCTTCAATTTCCACAGCGCGAAGGCGGGCGTCATGCTCGCGGCGCAGGCGATGCACGACAGGGGACTTATCTGATGAGCGATTTCAAGGGAATAACTCAGGATACGCTTTTTCTCATGCAGCTCAACCGCTTCAATGATTCAAAGGCGTTCTATGAGGAGAATAAAGAGAAGATAAAGGCAAACATGACCGTGCCGATGCGCCAAATAGCGGCGTCACTCAGCGACATGATGCTTGACATTGATCCGTTCATGAATACCATACCGACGAAGATGGTGTCGAGGGTGCGCCGCGATACGCGCTATACCCACGACAAGTACCTCTACCGCGAGAATATGTGGATAATGTTCATGCGCCCGAAAAAAGAGTGGCACATGTATCCGTGCATGTGGTTCGAGGTCACTCCGCGCGCGTGGTCGTGCGGCGTCGGAACATACGATGTCTCGGCGGACTACATGGAGGTTTTCAGAGAGCATCTGCGAAACGACCCGGAGGGCTTCAAAAAGGCTGTGAAATCGGCTCTTTCAACGGGAGCCATGCTCGATGCCGAGTGCTATAAGCGCCCGAAGCTCGATTGCCCCGCAGGACTTGAAAATTTCTATAACGCAAAGTATCTCTATTTTGTGTTCGCCTCCGATGAGCTCTCCGCGATAGAGAGCGACGAGATAATAACCCGCCTTGAGGGTATATATAAAAAATTCGCGCCGATGTACAAATTCCTGCGCGATGTTTCGGACGACTATTTTAAAACGCACCAGTGATGAATGAAAGGAGCTTCGATATGAGCCTTAACCCCGAAGATTACAAGGAGCCGAGATGTCTGAGCTGCACAGACTTCTATTATCCGGACGAAAACGCCAATGTGTCGTTTATCCCCGTTGACCGCGTGGTGGACAGGCTCGATATCCTGCTCTCCCATAACGATATGCCCGCGGCTCGCAGACATCTGGAATATTGGCTCTCCGAGGCGCGCATGGGCGGCGATAAGCGCGGTGAGCTTGCGGTGCTCAACGAGCTTATGGGGCTCTACCGCAAAATGGGCTTGAAGGACAAAGCGTTTGAGAGCGCGGAAAAGGCGGATGAGCTTGTAAAAAACTTATCTCTCGGCGGCTCGATAACCGCCGCCACGGTCAGTCTCAATGCAGCCACCGTCTGCGAGGCGTTCGACCGCCCGCACGAGGCTCTCGAGCGCTACGGCGAGGCGAAGAGCATATATGAGGACTTTCTGGAGCCCACGGATTCGCGCCTCGGCGGACTCTATAACAATATGGCGCTCGCCTGCGTGTCGCTAAAAGAATACGATCAGGCGCGTGAACTCTATCAAAAAGCGATAGAAATTATGAGCGCACTGCCCGGCGGAAAGCCCGAAACGGCGATAACATATCTGAACCTCGCCAACGCCGCAGAGGCGCAGCAGGGGCTCGAAAACGCGTCGGAGTTTATCACCGACTGCCTGAAAAAAGCAGAAGATCTTCTGCTCGATGAATCAAACGCGCTCGACGGCAACTACGCTTTCGTCTGCGAAAAATGCGCCCCGACTTTTGGATATTACGGTTGGTTCATGACCGCCAAGGAGATAAAAAGGAGGTCGGACGAGATATATGAAAGGACTTGAGCTTTCAAGAAAATTCTATGAGACCTACGGCGCGCCGATGCTCCATGAAAAGTTCCCGGAGCTTGAAGATAAGCTTGCGATAGGTCTTGTCGGCGACGGCTCGGAGTGCTTCGGCTATGACGATGATATATCGCGCGACCATGATTTTGAGCCGGGATTCTGCATCTTCGTGCCCGATGATATCGACAGCCGCACTGAATTTCAGCTCGAACGCGCCTATGCGAAGCTCCCGAAGAGCTTTGAGGGCGTTGACAGGCTCAAAATAAGCCCCGTCGGTGGCAGCCGCCACGGAGTTATAAAAACAGGGGACTTCTATCTTGCGAAAACCGGCTCGCGCACGGGCTTTGATTCTATAGATCAGTGGATGACTACGCCCGACAGCTGCCTTGCGGCGGCGACGAACGGCGAGGTTTTCCGCGACGATCTCGGCGAGTTTTCACGCATCCGTCAGTCGTTTCTCGATATGCCGCAGGATGTCAGACTTAAAAAGCTTGCGGGTCATCTTATAATGGCGGCGCAGGCGGGACAGTATAATTTCAAGCGCTGTATTTCCCACGGCGAGACGGGCGGCGCCCAACTCGCGATGATAGAATTTGCAGATCATGCCATGTCTGCGGTGTTCCTGCTCAACAGAAAATACCGCCCGTTTTATAAATGGGCGTTTAGGGCAATGCGCGAGCTCGAAAAGCTCTCGAAGCTTGCCGATACATTTGAATTTCTCATATCTTCGGACAATGAACCCGTGACCGCCTCGGCGAAGGCGGATATAGTCGAGGACATTGCCTCGATGATAATAACCGAGCTGCAAAAGCAAAGCCTTACGGACGCGATATGCGGCGATCTCGAAAAGCACGCATATTCGGTCAACGATAGAATATCCTCAACGCAGCTGCGGACTATGCATATCATGGCAGGAGTGTGAAAATCATGACAAAGACAAATGCAATGAGAATGCTCGACAGAGCAAAGATAAAATACGATGTTCTCCAATATGACTACGACGAGAGCGACCTCAGCGGCGTCCATGCGGCGGCGGCTCTCTCGCTCGACCCGAATCAGGTGTTCAAAACCCTTGTTACCCGCGGCGGGAAGAACGGACTTTTCGTGTTCTGTATCCCGGTCGGCGCGGAGCTCGATCTCAAAAAATGCGCAAAATGCGCCGGGGTCAAGAGCCTTGAAATGATCCATGTCAAGGAGCTCATCTCGCTCACAGGCTATATGCGCGGCGGCTGCTCGCCGATAGGCATGAAGAAGCAGTATCCGACTTTTATCGACTCCACCGCATCCGATTTTGAAAAAATATATGTCAGTGCAGGTCAGCGCGGACTCCAGCTGTGCCTCGACCCCAGAGAGCTTGCCGCATTTGTCGGCGCGGAGCTCTGCAATGTCACGGTCTGATTGGCTTTAGAAAAGCTTAATATTTGAAGAAAAAGCATGCTATTATGCTTGACGGGAGTAAACGACCGCCGCCGGGTATGTTATACTCGTTTTATAGATCTGTCGATCGGGGACAATTATGATAGAACTCAAAAACGGAAAAGTGAAAATAAACTCAAAACGGTCTGCGTTGGAGATACTGCTTGATATCTCTATCGTTGCAATGCTCACCGTTCTGTTTGCGTTTAATTTTCGCTTCGGAGAGCGAAATTATATATATCACGCTGCTCTTATTTCCGTTGCCGGTCTGACTTTCTTTGTCCGTATACTCGGCAGACCGACTATCTCGATCAAGCTCCCGACGATATGGTACGGCGTCTTTATTCTGCTCTGCGTTGTCTCGTCGCTCTGGGCGGCGTATGATGTCAGCTATACTCTGCATTATATACCGCGAATGCTTCAGGTAATGCTGTTTTGCTATTGCGTGACTCTTTATATAGAAACGCGCGAGGATTTTGAACGCTTTACCGCGCTGTTCACTGCGGCGGTAATGATAATGATTTTCTCCATATTTGTCAGAACGCCGTATTCTATGTGGTTCACCGGATTTTTCGGACGCATAGGTTATGAAAATGTTACGGGCAATAATATCAACACGATAGCCTATATCTGTGTTGTGGCTGTGGCGATATCGTTCTGTAAGGCGTATTACTATAAAAAACGCGCATATTATCTGTGCACGGCATTTGAGCTGCTTTATATAGTTCTCTCGTCGTCGAGAAAAGCATTGCTTATTGTGGCGTTTCTCTTGTTTGCCATGCTGATATTTTATGTCAACAAGCGTTTTTATCTTCTTAGGCTTGTTCTGATGACCGCCGCCGTGGTGGGAATAGGAATTGCATTTTTAAAGGTTCCTGCGCTCTATAATGTGGCGGGATTCAGACTTGAAAAAATGCTTAACTATATTGTGAACAACGATGCGTCCGCCGACGGAAGTCTTGCCCTGCGAAAGGGTTTTGCTGAAATATCCTCGCAGATATTCTATTCTCATCCGATAATCGGTATAGGTCTTGCAAATAATGCCTATCAGATAAATCAGGCCTATGGCATCACAGTCTATGCACATAACAATTATCTCGAATTGGCGTCCGGTCTCGGAATAGTCGGATTGATAACATATTATTGGTACTATATATACCTTCTTATCGGCTTGGGCCGCAGAGCGTATAGGGGAGAGAGGCTCTGCGTCACAATGTTCCTGCTACTTGCGGCAACAGCAGTGGGCGAAACTACGCTGATATCATATTACGATTATAATGTCCAGATAATGCTGACGCTCTGTTTCTGCGCGATGAAGCTAAAGGACGAAAAAAAGAAAACATATATGAATCTTGAATGAAGGTGTGTATGTTATGAAAATTGCCATTGCGGGAGTAGGCTATGTGGGGCTTGTTACCGCGGTCACGCTTGCCGATGTCGGACATGATGTAATCTGCCTCGATGTTGACAAAGGCAAGCTGAAAATGCTCGCCGAGGGCATCTCTCCTATCTACGAATACGGACTCGAAGAGCTTATACTCAAAAACCGCGAGCGCCTGGAGTTTACAGACGATGTGACGAAGTATTCCGAAGCTCAGGTCATTATTATCGGTGTCGGTACGCCCGAAAAGGAGGACGGTTCCGCAGATTTAAGCGCCGTGTTCTCCGTTGCGGACAGCATCGCCGACAATTGCAGCGACGGAACAGTCGTTGTCGTCAAGTCTACCGTGCCGATCGGAACATGTGAAAGCGTGCGCCGCAGAATAGGCGAGCGCCGCCCAAATCTTCATTTCTTCGTTGTCTCAAACCCCGAGTTTCTCTCGCAGGGCACGGCGGTCAGGGACACTTTCAACGCCGACAGAATAGTTATCGGTGCGGATGATGAACAGGCTTACAGAATCGTTGAAAAGATGTATGCTCCGCTCGAACTGCCGATAGTACATGTCAGCGTGCGAAGCTCCGAGATGATAAAGTACGCCTCCAACGACTTCCTCGCGCTGAAGATATCGTATATAAATGAGATAGCGAACTTCTGTGAGATAGTCGGCGCAGATATCGAAGAGGTTGCCTGCGGGATGGGAATGGACAGGCGCATAGGCTCAAATTTCTTAAAAGCCGGAATAGGTTACGGCGGCAGCTGCTTCCCGAAGGATACGAAAGCACTTAATTTTCAAAGCGACCACGCCGGAGTGAAACTAAAGACCGTAAAGGCGACTATCGATGTTAACCGCGAACAGCGCACAAGGCTTATCGACAAGGCGCGCAGATTCTTTCCGACGTTCAGAGATGTGCGTGTGGCAATAATTGGGCTTACTTTTAAGCCCGGCACTGACGATCTGCGAGAAGCGCCGGCAAAGCAGAATATAGATATACTGCTCAACGAGGGCGCGGATATAATCGCATGGGATCCTCTGGGTGCCGAAAATTTCAGAAAGCGATATCCGAATTATGCAATAAACTTTGCAAAGGATATAGATGAAGCCTTGACAGATGCGGATGTTTGCCTCATAATGACTGAGTGGGAGAAGATTGTGGAATATCCGCTGGATAACTACAAAAAGTATATGAAGAGACCTCTGGTCTTTGACGGCAGGAATTGCTATAAGCTCTCTGAAGTCGAAAAGCACGAGATATTCTATGATTCAATAGGAAGAAAGATTGTCGATACTCTTTGATGAGCGTTGATGAAGTGGGGGATATGTGATTGAGCAAGATAGTTAGGAAAGATACCGACAGCGACGGAGTCGAAGTGAACATTATGTATGTGTTCGGTCTTCTTTTGAGAAGGCTGTGGCTTCTGATACTTGTCGCGCTGGTGGTCGGCGCGTCATGCGCAGTGGTGACCAAAGCTGTCGAAGAGCCGACTTATACTTCAAGCATGACGTTTATCGTCAACAATAAGTCCGAAAAAGACCTCTCGTCATCGGGGGATAATTCCGTCTCCTATAACGATATGTCGGCATCGGCTTATATGGCGAATACTTTCGTCCATCTTATGACCGGGCGCACCATGTGTAATGCAATAGCATCGGAGTGCAAGTCGTATCCGAAAACCGCAGATCAGGTTTCAAAGATGATAGCCGCGTCCCGCAAGACGGACAGCAGCATTATCGATATGACCGTCACTGCTTCCTCGCCTGAGGAGGCTTATGAGCTCGCGCAGGCTGTTAAGGATACATATAAAGATGTCGTTCAGGTCTATTCCGGCGGCAGTATCCATCTCTGCGACGAGCCGGAGTTGCCGACAAAGCCGGACAAATCTGTCGGTACCGTGCGCAACACCATTATAGGCGCTCTTGCGGGAGCTGTCATATGCGCGCTCATTATAATAATCAGGGACTCCGCGCGCAACACCGTCAGAAGCCAGGAGGATATTCAGAACAAGCTCCAGCTTAATGTTATCGGCGAGGTGTCACAGGTGCCGGGCGGCGAGCGTTTCTATAAGAAATCCGCCCACGGCGGCAGGGAGCTGCTGATAACCGACAAAGCTTGCGGTTTTGCATTCGTTGAGACATACAAGGCGATGCGAACAAAGCTGGAATTGCTCAATGGCAGACGCGGATACAAGAGCTTTGTCGTTTCGAGCGCCGGAGCTAACGAGGGCAAGACGACCGTTGCCGTCAACCTTTCGCTTGCACTCGCGCAGAACGGATATTCCGTGCTGCTTGTTGATGCCGATCTCAGAAAACCGTCCGTGCTCAAGAATCTCGGCATAAGTAATCTTTCCGGTAACGGCATAGCCGATGTCGTCAACGGCGCGAAAAATTCGAGCGACGCGATAAAATATATCGAGAAATATAAGATATTCGTCCTCGCGGGCGATGAGAGCATTGCCGATCCTACCGAGGTGCTTTCAAACGCCAAGACCGGTGAATTCCTTGCGGCGGCAAGAGAGAAGTTCGATTATATTATCATTGATACGCCCCCGGTTGGAATTGTCGCTGATGCGGCGATATGCGCCAAGTATACCGATTCGTCAATATTCGTTATCCGTGAGGATGTTTTCCCCGTTCCCGCGATACTTGAGGCTGTCAGCGACCTCACTCAGGGCGGCAGCGACCTTGCGGGATGCGTCTACAATATCTCGACCGACCGCAGCAAGGGCGGATATGGCAATTATTCGATCTCACGCCGCAGATACGGTTACGGTTACAGCTACGGCAAGCGTTACGGCTACGGTTACGGTTATGGATACGGAGGCCATTCCGGATCGAATGACAAAAACAGTCGAAGCAAATAAACAAAATATATCAGCCTTCGGTTCTTTTGTGAATCGAAGGCTGATTTCTTATCTTTTCGGTACTCCCTGCGGGAACATCAGTTTTTCTAAATCACCCGCACTCTTTTGGTATTGCGCTTTGGATATCGCCCCGTGTTGGAGCAGGGTGTCAAGCATCTTTATCTGGCGCTCATATAGGTCAAGCTTGTCTCCGCCTTTTCTTTGCGGCTCAACGCTCATGCCTTAACACCTCTTATCATCGGCGCATAGAAGTTAAACAGCTCGCGCGCGACTTCGAGCGTGTCCTCTTCCGAGGGCTGCTCGGGCTTGTAGGTCGAGAGCCACTTGTTCTCGAATTTCTCAACGCTTTTGTAGAACGAGGTTCCGTCGAAGTCCTCGCGGTCGTTGTAGCGACGCTTGGTGGTTGTGAATGTGCATTTGCGCTTCTTGAAGTTGACCGCCATCTGCTCGAAGAACGAATACCAGCGCGGCAGATAGAAAGTTTTTATCATGCCGCCCCATTCTTTCCATGCGTAGTCATAGAGCTGCGAGGAGCGTGCGGGTCCCCAGAGGGTAAGCATATAAAGCTCGTTGAGCTCGAAATTTTGCCTGTCTTTGT
Source organism: Oscillospiraceae bacterium (assembly GCA_003514385.1). Lineage (GTDB taxonomy): Bacteria > Bacillota > Clostridia > Oscillospirales > Acutalibacteraceae > CAG-177. Next base: position 192,938 of record DOQR01000007.1, on the reverse strand, counting down.
CGGTGCAGGCATAGGCGTTTGCCTGCCTGACATGCTCGCCGAGCGTCAATTCGGAGCGTGTCATGAGCAGCCTGTCAACATCTTCGAGCAGGCGCACGAATGTGTTGACACTCTTTTCGAAAAGACTTATATTTTTGCTGTCAAATGCGCTTATGCTGCGCTTATAGAGATCCTTTGCGTAGTTACTGAGCACCTGGCGCGTCAGATCGCAGACATCGAATCTATATCCGTCCGTATCAGCGTGTTCGGCTTTAAGCAGATTTTCGAGCGCGTCGAGCAGCTTCTCGTTGTCGTATCTCAGCTCAAAGACATCGTTTGGCGCGGTGTGGCGCTGTTCATATGCAGGGCGCGCGCAGATTATCGACGCAGTCTCGCGCCCCGTGCAATTCTTGTTGTAACAGGTCTCGTGCATATCTTTGACCGCTTTGAAAAGGCATGATTCGTCACTGCCGTAGCGGCGGCGGGCGTAGTCCTTGAGCCATGAGTCAAGCTCTGGCTTGTCGCTTCGCGTGAGCATATCCGAGGCGAGGTCAAAATACAGCGGATTCTGGAAAATACCCTCCATGAAAAGCCCCGTGCCGACGATATTCGGGTATTTTTCGCGCTCTTCCATGAACTTGTTTTCGGCGAGCGCGTCTATCGAACCGTGGAGTGTGTTTCTATCGCCGAAGTTGTTGAGCGTGCCGCTGATGAAGTTGTATCCCCAGAAGCCGTCGGTCTTTTCGCATTTGCTGCCGTCGATGTCGAGAATGAGCAGTTTGTCTTTGTCAACAGCCTTGACTATCGGCTCGCGCAGGGACCATGCCTGCATGACCCAGACCGCCTGAGAGTCGAAAGCTGTATACATCTCCGAAATAGCCTTTCCTACGTTCTGGAGATACTTGTCACCCTTTATCGGGGGCTTGTTCTCGTGGAACGGGTCGCAGGCATAATAGTGGTGCGCGCCGAAGAGCTGACGCTGCTTTTCAAGCAGAGCCATGCCGAATTTTCTGAAGTTTTTGTCGAGCGGGTCTATTTGATATGTTACGGGGAACCCGCACCATGAGGGGACATTGTATGCGTTCGTGTGCGGAAGCACGCGAAGAATTGTTGAGGGCACCTGACCCGAGCAGCCCTGCTGAATCGGTGTCATGCCGAGCTCGAGCTCGCGGTCGATTATCTTCTTGCCGAGTTCAAGTCGCTTGTCAACATAAGCTTTGTCCGTCAGGCTGAAATAGCTGTCGAGGTTGCCCATGAGCTGCCACGGCAGATATGCGGGGCCGCTGATAAAATTGAGCGCTCCGTCGTCCGTATATCCGAGGTCGCGCAGGGTATAGAAAAGCACCGCCTCGTAGCCGACTATGCTCAGCGGCATATTTATTCCGCGCATAGCCATGTAGTCTATCTCACGCTCCCAGCGCTCCCAATCCCACCAGCGGGCGGAATACGAAAACGTGCAGTAGTTCATGTAGGCGCGTTTATCCTGCTCGATTATGCGAACGGTCTTGCCGTTTGGCATGGGAGCGTCGGTGATATTGCCTATCCTGTCGTTGCCGCAGTGCGCAAGGTTAACATTGCAGCAGTCCTTCAGGTATCTGTAATATGCCATTGCAAGGCTTATCTTGCAGTCGCCGCGCAGAACTATTTTGTCGCCGCACGCCTCGATTTCATAGAAGCTCTTGCCCTCGCGCCTGTCCTCGATTTCGAGTGCGAATCGGTCGGCAATCTCCGGCGTGTTTCTTTTAATCAGCTCTTGCATCAGTCTGTCCTCCAGCTATAAGAAAATAATTTATGTATTTCTAAGCGTAGTGTTATGTCCGATATGGACATACAACACTATTTTCACGCTGAAAAGTCGATTTGTTGAATTGATTGTATGGTTGTTGTGATATAATCAAATGCGATCCAATTTCCGGAAGGTGAGAGAATGAAAAGTAAAATGACTTCAAAAGGCAGGGCGATGACCGCCGCAGTCTGCGCTCTATCGTGCGCCCTGATAATCCTCGGCACATTTATAAAAATACCTTTGCCGATGATATCGATAACCTTGCAGCTCGAATTTGTTCTGCTCTCGGCTATGCTCCTCGGCGCGTGGCGCTCGGGGTTGAGCGTTGCGGCATATATAATTCTCGGTCTCTGCGGAGTGCCCGTGTTCACTTACGGCGGGGGAATCGGCTGCGTGCTCAAGCCGTCCTTCGGATTTATAATCGGCTTCCTTGTCGCGTCCGTAGTCACGGGATTCATCGTCGAGCATCTAAAGGAGCGCACATTCTGGAAGCTCTTCTTCGCCGCGCTCGCGGGCACTGTGATAATATATGTTATCGGCACCGTGTATTTCTATTTTATCACCCGGCTCTATCTCAATACATATCCGGGCTTTATGAAGATGATGAGCGCCTGCGTGTTCACGACCTTTCCGAAGGATGCCGTTTTCTGCCTGCTGCTTGCATTCATCGCAAAGCGGGTCTATCCCGCAATAAGAAAGTATATCACCTGCTGACTATTGAATAGCCCAGAGTGATTTCGGCGGTGTTGCCGAGGCTGTCCGTGTCCGTCTCAACAGCCTTGAGATAGACCAGCGCACATTCCTGCCCGCTGCGCGACTGCCAGTCGGCGAGGCGTATAACGGTGCGGAATATCGAGAGCGGTCTGCCGTTTGAAGAGACGGCGGAATTGACTCGCTCAAATCTTGTTTGTGGCACAGCGTAAGTTTTGATAAAAGCCGCTTCCTCGCAGCTTCCGGGCTGCGGCGCGAAGCGGCTGTTTTTCATCGTCCAGAGGGCAAGACTGTGCCTGAGCTGACGCTCGTTCATCAGAGATAACATAGCTCTGACCCTCCATGCCGTATGGCTTTTTTATTTGCAGACTTTTTCGTATATCTCCTGTGTGACCTTTTTCATCTCGTCCATCTGCTCCTCCATGTCCTCAACGAGTTTGAACTGCGTGCGGGAGCGGACGAGATTGTGCTCGGGATAGTCAATGCGGAAATAAGTGTCGCCGTTGAGATAGTCTCCGAGGAAACGCATTCCGCATTCGAGCGTCATGAGCTTCGACGAGAAGGGGAGATATTCAATCTCCGCGTCGGTCAGACTCTTGCCGGCGGCGGAAAGATAGCCCTCGGTATAGACTTTGTAGAGCTCAATGTCGAAGTTTACTTTGTCGAGATCTTTCTCGTCCTCTGCGGCGGTGCTCGCGCCGAAGCGGATGCTGTCGCCGAAATCGTAGAGCGAGAGTCCGGGCATGACCGTATCGAGGTCAATTACACATATGCCCTCGTCGGTCTTGTTGTCGAACATGACGTTGTTGAGCTTCGTGTCGTTGTGTGTGACTCTCAGCGGCAGTTCGCCGTTGCTGAGCATATCGACGAGGATACCCGTGTCGCCCTCACGCGAGAGAACAAAGTCGATCTCTTCCTGTACGCCCGCCGCGCGACCCTTGAGATCATCGCCGACTGCCTTTTTGAAGTCGGCAAAGCGGGAGCGGGTGTTGTGGAAGTTCGGTATGGTCTCGTGAAGCGTGCTGCTCGGATAGTCCGCGAGCAGACACTGGAAAGTGCCGAAAGCCTTTGCGGCGTTGAAGAATGTTTTCGGGTCGTCAATGGACTGGCAGGCGTGCGCGCCGGTGATAAAATTGTAGCATCTCCAGCATTCGCCGTTCTCTGTTTTGAAATAGGGCTTGCCGCCCTTTGTGAAGAACACCCTGAGGCATTCGCGTTCCGGGTCGCCGCCGCGCTCGATAACTATGTTGCGCAGATATCCCGTGACTCCGACGATATTCTCCATCAGCTCGTCTGGATTCTTGAAAACATTCGTATTTATCAGCTGAACAAGGTAGCTTGTGCTGCTGCCGTCAGCGTTTTTGAAATCGAGAACAAAAGTGTTGTTTATATGACCGTCGTTTGAAACGCGGTAGCCGATATATTCTCCCTCAAAACCGAATTCATCGATTATCTGCTGCAGAGGAAAGGGAGTATTCTGCGTTTGCATCTGTATCACCTTTTGATTATTTTGATAGTGCCGAACCTTTCGGGATTGTGAAAGCCGAGAGAAACGCTGTCAACTGGGAAGAGCGCACCGTAGTGCGGGGTCGGGGAGTCGTCGGCGCATTTATAGAAGTTGCCGCGTATTTCACCCTCGCCGACCGAAAAATCGCAGCCGTAGAGCGACGATATCAGCCCTTCCGGGATGAACAGCTGAGCATGCCAGCCCTTTTTGTCCGTGTAAACTCCTGCACTGACGCGCGGGGTCTCTGCGGTCAGTTCTTTTATGAACACGCGGCCGTTTCTCTCGCTTCCGAACTGCGACAGATAAGCGCCGTTCGGATTCATCTCGAAGTTTATGTATTCGCTGCGCCCGCTGACGGGTGCGATGAACACTTCGAGACAGCTGTCGGTATATACCGGATCGTCGCGCTTTGTGTATCTCGCGAGCACAGGGCTTTCGGAGCTTTCAAGAAAAGCATAGTAGCCCTCGTTTTTCACCGCGCAGAACCGCACGGAGCTCTCCGGGCGCGAATATCCGTCTTTTTCCCAGTGGAAAGAGCTTATCTCAAACCGGGGGATAAGCTCTTTCTCCGGTAAACTGTCAAATATAAAAGTGTTGCAGCCGTTCATATCAGAGCTTCTCGACGATAGCCTTAGTGTCTCTGGCTATGAGCAGCTCCTCGTTGGTGGGCAGAACAAAGACGCGGACCTTTGAATCCGGGGTCGAAAGCTCGCCCTCCTTGCCCTTTCTGAGCTCGAGGTTCTTCTCGCAGTCGATCTTGACGCCGAGATATGTAAGATGCTTGCAGACATCTTCACGCAAGTCGCAGGTATTCTCGCCGATGCCGCCGGTGAAGACTATTGCGTCAACGCCGTCCATCGCGGCAACATATGCGCCGATGAACTTGCGGATCTGATAGCGCTGGATGCTTCTTGCAAGAGCGGCTCTCTCGTTGCCTGACTCTGCGGCGGCGAGAACATCTCTGTCGTCGCTCGATACGCCGGAGATGCCGAGAACGCCGGACTTCTTGTTGAGGATTTCAGCTGTCTCTGCGGGAGTCCAGCCCTCTTTCTCCTGAAGATAGGTGATAGCCGAGGGATCAACTCCGCCGCAGCGCGAGCCCATGATGAAGCCGTCGAGGGGAGTAAGACCCATGCTCGTGTCGATAACCTTGCCGTCCTTGATAGCGGTTATGGAAGAGCCGTTACCGAGGTGGCAGGTGATGAGCTTGATATCCTTGAGGTCAACGCCCATAACTTCCGCGCAGCGAGCGCTGACGAAGCGGTGCGATGTGCCGTGGAAGCCGTAGCGGCGGACTTTGTACTTCTCGTAGTACTCATAGGGCAGCGGGAAAAGGAATGCCTCGGGGGGCATGGTCGAATGGAAAGCGTTGTCGAAAACAACAACTTCCGGAACATCCTCGCCGAAGACCTCGCGGCAGGCACGGATGCCCTGAATGTGAGCGGCGTTGTGCAGGGGAGCGAGATCGCACAGGCTCTCGATGCCGGCGATAACATCCTCGTCAACGAGTACGCTCTCTTTGAACAGAGAACCGCCCTGGACTATGCGATGACCGACAGCCGAAATGTCGGAGAGATCGTCGATAACCTTGCAGTCGCCCGAAGTAAGAGCTTTCTTGACCTCGAGGAAAGCCGCGGTGTGGTTTTCAAGAGTTACGTCGTATTTGAACTTTCTGCCGTCCGTGGTCGAGCCGCTGATTCTGCCGTCGATACCGATACGCTCGCAGATGCCCTTTGCAATCAGCTCTTCGCCGTCCATGTCGATGAGCTGATATTTAAGCGATGAGCTTCCGGCGTTGATAACAAGAATTTTCAAGAGTATTGCCTCCAAATAAAAAGATTTGCTTGAAACAAGCACGTTACTGATATATTATATATACTATAAGAGGATTTTTCAAGCAGTTCTTGCAGAATTCCCCTGTCTTATTGTCGAAAAACGGAAAGGAGTGAGCCCGATGAGCACCGCAGGCATCGTCGCCGAATATAATCCGTTCCATAACGGGCACGCATATCATATAGCCCGCACGCGTGAAAACGGCGCGTCGGCAGTTGTGTGCGTGATGAGCAGCTGGTTCGTCCAGCGCGGAGAGACTGCGCTGATGCACCCGAACGCGCGCGCGCACATGGCTCTGATGAACGGCGCGGATCTTGTCGTTTCGCTCCCTGTCCCGTGGGCGTGCGCTGCGGCGCAGACCTTTGCGAGGGGAGCTGTCGGGCTGCTCGACGCCATGGGGTGCGTTGATACGCTGAGCTTCGGCAGCGAATGTGCCGATATAGAACTCCTCCGAGCCGCATCCCGCGCGGTCGATGATTATACCGTGCGCGAGAGTATGCGCGCAAACCTGCTCTCCGGCGTGAGTTTTGCTTCGGCGAGACAGCGCGCCGTGGAAGAGCTCGATCCCCGCGTCGCATCGGTGCTCTCGTCGCCGAACGATACGCTCGCCGTCGAATATATACGCGCGATAGATACCCTCAAATCCGAACTTACTCCGTTCGCCGTCAGGCGCGAGGGAGCGGGTCACGACAGCGGCGAAGCGGTGAACACATTTGCGAGCGCGTCGCTTATACGCTCCAGAGTCAGAGCGGGCGAGGGCTTTGCCGATCTCATGCCCGAAAGTGCCGCAGAGATACTGAAAGCGGAGATAGGGGCGGGCAGAGCGCCGGCGGATATAAATGTTCTCGAAAAAGCCGTACTTGCGTGCCTGCGTATCTCAACGCCCGAAAAAATAGCCGCAGTGCCGGATATCTCCGAGGGACTTGAAAATCGCATATACTCAGCCTCGCGCAGTGCCTCTTCGCTCGATGAGCTCTATTCTCTCGCCAAGACAAAACGCTATTCCCATGCGCGGATAAGGCGCGCTGTTGCGGCTCTTCTGCTCGGTATCGAGGCGTCCGACTGCGAGGGCATACCGCCGTATATCCGCGTGCTCGGCTTCAACGCTATCGGACGCGAAAAGCTGCGCGCCATGCGTTCGAGCGCAAAACTGCCGATAGTTATGCGCGCGGCGGATATAAAAAAACTCGGTGAACGCGCAAAACGTATCTCTTCAATCGAAGAGCGCGCCGCCGACCTATTCTCTCTCGCTCTGCCGTCGATAATGCCGTGCGGAGCGGAATACACAGACGAGATAGCGGTCATCTGACCGTTTCTTGAATAAAAAACTAAGGAGATTTTGTTTGAGACTTATCACAAAATCACCGGAGAGTGTGCGCTGACCGGGAGGTCGGCAAATAAAAAAACACACTCTGCCGTTCCTCCCGCGAGCCATGATCTTCAGGAGGAAAAATGAATCGCGAAAACAAACGCAAACAGTACGAAAAAGGTTATTATAAGACTCACGCCTGCAACGAGACTTTTGTCTGCAAAGTGTGCGGACGCACTGTAGTGCCGCAGGGAGCGGGCAGCAACCACAGAAACCACTGCCCGAACTGCCTTTCTAGCCTGCATGTTGATATCGAGCTCGGAGACAGAGCTTCGGACTGCGGGGGAATCATGGACCCCATAGCGGTCTGGGTGAGAAAAAACGGTGAATGGGCGATAGTCCACCGTTGCCGCAGATGCGGTGCGATGTCCTCGAACCGCGTCGCCGCGGACGACAACCCGATGAAGCTGATGAGCATAGCGATGAAACCGCTGTGCTCACCGCCGTTCCCGATAGAGCGCATAAGAGAGCTGGCGGCGCTCATGGACGGAGACGGGGCGCTCGAATAACCCGAAAGAAAATAACGGAGTAGGTTTTGCCTGCTCCGTTATTTTTTTATGCATATCAAAAACGGTGCAGCCCGAGTGAGCTGCACCGCCGTGCTTATTGATTTGTCGGAGACAATCAGTCGTTGTTTCCGTTATTCTTGCTTGCGCGTCTTTCGATAAGCTCGTTGAGTATTCTTGTGTGCTCCTTATCGGTGAGCGAATACTTGAGAGTGGGAATAGCGGAGAGAAGCATACCGATTGCGGGCGGAATGGAAATAAGCAGGAACATCGCCATAGCGTATTTTCCGTCGTTTGCCTCGTAGAAATGATACTTTCCTGCCGCCAGGTCGAGGTTAAGAGTCTCGATGTATTCGGCGGTGTAGTGAACAGCCGAATAAATGAAGCCGGAGATGAGCGAGGAAACGCCCATTGCAAGCTTGGTGATGAAGGACTGGCCGGAGAAGAACACGCCGTCGGTACGAACGCCGTTCTTGTACTCCTCGTAGTCAACGCAGTCTGCTATCATTATCGACTGGAGAATGTTTATCGAGCCCATTGCCCAGGAAGCCGCGAACATCATAACAGCCATCAAAACGACATAAACCATGTTCTGCATAAGGTTGCCGCCGGCTATTTTATAGACGACAAAGATCATTGCATAGGGAACTGCACCGGCGATTGAATAGAAGTTATAGAGCTGCTTCTTGCCGAACTTTGCGGACATCTTCGGCGTGGCGGCAGTACCGATGATCATACCGCCGAGAAGGCCGATAGCCATAACCAGAAGCTGAACGATTTTTATAATCTGAAGCTGGCCGTCAACAACAAGATTGGCAAGGTTGTTGTCGAAGAAGTAGTACATAACGAGCGACAGACCGACGATCGAGAGAAGCATGATGGGGCTTCTGAGAATGCCCGAGAGGAGGAGCCTTCTGAACGGATCGTTGGAGATCGCGATTTTGAAGTTCTCCTTCATGGTGTACTTCTTTTCGGACTGCTGAACTCTCTCTTTTACAGAGAAGCCGGAAAACTGGAAGAGAATAGTTGCGAATATCGTAAGGATAACGGCGATTATGATATAGGACATCTTGTCCGCATGAATAAGGTCAAGGCCTTTCTTCTCCTGGAACATGGGGGAGAGAGCCTTTCCTGCGAAAGTGATGAGCATGCCGATAGCGCCGAGGTTTGCGACGATACGGGCGAGCGAGAGAGCCTTTGCTCTGTCGTTCTCATCGTCGGTCATAAGCGAGGTTACACCCCAGAGCGGAATATCGCCGACGGTGTAGCACATACCCCAGAGAATGTAGGAGATTGCCGCCCAGGCGATAATCAGTACATGCGCACCGGTCGATGTGTAGTCGGTGTATGTCTTGTTGCAGAATGTGAGAATGGTAATGATTCCTATCGGGATCGGGACGAACATGAGGTAGGGCTTGCACTTACCCCACTTTGTTCTGGTGTGGTCAACTATCGAGCCCATCATCGGGTCATTGATAGCATCCCAAACGCGGGCGACGAAGAATATTACCGAGATGGCCATCGCCGGCAAAAAAATAATCGACTGCCAGTAGTACTGGAGTCCGCCTGCGATGATGTTGTAGATGATGTTCTGTCCTGCGAGACCTACTAAGTAACCTGTCAGCTCTTTGCCGGTGTAGGTGTTGTGCTTGATAGCCCCGCTCGGCGCCTGGTTCTTTCCTTTGCTCATTTCTACCTTCCTTTTGTGTAATACTTTATGTGCAAGTCTTTACACATAATCTCAAATTATTATACCATGTGTAAAAAGGCTTTTCAAGCGCACAAATATATTTAGGCATGTTCAACAAAATGGGAAGCGCCGAATTGTTGAACATGCCTATCTGTATTATTGAATATTTTCAAAACAAAACTCGAAAAGTAAAAATGCTTATAATAATTTGCCGATACAAATTATTTCAGGGTGTCGATATTTTTGACAACGTGCTCTTTTATCGCCGCGAATGTCTCGTCGCTTATGTCGTGCTCGAGCTTGCATGCGTCCTCGACCGCGACTTCTTCGCTGACACCGAGGCGGATCAGCAGATTCGAGAGCACGGTGTGCCGCTCGTATATCTTATGCGCGACCTCAAGCCCCGCATCGGTGAGTGTGAGATATCCGTCTTTGTCCATGAGGAGATAGCCGCCCTGCTTGAGAAGTCCAACGGCGCGGCTGACGCTCGGCTTTGAAAAGCCCATGTATTCCGCGACATCGAGCGAGCGCACGACGCCTTTCTTTGAAAGTACATATATTGTTTCGAGATACATCTCGCCGGATTCCTGCAGGTGCATCTGATCCCTCCGTTCATTAAATTTGTATAATTAATGATATCACGCGCCCGCCCGAAAATCAATATGTCTTTGTGCCCGTGCTTTTCGACAAGATTATTGATTAGCATATGCTAATCATTTGTGGATGTTGCCGAATTTGTTAGTCTGTCAATAAAACAGGAAAAAATCATATTGACACAGCGCAAAGAATAGTTTACCATATAGTTTGGTTAGCGGGGGCTAATCAATTTTTAAAGATCGCGGTTAGCAAGTGCTAATCAAATGTTTGACACTTTATTGCGGGAGGAAGATCATGACAAACCGAAGAACACTTACGGCGTCAAATATACGCTACCTTCTGACAATGAAGGAGCTCGACAGAGACGGATGCGGAGTCCGCTGCGTCGACCTTGCTTCGGCGCTCAATCTGTCAAAGCCGAGCGTGCACAATATGATGGACACTTTTTCGGAACTCGGGATAATCAGCAAAACCTCTTACGGAGTGGCGCATTTTACCGATTCGGGCAACGATACCGCGCACCGCTACGGTCATTACTATGAGATAGTTTCGGAGAGCCTGCGATGTATGTTCCCCGATATTGGAGATCTGCAAATGGCTGTGTGTTCTCTGCTCTCGGAGGTTCCGCAGGACAGCCTCGAACACATGAGCAGAAGATATGAGCAAGAAAGGGAGAAAAGCAATGGCAGTAGTAAAGTTTGAAAATGTGAGCCGCGTCTATAAAAGCGGCGACCACGAACTCAAGGCTCTCGATTCGGTGAATATGGAGCTTGAAGAGGGAAAATTTGTTGTTATCCTCGGCCCCAGCGGCGCGGGAAAGAGCACGCTTTTAAATCTGCTCGGCGGACTTGACAGCCCGACCGACGGAAAGATATATGTCGAGGGCGAGGATATATCGAAGCTCTCGAACGATGAGCTCGCCGATTACAGAGCGAAGAAAGTCGGCTTCGTGTTCCAGTTTTATAATCTCGTCCCGACCCTTACGGTTCACGAGAATGTCTCGCTCGTCAAAGAGATAGCCCCGGATTCGCTCTCCGCGACAAAGATGCTCGAAGAAGTCGGGCTTGTGGATCATCTCAAGAAGTTCCCCTCCGAGCTTTCCGGCGGCGAACAGCAGCGCGTGTCTATTGCCCGTGCGCTCGCGAAGAATCCGAAGATACTCCTGTGCGATGAGCCGACCGGCGCGCTTGATTCCGAAACCGGCGTGCGCGTGCTCAAATTGCTGCTCAAAATGGCTCGCGATTACGGCAAGACGATAGTCATAGTCACTCATAACCAGAATATAGCGAAGATGGCGGATACCGTTATAAGAGTGAAAAACGGCAGGATAGTCTCCTGTGAGGATCAGCCTTATCCGGCTTCTGCCGACGAGATCGATTGGTAAAGGAGGCGCAGTATGCTGTTCAAAAAGCTTTTGAGAACGATGCGTCTTTACCGCGCGCAGTTTATCTCGATGATAATCATGATAGTCCTCGGAGTCGGTATTTTCGTCGGCTTCAATATGGAATGGGTCAGCATTGAGGACAACATGGCTTCGTTTTTCGAAGAATCCAACTATGCGGATTACAGAATAATATCCGAGTCGGGCTTTTCAAAAGACGAGCTTGAAAAAATAGAGAACATAAGCGGAGTGAAATCAGCCTCGCGTTATCTCTCCGTCAACGCCGATGTGAAAGAGCGTGAGGGCGATAGCCTCGCGATGACCGTTACGGAGAACGAGAATGTCTCGGGCTTTGTGCTCATGGACGGCGAAGAATATAATTCCGCGAGCGAGGACGGCATCTGGCTGTCGGATATCTACGCTTCTAAAAATGATGTGAAGATCGGCGACAAGTTGACGCTTGTATATAAAAATTTTGAAGTCAGCGGAACGGTCAAAGGCTTGATAAAAGCGGGCGAATATATGATCTGCGTACGCGATGAGACGCAGCTCATGCCCGATTATACGACCTACGGCTATGCGTTTATTTCGCCGGCTCTCTATAAAAAGACAGTTGGTATGGATTTTTATCCGCAGATAAATGTTATCTCCGATGATTCAAGAAAGCAGTTTGAAAACTCCGTTGACGACGCCCTCGGCAAGACCACGCTTATTCTTTCAAAGGACGAGAGCACGGCTTATGCTCAGGCGAAAGGCGAGAGCGACGAGGGCAAAACCATGGGCTCCGTCCTGCCGCCGCTGTTTTTGCTTATCGCGGTCCTGACTATGGTAACGACCATGCAGAGGCTGACCGCAAAGGAAAAGACGCAGATAGGCACGCTCAAGGCGCTCGGTTTCAAAGACAGGCGTATTCTCGCGCACTATACTTCATATGCCTTTTCGATCGGCATCGTCGGCTCCGTTCTCGGAACGGCGCTCGGCTATATTATCGCATGGAGTGTTATGAACCCGAACGGCACGATGGGAACATATCTTGATATGCCGTATTGGCGTCTGCGTATGCCGCTGTTCTGCATTATAATTGTTGTTGCGATTATACTTATCCTGACACTTATCGGTTTTTTGTGCGTCAAGAAGATACTCCACGGCACCGCCGCCGATGCCCTGCGCCCGTATGAGCCCAAGAGAATGAAAGCCCTGCTTATAGAGAGAACGAACGGTTTCCACAAGCTCTCGTTCGGCACGCGCTGGAATCTGCGCGATGTCATGCGCCATAAGTCGCGTACCGCAATGACTCTTATCGGCATAATCGGCTGCACTCTGCTCGTTGTCGGTTCGCTCGGAATGCGCGACACCATGTCCGCTTTCCTCGATATGTACTATGACGGCGCAATAGCCTATTCCTCGCGCATATATGTTGCCGAGGGCACGACGAAAGAGCAGTGCGAAGCCCTTGCCGATAAATATGACGGCGACTGGAGCTCATCCGTCAGCGTCAAGCATGATGAAAAGACACTCTCGCTCGATATATATAATATCGAACACGATAAAGTTAAGTTCCCGGATGAGAACACCGATTATGTAAAAATCGGCAGCGACGGCGCTTATGTCTGCATGAGAATAGCCGATGAGTTCGGGCTCAAAGCGGGCGATACCTTCAAAATCAGCCCATACGGCTCGGACAAAGAATATGAGCTTAAAATAGCCGGACTTATCCGCAGCGTCACCGAGAGCATTGTTATCTCGCCCGAATATGCCGAAAAGCTCGATATCTCGTATAATATAGATTCGATTTATACGAGCACCGAAAAATCGGATATCGTCTCAGACAGCCTGATAAAGAGCGTTCAGACGAAGCAGTCGATAGTCGATTCGTTCGATACGTTTACTGAGATACAGAACATGATGATAGGCATTCTCGTTGTCGCGGCTCTCGGACTCGGCATGGTCGTGCTCTATAACCTCGGCGTCATGAGCTACACCGAACGCTACCGCGAGATGGCGACGCTCAAAGTCGTCGGCTTCAGGGATAAAAAGATAGGCAAGCTGCTTATCGGTCAGAATATGTGGCTGACGCTAATCGGCGTCATTATCGGCATCCCGTGCGGACTCGGAACGCTCAGCTACCTCGTCAGCGCGATGGCAGGGGAATATGAGATGAACACGGTCGTCAGCTGGAAGACATATTTCATCAGCGCGCTGCTGACTTTCGGAGTCTCGCTGATAGTCAGCCTCATGGTCGCGCGCAAGAACCGTAAGATAGATATGGTCGAGGCTCTAAAGTCCGCCGAATAACTATTTGAAATATCGGTCGAGGCTCTCGGATATCATAATTTCGCGGTCGTATATTTTAATCAGCTCCGCCGTCGAGTGCAGCTGATGCGCAGAATGAATATAATCATTCTGCCCGTGCAGCCGCATCTGAAACTCCGCCGGCAGCGAGAGAAAATATCTTCTCGAACTGCGGCTTTGAGTAATCAATTCACTAAGATTTCTGTACTGCAAAAATATCACCCCGTGATATTTTTCGCAGGATAGATATAAAAATTCGCGGCGTTTAGCCGCGTTTTGAAAGGAAGAACTTGAAATGATCAAAACAACGCTGAAAATAGACGGAATGATGTGCGGAATGTGCGAGTCGCATATAAACGACGCTATCCGCAACAGCTTTGATGTCAAAAAAGTTAACTCCTCCCACACAAAGGGCGAGACGGTCATAGTCTCGAAAGAGGCGCTTGACGAAGATAAAATAAAGAGCGTTATCGACAAAACGGGCTATGAACTTAAAAGCGTCAGCTCCGAGGAGTTTGAAGAGAAAAAAGGACTTTTCGGATTCCTGAAAAAGTAAATATTATTAAACTAAAACCGGGAAAGGCGGTGGCGGCATGACGGCAACTGAGCTTGAAAAGAATATATACGGCGACGATGTGAAGATTATTTCGCGCACCGATGACTGCACTGTTTACAGGCTCGAGGACGAAGCCGGCTATATCGACATGACCTGCTATTCCGTCTTTCCCGGCATCGACCTCGTCTATGACGATGTGCATATGCACGGCAATTTCAGGGAGAACGCCAAGCCCGGCAATATCTTCGAGCTGAACCATTGCCGCGAGGGGCGCTTAGAGTGCGAGTTTGAAAAAGGCTCGTGCTATTTGGGACCCGGAGATCTGACCGTCTGCTGCAAACCCGACAGCGGCTACGGTTCGAGCTTCCCGCTCGGATATTACAGAGGAATAACAATAGTCGTCGATGTCGATAAAACGCCCGAATGTCTCTCGTATGTCCTGGGCGATGTGAATGTTGATCCGAAGCAGCTGATGAGCCGCTTCTATGCCGGCGGCAGGGGATATATATCCCGCTCCGACCCGGCTATCGATCATATCTTTTCCAAACTTTACAGCGGCGTTCCCGAAAATATCCGCAAAGGCTATTTCAAGGTCAAGATACTCGAACTGTTCCTGCTTCTCAGCGCTATCGACCTTGAAAACGATTCCGGCAAGGATGATTTCGTTTCGAGACCGCAGGTGAACCTTGCCAAAAGCGTCTGCGGTTATCTTACAGAGCACATGGACAGCCATGTGACTCTCGATACCCTCTGCGGGCTGTTCCACGCCTCCGGCACGAGCATAAAGAACAGCTTCCGCTCGGTCTACGGCGAGCCGATATATTCATATATCCGCACCCTCAAGATGCAGTCCGCGGCGCATATGCTGAAGACTACTGACAAGAGCGTGCTCGAGGTCGCGGGGACGTTCGGCTATAACAACGGCTCGAAGTTCGCCAAGGCATTCCGCGATGTCTGCGGTGTCTCGC
The DNA here is from genome assembly GCA_003514385.1 of Oscillospiraceae bacterium. Taxonomy (GTDB): domain Bacteria; phylum Bacillota; class Clostridia; order Oscillospirales; family Acutalibacteraceae; genus CAG-177. The sequence continues at coordinate 177,763 of DOQR01000007.1, read as the reverse complement.
CGAATGAATACCGCCAGTCGGTGGACAAATAAGTGTGCCCGAACGGAGTCGAAAAACAGACGCCGTTGTGATATAATATAAAAAGAGTGATGCCGCAAGGCATTTACTTTTTAGACTGCAGTTAGCAACTGCTAACCAAAAGGAGCTGAATTATGAGTGTAGTGATAGTCGGCGGCAATGAGTGTATGGTCAGACGGTATGAGGATCTTTGCCGTGAATATTCGTGCAAGGCAAAGGTGTTCGCAAAGCCGGACAGGGGAATGCAGAATTTCGGCAATCCCGATCTTCTTGTGCTGTTTACCGGGACGATGTCCCACAAGATGCTGTCGATAGCCATGGGGCAGGCAAAAAAGAAGAATATCCCCGTGGCGCACAGCGCGACAAGCTCGGTCTCCGCGCTCAAAAATATACTTGATATCCACGCAAAAGGGGAGAAATAAAATGTCCGAAGATCTTGTGATATCCCAGTGCTCGCCAACCATGGCGGGGCTCAAAACCGGCAATCTTTTTACCTGCCCGATGGAGGATAAAAAGATGCTCAACGAGAGCATACGCCGCATGAACATGAAGCTCGTCCCGCGCGGGGTGCGCCTGCTCCCGGTAAAATATCTCGAAAAGCGCGTGCTGATATATATGTATCGCCCAGACAGGCTCAGAGCCGATTTAAAAGACGCACAGGCGCTCTCGATTCTCTCCGAAAAGGCTTATCCTATCGATAACGCGGACAAATGCGTCGCCGAGCTCGTCAGAAGAGTCAATTCTCAGGAGACCTTCCCGCATGAGATCGGGCTGTTCCTCGGCTATCCGTCCGAGGATGTCAACGGCTTCATAAAATACGGCGCGGACAAGGCGAAATGCGTCGGCACATGGAGAGTCTACGGCGACGAGGAGGCGGCGAAGAAGAAATTCGCGCTCTATAAAAAATGCACGAGAGTGTATAAGGACGCTTACCGCAGGCATAATTCGTTTGAAAGGCTCGTCGTAAACGGCGCGCGCTGACAATAAATCAAAATTCTGAAAGGCAGGTAAATTATCATGAGCAAAATAGCTGTTGTATATTGGAGCGGAACAGGCAACACGGAGTCCATGGCGGATGCCGTTGCGCAGGGCGCAAAAGATAAGGGCGCGGAGGTAAAACTCTTCACTCCCGATTCGTTCAACTCTTCCATGGTCGATGAGTTCGACGCCATAGCTTTCGGCTGCCCCGCAATGGGTGCGGAGGAGCTTGAAGAAAGCGAGTTCGAGCCTATGTTCTCCGACTGCGAGAGCAAGCTCGGCGGCAAGAAAATCGCCCTCTTCGGCTCTTACGGCTGGGGCGACGGCGAGTGGATGAGAACATGGGAGGACACTTGCCGCGGCGACGGCGCGTCGGTCGTCTCCGAGCCGGTTATCTGCAACGAAGCTCCCGACGATTCCGCCCTCGATGAGTGCAAAGCCCTCGGCGCCGCGCTCGTATAAGACATAGCTCTCTTCATAGATTTGCTTCCATAGACAAACCGCGTCTGCTCATAAAGGCAGGCGCGGCTTGCTTTTGTTACGCAACAGTTGCCCCCCCGGTAGAACCGGGGGTTTTCAACTGTTGCGTAACAATCAAAAGACCCCGTTCAATGAACAGGGTCTCTTTTGTCAAAGAACTATAATCCTGATAGAAATCGTACAAGGGTGCAGTGCCATCTTGAAACGGTATTTTTAACTGAATATTGCGGCAAAATGGAAGTTATCTATTTCAACATTCCAAGCGCAATGCGCCGGTTCAGTTCCCACAGAGCGGTCTTATTGCTGTCGTATCGAAGTACCGTTTGAGCTTCCGAATAAGTCAGCCATTTATATTCGGTATGTTCATGAGACAGCTGCAAAAAAGTGTCCGCTACTCTCACCGCAAATGCGTACTCCGGAATGACGAAACATTCTTTACCCCATATTGTTTCTGCGTTCTTGAAACAATTGGATGGTATGCTGCAGCAGGTGTCGAGCTTGAAAAAGTTACATGTCTTAGAAATCCCGGCTTCTTCAAAGGCTTCCCTTTTTGCCGACTCAATGATTGAAATATCCTCCTCTTCTCCTCCGCCTGCTATGAATTGCCAAATACCCATATCGCTCCTTCGAAATAAACAGAATTGTACGCTGCTGTCCTCTATGCAATATGGAATGACCAAGACCTGATACCTTGCTCGTGCCATTGTTCAGTACCTCTTCAAATTCCAATTTGTTAAAATAAAAAAGTCCACCGTAATTCTATCAAAATTACGGTGGACTTTTGGTGCCGGTGACCGGGGTCGAACCGGTACGGTGTCACCACCACCGGATTTTGAGTCCGGCACGTCTGCCAATTCCATCACACCGGCGGGTATTCACAACGGATGTATTATACACGATTCCGAGCGGAAAATCAAGAGAAAAAATTCCGTATCGGCCGATAGATTACCGCGCTCGTATTTGCATATTGTCCTATTTTTGCGACACTCGCCGGGAACAGCACTTTTTTGTTGAAATAAACGGCGGCGTATAATATAATGAAAATGTAAGCCGTAAAAAAGGGGAGTTACCCCCATAAAGTAATAAACATTGAAAAGGAGTTTTATCTATGGGACTTATTAAAGCCGGTACCGGTGCGGTCGGCGGCGTTCTTGCCGATCAGTGGAAAGAATTTTTCTATTGCGAGGCCATGCCGAAAGAGTTGCTTGTCACAAAGGGACACAAGCGCATCGGCAGCAGATCGTCAAACACAAAGGGCAGCGACAACATCATCACCAGCGGTTCGGGAATCGCTATTGCGGACGGACAGTGCATGATGATAGTCGAGCAGGGCAAGGTAGTTGAGCTCTGCGCGGAGCCCGGCGAGTTTACATATGATGCCTCCACGGAGCCCTCGATTTTCTCTGGCTCTCTCGGCGACAGCATTAAAAAGACATTCCAGACCATCGGTAAGCGTTTCACCTACGGCGGCGATACCGGAAAGGATCAGCGTGTCTATTATTTCAACACCAAGGAATTGATGGACAACAAGTTCGGCACTCCGAACCCGATTCCGTTCCGTGTCGTCGATTCGAAGATAGGCCTTGATATCGATGTCGCAGTCCGCTGCTCGGGCGTATATTCCTATAAGATAGACGACCCCATGCTCTTCTATACCAATGTCTGCGGCAATGTCGAGCAAGATTATACCCGCGACGAGATAGACAGCCAGCTCAAGACCGAGTTTATCAGCGCGCTTCAGCCCGCATTTGCCCGTCTATCCGAGCTCGAGCTTCGTCCCAATCAGATAGTCGCTCACAACACCGAGCTTGAAGATGCGATGAACGCCGCCCTCTCCGCAAAGTGGAGCGAGCTTCGCGGACTCAAGGTCGTCACAATAGCCCTCGGCTCCGTCACTCTTCCTGAAGAGGATGCAGAACTCATCAAGCAGGCTCAGCGTTCCGCAATTATGCGCGACCCCACCATGGCGGCGGCGACCCTCGTCGGCGCTCAGGCGGACGCGATGAAGACCGCGGCAGGCAACCAGGCGGGCGCAATGACCGGCTTCATGGGCATGGGCATGGCGATGAACGCAGGTAACGGAATGAACGCCCAGGATCTCTTTGCCATGGGTCAACAGCAGCAGGCTCAGCAGGCGGCAGCGCAGCAGGCATCCGCTCAGCAGGCGGCTAAACCCGCGGCGGACGGCTGGAAATGCTCCTGCGGCGCTATAAACACCGGCAAGTTCTGCTCCGAGTGCGGCGCACCCAAGCCCGCCGATGCAGAGGGTTGGGTTTGCTCCTGCGGCGCTGTCAACAAGGGCAAATTCTGCTCGAACTGCGGCGCAAAGAAGCCCGCGGGCGCTCCGCTCTATCGCTGCGACAAGTGCGGCTGGGAGCCCGAGGATCCGGCGCACCCGCCGAAGTTCTGCCCTGAGTGCGGCGATATCTTTGACGATAACGATATCAAATAATACAGATACCCCGCCAGATTCATATGGGAGATGATACAGTGGCTGTTTTGCAGGAATACAAGTGCCCCGCATGCGGCGGCGCGCTTGAGTTCGACAGCAAATTGCAAAAAGTTAAGTGCCCCTATTGCGATTCCGAGTATACCATGGAGGAGCTCAAGAGCATCGACGCCGGGCTTGACAAAGAGTCAGCTTCCGACGATGAACAGCAGACTCAAGACAGGAACGAGTGGACAGAGAATGAGGAGAGCGAGCTGCGCTCCTATGTCTGCCAATCCTGCGGCGGCGAGATAGTCGGCGATGCTACAACCGCCGCGACAGCCTGCCCGTTCTGCGGCAATCCTGTGGTTATGATGGAGCAGTTCTCCGGTATGCTTAAACCCGATCTTGTCATTCCCTTCAAACTCGACAAGAATGACGCAAAGGCGGCGTTTAAAAAGCATATCAGCGGCAAGCGTCTGCTCCCGAAGACATTTAAAGACGAGAATCATATCGACGAGATAAAGGGCATATATGTCCCGTTCTGGCTCTTCGATGCCCATGCCGACGCATCGGCCACATATGACGCCGAGACAGTCAGAACATGGAGCGACAGCGACTATAACTATACCGAGACGAAATATTATAAAGCCTACAGAAGCGGATATACCGATTTTGCGGCTATTCCGGTTGACGGCTCGCAGAAGATGGCGGACGATCTCATGGAGTCAATCGAGCCGTATAATCTTTCCGAGGCGGTTGATTTTCAGACGGCGTATCTTGCCGGATATTTCGCCGATAAATATGATGTGACCGCCGAGCAGAGTATCGGCAGAGTCAACGAGCGCGTCAAGAGCAGCATCGAAGAGCTGTTCAGGGATACCGTCACCGGCTATGATACCGTAAGTCAGGGCGAGAGCTCCGTCAGCCTCAGCCACAGTTCCGCAAAATATGCGCTTTACCCCGTGTGGCTGCTCAATACCACTTATCAGGGCAAGCAGTACACATTCGCGATGAACGGGCAGACAGGCAAATTCGTCGGCGATCTGCCGCTCGACAAAGCCGCATACAGAAGACTCGTCGCCATTATCACGGCGGCAGGCAGTGTGGGCATCTATGGCATCGCGTGGCTTGTCCATTTGCTGGGCATCTTATAAGGAGGGGAGCGGCTTATGAAAAAGAGAATAACGGCGTTTGTCTTTGCCTGTGTGCTCGTGCTTGTTTCCGCTCTCCCGGCTTTCGCTGTGCCCGCGCCGCCCTATTACGGCACAGCTGCGAACGAAAGAGCCTATCCGCTGCTCGTCGACGACGCGGATATCCTCAGCGATTATGATGAACAGCGGCTTCTCACAAAGCTCGAGAGCATAAGCACAAAGTGGGATATGGATGTCGCGATAGTCACGATAGAAAATCTCGACAATAGAGATATTGAAGCTTATACTGACGATTTTTATGACTATTATGGCTACGGCTGCGGAGATAATCACGACGGCATCATGTTCCTCATAAGCATGGGCGACCGCAAGTGGCATATAACCACAACGGGAAGCGCCATAAACATATTCACCGACGCGGGTCAGAACTATATTATGAGTACTGTTCAGCCGAAGCTCTCTGCCGGAACATATTATGACGCATTTGACAGCTTCATTTCCCTCTGCGACGACTGCATCAATCAGGCGGAAAACGGCGAGCCCTACGATGTGAACAATATGCCCGACGGCTACGATGCCGACGGAACACCGCAGGACTCTCAGTCGAAAGAACCGCTTCCGCTCTTCTGGATTCCGCTCTCGATTGTTATCGCGCTTGTCGTTGCGCTCTTGGTCGGCATGCACTATAAAAATGAGCTCAAAACGGTTCGCTTCAAGGCGGAGGCGAACAGTTATGTCGTCCCCGGCAGTATGAATATAACCGTGAGCAACGATCAGTTTATCCGTTCCCATATCACGCGCACGGCTATCCCGAAGTCGAACGACAACGATTTCGGAAGCTCGGGCGGCGGTTCGAGCACGCATAGTTCATCCTCAGGCAGCAGCCACGGCGGCAGCAGCGGCTCGTTCTGATTAAAACAAAAGCTATCCCGGCGGGTATTTCCTGTCGGGATATGTCATTTTTTACGCGCTGTGATAACAGATACATATTCTCCCGGAGCCTCGCCGTTTCGGGAGATTTTTATTTTTCTCGCCGACTTTCGTCAAATATACCGCCGTTTCTTGACAAGTGTCCGATCGGAGTGTAAAATTTAAGTTAAGCAAGGCTAACTTTTCCGGGAGGATAATATGACGCTAAATGAACTGAAAGTAGGAGAGAGTGCCGTCATAACCGCCGTCGGCGGCGAGGGCGCTCTCAGATGCAGATTGCTCGATATGGGACTCATCCCGCATACCGGCGTGACGCTCCAGAAGGTCGCGCCGATGGGCGATCCGATAGAAATAAGAGTGCGTGGCTATGAGCTGACGCTCCGCGTTGACGACGCGAAAAAGATAGAAGTCAGAACCGGGGAGGATAAAAAATGATATTCGCTCTCGTCGGTAATCAGAACTGCGGAAAAACAACGCTCTTCAACGCTCTGACAGGCTCGAATCAGCATGTCGGCAACTTCCCCGGGGTCACGGTCGATCAGAAGATGGGCGCGATAAAAGGCGCAAAAGACAGCTCCGTCGTCGACCTGCCCGGCATATACTCCCTGCGTCCGTATACGCAGGAGGAAATAGTTTCGCGCGACTTCATTCTCAATCAGAAGCCCGACGGCATCATCAACATAGTCGATGCCACAAATATAGAGCGAAATTTATATCTCACCCTGCAATTGCTCGAGCTGCGCGTGCCGATGGTGCTCGCGCTCAATATGATGGACGAGGTGCGCTCGAACGGCGGCACAATAGATGTCAAGAAAATGAGCGACGCGCTCGGTATTCCCGTCGTGCCGATAAGTGCGGCAAAGGGCGAGGGCGTGTCCGAGCTTGTCGATCAGGCTCTGCAGGTTGCAAAGAGCAAAACTCTGCCGAAGGTCTGGGACTTCTGTTCGGACGGATCGCCCGTCCACCGTTGCATCCACGCTATAGTGCATCTTATCGAAGACCACTCCTCGCGCCTTGACCTGCCGTGCCGCTTCTGCGCGACAAAGCTCATTGAGGGCGGCGACGATATGGCGGACAAGCTCGAACTGGACAGCAACGAGCGCGATCTGCTCGACCACTGCATAGTCGAGATGGAGAACGATACCGGGCTTGACAGAAACGCCGCGCTCGCCGAAATGCGCTACGAATTCATAGAAAAAGTAGTCGAGAGCTCGGTTGTTAAATGCCACGAGAGCAAGGAGCACCGCCGCAGCATGAAGCTCGACCGCGTCCTGACCGGCAAATATACCGCCATTCCGGTGTTCGTCGGCGTGATGTGCCTCGTGTTCTGGCTGACCTTCAATGTTATCGGCTCCGCGCTCTCCGATTGGCTGAGCCTCGGAATAGATAAACTCACCGGACTCGTCGATTCGGGGCTGACCGCCTATGGAATCAACCCCGTTATACATAGCCTTATCATCGACGGAATCTTCGCGGGCGTCGGCAGCGTCCTCTCGTTCCTGCCGATAATAGTGACATTGTTCTTCTTCCTGTCCATTCTCGAAGATACGGGATATATGGCGCGAATCGCCTTTGTTATGGACAGACCGCTGAGAAAAATCGGTCTCTCCGGGCGCAGCTTCGTTCCCATGCTTATCGGCTTCGGTTGCTCCGTCCCGGCGATAATGGCGACCCGCACAGTCTCGTCCGACCGCGACCGCAAGATGACGATAATGCTGACCCCGTATATGAGTTGTTCGGCAAAAATCCCGATATATTCGGTCTTTGCGGCGGCGTTTTTCCCGGGACACGGCGCGCTCGTCATGATATGCCTGTATTTCTCGGGCATCGTGCTCAGCGTCCTGCTCGCGCTGATACTCAAGAATACGGCCTTCCGCGGCAACCCCGTGCCGTTTGTCATGGAGCTGCCGAACTACCGAATCCCGTCGCCCAAGAGCGTCGCGCTTCTGCTGTGGGAGAAGGCGAAAGATTTCCTCCAGCGCGCGTTCACTGTCATATTTGTCGCGACAATTATCATATGGTTCCTTCAGAGCTTTGATACGCGCATTAACCCCGTTGAGGACAGCGCGAACAGTATGCTCGCCGCTATAGGCAGATTTATCGCGCCGATATTCAAGCCTCTCGGCTTTGCGGATTGGCGCGTCGCAACCGCGCTTATCTCCGGCTTCACCGCCAAAGAAGCGGTCGTCTCCACGATGTCCGTCCTGCTCAACACGAGCGTATCGACCCTCGGCGGCGCGCTCTCCGCTATGTTCACCCCGCTGACCGCCGCGAGCTTCCTCGCGTTCACTCTGCTCTATACGCCCTGCGTCGCCGCGGTTGCAACTATAAAGCGTGAGATGAACTCGACCCTTGCAACGATAGGCATAGTTATCCTGCAGTGCGTTGTCGCGTGGCTCGTCGCGTTCGGCGTTTATCAGATAGGGAGCCTGATAGCATGAAACCCGTTGATTTTGTTATAATAGCCGTTATCGCTCTGCTCGTTGTGCTCGCGATAGTTTCAATTCGCAGGCAGAAAAAGCGCGGCGGATGCTGTGGCTGCTCGGGCTGCAGCGGATGCTGCTCGCAGTGCGAAAAAAGTAAAGATAAATAACACACGGAGCCGGCATCGCAATGATACCGGCTCTGTATTTTTCTTACTTTCTCCTTGCGAGTACTCCCGACAGAACACATTCGGCGGCGAGCGTGACTGTTATCAGGCAGCCCGTGACGGAGAAATTATTTATATTATATAACAACTGCATGGGCGAAATAACGGCCGCCGCCAGAGAGATGCCGAAAACCCGAAGCAGAGCCTTGCGGCTGTCCTTTGCCGCCGCCAGGATTGCGGCCATCAGCAAAACGCAGGTGAGAAGCGCCGTTATCCCGGGCGGAAAGTTTGCGTAGCCCCAAGGGGTCGGGCTGAAATATGAGTAAGTCGTTCGTATTGTCCTGTCAGGGAAATCCTTGAAAATCAGAACCGCACCGTACGGCAGCGACTCCAAAAACAGAGCGACGACAGGCAGCAGCACGGTTAAAACTTTTCCGAGTTTTTTCATCGAAGCCCCTCCTTTTATTTCGTTAATCTCTTCACATTGCGCACGCAAAGCACAGCAGTATAAATGCCTATGAGCAGGAATATTGCCGCCAGCACGGTGCAGAATATACGCAAATCCGTGTCGGGCTTGTCGAATTCCGCGCAGCTCATGACGAACGCGGCAAACGCTATGATTGAAAGTCTGAACGGCAGCGGGCGGTGCCCTTTGTCGAACGCGATGAACAGTAGCGCGAGATATGACCCCACGCAGACGATAGCGAAGACAAGCAAAACTATAATAGTCGCTTCGCTGAAATAGAAAAAGTCATCGAACACACCGCTTAATACCGACTCCGACGAAATCGGCAGGTGCAGATGGACGAGCTCATAGGATGCACAGTATATGAACGCGTATAGACCGCAAAGAATATATCCTATAGCGGCGGATACGGTATAAAATCTCTTTAATTTATTGTCGTTGATATCCATAAGAAAACCTCGCTTTCAAGAGCCTGAAGTGAGCTTTGGATATAACTGCCGTTGTGCTTCTCTCTGCACTTTCAGTGTAGCATACAAAGCTATATATGACAACAAAATTCTCAAAAAAAGCAAAATTAACAGCTTATTCACACAAAAGAAAAAGAGCCGGGCTTTTCGGGCATCGGCTCTTAAATGTTAAAAATAAAAATCAGCTTTCAAAATCCACGCTCTCGCGTTCGAGGCGAACCGCTTTGACGAAAGCACGCACCTTGAGGTGCTCCGGGTGGCTGTCATATGCGTGCAGTGCGTCCCAACTCTCGAACTTCGAGAAGAGCGCCGCGTCATATTTGCCGCCGTTTTCGTTTATTCCGACTTTCGCTTCAATAAGTCCAGGGACAACGCCGACGAGCGCTTCAAGCATCTCTTTGATGTGCTCCGCGTTTTCTCTTTTGCTGTGGCCCTCCGCTTCATCTTTAAGCGCCCAGAATACTATATGAGTCACCATTTTCATTTCCTCCTGTTTTTGAGAACTTGATAGATTTTGCCCGCGCCGAGCATCACTGCCGCCGTCGCCGCTCCTGCGAGGAGCGCGCGCGATGCAATTGTAGCGTTGACGCTCTGACGGTCGGTTATGCGGCTTTCAATCGGTCCCAAGCAGGTGCATTTGAGCCCGAAATCCTTGAACGAATGGACGCTCGTCTCAAAGCTTCCGTCCTCGTGAACGGTTATCAGCCTGACGGACGGTCTGCCGCCGTCTGTGTATGCGCGGAATCCCGAGGTCTTGCACTGCGCGAGCAGTATTCCGTCAACCTCGCCCGCGAGATTGTTCATGTGGTCGTGGCCGAAGAACGCACCTTTTATGTCGCTCATTTTCTTCCAGCTCTCAAACTGTCCGCTGTTGACATCCGCCGGGCACGGACCCTCTGCGAGATATCCGTTGTCCTCGTCTTTGAGAACATACCAGTTCTTGTTGAGATGCCCGTAGCCGCGCACGGCTTTCCACATCTCCCAGGGCTTCGCCTTTCTGAGAAGCTCATATTCTTCAACGACCGGGATGTGCTCGAACAGCAGAGCGGGGAGAGGAACGCCGTTGTTTTTCTTGCGCAGCTTCGCTGCGTTTCGCTCGTACCAGTCTATCTGATCCCTGTGAACGACATCGTAATATGAAATCTCTTTGTCATAGAAAATATTGTTCGAGTCCATGAACCAGAGATTGAACTCCGGCTTGCCGCTCTTGCCTAAAATGGATATGTAATAGTTTGAATATCCCGTGATATCCTCGTCACATCGGCGGGTCACGCAGTATTCGGTGTTCACGAAAATCTCCGTCTGCTCCTCTTCGAGCCCGGAGTCGTGGTCGTGGTTGCCCATTATCGTCGCGAACGGAATCTTGCGCTCAACAACGGGTGCAATGAGACGCTCGAACTGCCTTTTGAACGACTCCATGTCGATGTCGTCGCGAGACGCCGCGCATATGTCGCCCATATAAACCGCGAGATCGGGCTTGAGCGCGTCGAGCGCGGTCTCGTGGAATTTCAGCGTGTCCGCGCGCTTCGCCTTGCCTTTTTCCGAGCTGACATCATCGTTCTCGTGCGGGTCGCCGAAGAGCAGGATTTTGAACTCTCCGTCCTCGTTGAATCTGAATTGCTTGTCGTACATCTCAGTGCTCCTTATCTGAAAACGGCTTCTCTTATCGCCTCGCTCACCGTGGGGTGGGGGAACGCCGTGTTTTTAATTTCTTCAACGGTCATTTTATTTGCGAGCATCGCCGCCGCACCGTATATCAGCTCCGACGCATTGCCGCCCGCAATGTGAACTCCGAGCAGCCTACCGCTTGTATTTTCTGATATTATCTTGCAGAATCCGTCCTGCCCGCCCTCGGCGAAAAATCTTCCGCTCGAGCGCAGCGGCGCTTCGCCGCAAACGGCGTCAATGCCTTTTGCGAGCGCACTTTCGAGCGTCTCGCCGATAGATGCCGCCTCGGAAAAAGTGAACACGACCTGCGGAATCGCGAGATAGTCTATCTCGTCAGTCTTGCCGAGAATATTGCTTATCGCCGCTGCCGATTCGCGGTATGCTGCGTGAGCTGACATGACCTTTCCGTTCGCGTCTCCGGCGGCATAAACGCCGGGAACAGCAGCTTGCATGTGGCTGTCTGTATTGAGATTTTCAAGCCCGATGTTTTCGATTCCGAGCCCGTCATAACAGGCCGTTCTGCCGGATGCGTTTATTATAACATCTGCTTCGGCTGTCTTTTCTTTTCCGCGCGCGTCGGTGTATTTGATACTTCTACCGTTCGCCGAAACGGCCCTGCACGAAGTGAGAATATTTATCCCGCTCTTTTTGAGACTGCGCCGCAAAAATACGCTTATGTCTTTGCCCATAGTCGGGGCGATTCTCTCCACCTGTTCAATTACAGACACCATGCACCCGAGCGCGTTCAGATATTCCGCCGCTTCAAGCCCCGATGCCCCGCCGCCTATAATCGCGGCGCTTCTCGGTATAGCGTCAAGATTATATACATCGCTCACATCCGTGATATCCGCGCCGGGAATTTCAAGCTGCTTTGGCTTTGAACCCGTGCAGATGAGCAGATTTTTTGAATATATATCATCTTCACCTGCGGCGGTTATAAACAGCCCGTCCGCCTTGCCTTTTATATGAGCTTCTGCATTTATGACTTTCACTCCCGCGTGTTCGAGCGAATCGGCGATGCCGCATTTCAGCTGACATATAACATCATTTTTATGCGCTAGCGCAGCGTCGAGATTGAAATTCACTTTTTCGCTTGTCACTCCGAGTTTTTCGGAAGTGAGTGCCTGTTTAAAAATCTTTGCGCTGTGGAGCATGACTTTCGATGGTATGCAGCCCCGGTTCAGGCATACTCCGCCGAGCTCGTTTTTTTCTATGAGCGCCGTTTTCAGTCCGCTCTTTGCGGCTGTTATCGCCGCGCTGTATCCGGCGGGTCCGCCGCCGATAACGGCAAGGTCAAAGATATCCATAGGCGCTCCTTTCGCTTTTTTTCAATTATATCCGAAATTTGCCCTGCGGTCAATCGAACGCTCTGTTTTTTGTTGACTTTGAAGGCTGTAAGCATTAAAATTATCGTTGTATAAAATCTTTTGCTGTGAGGTATTCGATGAAAACACCGGCTTATCACAAATCTCTTGAAACGCTTCATGTCAACTGCCTCGAACCGCGCGCTTATTTCATTCCCTTTGCGGATGAAAAAACCGCCGCTTCGCGCGAGCGCAGTGAGTCCGATTATTTTGTCCCGCTCTGCGGCGAGTGGGATTTCCGCTTTTTCAAAAGCTTTGAAGATGTCCTGCGCGAGCCGCCCGAATATGTCGGCGAGGGCGGATTTGATAAAATATCCGTACCGCGCAGCTGGCAGACCTATACCGACCGCGGCTACGATGTCCCGCTTTACAGCAACCTTGAATATCCTTTCCCGACCGACCCGCCGTTTGTCCCGGACGAGAACCCCTGCGGGCTCTATGTCAGAAAATTTACGCTCGATGAAAAGCTCCCTTCACGCGATTTATTTTTGAATTTCGAGGGCGTGGATTCCTGCTTCTATGTCTGGCTCAACGGAAAGTTCGTCGGCTTCAGCGAGGTGTCGCACTGCATGAGCGAATTTGATGTCACGGACTTCGCGGTCAGCGGCGAGAACACCCTCTGTGTGCTGGTTGTCAAGTGGTGCCCTGGCACTTATCTTGAGGATCAGGATTGCTTCAGATTCTCGGGAATTTTCCGCGAGGTCTATCTGCTCGCGCGCGGAAAAGAGAGACTTGATGATATCTTTGTCAAAAGCTATGTTTCCGATGATTTCAATTCAGCCGAACTTCGCGTTGAAGCGAAACTCAGCATACCTTGCGAGGTAAAATATAAACTCGTCGCGCCGAACGGAGTTACTGTGTCCGAAGGTGTCAGCGGCGAAAAGTTCAGCATAAGCGTCAATTCTCCAGTTCTTTGGAACGATGAACAGCCTGAGCTGTATGAGCTCTGGCTGACCGTCGGTGACGAATTCGTTCTGCTCGATACTGCGGTGCGCCGCTTCGAGATAAAGGACGGGATATGCCTTCTGAACGGAAAAGCAATCAAGGCTCGCGGTATCAACCGCCATGATTCAAATCCTGTTACAGGTCACGCCGTCACGCTCGACGATATGCTCGAAGATATTATGCTCATAAAGCGAGCCAACTGCAATATGATCCGCACCTCGCACTATCCCAATGATCCGCGCTTCCCCGCGCTGTGTGATAAATATGGCATAATGCTAACCGACGAAGCCGATATCGAGACCCACGGCATGGGCTACGACTGGGAGGGCGAATGGGACTGGACGCGCTGGTCGCATCTCTCGTCCGCTCCCGAGTGGCGCGAGGCTTATGTCGACAGGGCGAAGAGACTCTTCGAGCGCGACAAGAACCACGGCTGTGTCGTGCTCTGGTCGCTCGGCAACGAGTCGGGAGCGGGTGTCAACCACCGAGCGATGGCGCAGTATATTCGCTCGCGCGATGACCGCGCTCTTGTTCACTATGAAAACTCCCACCTCGAGTTCAAGGCTGTCCCCGAGGGTGAGAATTTTGCCGATATCTCGGATGTCGAGAGCCGTATGTACGCCGGCACGGAATATATAGAGAACTATCTCAATAATAAAGAATATAAGAAGCCTTTCTATATGTGCGAATATGTCTGCTCGATGAGCACTGGCGATGTCTATCCGTTCTGGGATCTTGTCGAGAAGTATGACAACAATTTCGGCGGCTGCATCTGGGAGTGGTGCGACCACGCGGTCAATGTCCCGGACAAAAACGGCAATGCCCGCTATTTTTACGGCGGCGATTTCGGCGATTTCCCGAATAGCTCAATTTGCTGCATCGACGGACTCGTCTATCCCGACCGCACCCCGCGCCCCGGCTATTTCGATATGAAACGCGTCTACCGGCAGTATTCGGCCGCCTATAACGGCGACGGCAGCGTGACCGTCACGAGCCGCAGGCGCTTTACTCCGCTCGACGATACGGCGATCCACTGGACTCTTTCAGAGAATGGCAAGACCGTTTCAGAGGTCACTACCGCCGCGCTTTCAACACCCGCGCAGGGGAGTACTACTGTAAAGCTTTTCGACCCCGCAGATTTTGGCTCGCTCCCGTTCTGCCTGCTGACTCTGAGCTTTGTCTCGACAAAAGATACTCCTTGGGCGGAAAAGGGCTTTGAAACGGGCTTCGAGCAGTTTGTACTCAAGGACTATACGCCCTATGTGCCAAAAGACGGCAGAGTCGAGCTCAGCGAAAATGACCGCTTCGCGGTTATCAAGGCGGGAAATATCGCCTATACTTTTGATAAGCCCTACGGACGCATATCTTCTATAACCTGCGGCGGTAAAGAGCTGCTGAGCGCACCCGTTGAGCCGCAGATCTGGCGCGCGCCCTGCTATAACAGAGGCTCGTCGGAGATGTGGAGGCTCAAGAACTTCAGATATGCCGCGCAGAAAACATATTCCTGCCTCGTCTGCGAGACTGACGGCGGCGTGTGCATCAAGACGAAGATAGCAATCGGCGGCCCGTCCTGCCCGCCCGTTATCCACGCCGATGTTGATTACAAATTCACGCCCGACGGCTGCGTGACGCTCTGCTTTGACGGCGACGTTATCGAGAAATGCCCGATACTGCCGAAAGTCGGCTACAGGCTCTTTATGCCTGCGGAAAATGAAAGCGTCAGCTATTTCGGCTTCGGCCCGAGAGAAGCTTATGTCGACAGATACAAGTCTCAGCGTCTCGGACTCTGGAACACAACGGCGACGGATAATTTTGAGCACTATATCCGCCCGCAGGAGAACGGTGCGCATTACGGCACCCGTTTTGCCGAGGTTTATTCAAACGCGGCGGGACTCAGATTCGAGCCGTTCGGCATGGAGCATTTCAGCTTCAATGCCCAGCATTTCACGGCGCAGATGCTCGAAGATACGAAGCATGATTTTGAGCTTGAGCCCCTCAAAGATACCGTTGTCAGCCTCGATTGGCGCATGACGGGAATCAGCGAGGCGGAGTATCACAACGACCCTGAGCGTGCGCTTCGCCGTATCGACGAAAAGAAACTCAATTTCGGCTTTGTTATAAGAACGTTTGAAAAATAAGACTTCACGGGAGAGATACAATGTTTCTGAAAGAACTGCTTGAGGGCACGACCGTTGCGGGTGATTATCCGCAGGCGGATATATACGATATAGTCTACGACTCGCGCAAGGCAAGACCGGGCACGGCATTTGTCTGCATGAAAGGCGAGACAACTGACGGACATAAATACGCAAAGAGCGCATATGACCTCGGCTGCCGCGTGTTCGTTGCGGAAGAGGCGCTCAGCCTGCCCGATGATGCAATCGTGCTGATAAGCGAAAACACGCGCCGCGACCTCGCGCAGATGAGCATAAATTTCTTCGGTCACCCTGCGGATGAGCTGAAAATGATAGGTATAACCGGCACGAAGGGCAAGACGAGCATAACTTATATCCTGCGCAGTGCACTTGAAAACTGCGGCATAAAAACAGGCGTTATCGGCACTATCGGCGCGTTTTACGGCGACAAAAAAATACCGACCGTCAACACGACTCCTGAATCATATGAGCTTCAGAAAATTCTGCGCGAGATGGCGGACGGTGGCTGCGAGGCTGTCTGCATGGAGGTTTCGTCGATAGGGCTCAAGATGAGCCGCGTCCACGGAGTTGAATTCTATGCCGGGATATTCACAAATCTTTCGCCCGACCATATCGGCGGAAACGAGCATAAGACGTTTGAGGAATACGCCTATTGGAAAAAGCAGCTCTATGTCCACAGCGGCTTCACTGTCGCTAACCGAGACGATGCGTTTTTTGATGATATTGCCGCCGCGTCAAAAGGCGAGGTGATAAGCTACGGGCTCAACGAAAAGTGCGATTACTATGCAGAGAATATAAATCCTCTGCGCCGCCCGGGCTTCCTCGGAATAGAATTCGACTGCAAGAGCAAGTTTGATTCCCCGTGGCACGCACAGGTCAGTATGCCGGGATTTTTCAGCGTCTACAATGTTCTTGCGTCCGTCGCGCTCCTGCGCAAGATGGGCATTCCTGTTGAAAAAATGCGCGAGGCGTTTTCGCATGTGAGCATCGACGGCAGAATGCAGATAGTCCATGTCAGCGATGATTACAGCGTAATTATAGACTACGCACACAACGGTCTTAGCATGGAGAATGTCATTGAGACCGTCCGCGATTATAAACCCAACCGCGTTGTTGCGCTCTTCGGTTCAACAGGCAACAAAGCGACCATCCGCAGGCAGGAGCTTGGTCTTGTAAGTGCGAAGATGTGTGATTTTATTATAATCACGAGCGATGACCCGGATTTTGAGGATCCGAATGCGATAATAGACGAGATAGCCGGATGGGTCGAAAAAGGCGGCGGAGCGGGTAAGTATGTCAAGATAACCGACCGCGCCGAGGCAATAGAATATGCCCTCGACCATATGCAGAAAGGGGATATCCTCCTCCTGCTCGGCAAAGGGCATGAGCATTTCATGAAAGTGAAAGGCGAAAAAATATATTTCAGCGAGCTCGACTGCATCACGAATTATATGAAAAAACACGGGATGAAGTAATTCTTATAAAAAGCACACATAAAAACGCAAAACCCCGGAGGGTATTCCCTCCGGGGTCGCTTGCATTTTATCAGCCGATCTCGATTCTTCTCGATGTCGGCACATTTTCTTCTTTCTTAGGCATCGTCAGGGTCAGAACGCCGTCCTTGTATTCGCCGGTGATGTCTTCGGTCTTGACGGACGAGACATCGAAGCTCCTGCTGAACGAGCCGTAAGACCTCTCGCGGCGGACAAAGTTGCCTTTGTCATCCTTCTTCTCGGTCTCGTTGCTGCGCTCTGCGCTGATGGTCATGTAGCCGTCTTCAATGTCGACGTGAATGTCTTCCTTCTTAAATCCGGGCAGCTCTGCCTCGAGCACATATTCCTTGCCGTTGTCCTTTATATCGGTCTTGAAGTCTGTTGCGGCCATGTCGCCCCAGAAGTTCTTCTCGAAGTTTTCCATATCTCTGAAAGGATTAAAGAGTGCACGCTGATGTCTGCGTTCATAAGGTGTAAGTTCAAACATAATTGATTCCTCCGTTTGTTGTTTATTGTTATTCATGTTGAAGTGATTGTTTTATTTGTCTGACTGCTCTCCGATTTCCATCGGACTCACTCTCTTTCTTCTCCAGGGGCTCTCGCTCCCTTCGTTTGATTATATAGTACCCCTGCTTTGTTAAAAAAGAATACAGTGATATGTGAACAAATTGTAAATACTTAGCACTCTAATTAAAAGAGTGCTAAAGTGCGTTTGAAACACCGCGCAGGTTTTTATCATACGCGGGACATGGGCGGAATATAAATGCATTGACATTTTCTGTTAAGGAGAGGAATGCGATGCAAATCAACGTTATAACGCAGTCGGTCGGTGTCGAAGAGACGCTCGGCAGCTGCACTGCGGAACAGCCGATAGATGCCGATATAACCCTGCCGGATTATTGCCCGGATATCAGGCGCGTGCTCAAATGCCTTGTCACTCCGCGCATAACCGCAGTCCAGACTGCGGGCGACAGAGCGACGGCGGATGGCTCAGCCGGCGTGTGCGTCATCTATGCCGACGAGCAGGGGACGGTCTGCTGCTTCGAGCAGACATACCCGTTTTCAAAATACGCCGATCTCAAGGGCGCGGATGAAAACTGCTGCGTGAATGTGCGCGCCTATACTCAGTATGCCAACTGCCGTGCCGTCAGCCCGCGCAGGCTCGATATCCACGCCGTGGTCAGCGTGGCGTTCGGCATATCCGGCGTAAAAGAAGAAGAGATAATAACCGGAGCAGAGGGTGCGGGAATCCAGCTCAGATGCTGTGACAGCCGCACCGCAAGCCTCGTCGCCTGCACCGAGACTGCGTTCCCGATGAGCGAGACCGTGCCTCTGCCCGACGGCGACCCGGCGGTGTCCTGCGTGCTGAGCGCGCAGGCGGCGGCGCTCGCGCAGGAGATAAAGGTCATCAGCAACAAACTGCTCGTCAAGGGCGAACTCACCGTCAGCGCAGTCTGCTGCGGCGAGGGCGGCGAAATATTCAGCTTCGGCCATTCCATGCCGATAAGCCAGATAATAAATCTCGAGGGCATTGACGAGGACTGCACCTGCTGCGTCTGCCTGCCCGTCACTTCGCTCGAAGTCCTGCCGAAGGCCGACCAGGCTGGCGACAACAGACTGATTGATATCAGCGCGCGCGTCGGCGCGGGAGTCAAGGCTTATCGCGAGCTGAGCTTCCCGACCGTCACCGATGCCTATTCCGTCTGCTGTGACCTTGAAACAAAGAGCCGCAATGCCGATTTTGCTGTCATCGCCGATAAGTTCAACGACACTTTCACCTGCCGCAGCACGCAGGATCTGCCGGAGGCGAGACAGATTTTGGCTCTCTGGTGCTCCGACTTATCCAAGAGTGTGGCGCAGGACTCCGACGGAATAATAATCTCCGGCGAACTGACACTACATTTTCTCTATACCGATGCCGAATCCCAGCCATGCTACGCCCAGCGGCAGACGAACTACGAATATCGCCGAGCGGTCAGAAAGTGCGGCGATCTCAAGTGCTCGCCGTGCATCGAGATAACCGCCGCGAGCGCCGCCTGCGCTTCGGGAAGCGCCGATGTCAGGGTCGAGATGAATATCTCGGGCTGTATCTTCGACAGCGTCCGCCGCAAGACCGTCACTTCAATAGAATGCTCCGATTCCGACGGCAAAAAGACGGGCGGCGCCGCGCTGACAGTCTATTTTGCGGATGCAGGTGAAGAAATATGGGATATCGCGAGGCGGTATAACACGACCGTCGAAGCGGTGGAGCAGGAAAACGGCATAACGGGTGAAACAGTGGCGCAGAAATGTATGCTGCTGATACCCGGAGTCTGAGGAGGGATAACCGTGCAGGAGAGAAATATTTACAGCGACATTGCAAAGCGCACTCAGGGCGATATTTATATCGGCGTTGTCGGCCCTGTCAGAACCGGAAAATCAACGTTTATAAAGCGCTTCATGGATGCCCTCGTTCTGCCGAATATCGAGAGCCAGAGCGTGCGCGACCGCGCGACCGATGAGCTCCCGCAGTCCGCGGCGGGACGCACAATAATGACCACCGAGCCGAAATTCATCCCCGAAAACGCCGTCGAGATATCGCTACAGGCGGAGGCGACATTCCGCGTGCGGCTCATAGACTGCGTGGGATATATCGTCCCGAGTTCCCTCGGCTATATCGAGGGCGAGAGCCCACGAATGGTAAAAACTCCGTGGTTCGAGCATGAGATACCGTTCAATATGGCGGCGGAGATAGGCACACAGAAGGTCATCAGCGAACATTCGACAATAGGTCTTGTCATAACGACTGACGGCTCGATAAGCGAGATTCCGCGCAGCGAATATGAAGAAGCCGAAGGCAGGGTAATATCAGAGCTCAAAGGGCTCAAAAAGCCTTTTGTTGTCCTATTGAACAGCACGAATCCGGAGTCCGACGAAGTCAAAAATATGGCGGCGTCGCTGACCGATAAATACGGCGTGCCCGTCATGCCCGTGAACTGCCTCGAGATAGGCGAGGAGGAGATAAAAGAGATTCTCACTCAGGTGCTCTTCGAGTTCCCCGTCAAAGAAGTCAGTGTCGGTCTGCCGGGTTGGGCTATGACTCTCAGCCGCGATCATTGGCTGCGCTCGGGACTTTGCAGCGCCGTGAGCGAAGCGGCGCAGAACCTCCGCACCCTCCGCGATGTAAAACACCTCGCCGAGGATATCTGCTCGTGCGAATATGTGACGGGCGCGAAGATAGCGAAAATGGATCTGTCCTGTGGCGCGGCGCGGATAGAGGCGCAGATAGACGGCAGTCTGTTCTATAAGATACTCGCCGAGGAGACGGGACTCGATATCTCCGGTGAGCAGGATCTGATGAGCTGCATGCGCGAACTCGCCGCCGTGCGCCGCGAATATGAGCGGCTCAAGGGCGCGCTCGACGAAGTTGAAGCGACGGGCTACGGAATAGTCATGCCGTCGCTCGATGAATTGAGCCTCGAAGAGCCGGAGATAATGCGCCAGGGCGGCAGATACGGCGTGCGCCTGCGCGCCTCCGCTCCGTCGATACACATGATGAAGGCGAATATAACAACAGAAGTCGCGCCGATAGTCGGCTCGGAGTCCCAGTCAGAAGAACTTGTCAACTATATGCTCAAGGAGTTCGAAGAGGACCCGACGAAGATATGGGAGTCGAATATCTTCGGCAAGTCACTGCATGAGCTCGTCAACGAGGGACTGCACAACAAGCTCTACCGTATGCCCGCCGCGGCGCGCATGAAACTGCAGGAGACGCTCGAAAAAGTCATCAACGAGGGATGCAGCGGACTCATCTGCATCATCCTGTAAAATAATATCGGCTGTGCCCGAAGTTTAGGCGCGGCCGATATTTTTTATATTAGCTCTTGACACAAACAAATGTTCTGATATATAATATGTACGAACAAATGTTTGAAATCTGGTGAGAGCGTGGATCTGTTTGACAAGCTGGAGATACTTTCCGATTCGGCGAAATATGATGTCGCCTGCACGAGCAGCGGAACGGACAGGTCTTCGGGCGGCGAGGGGATAGGCAACGCCGCCGCGTGCGGCATATGCCACAGCTTCGCGGCGGACGGCAGATGTATATCACTGCTGAAAGTCCTCATGAGCAACGCCTGCGTCTTTGACTGCAAATATTGCGTCAACCGCGTCTCCAACGATGTCCGCCGCGCGACATTTTCGCCGCGTGAGCTCGCGGAGCTGACGATGAATTTTTATCGCCGCAATTATATCGAGGGGCTTTTCCTCTCGTCCGCCGTCGTCGGCAGCCCCGATTATACCTGCGAGCGCATGATAGAGACTCTGCGTATTCTGCGCGAAGAATACAGGTTCGGCGGATATATCCACGCCAAAGCGATCCCGGGCGCGGATAACGCGCTGATAACCCGTCTGGGTATGTTCGCGGACAGAATGAGCGTCAATATCGAACTGCCGTCGAACAACAGCCTGCAAACTCTCGCGCCGGACAAAACAAAGGAGTCGATACTCCGCCCGATGGGACTTATTACAAATAAGATAAAAGAGAGCTCGGCGGAGCTTGTCAGATATAAGCACGCGCCGCGCTTCGCCTCCGGCGGTCAGAGCACGCAATTGATAGTCGGCGCAACGCCCGACAGCGACTATCAGATAATGTCGCTCTCCGCGGCGCTCTATAAAAAATACGAGCTCAAGCGAGTGTTCTATTCGGCGTATATCCCGGTCGTCGAGAATCCGCTTCTGCCTGCGAAGACAACGGAACCGCCGCTTCTGCGCGAGCACAGACTCTATCAGGCGGATTGGCTTTTGCGCTATTACGGCTTCGATGCGAACGAACTGCTCGATGAAAAGCACCCGTTCTTAAACCCTTATGTTGACCCAAAATGCAACTGGGCGCTCAATCACATGGAGCTGTTCCCGCTCGAAATAAACCGCGCAACAAAGGAAGAACTGCTGAGAATACCCGGCGTCGGCGTGCGCAGCGTTCAAAGAATTTTGGCGGCTCGGCGTGTCTCGCCATTGAGCTTTGAAGATCTCAAAAAACTCGGCGTGGTGCTCAAACGTGCCCAGTATTTTATAACCTGCAATGGCAAACATTTGGCGGGGCTCAATGTCAATCCCGACAGAGTCCTCGGCTCGTTAATTTCCGAGCGGTGTCAGTCGCTTTTACCGAATATGCAGGGCGAACAGCTGAGTTTGTTCGACAACAGGATAACAAGGGAGGATGTAGTACAATGTCTGCACGGTCAGATGTAACATATGTATATGACGGCTCGTTCGAGGGACTTCTGACAGCTGTTTTCGAGAGCTTTGAGAGTCGCGAGCTGCCGTGTTCTATCGTCGCGGAGGATGAGTTTGTGCCGACTCTCTTTGCGTGCAAAACCGTTGATACCGACCCGCAAAAGGCGGACAGAGTCCGCCGCGGGCTCAAAAATGTCAGCGCCGATGTCTGGAACGCCGTGCGGCTCGGGTACCTGACCTGCGTCGAGGACATGGGAACGCTCATCAACGATTTTGTGCATATGGCGATGCACTACGGCGCGGGTGTCTTGCGTATGCTCGCCGATGATACCGTTTCGCGCCTGACGAAAGCCGTACGCGCCCTCAAGCAGGAGAGCCATAAGTATACCGGCTTTGTCCGCTTCAGCATCAGTGAGGATAACACCCTCACTTCGATTATCGAGCCGAAAAATTCCGTCCTGCCCCTGCTCGCGCCGCATTTCTGCGACAGATATCCGAACGAATCGTTTCTCATATATGACAAGACCCATTCGCAGGCGCTCGTCTGGCATAACAGGCAGAAAATGATTATCCCGTTAGACGGCTTTGTACAGCCGCAGGCGGGGGACGAGGAGCTGTATTTCCGCGCGCTGTGGAAGCATTTCTATGATACGGTAGCTATCGAGGCGCGGTATAATCCCCGATGCCGCATGAACTTCATGCCCAAACGCTATTGGAATCAGCTCCCGGAGATGGATGAGAGCAATTCTCCCGATGCCGTGCGCGGAGTCAAAAGAATCGGAGCATAAAAAAGCAGGAGCCGTGGGACTCCTGCTTTTGATATTTTTTTAATCCTGCGCGTGGTTTGAAAGCTTGATTTCGTCGTTGTCCGTGAATTCTGCGATGATTCCGTTTTCGTCGACCGTCGCGAATATCGCGCTGTGGCTCTTCATTGTGAGCGTCCATTTGACATCGGGATATATCTTCCCGAGCCTGTTTGTGATTATCGCTATCTTCGGCGAAAGTCCCTTTGCGAATTTCCACGAGGTCGAGCCGTAGTAGCCGTGGTGTCCGACTTTGAGCAGATCCACCTTATGAAGCTGCGGCAGAAGTAAGCCCTCGAGTCCGGTGGTTCTCGTTATGTCCGCGGCGAGGAATGCGCTTTTTTTGCCCTTTTCGACCATCGTTCCGACGGATTCGGCGTTTTCGCCCTGTCCGTGAAGCCGCGCGTCATCGAGTGCTGTATTGTAGAAAGTAAGCGTGAAGTCGCCGAAATTGAACGGCTCGCTCGGTATCTCGGAAGTAACAACTGTGCCCCTGTTCTGAAACGCCTTTACCGTGTCTGCATATGTTGCCTCGATGCCCCAGCCGTTGTATTCATATTCGTGGGCTATTTCGCGGTTGACGGGCTTTATGTAAAATGTCTTTACCGTGATGTCCGGGTCGTTGGCTATCGCCTCAAATGTGCCGACATGGTCGTAGTGATTGTGCGTGCCGAGCGCAAATTCAAGCGTTACTTTGCCCTCTGCGTCGCCGGCAGCCTTTTTCAGATATTTTATAACAGCCTCTTCGCTGCCGTTGTAGCTGAGCTTCCTGCGCGGATTGCGGTCGCCCTCGCCGGAGTCGATGAGCGCGAACTTGCCGTTTGATTCTATGAGTATCGCGTCTGAGTTGTAGGTGTTTAGAAAATGTATTCTGTCCGCCGTGCCGTCCGACGAAAACTGCGCCGGGGTGATTTCAAATTTATTCTGATATTTGTTGCACATCGCAACGCAGATTATATCCAGCGAGAAGACCGAAAGCATTATCGCCATCATTATCCATGTCGCAATTTTTTTGATTAGCTTGTCTCTTGTCATATTCCCTCCGAAGCGCAAAAATAAAAACGCTTTTAAAAGTATATCATACTTTTTCGGTAAATGTCCATATGCAGACGCGCCAAAAAGCGCCGAATTTAATTGTATTCGGCGCTTTTTTGTGATATCATATACATATTAAGTGCGATACTAATCCTGCTTTTCACCCTTGGGGTCGATAGCCTGCATTATCAGCGAGCCGAAGAGCATGACTCCCATGCTCGGACGGATGCAGTCTAGCGCGTCCTTTGCAAGATATATGCATCTCCAGTAGTCGAATCCGCGCCCCGCGAGCAGCAGCGCGCAGACGGCAAGGGTGAAGAGAAGCTCAAAAATAATAACCGCGCCGAGCAGCATCCTGCGCGAAACGGGATTTATGTAGCTTAAATTTTCTGCAATTTTTTCTTTTATGCCGCGCATATCTTCACCTCCGTTTGTTTGATTCTAACCCGGAGTGCGATTTTGCGCAATGCAAAGATTTTTACTTTTGAGGAAAGGAGAGGAAAACGAATGTCCGTCGGAATATCCACCGCCTGCTTTTATCCAGCCGCGACAGAAGAGGCTCTGCGCTGTGTCGCCGAAGCGGGGGCAAAAGTCACCGAGGTGTTTTTTAATTCGCCGTCGGAGTTGGAACCGGATTTTCTCCGCCGCATTTCGTCTATAGCCTCTGACAGCGGCATACGCATCCGTTCGATACATCCGTTTACCTCGTTCGCCGAGGGCTATATCCTCTTCAGTCAGTATGAGCGCCGCTTCGACGATTACAGGGAGTTTTACAAAAAATACTATGCCGCCGCGTCTGCGATAGGCGCGAAAATAGTCGTGCTCCACGGCGCAAAGATGCCGGTGAATATCAGCACCGACGAATACGCCGAGCGACTAGGTTTGCTTGTCCGCGACGCACATGAGCAGGGGATAATCCTCGCACAGGAAAATGTTGTCCATCATAACGGGCAGACGCCGGAGCTTATGAACGAGCTGAAATCGCGCCTCGGTGTGGATTTTCATATGGTGCTCGACATTAAGCAGGCGTATCTCGCCGGGGTCGACCCGATAGAATTTTTCAGGGAGTTTTCCGATAATATCTGCCACATACACTTGAGCGACCACGACGAGAATCACAAGTGCATTCCGCCGTTTGACGGAAAATTCGATTTCGCCGCCCTCTTTTCGCTTATGAAAGAAACCGGATATTCCGGCGACTGCGTTATCGAGCTCTACCGCTCGGGCTTCGAGCGCATAGATCAGCTGACCGATTCGATGTATATGCTTAAAAGATTATGTTGACAACAAGTTTGACTTTATGCGATAATAAAATATAGAAATTGTGCAAAGGGGCATTGCGCGTGGAAGCCAAGAAACATATCGATCTTATTGACATACTCAAAGGCGTCGCTATCATCTCGGTGCTTATATGTCATTCGGTGATAGTATACCCGGTGAATCTTGAGAATGTTGCATGGAGCAATGCGCTCAAAACTTTTGTGGATTCTTATCAAATGCCGTTATTCTTTATGATATCCGGCTTTTTGTGCTCATATAAGGGTAATTACGGCGGATATCTTCTTTCCCGTGTGAAGAGAATACTTATTCCTTATGCAGTTTTTAACACAGTTGCATTGTTCCTCAGGGTTGTCGGAGGAAGCCTTGTTAACAGAAAAATGGACTTCAAATCCGCACTGTTCCAGTTCTTCTTCCAGGGAACATCGTCCGGCGGATACTGGTTTCTTTATGCACTGTTTATAATCTCGGCCATCGCGCCTCTTTTTTCGATTATATTGAAAAAGAACCGATTCCTCGGTTTACCGTTTATAGCGGCCTGTGTTGTTGTATCAGCGTTGTTCGATTTGCCCGAGATATGCTGCTTAAAGAGCGTTGTGTATTATCTTACATATTTTATCGCAGGTATGATGCTCAAAGGCTGTGATTTCGAAAAAATAAAGGACAAGCGTATCGTTATTTTGGCGGTAAGTGCAGTGGTGTTCTGTTTGTCATTTGTTCCGCTGAGAATATATGCGGACAATGTCTATTCTGTTGCGGGAATATATATATCCGCTTTTGCAGCCTCTGCTTTCTTTGCCTCGTTCTTCTCTTTGGTGAAACTGCCGAAGTTTATAAAAAATCAGCTGATGACAAGCGGAAAATATTCCCTTCAGTATTATTTGCTCAATGCATTCCTGGTAACCGGTCTGCGCTGGCTCGTGGTCACAAAAGCTCATATCACGACTCCCGCGCTTATAGTGCTGATATTGTTTGCGGGAAGTTATATTGTGAGTTATCTTGTATCAAAGTATATTCTTGACAGCAATAACTTCTTCAGGTTTTTGTGCGGCCTGAAAGTCCAAAAAAATAAGTAAGATGGAGTGATAGCTTTGAAGTGTCCGTTCTGTGGTTTTGAAGAGAGCAAGGTCATCGACTCGCGTCCCACCGACGAGGGCGAGAGAATACGCCGCCGCCGCGAATGTATCAGCTGCGGCAAGCGTTTTACGACCTATGAGATAATCGAGACCGTGCCGATAGTCGTCGTCAAAAAGGACAAATCGCGCGAGGTTTTTGACAGAAACAAGCTTTTCAACAGCATGCTCAAGGCGTGCGAAAAGCGTCCGGTCTATATGGAACAGCTCGAAAAGGCAGTCAGCGAGATTGAGGCTGTGCTCCAGAATTCGCTCGACCGCGAGGTGACAACCGTCTATATCGGTGAGCTCGCAATGGAGAAGCTCAAGAGCATCGACGAAGTCGCATATGTCCGCTTCGCCTCCGTCTACAGGCAGTTCAAGGATATCAATACGTTCATGGATGAACTCGCAAAGCTGCTCAAAGAAAAATAAAAACCCAAGGATCGCTCCGGCGGTCCTTGAATTTTTATCGCAATATAAATTTTACTTCGACTCCCTTGCGTAAAGGAAGACAGTTCGGCGTAAACCAAGACCGATGAATTGTTTTGCTTTGCTCAAAGTAATATAAGTGCACGGTAGGGCGGATATCATCCGCCCGCGAAATCTGCACAAATTCGGCGGCATCTGATACAAAGCCATAACAATTCCGAATTACCAAGAATAAAATCAATTGTTTTGACTTTGCCAATAATTACATCAACCGCCGGCTCAAATTTTTTTCTTCTCGTTGCCAAAGCCGTGATAAAGTGATAAAATCTAATCAACATATATTAATGGATGGGGTAAAAGTGGAGTCTGTCAAAATAAATCTGAAAAATAACTGGAAAAATAACTGTAAGTCGGCGGGAAAGTATCTGCTGACTTTTCTGAAATGGTTCGCCCTCGCTGCGGTTACGGGCGCTGTCGGCGGCGTGGTCGGTGCGCTGTTTCATTTGAGCGTCGAATATGTTACCGGCGTGCGCAAGGCTCATTCGTGGATAGTATTTCTGCTGCCCGTCGGCGGGCTTGTGATAGCCGGTTTGTATAAGCTCTCCGGCAAAAAAGATATAGGTACGAACGAGATACTCGATGCCGTGCGCTCGCCGCAGGGCGTGCCGGCGTTGCTCGCTCCGCTGATATTTGTCTCGACTGTTATAACGCACCTCTTCGGCGGCTCCGCCGGACGGGAGGGCGCGGCTCTTCAGCTCGGCGGCAGCATCGCGGGACTGATAGGCAAAATATCCCGCCTCGATGAAAAAGATATGCATATCATGACTATGTGCGGCATGAGCGCCGTGTTCTCCGCGCTTTTCGGAACGCCGATAACCGCCGCCGTTTTCGCCCTCGGCGTTATCAGTGTCGGTGTCATTTACTATGCGGGTCTGCTCCCGTGCGTCGTGTCCGCGTTCGTCGCATATTTTATCTCGACTCTTATGGGCACTGAGCCCGTCGCGTTTACCGTCTCGAATATCCCAGCATTCTCGCTCAAAAGCTGCCTGCTTACCGCTCTGCTCGCCGCGATATGCGCTCTGCTGAGCATCGGATTCTGCCTCGGTCTGCACGGCACGCATAAACTCTTTGCAAAGCTGTTTAAAAATACTTTTGTCCGCGCAGTCGTCGGTGGATTAATAATCGTCGCGCTGTCTCTTATCTGCCGAAGTGGGGACTACAACGGCGCGGGCATGGATATAGTCGAGCGCGCCATCGGCGGCAATGCGAAGCCCGAGGCGTTCCTGCTCAAATTTATCTTCACCGCCGTCACCGTCGGCTCGGGATACAAGGGCGGCGAAATAGTCCCGACTTTCTTCGTCGGCGCGACTTTCGGATGCGTCGTCGGCGGACTTATCGGGCTCGATCCCGGGTTTGCCGCGGCGGTCGGACTCGTCTCGCTTTTTTGCGGCGTTGTCAACTGTCCGCTCGCTTCAATATTCCTGAGCATAGAACTCTTCGGTGCGCAGGGTATGCCGCTGTTTGCGCTCGCCGCCGCTGTGAGCTATCTGCTCTCCGGCTATTACGGACTCTACAGCAGCCAGAAAATAGTCTATTCAAAGCTCCGCGCAGAGCTTGTGAATATAAACGCAAAGTGAGTTATTGACTTTGCACCCGTTAACTGATAAGCTTATTCTAACCTATCATGGGAGGGAAAATATGGATGCATTAAAAGCGAAAAAAGGATTTATATGTGATATGGACGGCGTCATATATCACGGAGACAGACTGCTTCCGGATGTCAAAGAGTTCGTGGAGTGGCTGTATAAAGAAAACAAGTCGTTCCTGTTCCTTACGAATTCGAGCGAACGCTCGCCGCGTGAGCTTCAGCAGAAGCTTGAGAGAATGGGACTTTATGTTGACGAGAGTCATTTTTATACCAGTGCCCTCGCAACGGCAAAATTTATCAGCAGTCAGAAGCCCGGCTGCTCAGCGTATGTTATCGGCGCGCCCGGACTCGTCAACGCGCTCTATGACCAGGGTATCACAATGAACAGCATCGACCCGGACTATGTCATAGTCGGCGAGACTTCGAGCTATAACTATGAGACGGTCGTCCATGCGTCGAACCTCGTCAGAAACGGCGCGAAGCTCATCGGCACGAATACCGATCTCACGGGTCCAGTCGAGGATGGCATCGTCCCCGCGTGCCGCGCGCTCATATCTCCGATAGAGATGGCGACGGGCAAGAAGGCGTATTTCGTCGGTAAGCCCAATCCGCTCATGATGCGCACGGGACTCAAGATGCTCGGCGTCCATTCGGCGGAGGCAGCTATGATAGGCGACAGAATGGACACGGATGTCATCGCGGGCATCGAAACCGGTCTTGACACAGTCCTCGTCCTCTCCGGAGTCACAAGCCTCGAGGATGTCAATCTCTATCCCTACAGACCCACATATATATTCAATGGCGTCGGCGACGTCTTTTCAGAAATATAACAAAAACGGAGAGTTAAAATGCATTACGAAAACAACTGGGAATCGCTCAACAGCCGCCATGTGCCGGATTGGTTCGCGGACGCGAAGTTCGGCATATTCATCCACTGGGGTCTCTATTCCGTGCCTGCGTATACCGAAAAAGGGCAGTATGCCGAGTGGTATATGCAGCAGATACGCGACGAGAACAGCGCCGCGCGCAAGTTCCACGACAGGGTGTATGCCCCCGGAACGCAGTATGAGGACTTTGTCAGCGGCTTCAAGGCGGAACTTTTTGATGCCGATGAGTGGGCGCAGCTCTTTGAAAAGTCCGGCGCAAAGTATATAAACCTCGTCTCGAAGCACCATGACGGCTTCTGCATGTTCAAGAGCGACTATGCGTGGAACTGGAACAGCGTCGATGTCGGACCTCACAGGGACTTCTGCGGCGAGCTGAAAGCCGCGCTCGAAAAGACGGATGTTAAGTTCGGCGTCTACCATTCGGTTTATGAGTGGTTCCATCCGCTCTATCTCAAAGATCCCGAGGAGTATGCTGTAAAGCATCTTATCCCGATGCTCAAAGAGCTTATAACAAAATACGAGCCGTGGACTCTGTTCACGGACGGGGAGTGGGATCACCCGAGCTCCGTCTGGCACTCGACAGACTTCCTCCAGTGGCTCTATAACGAATCGCCTGTTAAAGATACGATAGTCCCCAACGACCGCTGGGGCACGGAGACAAGAGGTCGCTTGGGCGGCAATTTCACTACCGAATACGGCATCATCGACAACGGCAGACGCATCGAAGAGGTCGAGCTCGACCGCCCGTTCGAGGAGTGCCGCGGTATCGGCGCATCGTTCGGACTCAACCGCATCGAGGGCGTTGACGAATATCTGAGCAGCAAGGAACTTATCGAAACGCTCTGCTCGCTCGTCTCAAAGGGCGGCAACTTCCTGCTCAATATCGGCCCCGCCGCGGACGGCACTATCCCTGTTATTATGCAGGAGCGCCTGCTCGATATGGGTAAGTGGCTCAGTGTCAACGGCGACGCTATCTACGGCACGCGCATTTATACCAAAGCGCCGCAGGAGGGTACATATTACACTAGAAAGGGCGACAAGGTCTACGCGATAACGAACGCCTATCCGTTTGGCAGCCTCACGCTCGACAAGGTGGATTACAATCCGGATATAAAGGCGAAGCTTTTAGCGCATGACGCGCCCATAGCCGTCGAAAACGACAACGGCAAAGCAAAGCTCGTATTCCCGCAGATAAACCCCGACGAAATGAAATGCGGCTGGCTCTATGCCTTTGAACTCGACGGAGTGAAGTAAGAGCAATATAATGCAAAACAAAAATCCCGGAACATCAATAGCGGTGTTTCGGGATTTTCTATGTAATTTTTTAGTGGATTTAGTCCGCAATTCTCTGTATTTACTCTGCACTTTTTAAATGATAATGAAAATGTTCTTGCGTTTGGCGGTTTGCCTAAACAAGTGCATTAATAAACTTTTTAGCGAAATATCAAAGTGTTAGAAAAAGTGTTAGAAAATATATACTTTCTAATCCTACGCAAAAAATAAAAAGCCTTGAAACCGTTAGATTTCAAAGCTTTTTAACTGGTCCGAGTGGCGAGACTTGAACTCACGGCCTCTTGACCCCCAGTCAAGCGCGCTACCAGCTGCGCCACACCCGGTTGTACCTAAATTCAGTTTGCTTCCCGCTTGTCGGCTTTTGCTAATCGCCGCGGCGCTTCCTTCAGAAACATAGTCGCGGTACTTCGCTTGGAGCGCTCGTTCCGCTCCTTGTTTCTTCACCTCGAAGCAATGCCTTCATCCGCCACAGGCGGCGGCATTTCTCCTCGCCCAGCTGCGCCACACCCGGAAAGCTCATCAATAATACCACATGAAAAGCGATTTGGCAAGTCTTTTTTTCAAACTTTTTTAAAATATCCGCCACTTTTTTACTTTCTTTCTTATTTCCGCCCTTCCTCTTTACTTTTTGTCTCTATCTATGCTAAAATCTAAAGGACGGAAGGAGAGTCAGATATGGCAAAAATAATCGGAACAAACATACCAAATATCCCGTGGGAGGATAAGCCCGCAGGATTTGAATATCCCGTGTGGCGTTACAGCAGCAATCCCGTTATCACCCGCGACAATCTGCATATGGCGAACAGCATTTTCAATTCCGCTGTTGTGCCTTACGGCTCGGGCTTTGCGGGAGTTTTCAGGGCGGATATCCGCTCGCGCGCCCATAAGCTCGTTGTCGGCTTCAGCAAAGACGCGATAAACTGGGAGCTTGAGGATAAATATATCTTCGGCGGCTACGATCCGCGCCTGTGCGAACTCGACGGAAAATACTATCTCTCGTGGGTCAATCTCACCCCTCACGGCACAACTATCGGTATAGCCTATACCGAGGATTTTAAGAGCTGGACTCAGCTTGAGGATGCCTGCTATCCCGTTGCCCGCAACGGCGTTCTTTTCCCGCGCAAGGTGAACGGCGAGTATCTTCTGCTCATTCGCCCGTGCGACAGGGGACACACCCCTTATGGCGATATATTCATCAGCCAGTCAAAAGACCTTACTTATTGGGGCAAGCACCGCTTTGTTATGAGCCCGGTCGAGAACTGGGAGGCGACAAAGGTCGGAGCGGGTCCGACTCCTATTGAAACCGATGAGGGCTGGCTCATGTTCTATCACGGCGTGCTCACGAGTTGCAACGGCTTCACTTACAGCATGGGCGCCGCTATTCTCGATAAAGATGAGCCGTGGAAAGTGCTCCACCGCGCGGATAGCTTCCTGTTAGCTCCCCATGAGCTCTATGAATGCGTCGGCGATGTGCCGAACGTCGTGTTCCCGTGCGCCGCACTCGCGGATGCCGAGACCGGCAGAATAGCTATCTATTACGGAGCCGCCGATACTTCGGTCGCCCTCGCGTTCACAACCGTTGATGAGACTGTGAAGTACATCAAGGATAACGACATTATAAAATAAAAATGCAGCCGTGGGATGATTCTCACGGCTGTTTCATTCCTTTTCCGAGCCTTTCGAGCGCGCGCTTTTCTATCCTGCTGACATAGGAGCGGGAGATGTTCATCATCGACGCTATCTCGCGCTGTGTCATCGGCTCGTTGCCGTCGAGCCCGTAGCGCATAACGATTATCGCCCTTTCGCGCGGATCGGGTATGCCAATGACGAGCCCGCGCAGCTTCTCGCTCTTTATCTTCAAATCAAGATCGTCTGCGATGCAGTCCGGCGTGCAGATAATATCCATTAGCGTGAGCGGGTTTCCCTCGCTGTCGCTGTCGATCGGGTCTTCGAGCGAGATGTCGTGCGCGCTCTTTTTCATCGAGCGAAAGTGCATCAGTATCTCATTTTCAACGCATTTCGCGGCGTATGTCGCAAGGCGCGTGCCCTTGTCGGGCTTGAATGAGTCTATAGCCTTTATCAGCCCGACCGTGCCTATCGAAATAAGATCGTCCTGATCCGAATATGCGGCGTAGTATTTTTTGACTATGTGCGCCACGAGCCGCAGGTTGTGCTCGATGAGTTCGCTGCGCGCCGATTTGTCGCCTGCGTGCATTTTTGCAAGAGCTTCGCGCTCCTGCGCCGCACTCAGCGGCGGGGCAAATGAGCCCGGCTGGCTCAGATGCAGGATAAAAAAGAGAAATCCGTTTGAAAATAACTGCAAAAACCAACCGAACATAGCACAGCCTCCCGTAGAATATCTATATTCGCGGTTTGTCGGAGTTTGCAAGTCCAGGCTTTTTTTGTAAATTCACTTGAAACTTCGGGACGGCTATAATATAATAATCTGTAGAAAAAGCGGGAACGGAGGTGCTCTCGTGTCGGATATCAAACTCGGCGCGCAGCTCTATACTTTACGCGATTACATACAGAATTATGAGGATGCCGAAAAGGCTTTTGCTTATCTTGATTCTATCGGCATCAACACGATTCAAATTTCCGCTATCGGACCTATCGAGCCGGAGAAGGTTGCATATCTTGTTGATAAGTACAATATGGATGTCTGCGTCACGCACACTTCGTTCGACCGCATGCTCAGCGATACCGAAGCCGTTGTCAGGGAGCATAAAATGATCCACTGCGACACGCTCGGAGTCGGCTGCATGCCGGGGGAGTACAGCGGCAGCGAAGAGGGCGTGCGCGAGTTCATAAAGCTCACGGGCGAGCTTGCTAAGAAGCTCCGCGATATGGGGATGCACTTTGCCTATCATAACCACGCCTTCGAGTTCAAGAAATATAACGGCAGGCGCGTTATAGATATGCTTATCGACGACACCGATCCTGAGCTGTTCGGCTTTATAATGGACACATATTGGGTTCAGTACGGCGGCGGCGATCCGGCGGATTTCATAAAGCGCCTCAGCGGCAGAATGAAGGTCTGCCACTTCAAAGATTATAAAATCAACAGCGAGAACAAGCCCGATTTTGCCGAAGTAGGCACGGGCAACCTCAATCTCGATGAGTGCTACCGCGCATGCAGGGATTCGGGCGTCGGATATATCGTTATCGAGCAGGACACCTGCGATATCGACCCGCGCGAGTCGATGGCGATAAGCTACAAGAACCTTGTTGATATAGCAAAGAGAAACAGCTGATTTTTAGGAAGGAATGACAGAAGTGGAAGGAAAGATGAAGCTCCCCGTAGTTGATAGGGGATACGATATCGCGGCAACGGATTCATATATCTCGATGCTGCAGGAGGAATACAATAAAATTTACGCCTGGGGCTCGGAGCTTGAAAAGCGCGCCGAAGCTCCCGCGGGCGAAGAGGCTTCTAGTGAAGAGATAGAAGCTCTCAGAACGCAGAACCGCAGTTTGTATAACAACTGCGTGGCATTTGCAAAGCATATAAAGCGCCTCGAAAAGCTCAGAAACGAGCAGGGCAGATATATGATTGACGAGCTCAACGCCGCAGAGAGCAGAAAGAAAGCTCTCGAAAAGGAGATATCCGACCTTGAGGCGCAGAAGAGTCTGCTCGAAGTGAGTAATGAGTCGGCTCGCGGTCAGTCGGATGCAATAGTTACCGCCGCGCGCAGCCAGGCACAGAAGACAGTTACCGAAGCGCAGGAGCAGGCGAACGCAATAGTCGCCGAGGCGCAGAAGAAAGCCGAAACTATCCTGCGCGAGCGTATCGGCAGAATGTCCGCCGTGTGCGCCCAGCTTAACGATATGTTTGATAAGGGCGAATAAATATCGATAATAAAAATAGAATGCGGCTGTTCATCATGAGGCCCAGTGCCTGCGTGATGATAACAGCCGCTTTTGTTTTTGCTACCCTGTAAAATCTTCTATCAGCTTTTGAAGTGCTTCGTCGCCCTCGACCGTTATTCCTTTGTAGACGCGCTCGGCCTCGCCGCGTGGCAGGGAAGATGTGAAAACATCGAACACCTCCTGCGGCTCGTCCTCGCCGTAGACGAACACCGCTATCCTGCCGTTGTAGTCGCGCATGATGTATTTTTCGCTCCCGTTAGGCGCGGTGTTTTCGATTATAGCCGAGACGGTCAGAAACGCCGCGGCGCAGAACGCGAGGGCAACGGCGATGCTTTTTATCGTGGTTTTCATCTTTTCTTTTCCTTTCCGCAGGCTTACTTTTTCTGCTTTCGTGGTGATTTTTGCCCCTTTCGGGCATTTTTATACGTTGTTTTATACACTGCTATTGTTTTGATTTTACAAAATAATGAGAATATTTGGATTTAGACTAAACTTTTTGCAAAAAGTATGCTATAATTTTTAACTGGATTGTAATGTGAAGGAGGCGCACGGATGGCAAACAGCTCCGCAAACGCATCGAAAAAGATGGGAACAGCCAAAAAATCTTCCAAAAAGAAGAATAAAAGGCCGAATAAAAAAGCCGGCAGGATAGCTCTGCTGGTCATACTCTGTGTGCTCGTCGTCGGTATGCTCACCGCGGCGATAATCGGAGGTTATGTTTTCTTCAATATCGTGTCCTTTGCCCACGGTGAGATCGCGATAAATCTCGACGACTACAAGGCGAATCAGAACCAGACCTCGTTCGTCTATGCCTATGACAGCAACAATGAGCTCGTTGAAATGGCTCAGCTCCACGGCGAGGAGAACAGAATATGGGTCGATTCCGATAAGATGCCGGAGAATCTCAAAAACGCTTTCATCTGCCTTGAGGATAAGCGCTTTAAAAAGCATCACGGCGTCGACTGGCTGCGTACCTTCGGCGCGGCTACCGGACTTTCCAGCGGCGGCGGCTCGACAATAACCCAGCAGCTCGTCAAGAACCTAACCAACGACAAGGAGGTCACGGTCGTTCGAAAGTTCAAGGAGATAGAGCGCGCTCTGAACCTTGAGCAGCACTACAGCAAGGACGCTATCCTTGAAGCTTATCTCAACACCCTCTATCTTGGCAACGGATGCTACGGCGTCCAGACTGCGAGCGAGACTTATTTCGGCAAGGATGTCAGCGAGCTGAATCTCGCTGAGTGCGCGACCCTCGCGGTCATAACAAAAGCGCCGACGAAGTATAACCCTCTGCTCAATCCCGAGGCGAACAAAACGCGTCAGGAACTCTGCCTCAAATATATGCTCGAGGAAAAGGCGGTAAGCAAAGAGGAGTACGAAGAAGCAGTTAACTATAAGCTCGTGTTCACAAACAGCGAGGGCTATGTCCCGAAGCCGGGCAAGACCAAGAACACTACCGAGGACAAGAACACCGAGAAGGAATATCAGGATTTCTATGTCGATTATGTCATCAAGACCGTCTGCAAGGATCTGATGAGCAAATACGGCTACACCTACCGCCAGGCGATGGAGAAGATAAATTACGGCGGACTCAAGATATATTCTGCTGCCAACCCCGATGTTCAGAAGGTTCTCAATACCGTATATTCAAACAGAATCGCTTTCGATAAGGAGGCAGACACCGCCGAGCATCCCGCTGCTCAGTCTGCGGCAACCGTCATGGACTATGAGGGCAGAATCGTCGGCATAGTCGGACAGGCGGGCGAAAAGAACGGCAACCTCTGCCTCAACAGAGCGTCCGAGTCCCCGAGACAGCCCGGTTCGTCCATAAAGCCCCTTTCGACCTATTCTCTCGCGCTCGAGAAGAACTATATCAACTGGTCGAGCATGATTCTCGACTATTCAATCTATCAAAACGGCAAGCTTTGGCCGCAGAATGCGGACGGTACGAACGGAAGCAAGAAAGAAATAACCGTCCAGTATGCTATCCAGAAGTCGTTCAATACCGTGCCCGTCAGAATAATTACGGAGATGCTCGGAGTCAACGAGGCCTATAACTTCATGAAAAAGACGTTCCATCTGACAACTCTTGATGATTCTGCGGATGCGAATATCGCGCCCCTTGCAACCGGCGCTCTGACAAACGGCGTCACTACTGTCGAAATGGCGGCGGCATATGCCGTGTTCGGCAACAACGGCTATTACTATGAGCCCTATTGCTATTATAAAGTCACAAATGCCACGGGCACGGAAGTCCTGCTCGAAACGAAGTCCGAGCCCGAGAGAGTTCTCAGCGAGGATACCGCAGAGGTCATGCGCGAACTGCTCAAGACCGTCCCGGCAAGAGATTTCCGCAAGAGCAAGAATCTCGGCAAGTTCGAGCTGATGAGCAAGACCGGTACCACGAGTGACACCAAGGACAGCTGGATAGCCGGCGGCACACCTTACTATGTCTGCGCAGTCTGGCTCGGCTACGATAAGCCCAAGGTCATTCCGTTCAGATACAGTGCTTCCGGACGAGTCTATATCGAACTGCTCGACCGTATCCACGCGAACCTGCCCGTCAAGGAGTTCCCCAAAACCGGCAAGGTCGAGGAGAAGGACTACTGCAAGAAGACCGGACTTCTCGCTTCGCCCTCGTGCAAGGAGACTGCAAAGGGATATTATAAGAAGTCCGCAATGCCCGCCGAGTGTACCGCATGCGGCGGCGGATCCGTCAGCGAGGTCGTCAGCGGAGTCGGCGAGGCGGTCAGCAATATTATCGATTCCATCCTTCCGACAAGCCCGCGTTCGGACGATTAAACTCAACCTGCGGCGAAAAAATATATAAACGGCCGCACCCGATAACGGTGCGGCTAAATTTTTAATTAAGAGGTATTTTATGATAATCCTGTCGGTAGATTACGGAGATACGCGAACGGGCATAGCCGTCTGCGACAAGACCGAATTTTTGGCGTCTCCCGTGACCGTTATAACAGAAAAAGAATCCGAGCCGCTGATTGAAAAAATAACAGAGATAGCGAAAGAGAAAAAGGCGGAGCTGATAGTTGTCGGTCTGCCCGTCAATATGGACGGCACCCACGGCGAACGCGCTCAGCGCTGCGAGGATTTCGCGGCGGCTCTGACTGAGTTTTCGGGCATAGAGACCGTGATGCGCGACGAACGCCTGACAACGGTTTCGGCGCATAACGCCCTGAATGTCACGAACACGCGCGGCAAGAAGCGTAAGGCTGTCGTCGATGCCGTCAGCGCCGTGATGATTCTCCAGGATTATCTCGACTATCGGCGCATCAATCACCTTTCCTGAACAGCTCTTTTATGCCCATGAGCAGCAGAAATCCGCCGAATATTTTCCCGGGAATATTGCTGTTCATGTGCGATACCGCGAGACTGCCGAGCAAAACTCCCGGCAGACCGCCTGCGGCAAAGAGCAGAACGCTTTTCCAGTCGATGAGCTTTTTGAATGAATAAACTATGCTCGAGAGCACCGCGCAGGGGATGAAAAACAATAGATTTATGCCCTGTGCCTTGAGCTGCGGCATGCCGAGCGCGAGCACGAGATAGAGCACAAGCACTCCGCCTCCGCCGAGTCCGAGACTGCCGGCGAGACCCGAGAAAAAAGCTGCCAGTATAGTCTTCATCGCATCAGCATCCTCACTCCCGCCCAAAGCATGAAAAGGGCAAAAATCTTGCCGAGTATTTTTGTCGGTATCTTCGGCAGAATGAAAGAACCGAGAACGCTTCCTATAAGCCCCGCCGGGAGATAGGGGAGCGCGTCGCCGAAGGTGACTTTCCCTGTGTAAATATATATCCCCGCGCTCGCCGCGGTCAGCAGCATAATGAGTGCCACCGCGTTTGCCTGCGCCCTGTTTTGCTCCATTCCGCTTTTTCTGAGCATCGGCACAGCAATCATCCCGCCGCCGGCTCCGAGCGCGGAGTTGACCGTCCCGATGGCGAGACCGCCGATAATCTTTGTTATTCCTTTCATTTTCTCAGCTCCTTTTTCCTATTTTGCCCGCCGCTGTTCTAATAATGCCGCGACTCTCCGCATATTCTTTTGTGGGGGTGTCGGTATGGTGATAAATTTCAAAAAGCGTTCAAGGCTCGTCGCTCTCGGTATCGCGGCGGCGGTTGTAATAATGATTATATGCTTCGTGATGATATCCTCACGCGGCTCCGGATATGCGCGCAGGGCCTCTTCAAATGCGCTTCGCACAGTGACTGTTATCGTTGACGCAGGTCACGGCGGCATGGACGGCGGCGCGACTGCGGCGGACGGAACGGTCGAAAAAGATATAAATCTGTCCATAGCCCTGAAGCTACGCGATATGCTCGACACAGCGGGCTACAATGTCATCATGACCCGCGAAACGGACGACGATATAGCCGACGACTCCGCAAAAACCGTGCGTCAGCAAAAAGTCTCAGATATAAAAAACAGAATGAAGATCATCGAACAGACGCCCGATGCCCTGTTCGTGAGCATACATCAGAACCACTACGGCGGCCCGTCATACAGCGGCGCACAGGTGTTCTATTCCAAAAACAATCCGGAGAGCGAGAAGCTGGCAAAGGCGATTCAGCAGGATATCCGCTCGCTTATCCAGCCTCAGAATCAGCGCGCCGTCAAGCGCACGGGCACTGAGATATATCTGCTCTATCATGCGCAGTCTCCGGCGGTTATGGTCGAGTGCGGCTTTCTCTCGAACGCCGCCGAGACGCTGAAACTAAAAGACGATAATTATCAGAACGCCATGGCTTTTTCAGTCATGTGCGGTATAACAGACTATTTAAAACAAGACGAAAAACTGACGGAGGTAACATAAAATGGCAGGCAAGGCAAAATCGGTCTATATCTGTTCCGAATGCGGCTATGAAAGCCCGAAATGGTTCGGCTGCTGCCCGGGCTGCGGCGAGTGGAACACCATGAACGAGGAGATAAAAGCGCCCGCCGCTCCGGCGTCCAAGAGCGGCGCGAGCGCGCGCAGCGTCAAGACATATGCTCTCAGCGAGATAACCGCCGATGAGGAGATACGCTATCAGACGGGGCTCACCGAGCTCGACCGCGTCCTCGGCGGCGGAATAGTCAAAGGTTCGTTGGTGCTCCTGAGCGGTGACCCCGGCATAGGCAAATCGACGATTCTTCTTCAGATATGCCAGTATATCGGCAGGGATCTCGATATTCTCTATGTCTCGGGCGAGGAGTCGGTCTATCAGATAAAACTCCGCGCGGACAGGCTCGGGGTCACGAGCCCGACCCTCACTCTCATGAGCCAGACCGATGTTCAGGCTATATGCGAGTATATAAATATCAACAAGCCCGGGCTCGTTATCATCGACTCCATACAGACTATGGTCATAAGTGACCTCAGCTCCTCTGCGGGCAGTGTCACGCAGGTGCGCGAATCGACTTCGATGTTCATGCGCACCGCGAAGAGCAGCAATATTCCGATTATAGTCGTCGGTCATGTCAACAAGGACGGCAACATCGCGGGACCCAAGGTGCTCGAACATATAGTTGATGCGGTGCTCTATTTCGAGGGCGACCGCAATATGTCTTACAGAATCCTCCGTGCCGTCAAGAACCGCTACGGCTCGACGAATGAGATAGGCGTTTTCGAGATGCTCGACAGCGGACTTTCTCAGGTCGAGAATCCGTCCCTTATGCTCATCTCAGGCAGACCGAAGAACACTTCGGGCACCTGCATCGCCTGCGCTATGGAGGGCACTCGCCCGATACTCGCCGAGGTTCAGGCTCTTGTCAGCGCGTCGAGCTTCGGCAATCCCCGCCGTATGGCGACCGGCTTTGATTACAGCCGCATGGCTATGCTCTTAGCCGTCCTCGAAAAGCGGGCGGGCTATTTCTTCGGCAATATGGATGCATATATAAATGTCATCGGCGGACTCAAGCTCGATGAACCCGCGACCGACCTCTCCGTTGCGCTCGCGCTTATTTCGAGCCTCAAGGATGTCCCGATAAGAGACGATGTGCTCGCTTTCGGCGAGATCGGTCTCGGCGGCGAGATTCGCTCCGTCAACCACTGCGAACAGCGCATAAAAGAGGCGGCTCGGCTCGGTTTCAAGACCTGCATTATCCCGCGCCATAATTTCAAATCCGTGCCGGACAAGCTCAAAAAGGAGATAGAGGTCATCGGCGTCAAGAATGTCTATGAGGCATTCGCGAACTGCGTTGACTGAAGAATTTTATGACCCCTATAGAATCGCCGAACCTGCCGAAGAGGGGAATCACCCTCGCCGCAGTGAGCATCGGCGCAGTGAAAGCAAAAGAATATCTTCTCTCGCGCGGTATCAGTGCTTTTGATATCCTGCCGTGCGCCGCGATAACCGACGGCACAGCTGCCCACGCCGATTTGCACTTATTGCATCTCGGCGGGCGAAAAATCATATTGAGCCGAGAGCAGTGTAACAACGCGGAAAAGCTTATTGAAATGGGATTTGATGTGCAGGTTCTCGACACTCCGCTCGGCGATAAATATCCCGCCGATGTGCCGCTCAATGCCGCGCTTTTCGGCAATTATGCGATACTCAATCCCAAAACCGTCTGCAAAAACATCGACTTTTCCGGGCGTAGTTTAATACCCGTGCGCCAGGGCTACACAAAATGCTCGGTAGTGCCGGTGACTGAAAGCGCGATAATTACCGATGATGTGTCAATAGCCTCGGCGGCCGAAAAAAACGGACTTGCTGTACTGCTCGTCTCAAAGGGCGATGTCGCCCTGCCCGGGCGCGAATATGGCTTTATCGGCGGCTGCTGCGGGCTCATTGCGCCCGATACAATGCTATTCAACGGCTCGCTTTCGTTTCATAGGGACGGCGAAAAAATCAGAGCCTTTCTCTCTTCGTTCGGCGTGCGTGCGGAGGAGGCAGGGGACTTTCAATTAACCGATATCGGCTCAATACTTCCGCTCGCGGAGAGATAAACCGAAAATCTTTTTGAAAATTATATTTTATTCCAAAATCCGATTTTTATTATTTGCCTTTGTGCTATCATATTTCGGAAAACTTCAGTGGAGTGATAACAACGAAAAAAGGACAGCTTAAAGGCGGCATCTTTCTCATTCTCGCCGCTGTTATATGGGGACTGTCGTTTGTGGCTCAGAGCGAGGGACTTGAAGTAATCGGAACTCTGACCTTCAACGGCATAAGAATGATTATGGGCGGCACGGTGCTCCTGCCGGTCATTGCGATAATGTCGGGAGTTCAAAAATCAAAAAACAAAAAGCTCGGCTCGGCTGAACAGAAAACGCCCGAAGAGAAGAAAAAAGACAGAAAAAATCTTATTGTCGGCGGACTCGTCTGCGGGACGGTGCTCTGCGTGGCGAGCAATCTTCAGCAGGCGGCGTTCGGCTATACAACGGTCGGCAAGGTCGGCTTCATAACCGCGCTCTATATGCTTCTCGTGCCGATAATCAGCCTCGTTTTCTTCAAAAAACGCGTCAGTCTTCCCGTGTGGATCGGCGTCGGGCTCGGCGTTGTCGGACTCTATCTGCTGTGTGCGGGCGGCAAGGCGACTTTCGGCAAGGGCGAATTGCTCGCTCTCGCGTGCTCGGTCGGCTTTGCGATACATATTCTTGTTATCGACAAATATTCGGCGATAGTCGACGGAGTCAAACTCTCGTGCGCGCAGTTCTTTGTCTCGGGCATAATATCCGTCGTTCTTATGTTTATCTTTGAAAAGCCGAGTATCCACGCCATAATGAGCGCCGCGCCCTATCTGCTCTACACAGGTATTTTGTCCTGCGGAGTGGCGTTCACTTTCCAGACCCTCGGCCAGCGCGATTCAGACCCAACGGTCGCTTCGCTCCTGCTGTGCCTTGAATCGGTGTTCGCTGTCATATTCGCATGGGTGCTGATAGATCAGAAAATGTCGGTAAGGGAGCTCAGCGGCTGCATCATCATGTTCGTCGCAATAGTCCTCGCCCAGCTTCCCGCAGATGTGTTCAAGAAAAAGCAAAGGGCGTAACAAATCATAATTTTATCCGGCAGACTGTGTGTTATCGCATGGTCTGTCTTTTTCTATACCTATTGATATCGTTGACAAAAAGCCAATATATGGTGTATAATTAAATATGTATGATACAAAATAATGCGTAGCATTTGATTTACGGGGGACAGCTAAATGGCGAATAAGGCAACCTACAATCAGGAGAGCATAGAGGTGCTCAAGGGCGCCGACCGCGTGCGTAAAAGACCTGCGGTCATCTTCGGCTCCGACGGCATAGAGGGCTGCGAGCACTCTGTGTTCGAGATCATCTCGAACTCTGTTGACGAGGCGCGCGAGGGCTTCGGTAATACAATAACCGTTACCCGATTTGAGGACAAGTCCGTTGAAGTTCAGGATCAGGGACGCGGAATACCCGTTGAGTATAACCAGAAAGAAAAGGAATATAACTGGAAGCTGACCTTCTGCGAGCTGTATGCCGGCGGTAAGTATAAGACAAACGACGGCGGCAGCTATCAGTATTCTCTCGGCACAAACGGACTCGGTCTTTGCGCCACTCAGTATGCCTCGGAATATATGGAGGCGGAAATACATTCAAACGGCTTTTGCTATCATCTGAATTTCAAGGGCGGCAAGCCCGTCGGTGATATGATAAAGGAGCCGTATAATAAAAAAGACACCGGCACGCGCATAAAGTGGCGCCCGGATCTCAAAGTTTTCACCGATATCAACATACCACTCGAGTATTTTCAGGATATGATGCGCCGCCAGGCGATAGTCAACGCGGGCGTCAAATTCGTGCTCAAAAATCAGAACGGCTCAAAGTTCGATACTTTTGAATATTTCTACGAAAACGGTATCGCCGACCATGTCCGCGAGGTCGTCGGCTCAAACGGACTTTCTTCCATTTGCACATGGAGCGGCGAGCGCGTCGGCCGC
Source organism: Oscillospiraceae bacterium (assembly GCA_003514385.1). Lineage (GTDB taxonomy): Bacteria > Bacillota > Clostridia > Oscillospirales > Acutalibacteraceae > CAG-177. The sequence goes on along the minus strand of DOQR01000007.1, from coordinate 134,149 downwards.
GACAGAGCGGATCAGCCCGACTATACTTTGAAGATAAACGCCGCGCTCTGCTTCTCGAACAAAGTTCAGCTCAAGGAGTTCTATCACAACTCGAGCTACCTTGAACACGGCGGCGCACCGGATAAGGCAGTGCGTTCCGCTTTCGTGTCGCAGATAGACGCTTATATAAAAAAGAGCGGAAAATATCTCAAATCCGATTCAAAGATAAATTTTCAGGATATTGAAGACTGCCTTGTGCTTGTCATCTCGTCGTTTTCGACCATAGCTTCATATGAGAACCAGACGAAAAAAGCTATCACGAACAAGTTCATTCAGGAGGCAATGACCGAGTTCTTCAAGCATCAGCTCGAGGTGTATTTCATCGAAAACAAGCTCGATGCGGACAAGATATGCGATCAGGTGCTCGTCAATATGCGTGCGCGTGTCCGTGCGGAGACGACGAAACTCAATATAAAGGGCAAGCTCCAGTCGAGCAACGATATGGGCAGCCGCGTGCAGAAATTCGTTGACTGCCGTAGCAAGGATGTCTCCGAGCGCGAGCTGTTCATAGTGGAGGGCGACTCGGCTCTCGGCGCCTGTAAGCAGGCGCGCGACTCGTCTTTCCAGGCGATAATCCCCGTGCGCGGAAAGATACTCAACTGCCTCAAGGCGGAATATAACAAAATATTTGCAAACGATATCATAACCGATCTGATAAAAGTTCTTGGCTGCGGAGTCGAGGTCAAGTCGAAGTCGATGAAAGATATGGTTGCGTTCAATATCGATCAGCTGCGCTGGAGCAAGGTCATAATCTGCACCGATGCCGACGTTGACGGATTCCAGATACGCACGCTTATCCTCGCGATGATCTATCGCCTTATGCCCACGCTTATCGAAAAAGGCAAGGTGTATATCGCGGAGTCGCCGCTCTATGAGATAAACTCAAAGGACGAGATATGGTTTGCCTATAACGAGCAGGAGAAGCAGGATATCCTTTCCCAGCTTGAAAACAGCAAGTTCACCATCCAGCGCTCGAAAGGACTCGGTGAAAACGATGCGGACATGATGTCGCTGACGACGATGAATCCCGCGACCCGCCGCCTTATCCGCGTCGACCCGACCGACGCCCAGAAAACTGCCGAGATATTTGATCTCTGGCTCGGCGACAATCTCGCCGGCAGAAAAGAGCATATCGCACGCGACGGCGCGGCATATATCGACATGGCGGATGTTTCGTAACAGCTTAACTATTGAAAGGATTTTGATATAAATGGCGGGAAAAAGAGGCAAAAAAGAACCCCCGAAAAATGAAATCGATCCGCTCAAGAGCGGAGTTCATATCATCGGCGCGGGTGAAGTTGTCGAACAGCCGATAACCGATACCATTGAAACGAACTATTTCCCTTATGCGATGAGCGTCATCATGTCGCGTGCTATCCCGGAGATAGACGGCTTCAAGCCCTCGCACAGAAAGATACTCTATACCATGTACAAAATGGGTCTGCTCACCGGTGCGCGCTCAAAGTCGGCTAATATCGTCGGACGCACCATGCAGCTGAACCCCCACGGCGACGCCGCCATATACGAGACTATGGTTAGGCTCTCACGCGGCTATGAAGCGCTGCTGCACCCGTACGTCGATTCAAAGGGTAACTTCGGTAAGGCGTATTCGCGCGATATGATGTGGGCGGCTTCGAGATATACCGAGGCGAAGCTCGACCCGATAAGCGCGGAGCTCTTCAGGGATATTGACAAGGATACGGTCGATTTTGTCGATAACTACGACAACACCATGAAAGAGCCGACGCTTCTGCCGGTCACTTTCCCGAGCGTGCTCGTCAATAATAACACCGGTATAGCCGTCGGCATGGCGAGCTCCATATGCTCCTTTAACCTCGAAGAGGTCTGCCGCACGACTATAGAGCTCATAAGAAACCCCGATCACTGCGTGGCGGATACCCTCAAAGCACCCGACTTTGCGGGCGGCGCGAAGATACTCTATGACCGCACGAAGATCGAGGAGATTTACCGCACAGGCCGCGGCTCGTTCAAGCTCTACGCCAAATATACTTATGACAAGTCGAACAACTGCATTGATATAACGGAGATCCCGATGACCTCGACCGCAACGAGCGAGTCTATAATAGAAAAGGTTATCGACAGGGTCAAGGCGGGCGCGATAAGAGAAATAAGCGATATCCGTGACGAGACGGACAAGAGCGGTCTTAAAATAACCATAGACTTAAAGAGGGGAACAGACCCCGACAAGCTCATGCAGAAGCTCTACAGGCTCACTCCGCTCTCGGATTCGTTCGCCTGCAACTTCAATGTCCTGATTGCCGGTTCGCCCCGCGTCATGGGCGTCAAAGAGCTGCTCAACGAGTGGATTGCGTTCCGCATGGAGTGCGTCAGACGCAGAACCTATTTCGACCTCAAAAAGGCGAAGGACAAGCTGCATCTGCTGCGCGGACTTGAAAAAATCCTCCTCGATATTGACAAGGCGATAAAAATCGTCAGAAATACCGAAGAGGAGGCGGAGGTCGTCCCGAACCTCATGATAGGCTTCGGAATCGACCGCATCCAGGCGGAGTATGTCGCGGAGATAAAGCTTCGTCATTTAAACCGCGAATATATCTTAAAGCGCACGCAGGATATCGAAGATCTTGAAAAACTCATTGCCGATCTTGAGGATATCCTTGCAAAGCGCGGCAGAGTCGGCGCGATAATTATCAGCGAGCTTGAGGAAGTTATCAAGAAATACGGCAAGCCGAGAAAGACGGAAATTATCTACGCCTCCGATATCGCAGAGGAGGAAGAGGAGGAGCAGATACCCGATTATCCCGTGACGCTCTTCTTCTCGAAGCAGGGCTATTTCAAGAAGATAACCCCGCAGTCCCTGCGCATGAGCAGCGAGCAGAAGTTCAAGGAGGGCGATGAGCTCGCTCAGACCGTGGTCACGGATAACGCGAAAGAGCTTCTCTTCTTCACGAACCGCTGCCAGGTCTACAAGGCTCGCGTCAACGACTTCAAGGAGACAAAGGCGAGCGCACTCGGCGATTATGTGGCGAGCACGCTCGGCATGGACGAGGGCGAGACGGCGGTCTATATGGTCGTGACCTCGGATTATTCGGGTCATATGCTCTTCTTCTTTGAAAACGGAAAGGCGGCGAAGGTCGAGCTTTCCGCCTATCAGACGAAGACGAACCGCAAGAAGCTCATAAAGGCTTATTCAGACAAATCGCCTGTCGCGGCGATGCTCCATATCGAAAGCGATGTCGAGCTTGTTATAATCTCTTCTGCGGGCAGACACCTTTTGATAAACACCGGTGCAATCTCGCCCAAGACTACCAAGGACACTCAGGGAGTCGGCGTTATGAGCCTCAAGAAGGGTCAGAAAGTTATGACCGTCCGCGCGTATAAAGAAGGGGAGTTCGCCAAGGCGTACAGATATAAGACAAAGAACCTGCCCGCCGCCGGAGCGCTGCTGAGCGCGGAGGACAAGGGCGAGCAGCTTGAGCTCGGAATATAAAAAAGACCGTTTGCAAGGCTTCCCCGCAAAACGGTCGGCGGGAAAAGCCCTGCAAACGCATTGACTTCGGACTCTTGCCGCTGAGAGTAGTTTGCTCAGCCGCGTGCTGATAATACATCTTTCGGAAGGAAAATTTCTCCGTTCGGCAAAAGTTTTTATAAAAACTATTGAAATGTGTCAAAGTATATGCTAAAATATCTTAGCAATTTGTGTTTGGAGGTTAACTTCATGGCAGTACATGAGATTATATTGGGCATAGTCCTCATTCTTCTTTCGGTCGCTATTATTGTTCTTGTCCTTCTTCAGGAGGGTAAGTCCGCCGGCCTTTCCGGCGCTATCGCAGGCGGCGCAGAGACTTTCTTCGGCAAGAACAAGAGCAGGACTATGGAGTCGAAGCTTGTGCTTATCACGAAGATCATCGCTATCTCTTTCTTCGTTCTCGCACTCGTTGCAACCCTGCTTCTTCTCTTCCTTTAATACAGGACAAGTAATATCTGAAAGCTGAACTTATGCGATCCTTCGGGGTCGCATTTTTTCATGTGTAAATATAAAAACGGCCCCGGGCTTCACAGATTTTCCGTGAAGCCCGGAGCTATATGTGTTTAAGGGAGTTTTTATATTTAACCGAGATTCGGCTCGACGCGCCCTTTCGGGACATACATTATCGTTCTGCATCCGTTGGCACGTCTGAACTCGGCAACATATCCGCCCGTGAGGTCGAATCTGTAGCCGTAGGCGTTTTCGGCGAGTGCGTTTATCGTTGCGCCGTCGGTGAATTCCCTTGAATTTTTCGGCATGTAGTCGCCGCTCGTGTATGTGCTTATCTGTTCTCCGGTCTCGCGGTCGGTTTCCGGCTTTGATTTGCCGTTGTCCCAGAAAGCGTTGAATATCGGCGTGGTGTATTCAAGCGCGTCGACGGTGAGCTTGCCTATGTCCGCCACTCTGACGGCGACTATAGGCGATTCGTCAACGAGCAGGTCATAGAGCCCGTGGGCTTTTAGATATTCGACGGTGTTCGTCATTTCCTCGGTTATCGGAATAACGGACTTGAACTTGCCGAAATCTCCGTATTCCGAGCCGTTGGTCATCATCTCGCCGTAGTTGCCGGCTTTCCAAGCGTTGCGAACATCGTCTGCCGGCGTGTCAATATCATCAATATCGGGGACTTCCGCCTGAGCTTGAGTCGCCGTCACGGCTTCGACTCCATCCGACGCTATGTCGTGATAGAGGGCCATAGCGCCGAGCCACTTTGAGTCGGAGCAGAGTATTCTGTCCGCGCCCAGAGCGGTTATGTCGTTATATATCGCGCGGGCGAGTCCGCGTGTAAATTTTTGGTCAACGACCGTCTTTTCGTCCATCTGCTTTGAAAACAGAACGGGGAATACTTTTTCGCTGTTTATGTTCAGCAGCTCGTTTTTGATTTTGTTGTTCCAGTTCTCGGTGTTCTCTATTGAATAGAGCGAGAGATAGTCGCCGAGCCCGACTGTCTGATATTCTCTTATTATCTCGCGTCCGTTCTTGATCTTGTATTTTATAATAACAGTGCTGCGCACGGCTCTTTCGGAATAATCCTCGCTGCTTGAAACAACTTTTCTGCCCGAGGCGATGAGCCTTTTGTGCAGCTCGCGCACGGCGTTAATGTCGCTTTCGCTTTTGAATCCGTCGATAATTATGCGCCTTTCGTCGGCGTTGCTGCGATAGTAGCAGCCGCTGTTTATGCCAACCGGATTTCCGTCCTCGTCGAAGGCGAGATAGTAGCCGGAGTTTGCGTTGAATTTGAGCTCGTCTGCTCTTGTGCGGTAGCTTCCGAGAAGTATGTCCGGAGCGGATACCGATGCGCTCTCGATGCTGTCGGTATCAGGCACGCGGCTGCTGTAACCGAAGAACCCGGTGTAGAGCGAGAGCATAACGGCGACCGCGAGAGCCACATGGACAAGCCCGTATTTCCAATCCTTTTTGAGTGCCTTAAAGCTGAGATTGAGCATAATATCGAAAACCACGAATATAACAGCGCTCAAAAGCACGGTTGTTATGCCCGTTATAAGATATTGCTTGTCGGTGATTTGCGAAAAATAAAAATTAACGGCGACGATAGTCGAGCCTGCGGAAACAGAGAGCATGGCGGTCAGCAAAAAGTTTAAAGCCTTGCTCCTGCCGCTGAAGCCGCATATCTCCACCTTCCTGCGCTTTAGCATCAAAAGCCCGAAAACGAACAGCAGGGCGGTCAGTATCGCCCAGAGTATATAGGGTTCAAGAGACGGCGCGCTCCAGCTTTTCAGCTCGTTTGCGGTGATTTTAGAGAATCCGTCGGCCGAGACCAACGAGCCCGAGCGGATGAATACGTCGTTGTTGAGCGAGAGCAGATTTAGACGCGACAGCACGCGCCCGAAAGGGGAGAGAGCCATGCTGATATCCTGGTTGTGACTCGCCGACGGATAGAGTGCGTAGTTTGAATTGTGAGGCGCGCCGAAGAGCAGATGCGGTACCGCGTTGTTGAGAAAATATACAGCAGCGCTCGGAAACGCGAGAAATACGAGCGAGAATATGATGGATTCGCTTATTGTCCCTACACAGACCGAAACCGCCGCCGCCACAGAGAATCCCGCAAGCGCCGTCACGGTCATGTGAACGGCGTAAAACAGCAGCGTGCGCCAGAGCATGACGGACGAGCCGAAGTAGATAAGGTTCAGCATTGCCGAAAAGGCGAGCGGGAGAAGCACGGCCGCTTCGAGCATGACCGCTCCCGCCAGCCAGTGCGCCGAAAACAGACCCGCGCGGCTGATGCCGAGACTGAAATATATGTTGTTCTTCGCCCTGCTTGAGACGAATCTGAAAAGCATTATGCCCAGCGCGGCGGAGAGAACAACGACTGCCGCCGTGTAAAAATAGAGAATATCCGTCAGCATATAGTTGCCAGATCCGCCGATTATTAAAAATTTTCCGGATTCGCGCAGAAGCTCCAACGTTGCCGAGCCGCCGCTCTTCAGCGCCGTAAGCTGTCTTATCTTGTCGCTGCCGAAAAAGCTTCTGAGGTAGAGCACCAAGCTCATTACAAAGACCGCGAGCGGAAAAGCAAAATTCTTTCTTATCGCGTGTGCGACCGTGAAGCCAAACGGATTTTTAAAGCCGTCTTTTGTTCTGTTCACCCTTTCTCCCTCCCGATATTTTTCTCCGGCGGCTGTACCTTTTTAAATACAGCCGCCGATTTGATTTTATTTGCCCGTGCCGAGATTCAGCTCGATGCGTCCTTTCGGAACATACATTATCGTAAGGCAACCGTTCGCGCGCTTGAATTCGACAAGGTATCCGCCCGTGAGGTCGAAGCGGTAGCCGTAGGCGTTGGCGGCGAGCTTTTCGAGCGTCGCCTTGTCGGTGACGGTCATTGAATCCTTCGGCATGAAGTCGCCGCTGGTGTAGCTGCTAACTTCATATTCATAGCCGTTAGAGTCCTTCTTTGAATATGGCTTTGACTTTCCGTCGTCCCAGAACGAGTTGAAAATCGGGCTGGAATAGGCGAAACCGTATCTCATATCGTCTGAGGATGTGGCTTTGCCCATGTCTGCTATTCTTGCGCTGACTATCGGCGACTCGTCGCTGAGCTTTTCATAGAGTCCGTGAGCTTTGAGGAAGCTTATCGTGTTTGTCATTTCTTCGGTTATCGGAACTACCGAAAAACCACAGCTGAGCGCGAGATGTCTGCTTGCCGGATCATGGGACGAAAGTGCGTCAACAATTTCCTGGCGCGGTATAACTTCTTCTTCAACGGTTTCGTCTGTCACTGAAGTTGCATTGACATATTCGGATGACTCATACATCGAGTAATCTTCTCCCTGACTCTTGACACAGAATGCAACCGAGCCGAGGTATTTGGCGTTGCTTGTCAGGAACTTGTCGGAGCTAAGCGTGGTTATATCGTTGTATATCGCGCGCGCAAGACCTGCCGTCAGCTCTTCGTCAACAGCTATCTGGTTGTCCATCTGAGCAGAGAAAACTATCGGGATGATGTTTTCCGAGTCGATGTTGAGCAGTTCGTCTTTTATCTTGTTGTTCCAGTTCTTGGTGTCTTCGAGAGTATAGAGTGTCGGATAGTTTGTCAGCGGAACATATTCATAGACTCTGACAAGCTCGCGTCCGTTCTTGAGCTTGTATCTTATAACAACGCTCTGGCAGGTTATTCTCTTTGAATAGTTGTCGGAGTTTGTGTTGACTCTGTGGATATTTCCGGCTTTTATCATGGCCTTGTGTATTTCACGCACGGTGTTTATATCATCTTTGTCTTTGAAGTTTTCGATGAGGGAAACCGAGCGGTGGTTGCTGACATAGTAGTAATCTGAGTATACATCGGAATAATATCTGTCCGTACTGTAGCTGTTGCCAAGCTCACGCCCGAGCTTGTAGCTGCCCATCAGTGCGTTGGGCGCGGAGATGGATACACTGTCAATATCCTGAATATCCGGCACGCGGCTGCTGTAGCCGAAGAATCCGGTGTAGAGCGAGAGCAGGAACGCCGCCATGAGCCCGGCGTGGACGAGACCTATCTTCCAGTCCTTTTTTATGGCTTTAAAGCTCAGGTGGAGAATAATGTCGAATATCAGGAAGATTATGACGCTGATTATCATCAGCCCGACTATAATCATCCAGGTTGTTATCTGCGGTATTTCGGAAGTCACGAAGTACAGCACCAGCGAGGCCACTCCGAAAGAGGCAATCATGCAGAGTACGAAGTTGAGAACGGTGCTTCTTCCGGGGAATCCGCATATCTCGGCTTTTCTGCGCTTGAACATGAACAGACCGAACACGAAGAATGCGGCGATGAGAACTGCCCAGAGAATATAGGGGGTCAGCGAGGGGGCAGCCCATTTCTTTGCCGCCTCTTTTGTCATAGCTTCAACGGAAGATGAGTTAATAAAAGAGCTTCTGTTGAGCATGAGCAGATTTATGTGACTGATGATGCGCCCGAACATGGTGGAGTCTGTTATGTCGAAGTGCAGCTCCCCGTAGCTTGACGCAGCAGGATATATGCCATAGTAAGTTATGGCGGGTGCGCCGTTGAGAATTGCGGGAACGCCGTAGTTCACACACATTGTCACAACGCTTGGGAACGCCGCGAGAACGGCTGAGAAGCCAAGCGATTCAACAACCGTACCCACGCAGCTCGAGACCGCCGCCGATATTGTAAGACCGGCGAGCACACATATCACGTTGTGCACCGCATAGAACAGGAAGGTTCGCCAGAGCATGACGGACGAGCCGAAATAGTGGAGGTTGATTCCGAGCGATACTGCGAGCGGGATGAGTGTTGCCGCGAGCATCATAATTATGCCTGCAACCAGACGCGCTGTGTAGAGATCGGCGCGCTTTATGCCGAGGCTGTAATAGACGTTGACGGTCTTTTTATTGGTAACGAATCTGAACAGCAAAACGCCGACTAACAGCGATATCACAACGAGCAGAGCGGGGTAGAACGAGATGAGCGGTTCATATGCCGCGCGCTCCGAGTCGAAGATAAAGACCTCATACGCTTCGCGCATTAACTTCATAACGTCCTGACCGGTGATAGCGGCCTTGTTCTTTGCTTCTCTCAATACATCCCAGCAGAAGCCGGTGAGATAGAAAAACATGCTCACTGCAAATGTCAGCAGCGGGAGAATGAAGTTCTTTTTCATCGCGTGCGCGACGGAGAACCAGAAAGTGTTCTTATATTTTTTCTTCATCTGTTCCACCTCATTTCTTCTCTTCGGTCTTGCCGAAGATGTCCTTGAAGTCGTAGTCGCTGCCCTCCATCTCCTCGAGGAAGATCTCTTCGAGCGTGAGCGGGAATTTTTCGATCATCAGCGGTTTCATATCCTGAAGCTTCTTCTCGTTTTCGTCCATGTCGCCGTTGGCGCTCAGAGTGATTATCTTTCCGTCCTTCGAGAAGTGCTTGATGTCGAGCGCCTTGAAGTCGCTCTCTTCGAGGTCGCGGTCAAAGACCAGCCTGAACTTGCAGCGCGAGCCGCTGATATCGTCAACCGAGCAGTCCATGACTATGCTCTTGCCGTTTATCAGCGCAATGTGGTCGCACATATCGGCGAGGTCGTGGAGATTGTGGGATGAGATTATGACCGAGCATTCCTCCTCCGCCATGTATTCGAGCAGGAGGTTCTTAATAAGATTCCTCTTTGCCGGGTCGAGTCCGTCGAAGCTCTCGTCGAGCAGAATGACCTCGGGCATCGTGGACATTCCGAGGATTATCTCCGCCTGCCTCTGCATGCCCTTTGAAAAGCCGCGTATGCTCTTCTTTGTGTCAAGCCCGAAAACCTTTGAGAGCTTGTGCATGGTGTCGAAGCTGAAGCGGGGATAGTAGCCCGCGTAGAACTTGCCCATGCTCTCTATTGTCGCGTTGGGCTCGAAATAGAGGTCATCGGGGACATAGAAGAGTCTCTGCTTAACCTTGGCATTGTCAAAAACATTCTCGCCGAATATTTTGACCTCGCCCTCGTCGGCTCTGTAGACTCCGGCGACCGTCTTGAGAAGCGTTGTTTTGCCCGCGCCGTTGTAGCCGACAAGCCCGTATATTGACGACTTTTCGACTTTCAGCGAAAGATTCTGAATGGCGGTGAAGTCCTGAAACCGTTTTGTAACGCCGATTACTTCAATCATAATTCTTCCTCCTGAGTGTAGATTTCATTGAGTATGTCGATAATTTCCTGCTTTTTGAGTCCCTTGGCGCGGGCGGCAGAGATAGCGTCCGAAACTTCGGACACCGCCGTGTCGTGCACCGAATCGTTCTTGAAAGCCTTTTCGCTGACGAAGCTTCCCTTTCCGGGCACGGTGTATATCGCACCGTAGGATTCAAGGTCGGAGAACGCCTTTTTGACCGTGTTTATGTTCACGCCGGCGTCGGTTGCGATGGATCGGATTGACGGCAGCTGCGAGTGCGAAGCGAATGTACCGACAAGGATAAGAGTCAGCAGCTGATTCCTTATCTGTTCGTATGCCGGCACGCGGCTCTGCTTGTCGATTAAGACCACAGCGATTCTCCTTTCTTTTTGATTCCGGCGCGCCGCAGTGCACCAAAATCAGAATAGGTGTGCTATCTGTCATAGCACACCTATATCATAACACAAAAAATATCTTTGTCAACACAAAATTTTAAAAAATCTAAAAACAAAAAAGCCGCCCAAAGGCGGCTTCTCTGTATTTGGTGATCCATCGGAGATTCGAACTCCGGACACCTTGATTAAAAGTGAGACTGTATTACTTGATATTACCCACAAATATATGTAGTTAGGGGTGCGTGCGTTGCAGTATATAAAGTGGGTACAGGGTGCAGAGTGTCGGTGCGTGGTAGAAGCTTTCCCCCCTGTGATTGAGCGGAGCGTTCTAAAATAGGGCGCGGAACGCGCCTGCCGAATTGCCTTGTTTCGATATGCTGAAAAGTATCTGCAAGCTTCCGTGCGCTCCGAGTGTGAAAAGTTAGTAGCCTGCCGCCATTGTCAGCCCCGCGCCGTGGGCGTTTTTTCGCCTTGTTGTAGGGGCTTTCGGTTTTCTCAATGTAAAAATGCGCTCGGTAGCCTAAAGGCTTAGTATTACCCTTTAGGCTAACTTGTGTAATTGTGTAATGCCGTTCACCTATTATCTAATAGGGGTGAACATATGCGGAAAACGGTATTTATATTAACTTGATTTAGATAGTATATTAGCAGAAATTGAGCCTGTCACATTTTTGTGGCGGTGCTTTTTTAATATCTTCCTGCTAAATAGTCTAAAGAAACTTTGTATAGGTCAGCTATTTTTAAAAGCGTTTTCAGGTCGGGTTCGTTTTGCCCCGATTCATAGCAAGCATAAGTAGTTCTTGCAACGCCAATTTCTTTGGCTATCTCGCCTTGTGTTTTGTTTGCTCTTGTTCGCAGTTCGTAAAGTCTGCTTGTTAATTCGTAGTTTTCGTTTGGTATATCGTCGCTTGCTATTCTTACTATCTTACTTGGAATTTTGTATCCTGCCGCGAAATTGGTTAGGAATGCTTTGGTTATTACAAGTTCGCCGTTTTCCATTTTTTTACATTCATCAACTGGAAAGTCGGTTATCATATGAACTTCTTCTAATGTTGCTTTATATGATTCCCTTACCGCCTTGATAAATTGGGGTAGTTCAAAATCTCCAGATATTTCTTTTCTTGTTACTTTGAATTTAACGAATTTATCTCTATAGCGTACTGTTGTTTCATACCTCATTTTCGCTTCACCTCTGTACATATTTTAATATACTTCATACTTTTTTGAAAGCTTGAAGTTTGTCGTATTAACATTATGTACGCGAAACGCGTAAAAACTGTTGACAACGCAAGAAACACAATATATACTATTAGTAACGCGAAAAGCGTAATTTTGTTAAGGAGCTGTTCTTATGCCTATGTTTTTGACTCAAGACGAATTGTGTGAAATCTTAAAGGTTGACCGCGTTTTTCTCTGGAAGTGTCGTAAAAATGGTATGCCGTATTATCAATTCGGCTCGAAAATCATTCGCTATACCCTTGATGATGTTCTTAACTGGTTTAATGAAAATCAAGAGGTGATATTCGATAAGAGAGCATAAAAAAACGGTAACGGCTGAAAGCTTGGCGGCTCACCGTTACCATTCACCCAAACCAGGAATAGCCCTGCAAGGTAAATATATTATACCTCGTTTTCGCTATTCCTGCAACAGAAAAGGAAAGGAAATTGTTTTATGAAAAATCCACATCGCAGGGTAGTTTTGAAGATGTCACATTCAACAGCAGGAGAATTATTGCTACAGCTTGATTTATCGTGTAAATTTATCCGCGCTTTTTATGGTGAAGAGCATAGTTTAATGCGTATTAATCGGGCTTTGTATTCTGCCGTTCATAGTTCAGTTGAACATATTGATGATAAACAGATTGTTGTTTTGGTTGATGATTTTGTTCCGCATCGCGAACCCGCTGATTGATTACTTCTCTCGGCATTGGGTGTTTGCTCATTTCTGCCGATGCCGTGTTCGTTGTTCGGGGGTGCGTTTGCTCCCCTCAGAATCTGAGGGGGCAACGCACAGACCCGTGTCTCTATTACTTGACTAAGTATCAAATTACGGTTATTTCAGATAAATCTAACTATTACAAAGGAGTGTTAAATGCCACTTAAAGAATCTAAATACAAATACAATCAGACTTTTGTTAAACTGCTCGGTTCTAAGATTGTAGTTAGTACATTGGGCTGTGTCAGAAATTCTGATATTGTTTGTGATGATGATAAATATTCTGAGCGTTGCTCTGTTAATGATAAGAAACTCACGGAAAATATTAAAAGGTCAAAGAGCAAAATCTATGAACTTGCTTGTTGTAATTCGTGGGATTGGTTTTTTACTGCTACTCTTGATAAGTCTAAATATGACCGTTCAGACCTCGAAAAATTCCATAAAGACCTCACTCAATGGTTTAGAAACTATGGCAAACAACATAATATCAAAATTGATTTTCTTCTTGTTCCCGAATTGCATAGTGACGGTGTAAGTTGGCATATGCACGGACTTTTGCGCGGTGTTCCGAAATCTCATTTAAAACAATTTCAAATAGGTGACCGTATGGGAAAAGCTCTTGCAGAAAAAGTTAAAAACGGAGATGTCGTTTACAACTGGCTTGCATATTCGAAAAAGTTCGGCTTCTGTGACCTTGAACCCATTAGAAACCCCGATGCTGTCAGTAAGTACATAACTAAGTATATCAACAAAGATTTATCTTCGAGTGTAACAGAGTTGAACGCTCATCTGTTTTATCATAGTAGGGGATTAGAAAAAGCTAAAATTGTTAAAAGCGGCACTCTTATTACTCCTATTGATTATGATTTTAACGGTGAATATTGTTCTAAAGCTGAGTTCCCATATTCCGATGAACTTCTTAATCAACTGATTTCTTCCATTGTTTGATTAAGATTCAAATACAATGTTTAGGGTGATGTTTAAGTGACAATTCGAGAATGTATAGATGATTTTTTAATTGAACAGCAGGTTCGAGGAAATTCACCTAAAACACAGAAACACTATTTTCGGTGTCTCGGATTGTTCGAGCGCTTTCAATCTCCTAAAAATCCCGATATTTCCGCTGTGAGCGTTTCTGATTGCAAAGCCTATTACATTCACCTTTCAAACAGAAATGTTTCTTCTGTGACCGTTCAGACATACATTAGAGCGTTGCGGGCTTTTTTGTCTTGGTGTTACCTTGAGGGTTACATTTCTGAAAACATACCGAAAAAGTTTCGCTTGCCTAAAGCTCAAAAAAAGAAAATCGATATTCTTACCGATTCGGAAGTTGAACAGCTGTTTCGCTGTCTTTCAGGCAGAGATTTTATTTCTATCCGTAACTATTGCATTGTTGCTCTTATGATTGATAGCGGATTGAGATTGAATGAGGTTGTTACAATCAGACGAGATAAAATACATATTGCCGAGGGTTATGCAATAGTCAACGGAAAGGGCAACAAAGAACGGTTTGTTCCGCTTGGTCTCAACTCAAAAAGAGCATTGTTGCGCTACTGTGCGATTGTTCCGAACAAAGAAAAAGAGACACCTTTATTCGTAAAAGACACCTTGATTCCCATAAAAGAGAGCACCGTAAAACAGCTTTTTCGGAAGCTGAAAAGTCGGTCGGGAATACCTCGTTTGCACCCTCATTTGTTGCGGCATACCTTTGCTACACGGTACATAGAGCGCGGCGGAGACATTTACAGCTTGCAGTCAATTCTCGGTCATACATCGCTCGAAATGGTGAAAAAGTATGTGCACTTGATTCCCTCAAAAACGGTAGTCAACTTTGCGGTTCTTTCGCCCTTGGATAACGCCCTTAAAAAATGAAAAAACCCAGCAGTTACAACGGTTGTAGCTGTTGGGTTTCCTCTTTGGTGATCCATCGGAGATTCGAACTCCGGACACCTTGATTAAAAGTCAAGTGCTCTACCGACTGAGCTAATGGATCATATCCTTTTCGCTGTGCGGAAGCTGTATCCGCAAATCAGCTTGATTATCATATAATATTTGCTCGAAAAAGTCAAGCCTTTTTTGCATTTTCTTCCCATTGTTTTCACTCTTTATGATAAAGCGCACTTATTTGGCCCGAATATTCATTTCTTTGCGGCAGATACTATTCAGAGAAAACTGCCGGAGGCGCATTCTATGAAAATACTTTTTTATGATACAAAGCCGTATGACCGCGAGGCGTTCGAAAAGCTTGCAGGCAAATATCCCGACATTGAAATAGACTATCTCAAGACGGATATCTCTTACCGCACCGCGCCGCTCTCAAAAGGCTATGACGCCGTGTGCCTGTTCGTCGCGTCCGATGTCGGCAGGCGGGTGGTGGATATCCTCGCCGAGAACGGGGTCAGGCTCATTCTCATGCGCTGCGCCGGATATAACAATGTCGATCTTCCGGCGGCGCAGGAGCACGGTATCTCCGTTATGCGCGTGCCGGGGTATTCGCCTGAGGCAATAGCCGAGCACGCCCTCGCGCTCGCGTTCGCCGTCAATCGCCGCATACACAAGGCTTATATAAAAGTGCGCGAGAACAATTTCAGCCTCATGGGACTGACCGGGGTCAACTTCTGCGGAAAGACGGCAGGAGTTGTCGGCACGGGAAAGATAGGCGCGTCGTTTGCGCGCGCCTGCCGCGGACTCGGGATGAATGTTATCGCCTATGATAAATATCGGAACCCCTCGCTCGACTTCGTTCGATATGTCGAACTCGATGAACTTCTCGGCGAAAGCGATCTGATATCTCTCCATTGCCCGCTGACCGAGGAGACCTATCATATGATAAATATCGACGCAATAGAGCGGATGAAGGACGGCGTTATCCTCGTCAACACTTCACGCGGTGCGCTGATAAGCACGCCCGATCTTATAAAAGGTATAAGGCAGCATAAATTTATGGGCGTCGGGCTCGATGTGTATGAGGAGGAGACGCACAATGTCTTTGAAAACCGCGAGGACGATATTCTCGAAACCTCCGTCACGGCTCGCCTTCTGTCTTTTCCTAATGTTATAATCACCTCGCACCAGGGCTTTCTGACCCGCGAGGCGCTTGAGTCGATAAGCGAGACCACATTTGAAAACGCCGCCTCGTTTAGTAGGGGAGAGCCGATACAGGCGAATATAGTTAAATATAATTAATGTATGCTAATCATGCGCGGCGGTAAATTCCGCCGCTTTTTTCTGTCCGCTGTTGATTAAATCGCATTTATGTGATAGAATTTTCCCGTAACCGATTCAAAGGAGTGAGGGAGACTTCGGGTCTCGTAAATATGAAAAACAAAGTTCTGCCAAAAATAACAAATATATCGGCTATTGTTGACATAGTCGGCGCAGTTGCATTTTTTATAGTTCAAATAATCAACGCCGCAAAGCCGAGTTTTGTCAGCGCGTCGGTGATGCTCGGATTCTTGATAGCGAGCGCCGTGGCGATAATATTGTTCTTCGTGCTCCGCGTCATAGGCATCGCGGTCGGTACGAAGTCTTTGAAAGTGCTGACGATAATTTCGTATATTGTCGATGCGGCATGGGTCATCTCGATGATATTCGTGCTCAAGAATCTCAATATATTTTAAGGGAGTGGCGGAATGATTTATGCTCTTGTCGCCGTCGTCGTTTCTGCGGCTCTGCTGATATATTTTATCGTTCGTATAGTACGCGATCCCGGTGATGCCAAATATGCAGTACATATTCCGAAATGTCTTTTCTTCTTCGGTATGGCTGTCTATATTGCAGGCGCCGCTGTCTGTGTCGCAATGCTCGCTGTCGGAAAGTTCTTCGTTGTGATTCCGGGGTTTGGCTGTATGCTTTTCGGTGCCGCGGCGATGCTTTGCCAGCTCGATCAAAAGGTCGTGTCTGCTGGCGAGGGGATATATGTCTATTCGACTATGTTCGGCAAGAAGAAGCACTTCAATATTTCCGATTTTGTCTCGATGAAGCGAAACTCCGATTCGCTCACGCTCAAATTCAAGAACGGAAAGATGCATATCGATAACCTTGCCGTTATCAGTGACGACTTCAGAGAGAGCCTGCTCGACGGCAAAGAAGACTGAATATCTGCTTAGTGCAAAATACGAAGGTCATAATCCATGTCTGACAACGCGGATTATGACCTCTATTTATTTTTTTCGGCTGTCTTATAAATTTTTTTGAAAAAACTGTTGACAACAACATATGAATGAGCTATCATATGAACAGTGAGACATATGAACGAACAATCATATGAATCATCGCGCAAATGAACGGAGGACAAAAACATGGAACACAACCACGAAAAGATGCTCGATATGGTGAGGCACGAGCTGCCGACAGACGAGCTGCTTTGCGACCTGTCCGATCTGTTCAGGCTCTTCGGCGACACGACCCGCGTCAAGATTTTGTTCTCGCTCTTTGAGTCGGAGATGTGCGTTTGCGCTATTGCGGAACTGCTCGGCATGACGCAGTCGGCGATATCGCACCAGCTCAAGATACTCAAGGACGCAAATCTTGTTGCCAACCGCCGTGAGGGCAAAACGATTTATTATTTTCTTTCCGACGACCATGTCAGAACGATTATAGCCAAAGGTTTCGAACATCTTATTGAAGAAAGGAACGAGAACAATGAAGAAGATCTTTAAGCTTGAGGATCTGGATTGCGCAAACTGCGCGGCAAAGATGGAGGCGGCTATCGCCAAGGTTGACGGAGTCGAGAGTGTCAGCGTCAATTTCTTCACCCAGAAGCTGACCCTTGAGGCGACGGACGATGCTTTTGACGATGTGCTCAAGAAAGTCGTCAAGACCGCAAAGAAAGTTGAGCCCGACTGCACAATAATTCTTAAGTAAGAGGGGTGTCCCCGATGACGAGAAAGCAGAAGAAAACACTGATAAGAATAATCGTATCGGTCGTGCTGACAGGCGTCGCCTGGGCAGTCGACGAGATATTCGGCTTTGAGGGCTGGAAAGCACTGCTGCTGTATATCGCGCCGTATCTTGTGATAGGCTACGATGTCCTGTGGGACGCTATTCGCAACATTGCCCACGGCCAGGTGTTCGATGAACACTTCCTCATGGCTATCGCCACTGTCGGCGCGTTCGGCGTCGGCGATTACCGCGAAGCTTCGGCGGTCATGATATTCTATCAGGTCGGCGAGCTGTTCCAGAGCATCGCGGTCGGCAAGAGCCGCAAGTCGATATCCGCGCTCATGGATATCCGTCCCGACTATGCCGTAGTCGTGCGCGACGGCAAGGAAGAGACCGTGTCGCCCGAGGAAGTTGAACTCGGCGAGACTATAGTTATCAAGCCCGGCGAAAAGATTCCGCTTGACGGCGAGATAATTGACGGCTCGACTTCTGTCAATACCGCCGCCCTGACAGGCGAGAGCCTGCCCGCAGACAAGACTGTCGGCGACAGAGTGACGAGCGGAACGATAAATCTTTCCGGCGTTATCCATGTCAGAACTCAGAGCCGCTTTGAGGAGAGCACGGTCGCGAAGATTCTCGAACTCGTTGAAAACTCCTCGGAGAAAAAGGCGAGAGCCGAGAACTTCATCACCCGCTTCTCGCGCTGGTATACTCCCTGCGTCGTTATCGGAGCCGTTGTGCTCGCGATTATACCTCCGCTTGTCTCCATGCTCATGGGCACTCACAGCACATGGAGTCTCTGGAGCAGATGGATCGAGCGCGCGCTTACCTTCCTCGTTGTCTCGTGCCCGTGCGCACTGGTTGTTTCCGTCCCGCTGTCTTTCTTCGGCGGCATCGGCGGAGCTTCGCGTGACGGCATACTTATAAAGGGTGCCAACTATATGGAGACCCTTTCAAAGATCGACACGGTCGTGTTCGACAAGACCGGAACGCTGACGAAAGGTACATTCGCGGTCAACGCCATTCATCCCGAAAATATCACCGAGGCGCATCTTCTCGATGTCGCCGCCGCGGCGGAGAGCTATTCAACTCACCCGGTCGGTGAGTCGATAGTCGCGGCGCATAAGGGTCATATAGACAAGAGCCGTATCGGCAAGATAACCGAGCACGCGGGCATGGGTCTTGAGGCTGTTATCGACGGCAAGACTTATTTTGTCGGCAACGGCAAACTCATGGACATGGCGGGAGCCAAGTGGCATGAGTGCCATATGGCAGGCACTGTTATTCATATCAGCGAGGGCGCGCAGTATCTCGGACATATCGTTATCAACGATGAGATAAAGCCCGATTCCGCAGATGCGATAGCGAAGCTCAAAGAACTCGGCATCAAGAACACCGTTATGCTCACGGGCGACAACGAGCGCGTTGCCGAAGCGGTCGGCAAGCAGCTCGGACTCAGCGCAGTCCATGCAAAACTGCTTCCGTCGCAGAAGGTTGAGCGCGTTGAAGAGCTGCTCGGCGAGGGCAACAAGGTCGCGTTCGTCGGCGACGGCATCAACGACGCACCCGTGCTCACAAGAGCCGATGTAGGCATCGCAATGGGCGCGATGGGCAGCGACGCCGCAATCGAGTCGGCGGATATCGTCCTCATGGATGATAAGATCTCAAAGCTCCCGACGGCGATAAAGATAGCCAGAAAGACCATGCGCATCGTCAACGAGAATATCTGGATCGCGCTCGCGGTCAAAGTGATCATCCTCGTGCTCAGCGCATTCGGTATCGCGGATATGTGGATAGCGGTCTTCGGCGATGTCGGAGTTCTCATTCTCGCTGTGCTCAACGCCATGCGCGCAATGCTGAAGATAAAAGACAAATAAAAAATTAAAACGAACGGCGGCAGGAATTGACCTTGCCGCCGATTTTTTATGCCTTATTGAGCTCTCTGCGCTTTGCGCGTCTGACTCTGTTTATGTGCCGCTCGAAGTCGCCGCTGTTTAGAAGCTCGGTCAGCACCAACTGCTCGAATGTCGGCACGGTGCAGGAATAGAACCCGAGCCGCTCTTCAAATATCTTAACGAGCCTTTTCGGCAGAACCATGTATCCGACACGCAGCGAGGGCGATATAGTTTTTGAAAATGTGTTGAGATATATTACGTTGTCGCGGTCGGAGAGCACAAAAAGCGTGTCCACAGGCTTCTGCGAGACCGAAAACTCGGAGTCGTAGTCCGACTCCACAATGAATCTGTCGCCCGATGAAGACCAGCTGATATATTCATATCTCTTCGAGGCGGACGCCGTGACTCCCGTCGGGAAGCTTCGATATGGCGTAGTATGCAGAATATCCGCCTTGCTGCCGCTCAGCGCCGCTCCGTCTATGCCGTCGTCCGAGAGGGGGAGAAGCTCGTATCTGACCCCCGCCGCCCTGTATACCTGCTCGATTTTTTCGTATGACGGCGACTCTATCGCGTATGTTTTGTCCCTGCCGAGCAGGTCGACTATCAGCCCGTAAAGATATTCCGCACCCGAGCCTACAATTATCTGATCGGTGTCAACCGATATGCCGCGGTTTCTCGCGAGATATTGCCGCAGTGCGTCGCGCAGCTCAATGCGTCCCGAGTGCGGCGAGCGCTCAAGTATCTCGTCCCCGCAGTCCGCAATAACTTTGCGCATCGTCCTGCTGAGCAGCGATAATGAAAATTCGGGCTTGCTGTGTTCGATATTTTTTCCTCGCATCGGCTCTGGCGGTCTGTTGTCGGACGCCGCAAAGCCGTCCGAACGGCGGAAAACAACAAAATATCCGCTTCGTTCGCGAGCCTGAGCGTATCCCTCTTCGCAGAGTAAATCATATGCGTGCTCTGTCGTTATCGTGCTCACCCCGAGCTCTTCCGCGAGCAGCCGCTTTGACGGCAGTTTGCTGCCGTAGGCGAACGCCCCGCCGACTATATCCGCCCTGAGCTGTCTGTAAATCTGCAAATAGACCGGGCGGTCGTTCAAGTCAACCGTGTATTTCATCTGGTTATATTATTTTCTCCGTTTCTGACTATTTTATATTATCAGTGGTATTGTATAATATTCCTGTCAAAAAAGCAAGGAGGACTTTAAAATGAAAGAGAAAAGCAACACGAAAAGAACCACGCTGTGGATATGTTTGACGGCAATGTTCATGGCGCTCAATGTCGCGATGAGTTCGTTCGGCGTTCCTGTTCCGGGCGGTCACCTGTATCTCAATGATATAATTATCTGCACCGCGGCGATAATCCTCGACCCTGTCGCGGCGTTTATAGTCGGCGGAGTCGGCGCGTTCCTCGGAGACCTGTTCTTCTATCCGCTCCCGATGTTCGTCTCATTGGCGACCCACGGACTTCAGGCTGTTATCATCTCCGTTTTCTCGCACTATGTTCTGAAGAAGCACCCCGTGCTCGCGAGCGGAATAGGCGTCTCGATAGGCGCGGTCATTATGGTCGTCGGCTACTCCCTCGGCAGAGCATTTATCTACAGCACCCCAGAATACGCCGTTATGAAGCTTCCATATCAGATTCTTCAGGCGGTTGTCGGCGCAGTCGTCGGTATGCTCCTGTGCTGGAAGTGCGGAGTGTATAAGCTCTATAACAAAGCGCTTGCAAAAACTTCCGGCGGCAAAAGAGAAGAGCACAAAGAACCGGCAGAGAAAAGCTGAAATAGATTAAAAAACTCTTGATTTTTATATCTTGCTGTGATATAATATCCGAGCATTACGCACGCGAAGCTTTAGGAAGTCGCCCGGTGCGGTGAATTTTCGCCGTTGCGGCCGCCCTGTTTCGCGGAGGAAAAACCAAAGGAGGAAAAACAAATGTCAGTAGTATCAATGAAGCAGCTGCTTGAAGCAGGTGTGCACTTCGGTCATCAGACCAGAAGATGGAACCCCAAAATGGCTCCCTATATTTTCACGGAGCGCAACGGTATTTACATCATCGACCTTCAGAAGACGGTCAAGAAGCTTGAGGATGCCTATATGGCGGTCCGCGATATCGCTGCAGACGGCAAGGAGATCCTTTTCGTCGGCACGAAGAAGCAGGCTCAGGATTCTATCCGCGAGGAGGCTGAGCGCTGCGGCATGCCTTATGTCAACGCCCGTTGGCTCGGCGGTATGCTCACCAACTTCAACACCATTCAGCGCCGTATAAAGAGACTTGAGCAGCTCAAGACCATGGAGGCTGACGGAACTTTCGATATGCTTCCCAAGAAGGAAGTTATCAAGCTCCAGCTCGAGATAGAGAAGCTTGAGAAGTTCATGGGCGGTATCTCCAAGATGAAGAAGCAGCCCGCTGCTATGTTCATCGTCGATCCCCGCAAGGAGAAGATCGCTGTTCTCGAGGCTCATAAGCTCGGTATTCCGATCATCGCTATCGTCGACACAAACTGCGATCCCGATGAAGTAGACTATGTTATCCCCGGCAACGACGACGCTATCCGCGCTGTCCGTCTTATCTCCGCCGCAATGGCAGACGCTGTCATCGAGGGCAGACAGGGCGAGCAGGGCGACGCAGAGGCTACCGAGGCCGCAGAGACAGAGGAGGACAAATAATGAACTTCACTGCTAAAGACGTACAGGCTCTCCGCGAAAAGACCGGAGCAGGTATGATGGACTGCAAGAAGGCTCTCACAGAGACCGACGGCGATATGGACAAGGCCGTTGATGTTCTTCGTGAGAAGGGTCTTGCTTCCGCCGCCAAGAAGGCAGGCCGCGTTGCCGCCGAGGGCGTTGTTGTTGCATATTATGATGAGGCAAATAAGGTTGCTTCTATGGTAGAAGTCAACTGCGAGACAGACTTCGTTGCAAAGAACGAGAAGTTTGTTGAGCTTGCAAATAAGATTGCTGTCACTGTTGCGGAAAAGAATCCGGCAGATGTTGACGCTCTCCTTGCTATGACCCTTTCGGGCAGCGATGAGACTGTCTCCGACGCTGTTCAGGAGCTCTTCCTCGTAATCCGTGAGAACATGAAGGTTCGCCGCTTTGTAAGAGTTGAGGGCACTGTTGCTTCCTATATCCACGGCGGCGGCTCGGTAGGCGTTCTTGTCAGCTTTGATACAGACGCTGCCGATAAGGCAGAGTTTAAGGAGATGGGCAGAAACGTTGCAATGCAGATTGCAGCTATGAGCCCCGAGTATCTCAGCAAGGATTGCATCTCCGACGATGAGCTTGCAAAGATGAAGTCGATCACTATCGACAGCTCGCTCAACAAGCCCGAGTCTCTTCCGAAGCCGATTCTTAAGAATCTCTTCGATAAGGCTGTCAACGATAAGCTCTTCAGCGATGAGGATCTTGTAGCTTATGAGGAGCAGAAGAACAACAAGTTCCTCTTCAACTTCCTTTCCGATAAGGCAGTTGAGACTCTTGTCGAGCTTGCAATGGCAAGCAAGGCTGATATCGTTGCAAACAAGATCTTTGCAGGTGCAGTCGACGGCCGTATGAAGAAGCAGCTCAAGGAAGTTTGCCTTCTTGAGCAGGCATTCGTTCGTTCGGATCTCTATGACGGCGATGTCGCAGGCTACATTGCAGATGTTGCTAAGAAGCTCGGCGCTTCGATAAAGGCTACCGGCTTCATCCGCTACGCAAAGGGCGAGGGCATCGAGAAGAAAGAAGAGAACTACGCCGAAGAAATCGCAAAGATGACCGGCAATAAATAATTAAACAAAAAACGAGGCAGTCGAAAGACTGCCTCGTTTTTATGCCGTGATATAATCTGACCCCGCAGTAAACGCAACTGCGGGGTCAAATTTATTCTGCTTTTGCCGGTTTCTTGTCTTTTTTGTAGATGCTGTAGCTCAGCCAGCGTTTGCCTTTGTATCGCAGGCAGAACGCAACCGCGCGGAACACCCAGTCAACTATCATCGCTATCCAAACGCCGATAGCGCCCATGCCGAGCTTGAGTCCGATTATGTAGCTCAGAAGCAGTCGGAAAGTGAACATCGAAAACAGCGCGATGCACATCGTGAATTTGACATCGTTCGCTGCCTTGAGAACATTCGGCATGGTGAACGATGCGGGCCAGATAAATATCGCACAGCCGTTGTGAATGATGATGAGCTTGAGCGCGAGCGAATATGCATCGGGCGAGATGTTATACATCCTGAGCGTCAGCGGGAGAGTCGCGAGGATTATCGCGTTCCATATCGCCGACATAAGGTAGGTGAGCCGCATCAGCTTTTTCGTGTGCAGTCTTATCTGCTCTTCGCTGCCCAGACCGACGCACTGGCCTATGACCGTTATCACCGCAAGCCCCATCGCCTGACCGGGTATGCATCCGATTCCGTCGAGGTTGTTTGCGACTGCGTTAGCCGCTATCTGAACCGTTCCGAACGAGGTTATAATGCTGACGACAAGTATGCGCCCGAGGTGAAACAGGCTGCTCTCGATGCTGCTGGGTATTCCTATAGAGAGTATCTTTTTTATAAGCCCGAAATTCGGCCTGAATTTATCTTTAATCGAGATATAAATCGGACGATCTCTCTTGTGCAGGAGGATGAGCAGCAGGAGCATCGCCGCAAAACGCGAAATAGTCGAGGATATCGCCGCGCCAGCAACACCCCATTTGACTCCGTATATGAGAATGGCGTTGCCGATTATGTTCATAATTGTGGTGATGAGCGAGGCTAACATTGATATTTTCGAGTTGCCCATGGCGCGGAAAAGCGCTGCGCAGCAGTTATATATAGCGAGGAACGGGAACGACAGCGCGGATATCCAGAAATATGTCAATGCGGACTGCATAACACCCTCTTCAAGCGTGCTGAAAAAGAGCCTGAGCAGCTGAGCCTTGAAAACAAGGGTCAGTGCCATGAGTACAATCGAGATTATAAACGCGATAAATATCAGCTGAGATGCGCTGTTGCGCGCGTCCTTTGCTCTTTTTGCGCCGATGAACTGCGCCGCAACGACTGCGCCGCCCGTAGCGAGCGCGGCAAAGACATTTATCATCAGCGTCATTATCATGTCAACGAGCGAAACGCCCGAAATAGCCTCGTCTCCGAGACCGGATATCATAACCGTGTCGCAGAAACCGACGGATATCGCGAGAAATTGCTCGATGACAAGCGGGAATATCAATTTTTTGAGTGCTTTGTTGCTGAAAAGCGGCTTTCCAGCGAGGGGAGTTGCAACAGCTTCCATTTGAGACCTCCGTTTGTTATACATATGTATAATAACATATTTGCTCTGCCAATTCAATCCGTCGGGGCTGTAAAAAATATGCACTGCGGCTTTCCACAGTGCATATCTTTATTTTTTCTTAACTATTCGTAGTTCGCTTATCATAACTCCCGCGTGTTCTTCAAATATCTCGATTTCAACGCACCCGTTGACGAACACATCTTTCGGCAGCTGATATACTGCGCAGAGAAAGCCGTCGGGGAGCATCTCGCGGTTGAATTCTTCGTCCTCTTCGCCGAACTGACCGCCTTTGTATACAATCGTTCCGTTGGCTTTTATCGTCAGGTCGTCGATGCTCTCATCTTTTTTCTGATGATAGGTGACTTTCAGCTCGTAGTCGGTGTCATATCTGAATCCGCCAAGCTTGCACCTGAACGACTGGTTGTCGTAGACTTTGAAAAGGCAGGTCGGGAGACTGCCGTTGTTGACATCGGGGCGGTCACCCTGGAAGTTCATGTATATGCCCTCGGGGCCGACAACTTGCTCGCACCCGAGCACTCTGAAGCCGTGCTCCGCGACCGAGAAATAATATTCGTCGCTCCCGACTTCGTTGCGCCTGACGCTGCGAATCATGTATTTTTTAGCCTCGTCATCGGGCATCGATTCAGCCTTTTCGAGCCGACCCATAAGCCATGCGCGGTCGGTGTTCGGCAGGTCGATTGTCTCAAGCACCGCTCCGCGCTCCCAGCTGTTGGCGCAGTAACGCTCAACATCCGTCTGCAAGCCTATCTGCTCAAAAAGCTCTCCTGCAATGCGCTCTATGTCCGCGCGAAGCGCCTTTTCACGCCCGTCCTCGGTATTTTTGAGTATATCCTTTGCGCTCGCGAGCCTGCCGGAGAGAATCTCGCGTTTCGCTTCTTTTATCGCTCGCAGTTCGATTATTCGCTTGTGTCTTAGATATGCGTCGCACTTTGCGCGGAACAGGCACTGGTTGAATCGCCAGAGCTTCACGGCATCGGGATATCTTTCGGCGAGCGACTCCCAACCTCTGAGATTGTCGTCAATGCCGGGGTTTTCCGCCGGATCTGTCTGCCAATTTAGCTCAAGCCCGAGTATCCTGTCTGCAACCTCGCTTGCCGGCAGAGAGGGGAAATACAGGCGCGAATAGTCCTCGAGCGAGTCGCGGACATCGACATAGGGGAAGAAGTCCATGTCGCTCCAGACGCATTTGTTGACATCGTCCGTTATGCCCTCGGAATATGAAACACTGCCGACAACATATCTGCGCGTGAGGCGGTGAATCTTCCTGTATTCGCAGGGGCGGGGATTCGTGCATTCGCGGCTGAGTCCGGCGGCGAGCGCATAGTGCCAGTCGTCGCGGTCGAAGTGAACCGGATATTCGCAGCGCACATTGTGCGTTATGTCCGGATAAAATCTTATCGGATATTTTGCGGGCACTCTGCGGCGCAGCTCATCCATCTCAAAAGCGTGGTTCGGACCTGTTATAATGCCGTCAATTTCGTCCGGCAGCTTTTGCAGTTCGCTTATGAGCTTTTCGCCCCAGTTCGGTATCGAGTGCGGCTGCTGTGCGGACGGCCACATCTCGGCGTTTGGGTGATATTCCTTGAGCAGGCGCGAAAAATCGCGACAGCGGCTTATAAATTCGTCCGTGTCGTAGTCGCCGGGGTCGCCTCCGGGCGGGAACATTACGTTTATCCTCGGCGTGCGCTCGAAGACGCGCCTGCGCCGTATCTCGGCGTCCTCAAGGCTCTCGCGGTCGTTCGGGTACCAGAGCGACACATCGAGGTCATATTCGTCCGCGATTCTTGAAGCTTCAACGAGAAAGTCCTGCGGGTCATATTTCATCAGCCTGTTCTGCTGCGCTCCGAGCCCGTCATACGGAATGTGCTCAACCGTGTTGCATCCGAAGAACATCAGGTCGAGATAATATCTGCGGTAGTCCTCCAAATCCCACGCGTCGTAGCTGTTGGGCGTTGTGCGGTAGCCGAGCTGGTGACCCCTTATGCGCTTGTCGGGCTTGTATTCTCCGCCGATATCCTGTATGAGCGTGGTTTTTTCGCCCGAAACTTCGATTTTTCTCAGAAACATGCCGATGGCGAATATCAGTCCGCGTATGCCCCGCGCCCTGAAAACAAGGCGGCTGCCGCTCTGCTCTATTTTATATCCGTCGCGCAGACCGTTCGGGTCGGCGATAAGAGATATGTCCGCTTTTTCAGAGTCGGTCATTTGCGGCATAGCTCCCGTTCTCGATTCTATTTCTCCGCGCAGTATCTCTGCGGCTTTGATTGCGTCGCCGCCCTGCGCGAAAATTTTAAGATTGCTATATTCGTGTCTCATTTTATCCTCACTCAAAAAGCTTCTTCATCATTTTAAGCCCCTCTGCCGCTTCGGCTTCAAAGTTTATGCAGTTGGCTTCAATGCTCATTCTTCCGTCGTATCCGGCTTCCTTTACGGCTTCTGCGAACGGCGCGTAATTGTATCCGTCGCCTTCTGCGGGGAAGATGCGCTTCATTTTTCCGCCGTTCGGCGAATCTTTTGCGGTCGGATTCGAGAAGTGTATGTGTATCAACTTGTCTCCCGCATATCGAAGCGCACCGAAGTCCTCATTTTCCATAACCATATGATATATGTCGGCGAGGACAAATATGTTTTTGAGCCCCAGAGTGCGGCAGGTGTCAACACTCTCGCGGACTGTCGTAAACACATTTGTTTCAAACCTGTTCAGCGGCTCAATTGCAACTCTTATTCCGTGTTCGCCCGCTTCGTCGTCTATGACTCGCAGAGCCGAGTGTATCTGTTCGAGACCTTTTTCTCTGTCGAATCCCTCCGGCACGCTGCGCGAACGCCCGCTTCCGAGCACGCAGGTTTCGATTCCGAGAAACACCGCGTTGTCAAATGCGCGGCGCGTGTAGTCTCTTATGATTTCGATGTCCGCATCCTCTCCTGCGAGGTGTATCTCCCCGGGGAAAAAGCAGTTCACCGCTTCAAGCTTTGCTCCATAACCGTCAAGCATTGCTTTTGTATTTTTTAGTTCCTGCTCGCCGAGACTTTTTATGTGCCCCAGATTGCTTTCAAGATAGTCATATCCGAGCTTCGCGGCAGATTCGAGCTTGTCAAATCCAACGCAGGTTCCGAATCGCATAGTGAGCCTCCTTCAATATTTTTTATTCCGGATAAATGGTAACACGCCCGCCGCCGCCGTGTCAATCTCAGTTCAAAAATTTTTCTCCGCGGTATTAAGAGCGCGCTATATGGGAATAATTTTTTATAGCGCGAGCAAAGTGGGAGGCGGCGGAATGCAGTACAACAGGGTCGAGATCTGCGGAGTGAATACATCGAAGCTGAAGGTGCTCAAAGAGAAAGAAAAGACGGAGCTTCTGCGCCGTATGCATTCGGGGGACAAGTCGGCGCGGGACGAGCTTATAAACGGAAATTTGCGCCTTGTTCTGAGCGTTGTCCAGCGGTTTACAAACAGGGGAGAGAACCCCGACGATCTCTTCCAGGTCGGGTGCATCGGGCTTATAAAAGCTATAGATAACTTTGATATAAACCAAAATGTCCGCTTTTCGACCTATGCCGTTCCCATGATAATCGGCGAAATACGCCGCTATCTGCGCGACAACAACTCGATGCGCGTCAGTCGATCAATAAGAGATGTTGCCTATCACGCGATGCAGGAGAAAGAGAAGCTTGTCGCAAAGCTCGGGCGCGACCCGACGGTAGAAGAGATAGCGAAAGCGATGAACATGAAAAAAGAGGAGATAGTTTTAGCCCTCGAAGCGATTGTCGAGCCCGTCTCGCTCTATGAGCCCGTGTTCTCGGACGGCGGCGATACGATATATGTCATGGATCAGCTCGGCGACAGCGGTGACGACGGGAGCTGGCTCGATGAGATAATCTTTCGCGAGTCGGTCGAAAATCTGCCGGAGCGGGAGAAGAAAATACTTTATCTGCGCTTTTTAAAGGGCAAGACCCAGATGGAAGTGGCAGGGGAGATAGGCATCTCGCAGGCGCAGGTCTCGCGGCTCGAAAAGGGTGCTATCGAGGCAATAAAAAGAAACAACAGAGCGTAATTTAGGGTTTGCCGCATTCAGCGCAGACCAAAGAGCAAGAGATGCAGGTCATATTTCGTATGATTATAATGCGGAGTATGACCTTTTATTATTGCTCTTTTAAGCGCCTTTTTGCCCACTCGCAGTATACTTATACAGCTTCGGGTCAAAAAAACGCTTTCTGCATCTGAATGCGACAGTCCCTTTTTAATTTTTTAAAAATGGTGACAAATCCCGCAATTAATGATATAATCCGTATTAGTGAATTTTTCAAGAGAGGTGATGGCTTGAGAAAATATAAATACAGCACAAAAAACATTATTATTGCAATATCGTGCTCGGCGCTGTGGTGCGTGTTGGCGTTTTATTTTATATTTGTATTTTCTAAAAATGGTTCTGTACTCGGAGCGGCAATGCTTTTTGGTATATCAATGGTGTGCCCTGCCGTATATGTAATTATATTGTCTGTAAAGAGCAGGCACAATTTTGTTGAACTGCACGACGAGTACTTTACATATTCTGTCGACGGAGCAAAAGGACAGGTCGATTACAGCGATATTGCGGCAATAGTACTTCGCGGAAGTAAAAAAATTCGTTCTCTCAGTTCAATGAATGTTTACACAACAAAGAAAGAACTGCTTATTCCATTGAGCAACTCGTATGACGACTATAAGGAATTGTGGAAGGCGATTATTTTAAAATATAAAGAGAAAAATCCCGATACATATAGTGTGGACATAAAATTAGTTGAGATTTTGCATTTGACAAATGTTTAGGGATAACATCTCAAAAGACTGCCGTCAAGAGCGGGAAAAGATTAGAAACAGAGCAATAAGCAGGAAATAAATATGTATTGGCTTAGGAGGTCATGATTTGAAGAAAAAGATAGAATTTGATTCCGGAAAGAAAGTGTTCCCGATAATCGTCAGCGTTATCGGTACCGCACTCATGCTCGCGATGTGGATAACAAGGCTCAATATGACTGCGGTCGTCTGCGTGGGATTTTGCTGCATTGTGTCCGCGCTTATAGTTATCGGTATGTTTTTTAAGCGCCGGCTTTATCTCGGTTTTCTTATCGGCTATTGCGCCGCACTGTTCGGCGTTATCACTTATTACATAATTTTCGGCGCGGATGCGGGCTTCGGCGCGTTCACTTCCGGTCTTGCGGGATTTTCGAGCGCGGAGCATCCCTGGCTTACAGGCGAGGGTAATTTCTTCACCCGCCTGCTCGGCAATCTCCTGCTCGCCCTGCCGAGTATAGCCGTTATAGTCGGCGTTATTCTCTGCGTTGTGAAAATCGATAAAAAAGTTACTCTTCAAAAAGTACTCTCGCGTGTTCTCAGTGTGCTGCTCGTGTTTACTACCGTCGCGTTCGTGCTGACCATGAACCTGCGTTCGAAGCCCAACACCGAGCGTCTGTGGGACGGTCAGGACGACTACCTCAAGGGGATAGACAAAAATAAAACAAAAGAGAATTCGCCCAATGTCCTGTTCATTCTCATGGACGATCTCGGCTATGGCGATGTTTCCGCGAACGGCGCGATATATGATACTCCGAACATCGACCGCATCGGCGAAGAGGGCGCGCAGTTCACGAATTTCTATTCGAGCTATTCTGTCTGCTCACCCGCGCGTTTTGCCGCGCTCACCGGACGCTATCCCTATCGCGGATATGCCGACAATGTCATATACCCGACCGTTGACACATTCTCTCCGTTTGCCTCGACCCGTATATTCAACTCCATCGAGATGGGCGGCAATGCCGACGGTATGCTCGGCGACGAGATAACCATAGCCGAGGCTCTCAAGGGAGCGGGCTATGCCACCGGCTGCTTCGGCAAGTGGCATCTCGGCGACTACGGCGAGTACCTGCCCACAAATCAGGGCTTCGATTATTTCTACGGCAGCCACTATGTCAACGATATGAATCCGTTCTATCACGTCAGGGAGGAGAACGGAGAGTATGAGATAGCCCGCGGTACAGACGAGCTCAAAGACCAGAGCAACGCCACAAAGTGGATATATGAGGAAATGAACGATTGGATAACCGATCAGGTCAAGCAGGGTGACGAGCCGTTCTTCGCGTTCTATGCAACTCCGTGGCCGCACGCGCCCGTGTATGTCGGCGATGAGTTCAAGGGCAAATCCGGCATGGGCACATATGTTGACTGCGTGACCGAGTTTGACTATTATCTCGGCAAGCTCTTTGACACTCTCGAAGAGCTCGGCGTCATGGATAACACAATAATAGTGTTCACCAGCGACAACGGCCCCGCGCTTCAGGGCTCTACAGGTGACCTTCGCGGCGGCAAATATCTCGCTTATGAGGGCGGTCAGAAAGTACCGTTTATGATTCGCTGGGGCAACAACGGCGGTCTGTTCAAAGCGGGTTCGACTTATGATGAGTCCGCAACACTCGTCGATCTGTTCCCGACTCTCGTCGAGATGTGCGGCATCACCGGAAACGGCGGAACGGAGAAGAACTATCTCCCCGCAGACCGCGTAATAGACGGCGTTTCGATGGTTCCCGTGTTCACTCAGAATAAAGTCATACACACTGCCGAAACCCCGATACTCCACATGAAGCGCGAAAAGCTCAAGGCTATCCAGTACGCTATACCGACTGCCGATATCCTCTCGCGCGAAGAGTACAAAGACTATGATTTCGATGTTCTCAAGAATAATGAGTATGTCGTGTTCAAGTATTTCAAGAATATACAGAACGACAACTCCGCGTTCTTTGATAAATTCCGCAAGAACTGGCTGCATATCCTGACCGACGATGCGGGCGAGAACTACAACCGCACCCCGGCATATCCGACAATTGCCGATGAGATGCGCGACAGACTCGACGAAAAGATGAACGAGTTCAAAAATAACCGCCGAGGAATTATAGAAAACAGCTGATAGAAACGCCGCCGAACGGGTGAACAGTCCGCTCGGCGGTCGGAATATCCGGGGGTGAAATTTTGCCTGAACTTTCAATAATGATAAAGCCTGCGTCGAGCCTCTGCAATCTGCGGTGCGAATATTGCTTTTATCACGATGTATCGCAGATAAGAGAAGAGCACAACCTCGGCATTATGTCCGCCGAAATTTCAGACAGGCTCATAAAAAGCGCGCTCAGCTTCGCAAAAGGGGACAGTGTAGCTTTTGCGTTCCAGGGCGGCGAGCCGCTGCTCGCCGGGATAGACTATTTCAAAGACTTCGCCGAGCGGGTCAAGAAATATAACCTGCGCGGCAGCCGTATATTTTTCAGCATACAGACCAACGGTTTATTGATAGACGAGCAGTGGGCGCAGTTCTTTCACGATGAACATTTTCTCGTGGGTCTGAGCCTTGACGGCGATATGGAAGCGAACCGCTTCAGAGTCGATGCCAACGGCACAAACAGATTCTATAAAATTCTCAATGCTGCTCAGATGCTGACCATGCACGAGGTCGATTTCAATATTTTGACCGTGCTCACGGGCTGCGCTGCCGAGAATATCGACAGGATATATTCGTTCTTCAAACGCAAGGGATTTAAATATCTCCAGTTCATCCCGTGCCTGCGCCCGTTCGGTGACAAGAGCGAGAGCGAACTGTATATGACTAACGAGCAGTATGCGTATTTTCTGATACATCTGTTCAACGCCTATGTCAAAGACTACGTTCGTGGCGAATACACGAGCATCCGCCAGTTTGACAACTGGGTTCAGATGTATGTCGGCAGACAGCCGGAGCAGTGCGGCGTTTGCGGTCACTGTATGCATCAATTTGTAGTCGAGGGCAATGGCAATGTCTATCCCTGCGACTTCTATTGCCTTGACGAATGGCTGCTCGGCAACATAAATTCAGATGAGCTTGAAACGATGGCAAATTCAAAGAAAGCCACCGATTTTATCCGCGAGAGCCTGCCGGTCGATCCGAAGTGCAAGGCATGCAGATATTATCCCCTCTGCCGAGGCGGCGGATGCAAGCGAAGCAGAGCCGACCGTGATTATTGCGAGGCGTATAAAAAATTTTTCTCCTCGTGCCTGCCGCTGTTCCGCGTGTTTGTTGACGAAGCGAACAGATAAATAAACTCATTGCCACGACAGTGTAATAAAAGCATTAAATCCTACCCGATTTCACATGGGTAGGATTTTGCGTTTGCGATACATGTGACAAATTAGGATTTATCTATCACTTGAGCCATAGCAAGGTAAAAACAAGTGACTCAAATAATTTTTTATAATCAAGCTTTCAATAGCCGCGCCGCAGTGTTTGAAAGCTTTCTTAGAGGAGCGGGCAACATCGCCTCGCTTCATCCGCCACCGGCGGCGCTTCGGCGATGTTGCACACTCGTTCAAGCTCCGGCGCGTTTGCGTGCGAATGTGCCGAGCAACTAACTGAGAGCCGCAAGCTATGTACCGCGGCGTGGCGTTGTCGGGGGTACAGGGGGGCAGCCCACAGAAAGGTAAGCACACATCGGTTTTGCTTTTCTTTTGCAGGCGTTTTCTTTTTTAAATAAAAAGAAAATGCTGAAACGCGGGTAGTATAAAATATTGAATTGTTGCAGGACGCGAAGGTAGAGTACAAATTCTACAAATTTATATCGTGCTGCTTGTGCGGCAGCGGTGCGTCGAGGTCGCCGCACCCTACAGGTTGCACGCCACTAAAATTGCGTGAAGTTCGTGGGCGGATGAAATCCGACTATATCGCGCACTTTTTTCACTATTCACTTTTACTTATTACTTTGAGCGGAGCGAAACAACCCCTCAGTCTCGGCTTGCGTCGAGCCAGCTCCCCTACAGGGGAGCCTGATGGATTCCACGATAAATTCCAATTTTCTCTATACAAGTCCATCACAAAAATACAAAACAGCCGCAACAGTAAAATCTGTTGCGGCTGTAAGCTTTTATTGAATTACCGTCAGTCGGTGACGTTCTTCCAGAAGAAGTCGCGCTTGTCCTGAGTGTTGAGCAGGACAACGGGCTTGAGCTGGTTGAGGTTCGCGCCCTCGTTCTTCTTCATCTCGAGATACTGGTGATAAGTGCCCTTCTTGACGAAGTGAAGCTCGGTCTTGCCGAGGGTCTTTTCGTGCCAGGCATCGCTGATGAAGAGGTTCGAATCGCTGAGCTTTTCGTCAAATACCGCCGCGAACTCCTGACGTCTTGCGGGGTCGATTTCGTCCTCGGTCTCAACGAAGAGGACATAGTGGCCGGGAGTAGTCGTCTCGGTGTCGGGATAAACGCTGTGTCCGACGGAGACTGTGCCGAAACGGTCGCACATCTGCTCAACCGCCCAGTCAACCATGCTCTGGTCGGTCTTTTCTCCGCCGATGTTAAGCACCTGGTTGAGTCTGTACTTGAACATTACCGTCGGAGACTGCTTGTAGAAGCCGGTGACCTCGACGACGTCGTCAATGCGGTAACGGTAGAGACCGGAGAGATTCGTGATGATTATTTCATATTCCTCGCCGGGCTTTACTTCGCTTATAGTGAACGGACGGGTGCCCTCGGGAGCGCCGACGGGCAGGAACTCAAAGAAGCCGTTGTGAGGAAGAATTACGCAGTCGTTGGAGTTGAGCGCTATCGGCACTGCAACAAGATCCTCGGAAGCGCCGTAGCCCATGTTGTGAATCGGGAGATTTCCCGTGTAACGGCCCAGCTTCTTCGAGTATACCTCGAGCGAGCCTGCGCCCATGCCGAACATCCAGCAGCAGTTCTTCCAGATTCGTGGGACTATCGGAGTGTCAAAGCCCTTTTCAAATTCGCTGCGAAGCTCGGCGGCGCGGTCTGGCATGGGCTTAATGCGCTTCATGAGCTTTTCTTTTACCTGGGGCGGGCACGCGATGCTCTCGTTTATCGTGCCGTGCTCAATGTCGTCGCAGAGCATCTCCCAGTTGTCCTCGAGATAATGCATCATCGACTCGAGAACGGTTATTATCATTGTGCTCAGGTAGCTCACGTCTCTGTCCATCAGAGCGAAACGCAGCTTGAAATACTGCATATCCGTTCTGCTCGGATCCTCCGGGAACATTATCTCCGGGGGAGAGGTGACAAAGGAGCTGACTATGGGCTTTAAGTACATCATCGGGATACCGGAAAGGCAGCTGCAGGTCTTTCCGTTGGGAAGGCGGTGGGGCGTTATCTCGAGCGTCAGCATACCCTTCTGAGGAGGCAGACGCTTGCCGTGCGCGTGGAACCACTTGACGGCGCAGCCGACGGGAGCCGAGAAGCTGAAGCACTGGCAGTTCCACAGCGACCTTGCGGCGAGGGGAACGAGCTTCGGTTTGCCGATGCTGCCGGAGGACTCGGCGTATCTGTGTATGCGGTATCTGGTTATAAGATTTCTTTCGCCGGTTTCAACCATGCGGTCGATATATTCCTCGTAGTCCTTGTAGCGCGAGAGAGGAACCTTTGCCTGATAGTCCGCAACGGAGTGAACGTCCTTGAAATTGTGCGCCTTGCCGTATACGGTGTTCTTGTTGTCGCGCATGAGCTTCTTGACAATGTGTTCCTGAACCTTAACGGCGTTTTTCGCATAGATCCCGAGCTTGACGTGCTCCGCAAGACCCAGGAAGCCGCCGAAGTCGGTCATAAGGCGGCTGAGCGGTTTGATTTTCATATTTTCCTTGCATCTCCATCCCATGGCGGCGGCTGTCTGTTCGCAGCCTGTCCCACCTTAATATGCTGTTATTTTAGTATAAGTATAATTGTATTTTGTTCCTTTTATGAACTTAAGAAAGATTTAACAATAGAGAATGAAAACAGCAGGGGGTTCAGAGCCAATCTGTTTTTTTGATATTGAAAAGACCGCACTTATATGTTATCATCTTCTTGATATTCGCAGGGGAGGCGGAAAGGTGAAGAAAAAGAGTAATAATGCAGTCATTCAATACCTGAAATTCATCGTCGTCGGCAGTATAAACGCGATAGTCAACTATGTTGCGTATGCCGCCGTTGTTTTTGTCGGGGGTCACTATGTGCTTGCGACTCTTGTGGGCTTCGTGCTTAGTGTGCTCTCGTCATATCTGATTAACAGCAGGCTTGTCTTTGAACGCGATGAGGGAGTCAAGGGCTGGCAGGTTCTGCTCAGACTCTATGTTGTGTATGCTTTCTCGGGACTGTTTTTGACAACCTTGCTCACCTGGCTCTTCCTTGACGTATTGAACCTTGAGGAGGGCGTAAGGTCGTTGGGCGAGGCCATAAGGCAGTCGGGCGTCGATATGACCGACAGAAAGCTCGCGGAGTATATCGCCCCGTGCATAGTCGCGGTTATAGTAACGCCGTTTAACTTTGTGACAAACAAGTTCTTTGCATACAAAAAGCTCGGCAAATCCTCAAAAGAAAAAGCGAAAAAAGAAGAAGTGCAAAACGCATCGACCGGACACGATCAGTGAAGCTGATCCGTCCGGCTTTTACTTTTTTGACACACTTTCTAAACTTTTTCTAAATTAATACAAATATTTATTAATTTCCGCACAATAAAAAAGATTGCAGTGCAATAATATAGAATTATGTCTTGATAGAACTCTGTAGGGGGTACAGGGTTCGTAACCCGAGAAAATAAAAAATGAGGGAAGGAATCACAAAATGAAAAAGAAGTACAAGGACGTATACTATGATGTACCCGATGTCAAGACGATAAAGGAGCTTGTCATCCACGGCGTTGGCGAGGGAAAGGATCAGCCCCTTTTCATGTATGACTACGAGGGCGGCATCAAGACCAGCACTTTCAATGATGTCTGGCACGACATCAACTGCCTGGGCACATATATGTTTGCCCACGGCGTCAAGGATTGCAATGTCGCCATTATCGGCGAGAACTCCTATGAGTGGATAATCGCGTTTTTTGCGAACCTTCTCGGAAAGATAGTCAGCGTTCCGCTTGACCCCAAGCTTCCTGCAGAGGATCTTGCCGTTCAGCTCAACGAGGGCGAGTGCAAGGCTATCTTCTATTCCGAGTACTATGCTCCGACAGTCGAGAAGATAAAAGAGATAGGTGCTCCCATGGATACATATCTCTATATCCCCGATTTTCAGAAGTACATCGATGAGGGCGAGAAGCTCCTTGCGGACGGCTACACCGAGTATAAGGATGTCGTCGTATCTCCCGATGATCTCGCAACCATCGTTTTTACCTCCGGCACCACCGGCAAGAGCAAGGGCGTTATGCTCACTCACGGCAACCTCGCTTCCGTCGTCACTTCTTCCTGCAAATGTTTCCAGGGCGGAAACTCCGTCGGCTTCCTGCCGCTTAACCATACCTTCTCATGGGTTGCGACTATCTTCGCCGCGTTTATCATCATCACCTACGGCTATATCTGCGTAGATATAAAGAACCTCGTTAAGGATTTCCAGACCCATCATCCTCAGAACTTCTCCGGTGTTCCGCTGGTTGTCGAGACTATCTATAAGCGCGTCTGGAAGACCGCGAGAAAGACCGGCAGAGAGGAAGTCCTCAAGAAGGGCATCAAGATAAGCCGCTTCCTTATGAAGTTCGGCATCGACGTCCGCCGCAAGTTGTTCGCTCAGGTTCATGAGCAGCTCGGCGGAAATCTGAAGTATATCATTGTCGGCGGTGCTGCGCTTGACCCCGAGTATGAGCAGGGTCTCTATGACCTCGGCATCCAGGTTCTCAACGGCTACGGCATAACCGAGTGCTCGCCCGCAGTTACCACCAACACCATGGAAAATCATAAGTCCGGCAGCGTCGGCAGACCGCTTCCGTGCAACGAGATAAAGATAAACGATCCCGATGAGGACGGCGTCGGCGAGATATATGTCCGCGGCTCCAACGTCATGAGAGGCTATTACAAGGATCCCGAGGCAACCGCCGCGGCGTTCGACAACGGCTGGTTCAAGACCGGCGACTACGGCAGAATCGATGAGGACGGCTTCCTCTTCTTCGTCGGCCGCAAGAAGAATCTTATCATTACCAACAACGGTAAGAACGTCTCTCCCGAGGAACTTGAGGACAAGCTTTCTCAGCGTTGCCACGCGATCCATGAGATTCTCGTCAGCCAGGAGGGAAACAAGATCGTCGCAGAGGTCTATCCTTACTATGAGGAATACGGCAAGGATGCGGATCAGCTCATCAAGGACGCTGTCAACCAGTTCAACCGCGACATGCCCAGATGGAAGAACATCGACAAGCTCGAGTTCCGTTCCGAAGAGTTCCCGAAGACCACGACTCTTAAGATCAGAAGAAACTACAAAGAGCTTGAAAAGGCGGGCAAAATCTGATTCTTTTCATCAGAATAACACAAAAGGAGAGCTTTCGACATGTGTCGGAGGCTCTTTTTGAATATTTTTGTTGTTATTTCTAACAAACTTTTGGCATCTGTTTTGTAGGATGTTCCAAAAAATCTGCTCACACTTCGTCATAATACACAATCAGGAACGCTCCGATTGTGCAATATGCACATAAGATTTTAATGCGGTTAAAAGCAATTATTCAAACTGGTAGGTTTATAAAAGTCTGTTCCTTTAGTGAAATTGCACAAATGAGAGCGCACTTGTTTGTGCAAAATTACTTGACAAATAGCGGAAACTGAGTATAATGAAAGCATACCAAATGAAAGGACTGACAGATATGATGATGAAGCAGTACTACAAGATGGAACAGGACCTGTTTGGTGAGATTGAGAAGGAGAAGAAGTTCAGCTTCCACAAGCTCATGATGCTTCTCGCGCTTAGTTCTGTAGCAGGCAAAGCTGCACTGTAACTTAAGCGGCGGCTTCTCAGCCGCAGGAACTAAAACAAGCCCGAAAGGGTTCCAATATATCGGCACCGCACATTTTTGAGTGCGGCGCTGTTTTTTTATGTCTATAATTTTTTCAATCGATAGATGCGGCACTAAATTCCTATTGTTTTTTTCGTCTCAAAATGATAAACTGAAGCCTGAAGAGAAAATCGTAGGGAGGAAACAGGATGAACAAGCCCGTATTCAGACTCAAATATTCTCTCGCCGGCGCAGTTTATGAGACTGTCGGCTATTCTGGACCGCACTTCTCGGTCATTACCGTTAACGATGAGAGCGGAGTGAAGCTGACTCTCATTCCCTCGCGCCCGATAACGCTCATTTCGGCGTCGCTCGAATTCTGGCATGAGTATGAAAAGAACGAAAAATTCTTTGTCAACGGCTATCAGTCGTGGACAACATCGGGCGAGGTGTCCTCCGAGGATATCTATCGCGGAACGACTCCGCTCGCTGGTGTCACAAAATATACGAAAGATATGGCAATAACCTCCGGCGACTATGCATTCACCCGCTATGAGCCGCGCCCGGGCTTTTTCCATAGCTTTACATATACCTATCTCCGCCGCGGCGATGAGTTTGAGCTCTTCGGCTCGCTGAGCGAGAGAAACGGCTACACCGTTTTCTATTCGGATATGGAGAAGCATATTTTCTCCGTCGAAAAGGATGTCGAGGGGCTGACTATAAGCGAACCGTATGAGATGTTTGATATCGTCCGCTTTGTCGGCGGCTACGACGAGGTGTTTGACAAATATTTTGCCGCTATGAGTCTACCTGCAAAGAAGCGCGTCGACAGGCTCACGGGCTATACTTCGTGGTATAACTACTTCCAGAAAATAGATGAAAATATAATCCTGCGTGATTTAAAAGGGCTTTCGCGGGCGCGCGAGAGCGTCAATATATTCCAGATCGACGACGGCTATGAGCCTTTTGTCGGCGACTGGCTCGACTATAACGGCAGGGACTTTCCCAACGGCATGAAAACCATAGCCGACGCCGTCCACAGAGAGGGCTACCTTGTGGGCATTTGGCTCGCGCCCTTCAATGTTCAGCGCGGAAAATCGCGCATATTGAAAGAGCATCCCGATTGGCTCATTCGCAATCCCGACGGCAAGCCTCAGCTCGGCTGTGTCGCGTGGGGCGGCGCGTATACGCTCGATATCTATAACCCCGAGGTGCGTGAGCATCTGAAAAAAGTCTTTGACACCGTGTTAAACGACTGGGGCTACGATATGGTGAAGCTCGACTTCCTCTACAGCCAGTGCAGGACTCCGCGCGATAATAAGACCCGCGGAACCATCATGTGCGAGGCGATGGACTTCCTGCGCGAGTGCGTCGGCGATAAGCTCATCCTCGGCTGCGGCGTGCCGCTCGGTCCCACATTCGGCGTTGTCGATGCGTGCAGGATAAGCTGCGATGTCGATTTATCTTACGGCGGCAAGTTCTATAACTCCATGTCGATAAACAACGAGCTGCCCAGCGCACAGAACGCCATAAACAACAGCATGTTCCGCCGACATCTCAACGGCAGAGCGTTCTTAAACGACCCCGATGTTTTCTTCCTGCGCGACCATAATTTGACTTTCACCTGGGAGCAGAAACTGCTGCTTGCGAAGATAAACAACCTCTTCGGGCGTGTGCTCTTCGTCTCCGACGATGCCGGGGAATACAGCGAAGCGGAGCTCGAAGTGCTCAAAGAGACTTTCAGAGAATCCGATGCAAAGATTCTCGATGTCAAATGCGTCGGTGCCCGCGCGGACGGAAACTATGAGATAAAATTCATCGAAAACGGCGAAGAAAAACTGTTGTATTTCAATCTCTTCACAGGCGCGAGCAATATACTCGAAGTCAGATAAACAAATCAATATCAGCACTCTGCATTTTTGCAGGGTGCTTTTTTCAGTTCTACCCGGGGACAAGGCTTCATATTATTTAGAGAAACGGAGGCGGTATCATGCGGGCGGCAGATTCATTTGACAGCGCGGTGGACTTCCTTGACGAACGGCTTTGCGCCGCTTTGTTCGGGGTTGACAGCCGTGTCAAAGAGAGCGCATATGAAATACGCCTGCGCGCCGCGAGACCTGTTGTTATAGTTACGCGCATAGGCTCGCTGTTTGTTTATAAAAGCGGCAGAACCGGCTCGGTATATTCGCCGGGTGCGCTTGCGGCAACTCCTGCGGAGCTTCAGGCGAGCTTCTCGCGCATGTGCGGCTATTCCGTCCATTCGAATTCCGCCGCTGCGGCGAGCGGGTTTATAAGCCTCGCCCACGGACACAGAGCCGGAGTCTGCGGAACGGCGGTCATGGCGGAAAGCGGGACGGTGAAGTCGTTTCGCGATATCTCGTCCGTGAATCTGCGTATCGCCCATGAAATTCCGGGCTCGTCGGATGAAATATATCCGTCTCTCTTTTCTCAAGGTATCGTGTCCGCGATTATCGCGGGACCTCCGCTCTCGGGCAAAACAACGCTCCTGCGCGACCTCGCACGCAGGCTGTCGGGCGTCTCAGGCGGCAGATATTATCGTGTGGCGATAGTTGACGAGCGCGGGGAGATAGCCGCTTCGAGCGGCGGATGCCCGCAGTGCGATGTCGGCTTCTCCGATGTTCTGACAGGCTATCCAAAGGATGTTGGTATTCTGACAGCACTCAGAACCCTTTCGCCGCAGATAATCGTCTGCGATGAGATAGGCAATCTCTCCGAAGCGAAGCGTATCTTAGAGGGTATGAACTCTGGTGTGAATTTTCTCGTCAGCGTCCATGTCGGTAAAGATGAAGACCTGCGTAGCCGTCCCGCCGCGGCGGAGCTGCTCTCGTCCGGCGTGTTCTCGAAGCTCGTCATGCTCGGCGAACGCCCGGGTGAGACAGCAGGAATATATGACCTGAAGGAGCATTTTTATGCGAATGATCGGAGCCGTCCTGACGGCATCGGTGCTGCTGCTTGCGGGCGGATATGCGGCGCGTATGCTGAGCCTGCGCGTGAGCCTGCTCGAAAAGATATGCATTATGCTGCGCGTTGTGCGGACCCAGCTTGAATGTTGCTGCTGCCCGGTCGGCGATGTGCTCGAGATACTCGGTTCGACCCCGGATTTGAAAGAACTCATGTTTATCCCGGAGTGTATAAAGCTCTGTGATTCAGAGCCGTTTCCGCAGGCGTGGAGCGATTCGCTCTCTGCGCGGAAAAACACCGTCGGCTTGACTTCGTCCGATGTCTCGCGGCTTGTCTCTTTCGGCCGCTCGCTCGGTACTACCGCACTCGAGGGGCAGATAGCAAACTGCGATATGTTCTGCGCCGATTTTGAGCTGCGGCTCTCGGAGACGCGGGAAAAGAAAAAGAAATATGCAAAAGTTCTGCCGCCTCTCGGCGCGCTCGCGGGCGCAGTCATTGTGATAGCGGCTGTCTGATAAATTCAGGAAAGGAACGGCGTTTGCCGTGCATCGTCTATGGAAGCGGGAATAGTTATAAAAATAGCAATGGTCGGCATAATCGTGGCGGTGCTCAGTCAGGTACTATCCAGAGCGGGACGCGATGATTATGCGCTGATAACCGTGCTGGCGGGCATAGCCGCAGTGCTTATCATGCTGCTGCCGTATCTTTCGCAGCTGCTCGATGCCGTCAACGGTATGCTCGGTGGCTGATATGGCGGAGATAATTAAAACCGCCGCGCTCGCGGTGTCGGTGTGCGTGCTGTGCGCCGTGATAAAGCAGTATCGCCCGGAGTATGCCCCGATAGTGCAGATAGCGGCAGTCGCGGTGATAGCTGCGTCCGCAGTGCGCATTTTGCAGAATATAATCTCGCAGCTTGATTTTTTCTCCGGGATGTCGGAGACAGGCGGCGAGTGCATATCCGTGCTGATAAAGGCACTCGGCGTTGCCGTCGCGGCGCAGATCGCGGGCGATATCTGCCGCGACAACGGCAATTCCGCCGTGGCGGGCGTGTCCGAGCTTGCGGCAAAGGCGGCGATAATCGCGCTCGCCCTGCCGTTGATAAAGTCGGCAGTTGAGCTCGCAAAAGAACTGATAAATATCTGAGGGACGTCTATGAGATGCTTGAAAGTGATTGCGGCTCTGCTGATGCTGTTCGCGCTCAATACCGCCGTGTGCTTCGCTCTTGAAGAGGAGACGACGGACAATTATTCGTCTTTTTATGAGTCGAGCGGAGCGGACAGCCTCGACGATTCTCTGCCCGATGATGTGAAAGACACTATTGACTCGGCGGGGATAGATATATCAAATTGGCAGTCGATGCTCTCGCCATCACCTAAAAAAATTATCTCCATGTTCGCCGATATCGCGCGCGGGAGCTTCAAAAAGCCGATAAAAGACATGGTTATAATCGCAGGTGCTGTTGTTCTCGTCGGTCTTATCAAAGGCACTGCAGCCGCCGAAAATTTTTCCGAGCCGCTGAATATAGTCATAGGCTGCGCCGTCGCGATAACCGTCTTTGCTTCGTCCGCCGGAGTTATCTCGCAGGGGATGAGCGCCGTTGAGGCGACTTCTGATTTTATGCTCGCGCTCATTCCCGTGCTCGTCGGCATAATAACCGCCGCGGGGAATCCCACGCTCGCCCTGACTTACGGCTCGTTTGCCATGGCGGCAGCGCAGGCGGCGGCGCAGACGGCAGGGAATATAATAATGCCCCTGTGCGGCGCTTTCTCGGCTTTCGGAGTGTCCGCATCGCTGAGCCCCGAATTGAAGCTTACAAAGCTCGCGGATATGATAAAAAAACTCACTATAGGAGTTCTGTCATTTGTTGCGGCGGCATTTTCGGCTGTTCTGGGGCTCAAAAGCCTGCTCGCCGGTAGCGCGGACACTTTGGCTTCAAAAGGCATAAAGCTTGCGCTCAGCTCCGCCGTGCCGATAGTCGGCGGCGCGCTCAGTGATGCCTATTCGTCTATTATTGGCAGTGTGTCTCTGCTCAAAAGTACGGTCGGCGTGTTTGGTGTTATCGCCGTTGTGATGATAGACCTGCCCGTCGTTCTTCAGCTGACGGCAAGAATTATTTTGTTGAAGCTCCTCGGCGTGCTGTCCTCGTCCATGGGGGACTACACAACGGGTGAGGTGCTCGATACTCTCTCGTCCGCGCTGACCGTGATAAATGCGGCGGTTATTTTTACAGCAGCTCTCTTTATTATCTCAACGGGGATAGTCATCTCCGTGAAAGCGGGTGCGTAGCATGGAAGAACTGAAAAAATGGGCGCTCGGCGTGTGCACTGCGGCGATATTTTCGTCTGTCATATATGCGCTCGTGCCAAAGGGAAATATGCAGAAAATAATGCGGTGCGTCACTGCGCTGGCGGTCATATGCGCGCTCGTTTTTCCGCTTGCGAGCGCCATAATGAAAACAAATTTTTCCGCATCCTCGCCAGATACAGAAGCTCTGATACCGAGCGAATTAAACAACGAAGTGAACTACCGCCTGACCGCCGCATATGCCCAGCAGATGCAGGACGGCGTGCAGGAAATACTCACGTCCTACGGCTACCCCGACTGCGAAATAGACCTTTTGACGGATATTGATGAGCAGGGCGGCATATTTATTAAAAAGGCGAATATCATATTGCCGGGCGGGGCAGTGCTGAAAGAAGCGGCAGTCGAGAAACTCCAAAACCTGTTGGGGGACGCAGTGATAGATATAAGAACCGGGAGCACAAGCTGATGGATATCAAACACTCATTTGAAAAATTGAAGTCCGTATTCACTTCCGACAAGAAGCTTGCCGTGCTCTGCGCGGTCGGCGTGCTCGGCGTAGTGCTGCTCATACTCTCCGAATTTATTCCGTCAGGCGAAAAGAAGGCTGAGAAAAAAGAGAGTGTCACTGCGGCGCAGAGTCAGGAGACCTATGCCGAGGACATAGAAAAGCGCCTGACAGAGATAGTCTCTTCGATAGACGGAGCGGGAAAAACGCGCGTCATGGTGACTCTCGAGAGCGGCGCCGAGCAGGTATATGCAAAAAACGAAAAGATAAAAAGCGACACCTCCGGCGGCACGGCTCTCGAAAAAGAAAACTTTTCGGATGAAAAGGAGTATGTTCTTATAGAGACCGACGGGAACGAGGGCGGAATGATAATAAAACTCATTCAGCCGAAGATCCGCGGCGTTGCGGTCGTCTGCGAGGGCGGCGGCTCTGATGCCGTGCGACAGGAGATAACCCAGGCGATAACTGCCGTTCTCGATATCAGCGCGTCGCGCGTATATATCACGAAAATGTCGGCGTAACAGCGCCGTTCAAATAAAAGAAACC
The DNA here is from genome assembly GCA_003514385.1 of Oscillospiraceae bacterium. Classification (GTDB taxonomy): domain Bacteria; phylum Bacillota; class Clostridia; order Oscillospirales; family Acutalibacteraceae; genus CAG-177. The sequence continues at coordinate 89,612 of DOQR01000007.1, read as the reverse complement.
CGAAAGGATTGATATTTATGGTCGTCAGGAAAAGGCAGATAATCGCCGCGGCACTCGTTCTCGCCCTTGGTTCGGCAGTGTTTATAAACTGGTATTATAACCGCCCGTCGGTGAAGAGTGCGAACGCGAAACCGTCGGTCGAGGCGGTCGATAACACGGGCGGGAATCTCGGCGATGCGCAGCTTGTCAATTCGTCGGGAGTCTCGGAGAGCGCGGTGGCGACAGGCAAGAGCAGCGATTATTTCGCCTCCGCCAAGCTCAGAAGAAATTCCGCCCATGACGAAGCGGCGGAGACCCTCAACAAAGTTATAAAGGACAGCTCGTCCGATGCCTCCGCCGTCAAAGAAGCAACCGCGGCGCTAAAGGCTCTGTCGAACGCGATAAAGCTCGAGGGTGATATTGAAGCGCTGATAAAAGCGAAAACCGGCGGCGACTGCGTCGTGATAATCAACAATAACTCCGCCGAAGTAATCGTCGCAAAAGGCGCTCTCAACGACACGGTTATCCTCCAGATAAAGGAGATAGTTCTCAAACAGACCGGTTTTTCAGCCGAAAACATAACAATTGTTGAATTAAGTAGTTGAGAATTTTCAAGTTTGTGTTATAATATAGGGCAGAAGGAGGAATGCCCTGTGGAAGAAAACAAAACTGTTGACAATATCGGCAACCTCGTAATATCCGAGGATGTCATTGCATCGATAGCTCTCAATGCCGCCAAGGACGTTGAAGGCGTGAGCAGCTTTGCCGCCAGGACTCCCGACGTACATTCGATCTTCAAGCTCGGAGAGGGTGCGGCGAAGTCCGTGCGCGTCTTGTCGTCGGATAACGATGTCAAGATATATATCCATGTCAATATCGCGCCCGGAACCAAGATTCCGAAGGTCGCGGCGGATATTCAGAAGAATGTCAAGAATGCCGTCCAGAGCATGACCGGAAAGATGGTCTCGAAGGTCAACGTCTCGATAGCCGGTATGGATATCAAGCCCGAAAGCGAAAAGTAAATTTTTCAAGCCCTCTCTTGCGGGAGGGCTCGATTCGGTTTTTATGCCGAGCAATGTTTACCGCCCGAGAGCGGAATTCTGAGGGGAGTACAGGAAAGTTTATGACAAGAAGCCAGTCGAGAGAGCAGGCGTTTGCCCTGCTGTTTGAAAAGTCCTTCAATCCCGAGACGGATATGGACGATATTATATCTCTCAGCCTTGAAAACGAGCTTATAGAACCGGACGAGTTCGCGTCCATGCTCGCCCAGACTGCGTGGGACAAGCTGTTTTCAATCGATGATATCATCGAAAAATATTCAAAGAACTGGAAGAAGCACAGAATATCCCGCGTCGCTCTGTCCGCTATGCGACTGAGCATCTGCGAGCTTATGTACATACCGGAAGTCCCGGTCGGCACCTCAATAAACGAGGCTGTCGAGCTGTGCAAAAAATACGCTACGGCAGAGGATGCGTCGTTCGTCAACGGTGTTCTCGGCTCTGTGGCGCGTGAAGAAAAGCTTGCCGACAGAAGCGGCTCCGACGCCCCGGAAGGGGAATAAGCCATGGCTGTTTATCTTGGCATAGATACAAGCAACTATACTACATCCGCCGCAGCCTTTGATGATGTGAGCGGATGTGTTTTTCAAAAGAAGATGCTTCTGTCCGTCAAGAGCGGCGAGCGCGGACTGCGTCAGAGCGACGCCGTGTTTCATCATACACAGCAGCTCTGGCAGGTCGTTTCTGCTGTTATCGACGAGTGCGGTAAGCCTGATTTTATCGGCGCGTCATATGCTCCGCGTGATGCAGAGGGCTCGTATATGCCATGCTTTACCGTCGGACTCAATACCGCGAAGTGCCTCTCATCTGCCCTGGGCGTGCCGCTTTATGAATTCTCGCATCAGGCGGGTCATGTCGCGGCGGCTGTCTATTCGAGCGGGCATATTGAACTTTTTGACCGCGAGTTTATCGCATTTCATGTCTCCGGCGGAACGACCGAGGCGCTCTTGGTGCGTCCCGATGAAGAGAAGCTTCTCAATATTGACATCATCGGCAGAACTCTCGATCTCAACGCGGGACAGGCTGTTGACAGGGTCGGCGTTGCTATGGGACTCAAGTTCCCTGCGGGCGCAGAACTCGAAAAACTGGCGCTCAAAAGCCAAAAAGTATTCAAGCCGAAACCCTGCGTCAAGGGCACAGACTGCTGCATTTCGGGCATTGAAAACAAGTGCCTCGATATGATAAAAAGCGGCGAGGAGCAGTGCGACATCGCGCTCTATTGCCTCGATTCCGTGGCGGCGGCTCTCGAAAAAATGACGAAGAATATACTCGGAAAATACGGCAACCTACCGCTTGTCTTTGCGGGCGGCGTGATGTCCAATTCAATAATACGCCAAAGATTTACAAAGGAGTTCGGCGCATACTTTGCCGAGCCTGCATTCTCGGCGGATAATGCCGCCGGAACGGCGTATCTGACTTATCTCAGGGAGCAGAAAAATGCTTGAAACCGTCAGCGTAACAGTAAGTCAACTTAACAGATATATAAAATCCGTTATGGATTCGGACTATAACCTGCGAACGGTGTTCGTCAGCGGGGAGATATCGAATTTTACGAATCATTATCGCACCGGGCATTTCTACATGACCCTCAAGGACGAGAAAGCGGCAGTGCGCGCAGTCATGTTCAAGTCCGATAACGAACGCCTCGGCTTCATGCCCGAAAACGGTATGAAGGTTATCGCCAGGGGTCATGTCAGCGTCTTTGAGCGCGACGGTCAGTATCAGCTCTATATTGAAGATATGCAGCCCGACGGAGCAGGCGCTTTGAGTATTGCCTTTGAACAGCTCAAGAAAAAGCTTGAAGCGGAGGGACTTTTTGCACAGGAGCGCAAACGTCCGATACCGCGTTTTCCGAAGCGTGTCGGCGTCGTCACTTCGCCGACGGGCGCTGCGGTCAGGGACATTATAAATGTCATAACGCGCCGCAGCCCGTCAACGCAGATAATCCTCTGCCCCGTGCAGGTTCAGGGCGCGTCTGCGGCGGGTCAGATATCCGATGCTATAAGGCGGTTCAACGCGGGGAATTACGCCGATGTGCTCATAGTCGGGCGCGGCGGCGGCTCGGTCGAAGAGCTCTGGGCTTTTAACGAAGAAAAAGTGGCTCGCGCTGTTGCGGCGAGCGATATCCCTGTTATCTCTGCAGTCGGTCACGAGACGGATTTCACTATCTGCGATTTCGCGGCGGATCTCCGCGCGCCGACCCCGTCCGCAGCGGCGGAACTTGCCGTCAGCGACAGGGCGGAACAGCACGCATATATCAATCAACTCGGCAGGCGCTGCGCCTCTGCGCTGGATTCACATATTCGCTTCGGCTGTAATGAAATAAAACGCATCTGTGCAGAACTTTCGGCATACGGACCGATGCAGCAGATAATCTCTCAGCGGCAGACGCTCGATTCGCTCTTTTCCGATATGCAGTCGGCGGCTCTGCAGGCGCATCACAGGGATAAATTAAATCTCTCCGTCCTCGCGGGCAGGCTCGATGCGCTCAGCCCCCTGAGAATACTCTCGGGCGGCTATGCGGCGGTCGAACGCGGCGGAAAGCTGATATCAAAAACGAATGTCCCCAAAGAGGGCGACGATATAACCGTGACTGCGGCGGATATAAAGCTCACCGCCCGCGTCACTTCATCTGTCGGAAACGGAGGAACAGGCAATGGCTAAGAAAACTTATGAAGATTCAGTCAAAAGACTTGAAGATATAGTTTCTGCTCTCGAGTGCGGCGACGCTTCTCTCGATAAGTCATTGAAGCTCTTTGAAGAGGGGACGAAGCTCGTCTCTTTCTGCAACGAGTATCTCGACAAAGCCCAGACGAAGATAAAAGAACTGTCCGAGCTTGAAAAGGAGAATGAAGATGAGTAAAAAATATACAGCCGACGAGTATATCTCTATGATAAATAACTCGCTCATGGCATATCTTTCGTCCGAGCCGTCGGGTGCGGGTGAAACAAAAATGCTCGAAGCGATGAGATACAGCGTCGAAAACGGCGGCAAGCGTATCCGCCCGATGTTGACTCTCGAATTTTGCAGGATGTGCGGCGGCAGCGTCGAAGCGGCTCTGCCCCTCGCATGCGCTATCGAGTTTATTCACACATATTCGCTCATCCACGACGATCTGCCCTGCATGGACAACGACGATATGCGCCGCGGCAAGCCGTCGAGCCATATCAAATTCGGCGAGGCAAACGCGCTCCTTGCCGGCGATTCGCTGCTGACTTTCGCATTCCAGACCGCAGGCGAAGCAAAAGATATCCCCGCCGATGCCGTTGCAAAGGCCGTTTCGCTTCTTGCGCGTGCCGCCGGCTGCGCCGGAATGATAGCGGGTCAGGTGCAGGATCTTGAAAACGAGAACAAGACTGTTTCGGTCGATGATCTGCGCAGTGTAGATGTCCTCAAGACGGGCGAGCTTATAAGATGCGCGTGCCAGCTCGGCTGCATCGCCGCCGGAGCCGACGATAAAAAGCTCGAAGCGGCGCGAATATATGCCGAAAATCTCGGCATAGCGTTCCAGATAGTCGATGATATCCTTGATGTCACGAGCGACGAGGCGACCCTCGGCAAGCCGATAGGCAGCGACGCCGAGAACTGCAAAAACACCTATGTTTCGCTCCTCGGTCTCGAAGAAGCACAGAGAATAGCCGCGGAGCTTACCGATAAGGCAATAGACGCGCTTAAAGTTTTCGGCGATGAGGCTGAATTTTTGATATCGCTTTCCGAAAAGCTTCTCTCCAGAAATAAGTGACCGTCAATCCATTCTCAGTGAAAGGTTGAAGTCAAATGGCATCTGACAAGTACCTTAAAAATATACACTCCCCTGCGGATATCAAAGGCATGAGCTACGATCAGCTCAACGAACTTGCCGCCGAAATACGCACCGTTCTTATCGACACGGTCTCAAAGAACGGCGGTCATCTCGCGTCCAATCTTGGTGTTGTGGAGCTGACTCTCGCCATGCACAAGGAGTTCGATTCTCCGCGCGATAAGTTCGTCTGGGATGTCGGACATCAGGCGTATACCCATAAGCTGCTCACGGGCAGATATGACCGCTTCCACACTCTTCGCAAGGAGGGCGGACTCTCCGGATTCTGCCGCCCCGATGAGAGCGAACATGATATGTTCTACAGCGGCCATTCCAGCACCGCCGCATCGAGCGCACTCGGACTCTCGACCGCGAACACCATGCGCGGCAGCAAGAATACCGTCGTCGCCGTCGTCGGAGACGGGTCAATGACCGGCGGAATGTTTTATGAGGCGCTCAATAACGCCGGCAGAACGCACGACAGGCTCATAATCGTTCTCAACGACAACGAGATGTCTATCTCCGAAAATGTCGGTTCGATGGCGCGTTATCTCGCCGTCGTCAGAGCAAAGCCCGAATATTACCGTATGAAAGCGCACACCGAAAAGCTCCTGAAACATATCCCGATCATCGGAAATGAGCTTTCGGATGCTGCATTTGATATAAAGAGCGCATTGAAGCGCATTATCTATTCCGATTCGTGGTTCGAGGATCTCGGACTTCACTATATCGGACCCATCGACGGGCACAATATCCAGCAGCTCTGCGAAGCGTTTGAGATGGCGAAGAAGTATGACAAACCCGTGCTTCTCCATGTCAATACTCTCAAGGGCAAGGGCTATGACTTTGCCGAGCGTTCGCCCGAGCAGTTCCACGGAATCTCGAAGTTTGATATCAACACCGGCGAGCCTCTTTCATCCGGCACGAGCTTTTCGAGCAATTTCGGCGATATCATGTGCCGCTTCGCCTCCTGCGACGACCGCGTGTGCGCCATAACCGCCGCGATGTCCATCGGCACGGGGCTTGAGCGGTTCTCGAATGAATATAAATACAGATTCTTTGATATAGGCATCGCCGAGGAGCACGCCGTGGCGTTCGCGCTCGGTCTTGCAAAGAGCGGATTTATCCCGGTTTTTGCAGTCTATTCCACATTTCTCCAGCGCTGCTTCGATCAGCTTTTGCACGATGCCGCGCTCCAGAAGCAGAAGATGGTCATTGCCATCGACCGAGCCGGATTTGTCGGCGAGGACGGCGAGACGCACCAGGGTGTTTTCGATGTTTCGATGCTCAGAAGTGTGCCGGATATAACCGTCTATTCGCCCTCGTCCTATGAGGGACTCAAACACGCCATGCAGCAGGCGCTCTATTCCGAATCGAAGCTCGTCGCGGTCAGATATCCACGCGGAGCTCAGCGTGCGATACCAGAGAGCATCAAACCGACCTTTGCCGACTTCGATGTGTTCGGCGACGAGAACGCCGAAAAGGCTATCATAACCTACGGCAGGACTTTTTCAGCCTGCGCGTTCGCATATGAAAAGCTTGTGAATTCCGGCGAATCCGTGAAGCTTATAAAGCTCAACCGCATAATTCCCGTCTGCGAGGGCGCGGTGGAGGCGGCGAAAAACTGCAAGGATGTCTATTTCTTTGAAGAGGGCATACGCCGCGGCGGAGCGGGCGAAGGCTTCCTGTTCGACCTCTCGAAAGCGGGATTCTCCGGAAAATATCATCTCAGAGCTATCGAAAACGGCTTCGTCAAGCAGGCGTCCGTTGAGTCGCTCTTACATAAATACGGCTTTGACGAAGAGGGCGTGCTCTCGTTCGTCACTTCTGCGGAGGCTTGACCGTGGAGGAAAACAGAAAGCGTATAGACGCTTTTATGGTCTCCTTGGGTGTCGCGCCGTCGCGCGAAAAAGCCAAGGAAATGATAAAGAGCGGGAATGTATATTTAAACGGCAAAGTTGTATCTAAAGCTGGACTTTTGGCGAACGACTGTGATATAATCGAGTATAAAGGCGAGTCGGAACGCTATGTCAGCCGCGGCGGACTGAAACTTGAGAAAGCTGTCGATGTTTTCAAACTCGATTTGAGCGGATATTTATGCATTGATATCGGCGCGTCAACGGGCGGATTTACCGACTGTATGCTCCAAAACGGCGCGAAAAAAGTTTACGCCGTCGATTCCGGCAGCGGTCAGCTTTCGCCGAAGCTGAAGTCCGATCCCCGCGTTGTCGATCTTGAAAAGACGAACTTCAGATACATAACGGAAAAAGAGATTCCCGAGCGCGCCGATTTTGCGAGCGCGGATGTCTCGTTTATCTCTCTGAAATATATCCTGCCTGCGCTTTCGCCGCTTTTAAAAGACGGCGGCAGTGCTGTCTGCCTTATAAAGCCGCAGTTCGAGGCGGGCAAGGAGAATGTCGGCAAGAAAGGCGTGGTCAAAGATCCGCGCGTGCATATAAAAGTCATTGAAAATGTCTGCTCCTATGCCGTGCAGGCGGGATTTTCGGTGTCGGCTCTCGATTTTTCCCCTGTCAAAGGACCGGAGGGCAATATAGAATACCTTGTATATCTGAAAAAGGACGAAGTGCAGTCTGTTTCGGCGCCCGATGTTGCGGGAGTCGTCAGCACGGCGCACGCCTGTTTCAAAGCGGGAGAATAACTATGATGTTTGCAATAATTCCAAATCTTACTCGCAAAAACGCCGCTCAGGTGACAAGGCTCATCTGTGCGCGGCTCGACGAACTCGGCGCGGCATATTCTCTGCCGCTCAGTACGGAAAATATGTTTTCCGATACCAAGGCTGAATTTTTGCCTGAAAAAGAGCTGCTCGGCGGCTGCGAGGCGGTCATAACCGTCGGCGGGGACGGAACGATAATCCATTCCGCCAAGAAAGCTGCGGTTTACTCAAAGCCTGTCCTCGGCATCAACGCGGGTCGCCTTGCGTTTATGGCGGGTCTCGAGATACACGAGCTCGATTTGCTCGAAAAGCTCATAACCGGCGATTACAGCATGGATAAGCGCATGATGCTCAAAACCACTGCCGCCGACGGCGACAGCGTGCAGAGCGGATACAGCATGAACGACTCCACCGTGATGCGCCTGTCGAGGTTGAGCAGAATATCCGAGATAAATGTCGATCTCGACGGCAGATATTTCAACCGCTATCTCGGCGACGGGCTCATTCTCTCGACTCCGACGGGTTCAACGGCATATTCGCTCTCTGCCGGCGGTCCCGTGGTTGATCCGAAGCTCGAGTGTATGATACTCACTCCGATTTGTTCTCATTCGGTGTTCACCCGTTCGCTCGTTTTGGGCGACGATGCGGTGCTGCGCATCTATTCCGATGATGACGGACCGCTCTCCGTTTCGTGCGATGGCGACGAGCCGTTCACCGTCTCGGCGCAGGGGAGCATAACGGTCGAAAAGGCGGACATCTGCGCGAGCTTTATCAGACTCAAGAACGACAGTTTTGTAGATATACTCAACAGAAAAATGATGAAATGGAACAGCAGTTCCCACGACGAACGGGAGGTATAACCTTGAAAAAAAGAAGGCAGGAAGCAATACTCGAAATAATTGAAAAATATGACCTGTCAACTCAGGATGAGCTTCTTCAGAAGCTCAAAGACAGCGGCTTTGACGCCACTCAGGCGACGGTTTCGCGCGATATAAAAGAGCTGCGCCTTGTCAAGACTATGGGCGCAAACGGTCAGTATAAATACGCCGTTACAAAGACCGAGTCGGACGAACTGCTCTCGAAGTTCCGCAGCATATTCGCCCAGTCCGTCGTCTCCGCCGACTATGCGGGCAACACAATTGTTATCCGCTGCTATACCGGTATGGCTCAGGCGGCGTGCGCAGCGTTTGATTCCATGCACTGGGAGGGGCTTGTAGGCACCCTCGCGGGCGATGATACTATATTTGCCCTTTGCAGAAGCGAAAGCTACGCTTCGCAGATGAAAGATTCCATAAAACGACTTATTGAAAAATGAGGTTTGAGCTATGCTTCTCAGTCTGAAAATAGAGAATATAGCAATAATTGAGAGCGCCGATATCGAGTTCGATTCGGGGCTCAATGTCCTTACGGGCGAAACCGGCGCGGGCAAGTCAATCATAATCGATTCTATAAACGCCGTGCTCGGTGAACGCACGTCGCGCGAGCTTATCAGAACCGGCGCGCAGTCCGCGAGCGTTACTGCACTCTTCTCCGGCGTTTCCGCCGACACTGCCGCGCGGCTTAAAGAATATGATATCGAGCCCGACGAGGACGGGAATATACTTCTTCGCCGAACCCTTGGTTTGGACGGCAAAAACACCTGCCGCATAAACGGCGTGCCCTCGAATGTCGCCGCGCTCCGACAGGCGGGGCATGAGCTGATAAACATACACGGTCAGCATGACAATCAGGCGCTCATGGCGCCCGAAAAGCACTTCGATTTCATCGACTGCGTCGCGGACGATGCCGAATTGCTTGAAGAATACAGAGAGAAATTCAGAGAACTCTGTTCATATATCAGGGAGCGCGATTCCCTCAAAACCGACGAGTCGGAGAAGCTTCGTCGGCTTGACCTGCTCGATTATCAGATAAACGAGCTTGAACAGGCGGATATAAGACCCGGAGAGCGCGACGAACTCAACGAGCGAAAGACGCTTCTTCAAAACTGCGAGCGCGTCACGGCATCGCTCAGAGCGGCGTATGATATTCTCCAGGGTGCCGACGACAGCTTCGGCGTGATAAGCGCGATAGGTGATTGCGCCGGGAACGCGGAGGACGCTGCCCGATTCTATAAAGATGTCGAGCCCGCCGCAAAGACTCTTCGCAATGTCGGCTATGAGCTTGAGGACTGCGCGGGAGAACTTCGCTCGGCTATTGAAGATTTCTCCTATGATCCGTCCGAGCTCGAAGAGATTGAAGCGAGACTTGATGAGCTTTTCCGCCTCTCAGTAAAATACGGCTCGACGGAAGATGAAATGATCTCTTTCCTTGATTCCGCGCGCGAGGAGCGCAATAAAATAGCCCTCTCGGATGAGCGGGTCAAAGAGCTCGATGCGCTCGTCAGCTCGACCAAAGCCGAGGTTCGCGCCCTCGCCGAAAAGCTTACCGCAGCGCGTGAAAAGGCGGCGCGCGAGTTTGAGCGCGGAGTGACCGAACAGCTCGAATTCCTCGATATGCCGTCGGTCAGCTTCAAAGTCAACAGAGAAAAAACACCGTTTACAATAAACGGTGCGGACAATATAGAATTTCTTATCTCCGCAAACGCGGGCGAGACACTAAAGCCCCTCGCGAAAATCGCTTCTGGCGGCGAGCTGTCGCGCATAATGCTCGCGATAAAGAGCGTTATCGCCGGCAGAGACGGACTCGATACGATGATATTCGATGAGATAGACGCGGGACTCAGCGGCAGAGCGGCGCAGAAAGTCGCCATGAAGCTCAAAGAGGTCTCGCGCGGCAGGCAGGTCATATGCGTCACCCATTCCGCTCAGATAGCGGCGCAGGCGGACTGCCACATGAGAATCAGCAAATCCGTCTCGGACGGCAAGACGTATACAAAAGTTGAACGCCTCGATACCGAGGGCAGAAAATATGAAATAGCAAGAATAACCGGTGGACTCGATGTCACCGAACTTCAGCTCAAATCGGCCGAAGAGATGCTCAGAAATGCCGGGAATCTGTAAAAACATAAAAGGGGAGATAACTTATGTCAGACAAGAAAAAAGAAACGCAGGGCGCTGCCGAAAATCAGAAGCTCAGCACAAAGGAAAATGTTCTTCAGACTGTCAAATTTGCGCTGTTTTCTGCCTCTGCGGGAATTATTCAGATAGCAACATACACCCTGTTTTATGAGGCATGTCATTTCAAAGAGTGGATAGCTTATCTTATTTCGCTTGTTCTCTCCGTGCTTTGGAATTTTACTTTCAACCGCAAGTTCACCTTCAAGTCGGCTAACAATGTCCCGATAGCCATGCTCAAAGTCGCGGCTTATTACTGCGTGTTCACTCCGCTCTCGACTTGGTTTACGAAGTATGCCACTACCGATCTTATGTGGAACAACTATCTTGTTGAGGCGCTCTGCATGGTGACAAATTTCGTGACCGAGTTCCTGTATGATCGCTTCGTCGTGTTCCGCAATTCCATGAACACCAACGACGTTGCAAAGAAAGACAAAGAAAAAGCCGAGCACAAAGCTCAGCAGGATAAATAATCAAGTGAATTTTCAAAGATATTTTGACCGAAACGGAAGTAAACATGACTGAAGAAAAGAAGTGTCCTCTATATAAAAAATGCGGCGGATGCCAGCTGCAGAATCTGAGCTACGCGGAGCAGCTGAAATTTAAACAGCGCAAGGTGGAAAAACTGCTCGGCGAGTTCGCCCATGTCGAGCCGATAGTCGGCATGGCTGAACCGTATCATTATCGCAACAAGGTGCAGGCGGCGTTTGCCACGGCGAGAAACGGGAAGATAATTTCCGGCGTCTATCAGTCCGGCACGCACAGCATAGTCTGCGTCGATTCGTGCCTCACCGAGGACAGAAAAGCGGATGAGATAATCGTCTCGATCCGCAATATGCTGAAAAGTTTCAGAATACAGCCGTATGACGAGCGAAGCGGCGGCGGTACGCTTCGCCATGTTCTCGTCAAGCGCGGATTCAAGACAAATCAGATAATGGTCGTGCTCGTCACATCGGGCCCGATTTTTCCCGCGAAGAACAACTTCGTAAAAGCTCTTCGCAAGGAGCATCCCGACATAACAACGATAGTCCATAATATTAACCCGTATCAGACGAGCCTTGTGCTCGGTGAGCGCGAGAATGTGCTCTACGGCACGGGCAAAATCGAGGACGAGCTCTGCGGGCTGACTTTCAGAATATCTCCGCGATCGTTTTATCAGATAAACCCGGTGCAGACCGAGGTGCTTTATAACACAGCGATGGAATATGCCGGCATGACCGGGAGCGAAAAGGTTATCGATGCCTATTGCGGTATCGGCACAATAGGGCTCGTCGCGTCGAAGCGGGCGGGCGAGGTAATAGGCGTTGAGCTCAATCGCGACGCCGTTCACGACGCAATATCTAATGCCAAGCGAAACGGCATAAAGAACGTCCGCTTCTTCTGCGACGATGCGGGCGAATTCATGCTCGGCATGGCGCAGGACGGGGAGAGAGCGGACATAGTTTTTATGGATCCGCCGCGCGCCGGAAGCGATGAGTGCTTCCTGTCGTCGCTCGTGACCCTCGCGCCGAAAAAGATAGTCTATATCTCCTGCAACCCCGAAACTCAGCAGCGCGACCTGCGCTTTCTGACAAAGCGCGGCTATAAAGTCGAAAAAATCCAGCCCGTCGATATGTTCCCGCATACGAATCATATCGAGACAGTGGTACAACTTTTCAGAAAAACTCCAGACGCACATATCGACTTGAAAATTGATATGGACGATATATAGCGCTATAAGTAATCATTTTATCACACATAAAACTGAGCTTGCATATCAAATAATTCCTTATAAAGACCATCTTGTTTTATCAAATCATCATGAGAACCATACTCAGCGAGTTTTCCTCTGTTTAAAACCGCAATTACATCACAAAACCTTGTGCTTGATAATCTGTGAGATATGTAAACGGCAGTTTTGCCATGTACAATATCATTAAACTGCTGATAGATTTCATACTCTGCTCTTGGATCAAGCGCCGCAGTCGGTTCGTCCAATATGATAACCGGAGCATCTTTATAAAGAGCGCGAGCCAATGCAATCTTCTGACCTTCTCCGCCTGACGGTTCAAAACCCGTTTCGTCAAACGTTTTATAAATCTGGGTATCAATTCCTTTCGGAAGTTTTTTCAACTTTTGCTGAAGTCCTACCCGTTCCAACGCACTTTGTATTTTTGATGTGTCAGCAGGCTGCGCCAATGCCACATTATCCTTCAAAGGCAAACAGAACAATTTATAATCCTGGAAAACCGCCGAGAATATAGATATATAATATTCATAATCTATTTCTTTAATATTGGTTCCATTCAAAAGGATTTCGCCTTCCGTCGGGTCATATAACCGAGTCAGCAGCTTCACAAACGTGGTCTTTCCGGCGCCGTTCTCACCTACAATAGAAAGCTTTTCACCACTCTTAATCGTAATATTGATATTCTTCAACGAATAATTTTCGCTGCCGGGATAGCAAAAACTTACGTTTCTGAATTCTATCGCAAATTCCCCATCTACAATATTTTTCTTCTTTCCTTCTCTTAATTTAACAGGCGTAGAAAGATATTCGTCCAGATTATCATAATACATATCATATGCTCGAATTTCCGTCATGGTCTCTATTAAACTTTCTAATGCCAATGCAAACGTAGTAACTGCTCCAATATACATTGTAAAGGAGCCGATAGAAATTGTACCTTTAATAATACAGTAAAGCAAATATCCATAAGCGATAAGCTGCTGAATAAAGGTGAAAATCGCACCCCAATTACCCGCTTTTATGTAACCATCATTTTGCTGTTTTATGTTACTATTTACCTTTTCAAAAAAGCCCCTCTCTTTAGAAAGTAACCATTTCCCCATAGAATTCATACGAATTTCTTTTCCATAGTTAACATCCTCAAAGATTTTCGCATAATACGACCAGTTTCTCTGATCGTTCACGATTGTTTGTGAAAGACTCATCGCCTTCTTTTTAGCACTGCTTTCAATCTTTGCACTTAAAATAACAAATATTATAAAAACCAGAACTATTTTCCAGTCCATCGTTGCAATAATAGTTGCAATACCAATCAATGTGAAAAGCTGTCCGATAATTGTCATAGCACAATCCAAAAGGTATCCAAAGCCATGCCAGTCACAGTATAAAAATTTCTTTGCTTTTTCCTGCATATCAAGAAATTCGGGATCTTCAAGTCTTTCAAAATCAGCTTCCGAAAGACGCCTGTGTAAATCGCTGTCAAACTCCGCTGCTACTTTACAGCGCCTTGAAAAACCGTCCCAACTAAAAAAATTGGATAAAATTGTGGCAAATAAAGTGTACCCGACTAATATTCCCACATATAAAATTAACTTTTTTACATCCTTTGCGCCCATAAGCTCGTCAATGATATACTTAGGCATAATTGTCGCAACAACAGGTATCATTGAATTTACAAACTGAAATAATATCCTCCAAATGATATAACACTTATCATATTTCCATCCATTCTTAATAAAAAATACAATTCCTTTAAACATAAATCATTCTCCCATCAAAAACAGAAAATAATCTGTCTAACTTTCATTTTGGTATTTGCATTTGGGCATAAAAAGACCGTAAAGACAACACCAAAACAAAGGCAGCCAATTAAACTGCCTTAAAAGAACAATCTATGTTGTATCCTTGTGTTTTCTTTACGGCTTATTTATTAATAAAAGGCTTGTAGCAAGAATTGTGCATAATGCATTCTCCTTTTTGTTTTATTTATCTATATCATACAATAAATTTTATAAATAGTCAAGAAAAAGTTAAATAGTCAAGAAAAAGTCCAAACACCACTTGTGATTGGACTCACTTGTCAAATGCTTTTATCAAGTTATAACCATCTTTAAATACCGATTTTTAGGGCAAAATAGGTGTTCCACGATTTCCCTTTACAGTAGGGGTTGAATGGGTTACTCGTTGGAGAACCGAGCCATGTTGAGACGGTTGTCTTGCTTTCCATGGGTGAGGTCGACTCAAAAAAGATTCGGGCTTAGTTTTCTTTGGAAGATATGGATATGTCCGAATTTCAGGATGGGGCAACCTACATACAAATCAAAGAGTATGTGTTAGAGCATAGTGGATTAAAGGTTTACAACCTTTACATTTCTCAAATCAAGAGAAAGTGCGGTCTGGAAGTTGGAAAGAATTATAATCTGCTAAAATCCGAGGACTTTAGGCAGCCCCGGTGTCCATCAAAAAAAGAGAAAGCAATCCGAGAAGCAATGAAATATTTTGAGATGATTTAAGAAGATATGTATTATGAATGACTTTATTTTGATACGACCGACGAGCGAGTACGCAAGTCAGATTATTGAATATCGACAAGAGTTTCTCGACGCAGGTGACTCTATGGCCGGAACGGGACCTCTCAGAAGATTTGAAAATCCCGAAGAATACATAAAGATTTGTGCAGAGTACGAGGATCCAACAACTGTTCCTTCGCACTTAGTTCCTGCTACACAATTCTTTTTCATTCGCAAGAGTGATAATAAATTGGTTGGAATGATTCAAATTCGCCATCGTTTCAATGACTATCTCGAAAAATACGCAGGTCATATCGGTTATTCTGTAAGACCAAGCGAACGACGCAAAGGATACGCTAAAGAAATGTTGAGAATGACACTTCCGTTCTGCCGTGAAATCGGAATTGATAAGGTGATGATTACATGTATTGATGGTAACATCGGAAGCGAAAAGACAATCCTTGCAAACGGCGGCGTTTACGAATATACGATACACGAACCGAACGAAAATAAAGACTTGAAAAGGTTCTGGATAACGCTGTGATGGAGGCTAACCAATGTTCCAAATTTACAATGAAGATTTTTGGGAAGCAATAAACACCTCTGCTCTCGCATGGAGGGGATAGCTGTAAAATTCAAATTACCTGTCCGTTTTATCGTACATACAGTGTGATATAATTACATCACAGAACGGAGAATATGTTTTGTGAGGTGTCAGCTATGTACAGAAATATAAATAAATGGCAAAAGCTCAATGAGCTGCGCAAGACCGATCCGCGCATATCCGGCGGATACTATACGACCGAATTTCTTAAAACATACAGACCCGATTTCTATTCGGAGGGATACGGCTTTTTCCCGGAGTTTGTGGAGGTCGCTAAGGTAAACGGCGAAATTATCTGCCGCCTTGATGAGCCGGATATCCCTGATGAGGACGCGCCTTTTGACAGCGACGAATGCGTGTTTAAGACGTCCGTCGGCAATTTTGTGTCCCGCAATCACGGCGAGTTTGGCGGCGCGCTCGAAACGCCGGGAGGGGAGATAGACGGAAATTTTTGCGATGTCTTTGAGCTCGGAGACAGAGTATACGCTGTCGATTCATTGAGCCACCTCGGTTTGGCGAGCACAACTGTTTATTCCTTTGACCGCGGTTGCAAGCATCATAAAGTATTCAGTGCCGAAAATTTGGGCTTTAAAGCGCGGTATGTGACAGACGAGTGGGCGTATATTCTTCTTTCCGATCACGTCGGAGAAAATCCCAAATCGGTCTTGCTCGAAATATCCGAAAACGGGGATATGCTAAAAACAGAGTTCGACTGCGATTTCCAGCTTGTCTTTAATATGCTCGTAAGCGACGGGAAGATGTTTCTCGGCGCAGATAAGGCGGTCGTTGTCGTTGACCTGCAAACGAAAGAGATAAACGCTTATACGCCGCTCAGCGTCGAAGCGGAGAAACATATAATCGGAATAAGCCGATGAATAAGCCCTGTAAATTTGGCGGATGACCGCACTTTTTAAAAACAATGCCTACTGATTTAGGATAATTTACTTTTTTGCCCTCAGGCATTGATTTTCAAAAAAATCTGTGCTACTTTAAAGCCGTACAGTTGTCTTGGCTGTGCGGCTTTATCTATTCTGATAGGAGGATCAAAATGAAAAGGTTTATAAGCAGGGCGGTCGCAGTGATTCTCACATGTGTGCTGGCTTTCGGCACCGCGGTCTGCTTCGCCGCGGACAGCACCGAGAGTGCAGACGCAAAGAAGTATTATGATTACGGCACATATGTGCTTCTGGGCGACAGTGTCGCCAGCGGTCACAACGACCTTGTGTATGTGGATTCTGAGTTCAAGCGCGTTGAAAATTCATACGGCGCGTATGTTGCCGATGCTCTCGGAGTGAATTATGTTCCGATGGCCTGCCCCGGATTCAGGACGATAGATATCCGCTATATGCTTGAGGACGATTATCCGGGCGACGATTATCTTTTCCACGATTCTCATGATCCCGAGGTCATGAAATCGAGGATCCCCGAGTATCGCCGCGCAATTTCGCAGGCGGGTCTTATTACTCTCGGTGTCGGCGGAAACGATTTCGGCACTTATCTCACATGGGTCATCGCCGATATTCTCGAAAAAGAGGGCACTTGCAGCAAGTACGTCAAGGCTCTGCGCGATCTTCTCAAGGAGAACGGCATAGTCAACGATAAGCTCGACAAAATAGTTGAGCTCGCTAAGATTACCGACGCAATGCCCGAGCTTATCAGAGTTCTCCCGCGTGCGCTTAAATACGGGGTCGAAAACTTCTTTGAGAACTGGAACCATGTCATTGAGGATATATATGCTCTGAATCCCGATGTTCAGCTTCTGGTTATCGGAATGTTCGACACGAGCGTCAAGAGCGACGACGGAGCGACAGACACCGAGGAGAACAAGGATGACAGCCAGAGCATCAATCTCGGACAAATGGTCGTCGATATAGCGAACAAGCCGATGAAAGAGGGCGCCGAGAAATACGGCTATATCTTTGTCGATACAACGGGCACGACTTGCGACACATACCATCCGACCGCAGCGGGCCACAGACATATCGCCGACAGAATCCTTGACGCTCTGCCCGATGCAAACTTCCCGTTTACGGATGTCGCGTCCGATTCGGAGTATTACGATGCAATCGAGTTTATGTACAGAAAAGGCTACATGGCGGGCACCTCCGAGACGCAGTTCAGCCCCGATTCCGCGCTGACAAAGGCGGCTCTTGTTCAGGCTCTTTACGGCATGGCAGGCTCGCCCGAGGTCAATACCGAGAACATTTCATTTGCCGATCTCGACAGCTCGGATCCCGCGTTCAAAGCCGCGGTGTGGGCTGTCAGCAACGGAATAGTCAAAGCGTCCGACGGCAAATTTGAGCCGGACAGCGAGATAAGCGTCGCCGACTTCGGTCTTGCGATGATTCGCTTCTCCGCAAAGGTCGATTTCAACCTGAAGAGGGTAGTAAAGACCGTTTCAATGTCGTTCAATCTTGCTCTTGAGAACAAGTTTATGATTATCAAAAGATCTATAACCCGTGCCCAGGCCGCGCAGAAGCTCGCCGGATATCGCTATTATTGATAGAAGTATAGTAACATAAATAAAACAAAGCGGAGAGCTCAAGAGGGTTCTCCGCTTTTGTGATATAAAGAACACCCGTCCGCAGATACATAGCTCCCGCGGACAGGTATTCTTATTCGCCGCTCCCGATATTTTCTCCGCGATTTACGGCTAAAACATTGACATCGGGGAAAATTAAGAGTAGAATATTTAAGTAAATATTTTTGGCTGTGAAGAGCAGAGCCGTTTATTCCGCTCGCAGAGAGGCGCGCCGGCATTATGCCGCTGTGAGGTGCGCCGTGTCAGGAAGTACGGCAGCCGGCTCGGAGCCTCCCGCGTTGAACGGGCGTAGCCTGCGTTAAGGGCAGCAGAGGGGTGCAGTTTTGTGCAATCCGGGTGGTACCGCGGCTTCGGCCGTCCCGGGCAGAACGGCATCTATTTTTATTTTTTAAGGAGTTGTTTATCATGGAATGGACGGGACTCAATGAACTCAGAGAGAAGTATCTGAGCTTTTTCGAGAGTAAGGGTCATCTTCGTCTGCCGAGCTTTTCGCTCGTGCCTCAGGGAGATAAGAGCCTGCTTCTCATCAACGCCGGCATGGCACCGCTCAAGAAATATTTCACAGGCGAGCTGACACCGCCGAGAACCCGCGTCACAACCTGCCAGAAGTGCATCAGAACGCCCGATATTGAGCGCGTCGGAATCACCGCGCGCCACGGCACTTTCTTCGAGATGCTCGGCAATTTCTCATTCGGCGATTACTTCAAGCATGAGGCGACCGCCTGGGCGTGGGAGTTCTGCACGAAGGTGCTCGAGATGCCCGCAGATAAAATATATATCAGCGTCTATCAGGACGATGACGAGGCATATGACATCTGGACAAAGGAGCTCGGCGTTTCGTCCGACCATATGGTTCGCCTCGGCAAAGAGGATAACTTCTGGGAGCACGGCGCAGGCCCCTGCGGTCCCTGCTCGGAGCTCTATTTCGACCGCGGCGAGAAGTACGGCTGCGGTTCTCCGACCTGCGGAGTCGGCTGCGACTGCGACAGGTATGTTGAGTTCTGGAACCTCGTTTTCACCCAGTTTGATAACGACGGCAACAATAACTATACCCGCCTCAAGAGCTGCAATATCGATACCGGTATGGGTCTTGAGCGCCTCGCCTGCATCATGCAGGGCGTGGACAACCTCTTCGAGGTCGACACCGTCCAGAACATCATGAAGCACATCATGCAGATAGCGGGCGTCAAGTACCACGAGGACGAGAAAAAGGATGTCTCCCTGCGTGTTATCACAGACCATATCAGAAGCACCACTTTCATGATCGGCGACGGCGTTATGCCTTCAAACGAGGGCAGAGGATATGTTCTTCGCCGCCTGCTCAGAAGAGCGGCTCGCCACGGCAGACTCTTAGGTATCGACGGCACTTTCCTCTACAAGGTGTGCGAGACCGTTATCAAAGAGAACGCAACAGCTTATCCGAACCTCGTTGAGAAGCACGACCTTATTGTAAAGGTCATCAAAGCTGAGGAGGAGAGCTTCAATAAGACTATAGATACAGGTCTCAATCTGCTTGAGAATATTATCGCTCAGAGCGATTCCAAGGTGCTCAGCGGCGCAGATGCGTTCAAGCTTCAGGATACTTTCGGCTTCCCGATTGACCTGACAAAAGAGCTGCTTGAAGAGCGCGGCATGAGCGTTGATATCGACGAGTATGACCGCCTCTATGCCCAGAGCAGAGCGGCAGCGCGTGCGGCGCGCAAGGATGCCGGAGCTCAGGCGTGGAAGGACAGCAACGTTTCGTTCAAGGATGTCGGAGCCACCGAGTTTGTCGGCTATACCGATTATTCCTGCGACGCCGAGATAAAGGCGATAGTCACAAACGGCGAGCGTGACGAGTTCGCAACCGCGGACTCCGAGGTGGTTGTTGTGCTCGATAAGACCCCGTTCTATGGCGAGAGCGGCGGACAGGCGGGCGACACGGGCGTTATCAGAACCGAAAACGCGGCGCTCGAGGTCACCGCTGCGGGCAAGACCCCCGACGGAGTCATACTCCATGTCGCAAAATTCATAAGCGGAGACAGTATCGCTCTCGGCGATAAGGTCTGCGCTCAGATAGATATTGAAAAGCGCGAAGCGACCCGCCGCAACCACACTGCGGCTCATCTGCTCCAGGCGGCTCTGAGAAAGCACCTCGGCAGCCATGTTGAGCAGGCGGGACAGCTTGTCAACAGCGAGGAGATGCGCTTCGACTTCACTCATTTCTCCGCTCTCTCGGGCGATGAGCTCAAGGCAATAGAGCGCGAGGTCAACGAGGTTATCCTCAAGGGTATTCCGGTCGAGACACGCGAGATGCCCATTGAAGAGGCGAAGAAGCTCGGCGCAATGGCTCTGTTCGGCGAGAAGTACGGCGATGTCGTGCGCGTTGTCAGCGCGGGCGATTTCTCAGTTGAGCTGTGTGGCGGCACCCATGCGGACAACACCGCAAAGCTCGGTCTGTTCAAGATCGTGTCCGAGTCCTCAGTTGCCGCGGGAATCAGACGTATAACCGCCGTCACCGGCTTCGGCGTGCTCAAGCATATAGAAAACGACGAGCGCATCATGCAGTCCGCAGCGGCGGCGATGAAGCTCGGTAACGTCGCTGAGCTTGACAAGCGCGCGGCGACCCTCGCTGCCGAGGTCAAGGCAAAGGACAGAGAGCTTGCGGAGCTTCGCAGCGAGATATCCGCTCTCAAGGCGGGCAGCCTTATGGACAGCGCAAGACAGGTCGGCGGCGTCAGACTTATCACCGCTGAGGTCGAAGTCTCCAACCCCGGCGAGCTTCGCTCGATGTGCGACACCGCCCGTGACAACGGCGCAGATATCGTCGCAGTCTTTGCTGGCGTCAACAAAGAAAAGGGCACTCTGAACTTCGCCTGCGCCTGCGGCGCCGATGCAATAAAACTCGGCGCTCACGCCGGCAATATCGTCCGCGAGACCGCAAAGATAGCAGGCGGCTCGGGCGGCGGCAAGCCGGACAGCGCAATGGCGGGCGCCAAGGACGCTTCCAAGGCGGACGAGGCTCTCGCGGCGGTTGACTCTATCGTCAGCGCCATGTTAAAATAAAATCATAGCTCCGCCGGTCTTTCCCGGCCGGCGGAACAAGCAATGCAATACGGAGGTTTTCTGAAAATGGATGACTGTATTTTTTGCAAAATAATTAAGGGCGAGATACCCTCAAAAAAAGTCTATGAGGACGACGATGTTCTCGCGTTCTATGACCTCGAGCCGCAGGCTCCGTTCCATATTCTCATTATCCCGAAGCAGCATATAAAGAGTGCTGCCGAGATAACCCCGGAGAACAGCGCGGTCGTCTCCAAAGTATTCGAGGCGGCGGCAAAGATAGCCAAGCAGTTCGATCTCAAGGACGGCTTTAGAATCGTCAACAACTGCGGCGACTGTGCGGGTCAGACCGTCAAACACCTGCACTTCCATATGCTCGGCGGCAGAGATTTCGGCTGGCCGGCAGGCTGATAAAAAAGACCATATTAATATTCAGGAGATGTTTATTTTGGCAAAGACCTATACAATGGAAATCGCAGGCGTGAAGAGAGAGCTTCCTCTCTGTCCGGTCAGCGACAAGCTCGATATCGCGGCATTCATCCTTTTCGGTGATGTCGAAGTCACCGTTAAAGCGGCAGAAGAGCTGCTCAAGAAGTGCCCGGAGTTTGATTATATCCTCACTCCAGAGGCGAAGAGCATCCCGCTTGCATATGAGATGTCCAGACAGAGCGGCAAAAAATATTTTGTTGCCCGCAAGAAGCCGAAGGTCTATATGACCGACCCCGTCTGTGTCAGCGTGCGTTCGATAACCACCGATGCAGAGCAGACTCTTCTTCTCGGCAGAGAGGACGGAGATCAGCTTCGCGGTAAGAAAGTACTTATCGTTGACGATGTTATCAGCACCGGCGAATCCCTCGCGGCAGTCGTTGCCCTTGCCGATAAGTTCGATGCGAACATAGTCGCCAAGGCGGCAGTCCTCGCAGAGGGCGACGCGGCGGAGCGCGACGATATCGTGTTCCTCGAGAAGCTTCCTCTTTTCTTCAAATAATCGGAGAACTCGAGAAATGGCGCGCCCGTTCACGGTTATCGGTTTTACAATGTTTTTTACGCTGGCTCTTGTTTTTGAACTCGGTCAGAAGGCGGCAGTCGTTATCCTTTCGGCAGCAGCTGCCGCCTTTATCTTTTCTCTGTTCTTCAAGAGTGTTCGGCGTGACTTTGTAATCCCGACTGCGTGTATAACGGCGGTTGTTGCGGTACTTTTGTCTTTTGCCGCCGCGCTTGTTCCTGATGAAGCGTCGCAGCGTTTTAACGACGGCGTGCATACCGTGAAAGCGAGCGTTGTCTCGCTCGAGGAGCAGAGCGGCGAAAGATATTACACAGAACTTAAAACTTCCGAGATAGACGGCGAAAAATATAAGCTGAACATACGCCTTTCTTCAAAATCGCGCCTTGGTTTCAAGCCGTATGATACTGTCGAGGGCGATTTGCAGCTCTACGATATCGGCAAGACCCGCGACGCGAGAAACTACTATCTGTCCGAAAATATCTTTATGGGCGGATACGCAAAGGGCGATATAAATATATCTCAGCCGGAGCGCAAGCCGATAGGCTATTATCCGCTCGCGATGCGCGCTTATATCAAAAACACGGTTTCGCGTCTTATCCCCGGCGAACGCGGGGCGCTTGCAACGGCGCTTCTGATAGGCGACAAATCAAATTTGCCGAAGAACGTTTCGGATTCGTTCTCGTCCGCGGGAATATCGCATCTGATAGCCGTTTCGGGTCTGCACCTCTCAATCTGGTGTCTGTTCATTCTGAAAATTTTCGATGTTTTCAGGCTCAGACGCAGAGCGGGAGCAATTATTTCGGCGGCGTTTGTTATAGTTTTTATGGCGGTCTCGGGCTTTACATATTCCGTCATGCGTGCGGGCTTCATGATGCTCGTTATGCTCCTCGGAACGCTGCTTTCAAGGCAGTCGGATTCGCTCAATTCTCTCGGCATAGCGCTTGTTATCCTGTGCTTTGTCAATCCGTATTGCGTGATGAGCCTCGGACTGCGGCTCTCGTTCCTCTCGACTCTCGGAATAATTGTCGGCTACGGCAATATCGATTTCCCGCTGAATCCGTATATCGCGCGCGTCAGAAATAAATATGCAAAGCGCGTCTGTGAGTTTATCTTCGGCTCCGTCCGAAGCACCGTGCTCGCCTGTGCGTTCACTCTGCCTGTTATGATACTCGATCTTGGCAAAGTGTCGCTTATCGCAATCCCGGCGAACCTCATTTCCGATCTTCCCGCATCAGCGTGTATGATCCTCTCGGGGCTTACCGCTCTCACCGCGAAGTTTTCATTTTTGCGCGTGATAACGGCCGGTCTTGCGGATTTGTCCGGTGTGTGCGCATCTTTTCTTATCAATTCATCGAAGTCGTTTGCGGCGATTCCTCATTCGTCTTTGAACGCCTCGTCGTTTATGTTCCCGCTGTGGCTCGTTTTGATTTTTATCGTCCTTGCGGCGGCTGCACTTATCTATAAATTTTTGGGACGCAATACCGTCCGCGCAGCAGTTTTGATATGCACGCTCACCTTTGCGGGCGTGTGTGTTGGTTCTTCTGCACTTTCCCGCGTGGCAACCGTCATAACCGTGGCGGATGTCGGCAACGGCTCGGCTGTTGTCGTCAGCTCCGGCGGCAAAACAGCCTTGCTCGGCTGCGGAGGGGACAGCTACTATGCCCTCTCAAATATAGAGTCCGCAATGGACAGCGTCGGCGCGGATAATCTTGATTTTTTTCTTATCCCGCGCGTCTCAGAGGGCGAAAGTTCACTCGCACTTGATGTTATCGACACTTTTTCGCCCGAGTATATTCTTGCAGGCGAGACTGATGCCGACCTCAATGAAATACTTAAAACAGAAAATTATAACCTCGCGCCTGCCGCGGATATAAACATCGGCGGCGCAGAATTAAAATATAAAACAACGAATAAAACGAGCACGGCAGTGCTCGGCATGGGCGGCGCTGATGCGGTCATTGTTTTCAGACCGTCTTATGCGCCGGATACAAAAGGGGATATTCTTGTTTTGCGGGAGAATCTGCCGCATGGCATTTCCCCGGAAAACTATAATTTGACCGTGCTATCGGCGGATGCCGACAGAGCGTCTGCGGTCATGGGCAAATTGCTGTCCCTCGGCGCGGACGCATATGCGACCGGAGGGCAGGGGAATATCAGAATTACGGTGCTCCCGTCTGGCAGAATTTTGACGGAAAGGATGGACTGAATGGCTGCTATCGGCGAAAAAGATATAAAGGCGCTTATAAGAAACGGAGATATCGGCGGCGCGTTCCTGTTTTTCGGAACGGAGAGCTATCTCAAGGAATTCTATTCCTCGAAGCTCAAGGATAAAGCCGTCAGTCCCGATTTTGCGGATTTCAATTATCATTTCTTCGACGGCGCGTCGTGTACCCTCGAAGATATCGAGCAGGCGGTCGAGGCTTTTCCGATGATGAGCAGCAACACCTGTGTATTCGTCAAGGATATGGCTGTCGATTCGCTCGACGAGGATTCTTATGAAAAGCTCGAAAAAATAGTCAGCGATGTCCCGGATTACTGCACGCTGATTTTCTATATCGGCAAGGCGGATTCGCTCAAAAAGACCGCAAAGGCCAAAAAGGCAGTCTCACTCTTTACAAAACACGGTAATGCAATCGAGCTCAACAAAAAGACCGCTTATGAGCTTGCAAAAATGCTTGTCGGCGCGGCGCAGAAGCGCGATTCTTTGCTCAGCCAGCGAAACGCCGAATATCTTGTCTCCTGCGTCGGGGACGATATGGTTACTCTTTTAAACGAAATCGACAAGCTTTCGGCATATGCCGAGGGACGCGAGATAACACGCGCGGACATCGACCTGATGTGTGTCAAGACTATCGAAGCGAATGCATTCGACCTGACAAAATATATAATCTCGGATAATTTTGACAGGGCGTACGAAACGCTCAATATGCTCTTCGCCCAGCGTGCGGATGTTATGATGATAATGGGCGCGGTAATATCCGTCTTTGTCGATATCTATCGTGTCAAGGTCAGCGTATCTGCGGGCTACAGAGACACTCAGCTGGCGGAGATATTCTCAAACTACCGCGGCCGCGAGTTCAAATTGACAAAAGTTTCGCGCCAGGCGTCGACTCTGAGCGTGCGCGTTTTGCGTCAGTGCCTCGATGAACTGCACAGAGCCGATACACTGCTCAAGAGCTCTGCCGTTGATAACAGGATAGTTATGGAGGAACTGCTTGTCAAGCTGTTTGTGGCGATACAGTCACGAAAATAAACGCCGGATGGTGTTGATGGTAAAATGATAAAGATAAAACAGGCGGTCATCGTCGAGGGAAAGTATGATAAAATAAAACTCTCCACAGTCCTCGATACCGTTATAATACAGACCGACGGCTTCGGCATTTTCAAGGACAAAGAGAAGCAGAAGCTGATAAAACGCCTCGCTCAGACACGCGGCATAGTCATATTGACCGACAGCGACTCGGCGGGCTTCAAAATCCGTTCGTTTATCGGCGGAAGCGTTCCGAAAGACAGCGTCATTCACGCCTATATTCCCGACGTGTTCGGCAAAGAGCGCAGAAAGGACGCGCCGTCTAAAGAGGGCAAATTAGGGGTCGAGGGAATCAATACTGAGATCTTGCTTGAAGCGCTCAACCGCGCCGGAGTCACCTGCGAGAGTACGCAGGAAAAGAGCCGAGCTGTAACCGTTGCCGACCTCTACGAAGCCGGGCTCAGCGGAAAAGCGGATTCGGCGGCTCTGCGCAAAAAGTTCCTGCGCAGTCTGTCGCTTCCCGAGCGCCTTTCAACAAGCGCGCTCGTCGATATGATAAATATTTTCATGACATACGATGAATTTCAGGAAAGTATAAGAAAATTTTCACTCAGCGGAGATGATAATCAATGATAAGAATAGGCAGCGGATACGATGTTCATAAGCTTGTCGAGGGGCGTAAGCTCATAATCGGCGGCGTTGATATACCACATACCATGGGACTTCTTGGCCATTCGGATGCCGATGTCCTACTCCACAGCATCAGCGATGCGCTGCTCGGCGCGGCGGCAATGGGGGATATAGGCTGCCTGTTCCCGGACAACGATGAAAAATACAAGGGTGCGGACAGTCTCGAACTCCTGCGCGAAGTCGTGCGCGTTATCGGCGCTCAGGGCTGGCACATAGTCAATATCGACTCAACCGTTGCCGCCCAGGCTCCGAAGCTGCGCCCGTATATAGATGAAATGCGCCGCAACATAGCCGACGCCTGCTCGCTCGATGTCTCATGCGTCAGCGTCAAGGCGACCACCGAAGAGGGGCTCGGCTTTACGGGACGCCGCGAGGGCATAAGTGCCTCTGCCGTCTGCCTTATTGAGAAGTAATTTGATTTCAGGCGCGTTTTATGGTATTATAGGAATTGAAGAGAGGTATGCCTATGTTTACTGAAAAGATCGCATCTCTCTGGGATCAGCTGAAGGTCGTATTCTCCGACTTCGCCTTCACGGATTTCCTGGATATCTGCCTCGTTGCGTTCATTCTTTATAGTGTTATCAAGCTCATCCGTGAGACAAAGGCCATTCAGCTTGCAAAGGGTCTTCTGCTTTTCGGTGTGGCTTATCTTGCCATTTACCTGCTCGATATGCAGGCGAGTGAGTTCATATTCAAAAAAGTCTTCGGCGAGATAATTATAGTCCTCGTCATCCTCTTCCAGCCCGAGCTGCGCCATATGCTCGAATCCGTCGGCAGACGCAGCATAACAAAGCTCAATCTTTTCGGCGTGCGCGATGAGGAGACGGAGCGCAATCAGAAGATAAAGGATTCAATCTACGCCGTGTGCAAAGCGTGCCAGAGCATGAGCGAGAGCAAGACAGGCTCGCTTATAGTCTTTGAGCATGATACGCTCCTCGGTGATATCATAAAGAGCGGAACTCCCGTCGATGCGATAGTCTCGCGCGAGCTGATAGGCAATATTTTCTATCACGGCGCGCCGCTCCATGACGGAGCCGCAGTTATCCGCGACGGCAGGGTAGTTGCCGCGGGCTGCGTCCTGCCGCTGACTCAAAAAGAGAATCTCGATACCCAGCTCGGAACCCGCCACAGAGCCGCCATAGGTATGAGTGAGCAGGGCGATGCGATGATAGTCGTCACTTCCGAGGAGACCGGAACAATTTCCATCGCCTGCAAGGGTCAGCTTATCAGAAATCTCACCGATTCCGATCTGCGTGAGCACCTTGTGCGCTATCTTTGCGGAACGAATAACGAAGATAAAGCCGCCGTCAAAGGCATACGCAAGCTGTTCGGAGGTTTTAAAAAATGAAAAAGAAAAAAATAAGCCTCAAAAATCTCATATATGATAACAGGTTCGTTTTGGCGCTTTCAATAATCGCCGCAGTTATAATCTGGATCGTTGTCGCCATTCAGGCGAGCCCCGAGGATGACCGCATAATAAAAGATGTCCCTGTTAAAATAGAGATATCAAACAATGTCTCGAATCTTGGGCTCCAGATGTTCGGCAACACGGATTTTACGGTCGAAGTCAAGGTTCACGGCAAGCGCTACGAGGTCGCTGAGAGCGTGCTGACAAAGGACGATATCTCCGTTGTCGCCAAGACCAACTATGTTGACTCGACAGGCAGCCAGACCCTGAAACTCGAAGTGACTGCAAAAGATCCGAGCAAGGCGAACTATGAGATAGTTTCGCTCTCGCAGGATTCGATAAATGTGTATTTCGACTACTACAAAGAGGGAGAATATACTCTTCAGCCCGATGTCGTCTATGACGGCGCGTCGTATGTCACAAACGGACTGATAGCCGAAACTCCGGTGCTCTCCGCGAATACCGTGAAGCTGTCGGGCCCCGTGACCGAGATGGCGAAGATAAAGAAAGTTGTCGCGCGCGTGACTCTGAACAAGAAAATCAGCGCGACCACAACGCTCGACGCCGAGATAATCCCGTTGAGCGAATACGGCGGAAAGCTCCAGTATATAACCGTCAATGACGGACTCGCTGATATCACGATGACTCTTCCGATTTATCAGCGCGCCGAACTGCCGACTACGGTAACTTTCAAGAATGCGCCTGCCGCTTACGCGAGCAACCCGCCCGCGTTTACCTGCAGCCCCGCGAGACTCAATTTCACCATGGACGCGACGAAGCTCTCGTCCATAACCGAGCTGTCGGTCGCCGATATCGATTTCTATATGCTCGGCGCAGGCAGGAATGAGATAACAATAGACCTGACGACATTGAGCGGAGTCAAGGTCATGAGCGGGGAGACGAAACTCAAGGTCACGGTCGAGATGAGCGGCGTGACCTCACATAAGAGCTCGGTGAGTGCCAACAATATCTCGTTTATCAATGTTCCCGCCGGATACAAGGCGGTCGTAACTCAGACGCGCATACCATCCGTTGAAGTCGTCGGTCCGAAAGCGAATCTTGAAAAGATAACCACGGATCAGCTCTTCGCTGAGGTCGATCTCAGCAGCGCCGACCCCACCCAGTCCCACGGCACGGCATATGCCCGTGCCTATGTCAAGGACAGCAATAATTGCTGGGTGCATAACAGATACACCGTCAGCTACAGACTCGAAAAAGTCCAGTAATAAAAACTTGAACCCTCTGCCGAGTGCAGAGGGTTTGTTTCTGCAATTCCATATAAGCAAAATCAAATTGATGAAGCTATCGAATCGGGCTATAGCAAAGTTGAAGCAAGTTACGTCCGATATTGATAATCAAGCTTTTGATAGCCGCGCCGCAGTGTTCGATAACTAATTGAGGAGAGCGAGGGGACGGCTTGCGCAGCAAGACGCACGAGCCCGCACCCGTTCAAGCTCCGGCGCGTTTGCGGGCGAATGTGCCGAGCAGCCGACTGAGAATCGCAAGCTGTGTACTGAGGTGCGGCGTTGCCGGGGTCTCGGGGTGGAACCCCGAGTTTGCTTTTCTTTTGCAGGCGTTTTCTTTTTCAAATAAAAAGAAAATGCCGAAACGCTGACAGTATAAAACTTTTTGATTATATTTTGTGGCGAAGGTAAAAAGTAGATTGCTGTTGATACGGATTTACTGTAATTTCGCATTGCCTACCGTCGATTAGTAAAAAAATTATTCAAGGTGAAAAACAAATAGTAAAAAGCGGAGCACCGTTTTCAGTGCTCCGCCTTTTGTTATGCTCTTTTCTGAAGCTCACGCTCAAGCCAGATAGAACCGATGTCTATCGCGCTGTAGAGACCTCTGCGCTCCGCCTTCTTGAGGATCCTGTCGCGCGGACGAAGATCTTCATTTGTGCTGACGAGCTGCACGAGTATTTTATCCGAGAGCTCTGCGCCGTTTACGTCTTTGGTCGAGGTTATCTGCATCATGATGATGCAGGGCTCATCCATGTATCCGTAATAAAGCGTGTTGTCTTTTCTGACAAGGGGCTTGCCCTTGTACATGAGAAGCTTCTTGTTCTCCGCCACTCAATGTCACTCCAATCGGGTTATAGTTGCACTTTATTTTTTGATTCCGAGATAATCCTCAACCATGCTCTGCAGCAGCTCGTCTCTGTCCAGCTTTCGCACAAGACTGCGGGCATTGTTGTGGGTGGTGATATATGTCGGATCCTCAGAAAGGATGTAGCCAACTATCTGGCTGACCGAATTGTACCCCTTTTCGTTAAGTGCGTTGTAAACCTCGAGGAGTATCTTTTTCATTTCTTCGTCGTTTTCGTTTTTTATTGAGAACTGAATAGTCTCGTCGGCCATGAGTAACCACCTCCATAAAGTTTATTATATACCAAAATCTGCAACAAAACAATGGTATTTTGAAAATTAACTCAAACTCTCAGCGAAACGCCGATCGCGGACAGTCTGTGAAGTATCTCGTCTATCCAGCCCTGAACCTCTTCCATCTCGAGCGTGCGGTCGTGTGAGGAGAAGGTGAAGCGGAGCGTGATGCTCTTTGTGCCGAGCAGCTCGTATGTGTCGATGAGCTTAACGCTCTCGAGCTCTTCAATATTCATGCTCTTCCAGTTCTCGGAAAGCTCGTCGTAGGTGACGCCCTTTCTGAGCACGAGCGAGAGATCATAGTAGGTGGACTGCTTGGTCGAAGGCTCCTTGAACTCGATGTCATATGCCTTCGCGTCGCTGAACTTGTCTATATCCATCTCGATGCAGACTGCCGAACCGGTCTTGTCGAGTTTGGAGGCGTTCTGCGGATGAAGCGCGCAGACAAAACCGACTTCGTTGCCGTCAGCAAGAACTGCGGCGGTGTTCTTCGGATGTTGCCATGCGTGTATGGGAGCTATCTTTGCGAACTTCGGCGTGCAGTGCTTGATTTGCTCGAAGATGCAGTTGACAACCTCGATAGCCTTGTAGTAGAGATCGCGCTCGCTCTGCGACTTCGAGAAGAGCACAACGCCGAGATGGCGGCGCTCGTTGCAGTAGCCGTTTTCGAGGGTGCCCTCAATAACTCTGCCTATCTCGAATATGCCGTAGCTGTCCGCGAAGTCCTTGTTCTCATATGCCGCGACGAGCAGGGTGGGGAGCATGGAGTCGCGCAGAACGCCGTTGTCGGAGTTCTCAATGTTGAGTATCTTGACATTGTCCTCAACCTCGATGCCGAGCTTCTTGTATTTCTTCTTGTCGCACCAGATGTAGGAGTGAACCTCGTGCATGGAGTATTTCTTGACGAGGATGTCCTTTATCTCGTCACCGACAAGTCTCTCGGGCGCGCTGTGAACGGGCTTGAGGGGACTGCGGGTCGTGGTGATTTCAAAGTTATCGTAGCCGTAGATTCTCGTTATCTCTTCGATGATGTCCGCCTTTATCGTGACATCCTTCGTGGCTCTCCATGAGGGGACGGTGACGGTGAAAACGCCGTCTTTTTCGTCAACGCCGAAGCCGAGCAGAGTCAGCGTATGGATAATGCGCTCGTTGCTTATCTCGATTCCGGTGTATCTGTCAACATAAGCCTTGTCGAACGTGAGCGTTATCTGCGGATATTTCTTTGCGTATTCGTCTGTCAGCTTCGAGTCGATGACTGCGCCGCTGTCGATATCCTTGACGAGCTTGACAAAACGCTTTATAGCGACAAGAGTCAGCTCAGGGTCGAGCATCTTCTCGTATCTTGCGCTCGCGTCGGTGCGCAGTCCGAGGCGCGATGACGACTTTCTGACGCAGATTCCGTCGAAGTTCGCGGATTCAAGCACAACGCTCGAGGTGTCGCCGACTATCTCGGAGTCGAGACCGCCCATGATTCCGGCTATAGCGACCGGCTCGTCGTGATTGTAGATGAGCAGGGTGTTGGTGTCCGCCTTTCTCGCCGTGCCGTCGAGGGTGGTGAAGTCAATATCCTCTTTGGGCATGTCAACCTTGATGTGGTCAATTTTTGTCGCGTCGAATGCGTGAGTCGGCTGACCGATTTCGAGCATGATGTAGTTCGTGAGGTCTGCGAGCAGATTTATCGGTCTCATGCCGCAGTAGAACAGTCTGATTCTGATTTCCATCGGGCTGACATGCTTTGTGATGTTAGCCATTCTCAGGCAGGAGTATCTGAAAACGTGCTCGGTGTCGCCGATAGTTACGGGAACAACATTCTCGCTGTCGCTGTCAAGGTCGGCGAGGTCGAGCGGCTTTAATTCGCGGCCGGTGAGGGCTGCGAATTCGCGCGCTATTCCGTAATGACCCCAGAGGTCGGGGCGATTCGTGAGCGACTTATTATCAACCTCAAAGACGATATCGTCTATCGGGAACAGCTCTTTTATGTCGGTGCCGTTCTTGTATGACGGGTCGAGCTCCATTATGCCGGAGTTCTCGTCGCTGATGCCGAGCTCTTTCTCAGAGCAGCACATACCCTCGGATTCATATCCCGCGACCAT
Organism: Oscillospiraceae bacterium; assembly: GCA_003514385.1. Taxonomy (GTDB): domain Bacteria; phylum Bacillota; class Clostridia; order Oscillospirales; family Acutalibacteraceae; genus CAG-177. The sequence continues at coordinate 57,787 of DOQR01000007.1, read as the reverse complement.
TGCCTTGCCGATTTCGCCCGCGACGACTCTGCCGCCGGCAGTGGCGAAAGCGACCTTCTGACCGACTCTGACGTTCGGCGCGCCGCATACGCAGTTTACTGTTTTGTCACCGATATCAACCGTGAGCAGGTGAAGTTTCTTCGACTCGGGGTGATTTTCGAGCGTCTTTATCTCGCCGACAACGACGTTCTGAACGTCGCGTCCCATATAATATATGTCCTCAACCTCAGCTGTGGCGAGGGTGAACTTGTTGATGAGTCCTTTTATATCGCATCCGTCAAGGTCAACATAGTCCTTGATCCAGTTTATTGAAACAAGCATGACTTTAAGCCTCCTCTTTCTTCATGTCGTCGGGCACAGTGAACGATGAATTGGTGAACTGCGAGAGCGACTTGAGATTGCAGCTGTTGAACACTCGGATGTCCTTGACGCCGTATTTCATCATCGCAAGGCGCGTCAGTCCCAGACCGAAAGCGAAGCCCGAATACTTCTCGGGATCGATGCCGCCCGCCTTGAGAACGTTCGGGTGTATCATGCCGCAGGGGCAAAGCTCAAGCCAGCCGGAATCCTTGCAGGAGGAGCAGCCCTCGCCGCCGCAGATAAGGCACTGGATATCAAGCTCGAAGCCGGGTTCAACGAACGGGAAGAAGCCGGGGCGCAGGCGCACCGTGACATCCTTCTGGAAAACCTCGGAGAGCATCGTCTTCATGAAATAGATAAGATTCGAAATGGATATGTCCTTGTCGACCATCATGCCTTCCATCTGGAAGAAAGTATTCTCGTGGCAGGCGTCGATCTTCTCGTTTCTGAAGCAGCGTCCGGGGAAGACGGCGCGAAGCGGAATACCTTTTTCAAGGTCGGCGGCGTATTTGCGAAGAATAGTGTTCTGCGCCGCAGAGGTGTGGGTCTTGAGCAGCTGGCCGTTGCTCAGGTAATATGTGTCCTGCATGTCGCGCGCGGGATGGTGCTTCGGAATGTTGAGCGCCTCGAAGCAGTTGTAGTCGTCTGTGACCTCGGAGTAGTCCTCAATGGAGAAGCCCATGTTGAGGAATATCTCGTCAACCTCGCGCTGAACGAGCGTTATCGGGCTGTAAGAGCCGGGGTTCGTGTCGCAGGGGAAAGACTCGTCGTAGACCTCGGCGCTTTCAATGAGGCGCTGTTCTTCAAGAGCCTTGAGCTCCTGAAGACGCTCCTGCATGGAGGCCTCGATGAATTGTTTTATCGTGTTTATCTTCTGACCTGCCTCTTTCTTCTGATCGTTGGGCAGGGCGCGAAGCTCGCTCATGAGATTTGCGATGTGACCCTTTTTGCCGAGGAACTCTATCCTCAGCTCCTCAAGCTCAGAGACCTTGCCCGCCTCGGCGGATTTCTTTTTGAATAACTCTTTGAGCTTTTCGGCGTTTTCGTTCATACTTCTCATCCTTTCAAAAAGCATAATTTACATCTTTTCTGCCGGCAGGGGAGGCAAAATAAAAAATCCTCCGTCCCACTGAGGGACGAAGGAAACTTCGCGGTACCACCCTGCATTCGCGCCCATAGGACGCCTCAGCCTGTTCCGCTCGATGGCGGACAGCACCGTGTAACGGCGGTGAACCGTCTCAGCCTACAACATAAAGCTTCAGCCGAGCCGCTCCGGAGTGAACTTCGGCGTGCTCTGACACGGGATCATTCCAGCCAAGTGACCCCTCTCTGCGGTGTTCGCCGCGCGCCTACTCTCTCCATCTGTGCGTTGTTTTTATATCCTGCTTATCATAGCACATTATTTTTGTTCTTGCAAGTGCCGTGTAAAAAATTTTTATTTGCTGTCATATTCGTCAAGAAAACTGTGCTTTATCCCGTCCTTTTTGTAGGCGAGAACCGTGTCAATATTGACATTTTCAACGCTGCTGAATATGCATTTCTCAACATCGGGATTGCTCTTTTTAAGCTCGCGTATCAGCTCTTTCGTCTCCTGACGCTTTGAGTGATTTTGCCCGTCGTTGCAGGTCGTGCAGGTGTCGGTGAACTTGCAGGCGCACTGGATGAAGTGCAGCCCGTTATAGTCACGCCACGCCTTTATATCGTCCTCGCGCACGAGGTAGAGCGGGCGAATCAGCTCCATGCCGGGGTAGTTCGTGCTGTGGAGCTTGGGCATCATCGTCTGTATCTGCGCCCCGTGGAGCATTCCCATGAGTATCGTCTCGATAACATCGTCGTAGTGGTGACCGAGAGCTATCTTGTTGCAGCCCAGCTCCTGCGCGAATTTATAAAGATATCCGCGCCGCATCCTCGCGCAGAGATAGCACGGCGATTTTTTTACATTGTAGACGGATTTGAATATGTCCGACTCAAATATGTTTATCGGGATGTTCAGCGCCCGCGCGTTGTCTTCGATTATCTTGCGGTTCTCGGGGTTATATCCGGGATCCATGACGAGATATTTGACCTCGAAATTTACTTTGCTGTATCTTTTAAGCTCCTGAAAGAGCTTCGCCATGAGCATCGAGTCCTTGCCGCCGGATATGCATACCGCGACCCGGTCGCCCTCGTTGACGAGTTTATATATCTTGAGAGCCTTCGTGAACGGACTCATTATCGAAACGCGGAATTTCTTTCTTAGGCTCTGTTCGACCTTCTGACACAGTTCGCTGTCCTGCCGGTTCTGCATCTCATAGCGCATCCACGCGAGATATCCGCCCTCGAGGCTGTACGCCTCGTAGCCTTGCTCGCACAGCCTGTCCGCAATGTCTATGCTGAAAACTCCGTGCGCGCAGTAGATTATTATTTTTTTGTCCCTGTCCGCGGGCGGATTGTTCTCAAGCTCGTCGGCGGTTGTGTGCACCGAGCCGGGGATGAAACCATACGCCCTGTCCGTCTCGCTTCTTATGTCATAGACGGTGTATTCCCCGTCGTTGAGTTTCTTCAGCTGTTCTGCCGATATTTCCATTGCCTGCGCTCCAATGCTGCATTTTTGCCGTAAACGGCATTGCTATTATACCGCGAAACATGGCGGTTTGTCTATAATAAAGGTGCAAAGTCCAATAAATGTCACGATGGAAAATGATGCCGCAAAAGCTGAATATCTTACGCCAAGTTAAAAGGACAGAGGTTTGAGTGTCAATAATAAATTGAAAAAAGGACTTGCTTTTGCAAGTCCTTTTTCATGGTGCGGATGTTCATAAGGGATTTCGTAAAACAGCAAAACCGAAGCCGACACACATATTCACTTATTGATCCACACATTTGATTTGGGCAACCTCATTCGATATAATGGTTGCAGAATATCAAAGGAGGAACGGCAGATGAAGCAAAACTATTATCTTGCGCTTGATACGGCAGAACGGCGGCTTATCATCGAGAGCCTGAATAACCTGCGAAGCAGGCTTATTGCAGCGGAACTGTTTACCGACGCAGTTGATGAGTTGCTGCTCAAATTCATAAATGTCAAGGTCAAAAAATTTAAGGTCATTCATACGGTATAGCAGGAGGTAACGACAATGACGGAATTTGAAAAAATGGGATGCACATACCGGCAGGAGGGCGACTATTTCTTGCCCAATCTTAAGATTGGAGAACAGGACGAGGTGCTGATCGGCGTATGGGGACAGCGACATCGGCGGTACCTGAAAAAGCATCACCGTGTACGCTATTACAATTTGCTCACTGCTGGGGCGCTGAACAGCTATCTTACAGAGATCGAACTGCAAGCGCAGGCACTATTCAATGACATTGTAATACGACTGTCCGAAGAGGAAAATGTTACTGAAAATCTCAAAGTAACCGCCCCAATGGAATGGGTCGGACGGAGCAATAATATCCGTAATCGAGCCGCCGAAATCGTCAATGCGGAAGTGATTTTCGTTTAATTGATCCCGTATTACTGCCACCAAAAGAGGCGCAGCCCAGTATGCAAATGCGTACCGGCTTCGCCTCTTTTCTGCGCTTATGAAGGAACTGTACTGTCTGAACGAGCAGACTGTTTTTACTCCTGCCGGAGTCAAACAGTATGACTGCTCTTGATGCCTGTGTCATCTTAGCGAGCAGTGCCTTTTTACTCCGTTCTGCCGAACTTCGTAAAAAGTCCTCGTTGGGGACACCCTAAGACCCGACAGAAATTATGTATTTCCAAAAGCAGTTGTTTGTTACATCCTTTAGCCTTATTATCTGTTTTTGATATGTCAGATTAAAAAACTTGATTTTTGTGTTATAATCATCATAATCAATACTATATTTTGCTGGCTGAATGTGTGGCCAAGGAAAACACAGAATGACTGAAAGGTACAGCAATCTTATGAAAAAAGAGATTTTTCACATTGAACTCGGAAACGGTATCTACCTTATATCCTCTACGGAATTCGGGACTGATACGGCTATGGGTAAGCCTACGGCAAATTCCTATTTAGTTATCGGAGAAAATAAAGCGGTACTCATTGACCTCGCCGTAGATATACCGGGCATACGCCTCTATGCCGAGGAGCTGGCTCAAAAACCGTTGCAAACAGTGATTACTCATTGCCACCCCGACCATATCTATCGAATGAGCGAGTTTGACGAGGTTATGTTTCACAGAGAGGACAGCGACTTTCCCCTTTGTGAATTTTCCGGAATAAGTCTGCCTGAAAAAATGCCGCGGATTTCCTATTTGGATGAAGGAGACGAGCTTGATTTGGGCAACAGAACCCTCCGTGTTTTTCATATTCCCGGCCACACTTCGGGCAGCATTCTTTTGCTTGACAGCCTCACCGGAACCCTTTTCTCCGGAGATACTGTGGCGCGCCGTCTGCTATACGGCCTTACCGGAGCACCGTCGCTGCCGGAATTTCTGAAACACCTTCAACGCTTGGAGTTATTACCTATCAGGCACATTCAATCGGCTCATGACAGAGCGGACTTGGGGAAAAAATATATTTCTTATATGGCAAGTCTGATTGAGAACGAGCTTGCAAAAGCGGAAAAACAGTGGCAATTTCCCGGCTTTCCGGAGATGATAAATCTTGTGCACGGAAATGAAGAGTCAGCGGATTATTTCGATTGTGCAGTGCCTAAAAGCGTATTGGAAGATTATAAAAAAACAAAACACAACTGAATTTTTGAAAAAGCGGATGTCCGGTACAGAAAAGAAATGCTCCGTGAATCCGTTTCGGGACTAAAACAGTGTAGTGTGCCTTTTAGGGATACTGTAAGGTCCGCGTGTGTCATTTAACAATATTTTATGATATTACCGCAAGTTGTTATGTTGAGTTTTTGTTAATGAACATATATAATCAAACTATATTATTTTGCCGGAGGTTAGTTATGACAGCAGAAAATATAATTCTTGATAAAAAGCGCGGCGTAGAGCTGACACCTCATATCGTTACAGACGAAAAGAAGCTGACATTTCTTATTGTCCCCGGCGGTGCATACAGATCCTGCGACCCTAAAGAGGGCGACCCGGTCGTAAAAAAATTCAATGAACTCGGATATAACGCCTTTGTTCTTCGTTATTCCGTCGGCAAGAATTACAAATGGCCATATCCGCTCGAGGATTTTGACTCGGCAATGCGTTATATGAAAGATAATGCGGACGACCTTCATGTTGATACGGAACACATTGTGGCTGCCGGATTTTCTGCAGGAGGTCATGTTGTGGCTTGTGCGGCATCCGCGGCAAAATACAAGCCGTTTGCGGCAGTGCTTTGCTATGCACTGATATCAAGTAAAACCCTCGCTTTCTGCGCACCAGATGCACCCGATGCATCTTCCCTGGTCAATGATGATACTCGTCCGTGCTTCATTGCAACCGGCAGAAATGACTGGATAGTGCCTGTTTTCAATACAACAGATCTTTTTGAAAAATTTCAGGAGCATTATATTGACTACGAAGCGCATATATACGGATTTGCGCAGCACGGGTTTTCCGTCGGCGAAAGTGCGGGAGCGGTCGGGCGTGAATTTTGTCCGCGTGTCAACGATTGGGTCGATGACTGTATGCAATGGCTTGATGAGCTTGAGAGCGGCAGATATGTTTCGATAAGAGAGTGCGCGCAGTATAACGACCTGCACTCCACGGTGTTTTCAACCCGTAATTCCTGCAAAGCTATTTTTGAAAACAAAGAGGCTTCAAAGGTCTTGAAGTTTAAATTCCCGGTTCAATATGGAATATATCTTGCGGCAAAAGGGAAAGTAGGCGGATTTATGGATACAGTTTCGCTGCGCGATCTCTATGCACTGATACATATTGACGAAAACACGGTGAAAAAAATAGATGAGGAGCTCGGCAAAGTAAGCAGATAAAAATTACCGCCCTTGGTACAAGCCTCGGGCGGTTTTTGCATTATATTATAATATTACTTCTCCGGAATGACGGTATTTTATCGGCGTCATTCCGACTTTTTTATTAAAGAGATAGTAGAAGTTGTTGACATCGTGTATCCCGACCAGATGAGCAATCTTTACTGCGGGAAGCTCCGTTGTCTTGAGCAAAATTTTTGCGTGATTTATGCGCAGATGTATCAGATATTCATGCGGAGAAAATCCTGTGTATTTTTTGAATTCCTTTGAGAGATGAAATTTATTGACATTAGTGAGAGCCGACAGGTCGTCAAGGGATATGGCTTTTTCAAAATTGTCCTCTATGTATTTCATGGCAGTCTGCACGCTGTTGGGAATATCGTTTTTGGAAACGGAGATGTCAGAGCTGAGAATGAGCAGATATATCAGCAAGCTCTCAATGCAGTGAGACGCTCTGAGGTCTCTGTATAGACTCGGCGAATCATATACGGAAAGCAAATGCTCGATATATCTGTGAAATCGCCCGCTTACCGATTCGTGGAACACAACAGAGCCGTTTTTTTCAAATTCGCTGCACATATAGTCGGATTCCGCGCCTGTGAAATGTAATATAGCCACCTTCCAATCATCAACCGCCTCATAGTAATGAGGCTTTCGGCAGTCGATAAATGCACCGTCCTCTGCGCAAAGAGTGTATTCTTTACCGCCGTAGCAGAGCTTTCCTTTCCCCGAATAGGTGTAGATGATAAGATATGACGAGAAATTTTTCCTCCGTGTAAAAGAGCCTTTGCCGTAGCTGAAAATGTCGAATGCCTGCATATAGTAGAGTTTTTGTTTTGCATAGTCTGTGATTTCCGGTCTCAAAAAAGCGTCAATGCCGCCGTAAATATAAAATTCGGAATTGGCAAGGTTTTCGGAGCTGTATTTGTCGTCTTTATAGACCTCGGGGGAAATCGAACGGGACACAATAGGTCGCTGCGTTTCCTTGTGTGTGAATTTTATACCGTCAAACATTACATCACCTCTTTTTAATTATTGCATAGAGCTGTATGAAAGTCAAGATTTTATGATATTTGCCCAACTTGTGATGATGATAAAGCTGTGGCGATAATATAAAATAAAACAGAAAAGTGAATGATTTTTGTTTGATTTGTGGTGATGATTTTGAATAACAGGCTCGCGGTATCCGATGAAAAAATTACAGAAAGAGAGTTGAATGCACGCAAGTTTGTAAGAAAGGCGGCTGCGGAAGGCGCAGTGTTGCTTAAAAATGACCGTACATTGCCGCTCGGTAAAAGCATAAAGAAGATCGCTTTATTCGGCGCAGGAGCAAGCCAAACCGTTCGGGGCGGAACAGGCTCGGGCGATGTCAATATTCGGAGCTATGTTACGGTACGAGAGGGCTTGTCCGATGCGGGATATGAAATCGTGACAGACCGTCTGCTCAAGCGCTATGACTGCGATGTTTCCGCCGCAAAAGCTCTGTTTAAATCGCATATTCAACAGAAAGCTGCCGACGGTGTAAAGAATGCTCTGATTGAAATGATGCATCATCCTTTTACGGCGCCGGAATTCATATGTCCGGAAAGTTTTGAAGGATATGAAGCGGATGCCGCAATATATGTGCTCTCCCGCATATCCGGCGAGGGCGCAGACAGAAAAGCTGTCCCCTCCGATTATATGCTCGGCAAAACGGAGCTTCGCGACATAAAACGGATAGCAAGCTTTTATGATAAATTCGTCCTTGTGCTTAATATTGCCGCGCCGATAGATATGAGCGAGCTGTGTGATGCCGAAGATATAAACGCCGTCCTGCTCATCGGACAGGGCGGGTCGGAGTCCGGCTCTGCCTGCGCGGATATTATCTCCGGCAAATCATCTCCCTCCGGAAAGCTCACTTCAACCTGGGCGCGCAAATATTCCGATTATCCTTTTGCCGATGAATTTGCGGGACTCAACGGAGATGTTTTTGATTCCTATTATAAAGAGGATATTTTCGTCGGTTACAGATATTTCGATTCGTTCGAAATAAATCCTTTATATCCGTTTGGATTCGGGCTGTCCTACACTGATTTTGAATTATCGACGGACAGCTTTGAAATAAACGGCGAAAACATCGAAGTCGGCGTTCGCGTCCGGAATATCGGTGATGTTTTTTCAAGCAAAGAGGTTGTTGAAATATATGCAGAACCTCCCGTCGGCAACCTTGCAAAACCGCTCAAAAGTCTTGCCGCATTCGTAAAGACCCGCGAACTCGCCCCCGGAGAGGAACAACGCATGACGGTTTCTTTTTCGGCGCGCAGGCTTGCATCTTACAATGAGGATACTTCCGAATGGGTGATTGAAAAAGGCTGTTATGTTATGGCTCTCGGAAACTCGTCGGATAATATAAAGGAGTTTGCGGTTGTCGATGTGAGCGCAGATATCATTTGCGAAAGGTGCAAATCGCTGTTCAGAGGTGAAAAGGTCGGCGAACTTCACCCGAACAGAACGCCGCGCAACACGCCTTTGAATCTTTCCCGAAAGGAACTGCGAACGGAAAATATAAAGACCGTCGAGCACACATATCGGCAAGACGCGAAAATAAGCGACGCTGTTTCTGAGCTTTCCGTTCAGGAAGCCGCTGTGCTCTGCGTAGGCTCGGCGAGAATAAGCAGCGGAAAGTCAAGCGTTATCGGCATAGCCTCAAAAAGTATACCCGGGGCTGCGGGCGACACAACCCCATTGCTTGCGAAGAAAGGCATACCGCAGATAATCATGGCGGATGGACCTGCGGGCATAAGAGTGAACCCGAAAGTGTATGTGCGCGGCAACGAATATGTCAGCAATCCGGCGGAAGACCCTATATTCAGCATGATACTTCCGAAGGAAATGCAGAATGTCGATCTTTCCGGCACGGTTAAAAAATATCAGTACTGCACCGCGCTTCCCGTTGCGTCAACTCTCGCTCAGAGCTGGAATACCGAGCTTATAGAGCGTACAGGTGATGTTATCGGAGCGGAGATGGAGCTGCTCAGCATATCGCTCTGGCTTTCTCCCGCTATGAATATTCAAAGGAATCCGCTGTGCGGCAGAAATTTCGAATATTACTCCGAGGATCCGTTGCTCTCGGGTCTCTGTGCCGCAGCGGCGGTAAGAGGAATAGAAAAGCACAACGGATGTGCGGCAACAATAAAACACCTTGCCGCAAACAATCAGGAAACGAACAGGAATTATAACAACTCTCGTCTCTCCGAAAGGGCGTTGAGGGAGATATATCTCAAGGCATTTGAAATATGCGTAAAAGAGGCTCGGCCGAGCGCCGCCATGTCCTCGCTCAATCTCATAAACGGAGTTCATGCGGCAAACGACCGCGATTTGCTCACATCTGCTCTGCGGTGCGAATGGGGGTTCGACGGATTTGTTATGACAGATTGGGGGACTACCAATGCGCTCGTCAGCGCGGAGGGACAGAAATATCCCGTGTCATCGTCGGCGGGCTGTATAAAGGCGGGAAACGATCTTATAATGCCCGGCTCTCAGGGCGATGTCGACAGGATACTGGAGGCTGTAAATGACGGAGAATTGTCCGTGCAAAATATAAAACTGTGCGCGGACAGAATATACAGAACAATAATAAAGCTTTGCGGAAAGGAAAATGCAACATGAAGAACGGAAAAATAATTTCTTTTACCCTCGCGCTTGTTTTTATCGTTTTCAGCCTTACCGCCTGTGTTGGGAAAGACACCGACGACACTTCGGGACCGTCGGTAAACACAGGCGAAACAGTCTGGACAGAAACGGGTAATACTGCGCAGACAGTCAATGAAACCGACACATTGCAGCGAAGTACGACTGTTGACGGCGAAACCGAAAAGCCTTTGTCGGAAGAGCCGCAAACCGCCGTTGACCCGTTTGAGCTTCTTTCATCAGCAATAGGAAAGAGTAGGATATCAGCTGCGAAGTATGATTTGACTGCAACGGATGTCAAGTTTTCAACATCAAATTCTGCGCTTACAAAGCTGATAGCCGATTATATAGACAGCGAAACGGTAAGCAAACAGAACAGCAAAGGAACCGCAATAGAGAAACCCGCCTTTGCTGCCATAAAAAAAGAGGACTGCCTGTCTTATAATGTTACCGACTCCGGCGGGGAATATAGGCTTACATTCAAGCTCAAAAAGATCTCGCTGCCGTCGTCTTCATCGGCACCTAAAGCGGGATATCAGTTTTTCCTTGATTCAAAAGCCGTAGAAAACACTTTGCACAGGGCGAATGACAAAATTAATTTCCTTAATGTCGGAAAAATCGAGCTTTTTGACGGTGTTATCAATGTCGCTGTTTCTAAGGATTCCGGAAAAATAATTTCCGCTTCACTCACTTTCAGCGAAACCTACATGGACAAAGTCGACTTAAGCGGACTCGAAATTCCGAAAATACTCAGCGGCATTGAAATAAGCGCAGAACTGAAATACAAATTGTCCGCAGTCTATACATTTTAAGGAGCAGCTAAATGAAAAAACAGAAAAAAACCGTTCTTGACAAAAGCTCGTGGCGTACCACCACAACTCAGAGAAGTAAATACTACATAGGCGATCTCGCACGAACCTGCGAGGGAGCTATCATAACGACATTTATGACGATGTTCCTGCTTATGCAGGGAATCAATCCCGCAAAAATGGCCGGTGTCATGCTCGCCGTAAAACTTATCGATTCGTTTGACGATGTTATTTTCGGTTTCCTTATTGATAAAATAAAGATAGCCGACTTAAGCAAGATAAGAAAAATCGCCGGCAAGGGTAAATACTTGCCGTGGTATCGCCTGACCTTTTGGATGTTCCCGATTTTTACTATCCTGTTCTTTATGATGCCCATGAGAATTTCCGAGGTCGGAAAGCTTGTGTGGTTCGGCGTATTCTATCTGCTCTATGATTTGAGTTATACGCTTGTAGAAGTGCCGATGAATTCCATGGCGGTTACGCTTACCGACAATGTCGATGAAAGAAATGTTATCATTCAGAACAAGTCGATACTCAGCAACAATGTCATAATGCTTATCGGAATTGTTTTTTATGCACTTGTCAGCGAGCTTGTGGGGCTTCCGATAAAGTATGTTGTTATAGGTTCGTCGGTGATATTCTTTGCTATGATGATACCGCTCGTTCGCGGTGTCGAGGAATACAACACCGAGCTTGCGAATGTCAATGAGGACGAAAACGCCCATTATACATTTAAGGATATGCTCGAGTGCATAAAAACAAACAAATATATGTTTGTCCTCCTGCTTTCCACTTTGATAACCTCGTGCCTTGCAACCGGCGCAAATCTTGCAAATTTCGTCGCTTACTACCATTTCGGAAATTCGCTTGTTTTTGCCGTTCCGATAGCCATAGCGGCGATTCCCGGCCTTATTGCCCAGTTGAACACTGCAAAAATAACTAAGAAAATCGGAAAAGTAAAAACGATACTGCTTGCCGGAATAATGGGCAGTATTCCGCTTATGCTTATCTATTTTGTCGGTTCAAAGCATATTGTTCTTATCTGTTCGCTGCTTGTTTTGCAGTCTCTGCCGGGTAACATAGCCAATATAGCCAAAACCTTCCTTATTCCCGACACAATCGAATATACCCGTTATAAGACGGGCAAAGACTGCTCCGGCATATTCTTTGCGATGAACTCATTTGTCACCAAGCTGACGCAGAGCGTTGCTTCGTCGCTCGGACTTTTCCTTCTCGGACTTTCCGGCTGGATTGAGATCGAGGCTACCGACTTCGCCGATGTTGCGGCACAGAATATTCAGCAGCCTGCCTCGGCGCTCAATATGCTTTGGATCGTTTATACGCTTATCCCGGCTGTCGGAACCCTCTTGGGAATACTCGTTATGGTGTTTTACAGGATAAAGGATAAGGATATCGACCTTATGATAAAATGTAATGCCGGCGATATAACCAGAGAAGAGTGCGAGGCTCAGCTTTCAAGAAAATATAATTGACGAATCGGAGAATCAAATGAATATAACGCACCTTAGAGTAAATCACAGAAAAAAACCTTTTATAGACACCGCTCCGGAGTTCTCTTGGAGAATCGATAGCGACAGGAACAATGTTTTGCAAAAAGCGTACAGAATAGAAATATTCGTAGACGGGGAAAAGGTTTTTGACAGCCAAAAGATTCTCTCTGACTGCCAGAGCTTTGTCAAAGCAGACGGATTTTGTATGCGCTCAAAAACGCTTTATAGCTGGAGAGTAACGGTTTGGGACAACGAGGATGTCAGCGCCTCTGCCGAAAGTGTTTTTGAAACGGCGTTTCTGTCTCAGAATGAGTGGCAGGCTCAGTGGGTCGAGAGTACCGTTGAGAGAAACGAAGCAAAGATGTTTACATACGGGATAGAGAATCCCGCCGTGCTGTTTAAAAGGGCGGCAACCGTCGGCGCAAATATAGCCAAAGCACGCCTTTATGCAACCGCATACGGCTGTTACAGGGTGTATATAAACGGCAAAAGGCCGGATCTGCGTGAGCTTGCCCCAGAATTTACACCGTATGATAAAATTCTCAATTATCAGGTCTATGATGTGACCGATATTTTGAACAGCGGCGAGAATTCAATAGAATTTCTTGTCGGCGACGGTTGGTATTTCTGCGAGCAGACCGCCGTTGTCACCGAGGATCGGAAACCGGCTCCGTCTGTTCTTTATCGGCTTGAAGTTGATTTTGAGGACGGAACGCATAAAATCGTAGCATCCGACGGCAGCGAGACCTGCGAAGCGTCAAAAATAGTTTTTTCAGATTTATTTATGGGCGAGAAACACGATATGACTCTCCCTCAGGCGAAAAAACTGCAGCCCGCTGTCCGCGATTACGGGTATAAAAATCTGAGAGTTCAGCCGACAGATGCGATATCGGCCGTTGAAGAATTTCGGCCGCAGCGCATTTTTACCGCTCCTAACGGAGATAAAATAATCGACTTCGGTCAGGTTATTGCCGGAAAAACCGTAGTTAACGTCGACGAGCCTCTCGGAACGGAAATAACACTTGAACATACCGAGGTTCTTGACAAGGACGGCAACTATTTTGACGCAATGGTTGCAAAGCAGAAAGATACATATATTTCCGACGGACACCCCGGAGTGTTTGACCCCGCATTTACTTTCCATGCCTTCCGATATGTCCGCGTAACGGGAATTTCCGACATAAGAGCGGAGAATTTCAAAGCCGTTCTCCTTTCCACTCCAAAAGAGAATGCGGCGAGCTTCGCCTGTGACGACAAGCGCTTCGAACGGCTCTACAAAAATATCAGATATTCACAGAAGAATAATATGATGTCTGTGCCGACCGACTGCCCCGGACGCGAAAAGGCAGGCTGGACAGGAGATATTCTTATCTATGCCGAAACTGCAATGCTCAACGAGGAGATGACGCCGTTCCTCTCAAGCTGGATTGACGGGCTGTGTGCGGATCAGCAAACCGACGGCGTTATACCGCTGATATCGCCGTTCACGAAGCTATATGAAACGGTGGGCAAACAGACTATGGCGCCGTTCGGTGACACAGAGCTTACCGGTATAGCCGGGTGGAGCGATGCCGTTATATGGGTGCCCTATGATATGTACACCGTGACAGGCAACAGGGAGATACTCAGGCGGACATATCCCGCTATGAAAAAGTGGTGCGAGTATATAATAAAAACCGCACGGGATAAACGCGGAAGCGACAATCCCGAGGACATCGATCGCTATCTCTGGAATACCGGCTTTCATTTCGGCGAATGGCTTGTTCCCGGCAGAACGGGGGAGGGCTTTGAAATATGCAAAGAGTCGGCGTTCTATATAGCTCCGTATTTCGGCTTTTGGTCGCTCAAGCTTATGGCCGATATTCAAGAGCTTCTCGGAGAGGATTCGACTTATTTCCGTCAGACGACGGAAAAGATGAGACAAGCGATAATAGACGGCATATTCAAGCGCGATCTTTTGCCTGATTATCTTATGGGCGCATATGTTTTGGCTTTTGCTTTTGATCTTGTTCCGGCAGAACTGGAAAAAGAATATGCCGACAGACTTGCGGCATTGGTCGAGAAAAACGGCAGACGTCTCGGCACGGGTTTTCTCGCCACACCGTTCCTGCTTCCCGTTCTTGACAAAATAGGCAGACACGATCTTTCTGCGGCAATACTTCGTCAGACGCAGTGCCCTTCGTGGCTGTTTGAAGTTGAACACGGCGCAACCGCCATTTGGGAAAATTGGGAGTCCTATGAACAGGACGGTCAGCCCAAAAGAACCAGCTTTGACCACTATGCGTTCGGCTGTGTGGACAGCTATATTCTTCACACCGTCTGCGGCATAAATCCCGCCGAGCCGGGTTATAAGCGGATAATAATAGAGCCTGACGAAACGGATATTTTCGGCTCGTTCAAAAGAAGCTTTGTCTGCGAAGCCGGTGAAATTTTCGTTGAAAAAAATGGCGATACGCTCAATGTGAAAATACCGTGCAATACAAGAGCGACTGTTATTTTTGGCGGCTCAAAAACCGAAATAGGCAGCGGCAGTTATACCTTCAAAAAATAAAAGTGCGGTTGCCGAAAGGTTAGCCGTTAGTTAAAATGTAATAAAGCGGTTTTAAGGAGAGCTTTCCATGAAAGAGAAAGACAAGATAAAATTTTTTGATACTTCCGCACTGACTCAGACTCCCGGGATAAAAGAACGCTGTACTGTTGGATTTTTGCAGTCGGAGCTCGAAAAACGCATACCTAGCGAGAAGTTTTGTGTGACCGGAGTGCGTTTGTTTGAAAACGGAAGATACAGAAACGGCCTTAATGTCATAGACGGACTCCCGCCTTTTTGTGAGGTTGTCATAAAAAATCAGACCGGAAAATTCCATGAAATTATTACCGTCTGGGTGCCTCTCGCATGGAATGACAGATTTGCGGGCACGGGCGGCGGCGGTACCTCCACTGGCGGAAAACAGTATATACGGCGCGCCGATAATACCGTTCGAGGACTTACTTTGCCCTATGCGCTGATAAACGGTTTCGCATCTGCGACGGCGGACGGCTGCAATGTAAGCAGACTTACCGACAAGGCAATAGACCCGGAAACAAATGAATTGCGGCTCGACCTTATTGAAAACTGGCGTTCGCGGACAACTCACCATATGGCTGTGTTCGGCAAAACGACCGCCGAGATTCTTCACGGCCGCCCTGTCAGATTCTCGTATATGAACGGAGGCTCGGGCGGTGGGCGTCAGTCGTTTGTCGAGGCTCAGGAGCACCCGGAGGATTTTGACGGTATATGGGCGTCGTGCCCTGCGATAAACTGGATGAAATTCCTGCCGTGCGGCTTCTTGCCGATGGCTGTTATGAATGATATCGGTCATGTGCTCAGCGCAAAGAAGCTTGAAGCTTTTATGCAGGCTGTTCATGACAGCGTCGGCGGCTCGGAGGCTTATTATAAGCTTGATAAACCGGTCGATTTTGATGCTCTCTCGGCTGTCGGAAAGTATGGCCTGAGCGAGCAGGATGCGCTTGTGATGAACGAGATATGGCGCGGACTTTGCGACGAAAGCGGAAATATGCTCTGTAAGTTTTTCCGCCCCGGAGTCAAGTTTTGGAGCACAACAATACCGGTTGGCGCTATAAACTACGCTCCCATAACCCACAAACGCTCGACTTTCCTGCTGTGTACCCATGTCGCAAGATGGATAACGGGAGACGGCAAGCGGAAATTCGGAGACATTACCCGTAATGAAGTCGTAGAACTGTTTCGCTTGGCGGCAGAAAAATTCCCGAATGCGGGAGCAGACAATCCGGATTTAAGCGCGTTTGCGGCGCGCGGCGGCAAAATAATGGCTGACCACGGGTTGAACGATCCTCTTATCCCCACGGACGGAACGATAGATTATTTCAAGCGCGTCTGCGCATCCTGCGGCGGATACGAAAAAGTCGATACATTCTTACGCCTTTGGCTCACACCGGGAGACGGTCACGGAGACTGCAAAAACAAAGGCCCGGGAATACCGGAGAGCGCGGGAATGAAGGCTCTTATCGACTGGGTCGAAAACGGAATTGCACCCGATGAACTGCGCACGATACGGGTCGATAAACGCACAGGTGAGCTTTTGGATGAGAACACACGGAAACATGTGAGGTTGCACGATGAATATTAAGTATCCTATATGGGGCGATACGATACCCTTTAACTGCGATGCTGATAAGCTGAGCAAAATGGAGATTGACAAAAAGGCAGACGGCGTTATCGGTTTGTTGCGATTTATAAAGACCGCCAGTTCAAAAAAGCTTGTCCCCAAGGGCAAGAGGAATTTGGACAGCTACACATATTTTTATTTTATGAAGAAAGGTCTGTGCAGTGAAAAGTTTGACGATGTACCCACTCTTACAGCGTTTCCCGTAAATGGCAGCGACAGCGCGGTCATCATTATTCCGGGCGGCGGCTATGCGGCGGGCAATATTTCGTCACAGCAGTTCCCCGAAGATGACGGAGAATCAACCTTAACGGCAAAAAGACTGAATGAGGTCGGCATAAACGCTTTTGTCTTAGGCTACCGCTATAATCCTTACAGAATGCCCGCTCCGCTTGCCGATATGCAGCGTGCGGTTCGTTGGCTGAAAAGCAATTGCACAGAGTTTGGGATAAATCCCGATAAGATAGGTCTTATAGGCTTCAGCGCCGGCGGATATCAGGCTGCCGGATTCATAAATCTCCTGCGAGGGAAAGACGTTTTGCCCGAGAACTATCGGCGAGATGCCGTTGACGAAATCGACGACAGTATAAACAATGCTGCGCTGTTTTATCCTCTGATAGATTTCAGCGGGAATCCGAATGTGCTTTATGCGTGTTTTGATAAAGAGAATTTCGACGGCAAGACGAATGAGTTTTTCTCGCATTACGATTTGACAAAAAATATCAACAGCTATGATGTTCCACAGTTCATTGCCCACGGGACGAGCGATATGCTCGTTTCTCCCGATGCATCCGAGAAATATGCCGGACTCTTGAAGAGCGGATGCGGGGATGCGAAATTCGTTATTGTTCCCGGCGCAAATCATTGCTTTACACATAATAAAAAATATGTATATGCTTTTGAGCAGTACCTTGAATGGGTCTGCAGGAAATTTGAAAAGAGGTAAAAATATGAAAAAACTCGGCAAAATAGTTTCGATTATGCTCGTCGGAGCGCTTACCGTTTCGGCACTGTCTCTGGCGGCTAACGCCAAAGGCAACGAGTCCGACGACCCCACCGGCTTCGGGGTCAAGGATATGAGCTATGCAATGGCGAAAATCGCCGTACCGATGATGAACAAGGTCTTTGATGTTGCAAATCTTCTTGCAGGAGCTGCTGAGGTCTGGACTTGCATTGACGGAGAGCGTTACCGCGACCTTTCCTACGGTGAGCGCAAAGCTCAGAAATACGATTTATATATTCCGAAGGGGCTTGACAAATCACAGCCGCAGGGCGTTCTTCTTTTTATTCACGGCGGAACGTGGACAATGGGCGAAAAAGAACATATGGCGTGGGCAGCTGCAAGATATGCAAAGCTCGGCTATATAGCAGCGACTATGGACTATGACCTCGCATCCCAAGGGAATGACAATGTTGCAAGAGTGACTGGCAGTAAATCGAATGCGGATATTTTTGATATGCTTGACGATGTTACCCTGTGCATATCCGCAATAAAGGGAGAGCTTTCAAATAGGGGATATTCGGCCTCTTCCCTTGCGCTCTCCGGCACATCTGCAGGTTCTCATATTTCCGCACTTTATGCCTATTCGCGTTTCAATGAATCGGTGATTCCGATAAAAATGATATTCAATCTCACCACTCCTTCGGACTTCCATCTCGGCTCGTTCGATAACTATACCGCTGCGGAAGTTGCTCAGTATGCGTCAATAGTGGCGGGATACGAGTTTACCGCGCAGGATATCGAAAACCCGCAGGGTGAAGCGGCCGAAATGCTTAACATGATATCTCCCGTCTCCAACATAAAAGAAGGCAGTGTGCCAGCTTTGCTCGGTTTTGCCGGAAAGGATAAGACGATAGGCACCAATCACGCAAATGTCATGACCTCCAAGCTCAATGAGTGCGGAGTCGAAAACGAAGTGATAATGTGGCCCAAGAGCGACCACACCCTTGCATCAGACCCGAAATCCATTCGTAATTGGAATGAAGCGGTGGCAAGATGGCTTGAGAAATATATGTAACGGTCGAAAATATAGCGGTAATAAAAAGAGGCTTGTGTGTGAAAAAATACTACTTGGCAATTGATATAGGTGCTTCTTCGGGGCGTCATATCGTCGGATGGCATGAGAATAACAGAATACATACCGAAGAAGTGTTTCGCTTTTTGAACGGTGTAACGGAGCATAACGGACACTTGATTTGGGATATTGACAGCTTGTTTAAAAATGTTGTCAACGGTATAGCGGCCGCAAAAGCAAAATTTCCCAATATTGAAAGTCTTTCAATTGACACATGGGGTGTCGATTATGTTCTTATGCGTGGCAGCGAAGAGGTGTTCCCCGTATATTCCTATCGTGATGACAGAACAAAGAGCATAATTCCCGAAGTGCACAAAAAAGTTCCTTTTGCAAGGCTCTACGAAAGCACCGGCTGTCAATTTCAACCGTTTAACAGTATTTATCAACTGTATTCGGATAAACTTTCCGGTCGGTTTGACGATGTCACGGATTTTCTTATGATACCCGAATACCTCATTTGGAAACTTTGCGGTAAAAAAATCAAGGAGTTTACAAATGCAACAACCACAGGCATTGTGAATGCCGTAACCGGCGAGTTTGATACAGAAATCATTTCGGCTCTGGGATTGCCGCATAAATTGTTTCCGCAGCTTTCACGACCGGGAACCGTTGCAGGTGAACATTTCGGCATAAAATGTGTGCTTTGTGCAACGCACGATACTGCCTCTGCCGTTGAAGGGGTTGATATGAGTGCCAACGCTCCATATATTTCTTCTGGGACATGGTCTCTGTTCGGCGTCAAAACGCCCAAACCTCTTACAGATGCCATAAGTCAAAAATCAAACTGGTCAAATGAGGGCGGCGTGGGCTATAACCGCTACCAAAAAAATATCATGGGAATGTGGATTGTTAATCGTCTGCGTGACGAGCTTTGTCCCGAAAGATCTTTTGAAGATATTGTGTTGCGAGCGCAGACACGGTCATTTGATGAGGTTGTGGATGTAAATTCCCCGGAGTTTTTTGCTCCGAATAGTATGAAAGCCGCTTTTGACAGTGCGCTTTCAAGAAAAGTTCAAAATACAGACGACTATTTCTGCTGCGCTTATCGTAGCCTTGCAGCAAGCTATATGAACGCATTGCGGGAGCTGCAGCATAATACCGGTCAGGAATACAAAGAAATGTATATTGTAGGCGGCGGTGCAAAAAATGCTTTTTTGAATCACTTAACCGCCAAGGCGACCGGCTGCAATGTGATTGCGCTGCCCATAGAAGCTACTGCGATAGGCAATTTAAAAATACAAATGGAGGCCGACAATGAGTTACAGTGAAGCCAAATCAAAATATGCCGCTTTCGGAGTTGATACCGAAGCGGCGATAAATAAGCTCAAAACAGTGCCGGTAAGTCTGCACTGCTGGCAGGGAGATGATGTTCGAGGCTTTGATACCGACCCTAACGCACCGCTTACGGGAGGGATACAGACGACCGGGAATTACCCGGGCAGAGCGAGAAATCCTGAAGAACTGATGGCGGATATTGACGAGGTTCTGTCTCTGATTCCGGGAAAGCCGAAAATGAATCTCCACGCATCCTATGCAATTTTTGAAAACGGCGAGTGGGTTGACCGCAATATGCTTGAACCCAAACACTTTGAGAAATGGGCAGATTTCTGTGAGGAACGGGGGCTTGGATGCGACTTCAACCCGACATTCTTTTCCCACAAAAAATGCGATCCGCTGACACTCTCAAGCCCAAACAATGAGACCAGAAAATTTTGGATAGAGCACGGCAAAGCCTGCATCCGCATTTCTTCATACCTTGCCGAGAGGCTCGGTGAGCCGTGCGTTATGAATATCTGGACAGGCGACGGATTCAAGGATGTGCCCGCAGACAGACTCGGTCCTCGAGTCCGCTATCGTGAGAGCATCGATGCGATACTCTCTGAACCGTATGACTTCAAAAAAGTTAAGCCTTGCATTGAGAGCAAGGTGTTCGGAATAGGCGTTGAGGCATATACGGCAGGCAGTGCGGAATTTGCGCTGTCATATGCCGCGATGAATAAAGATCGCTGCATCCCTCTCATGGATAACGGGCACTATCATCCGACCGAGGTCGTCAGCGACAAGATACCGGCACTGCTGGCATTCTTCCCGGAGATCGCTCTTCATATTACTCGCCCGATTCGTTGGGACAGCGACCATGTCGTTCTTTTTGACGATGAGACAAAAGAGATAGCGTGCGAAATAGTGAGATGCGGCGGCTTGGACAGCAAAGTGCACATTGCTCTTGACTACTTTGACGCTTCGATAAATCGCATATCGGCGTGGGTAACCGGATATAGAAATGTGCAAAAAGCTCTTCTTTTTGCGTTGCTTCAACCTGACAGTGAATTAAAATCATTGCAGGACAGCGGCGATTTTACTCGTCTCATGGTTATGCGTGAAGAGCTTAAAACACTGCCGTTCGGCGATGTTTGGGACGAGTACTGCCGCAGCTGTGGTAAGCCTGGCGACGGCAAATGGTTTGATGAAGTTCTCAGATACGAAAAAGCTGTTTTGGAGGCAAGGAAATGAAAGATGTTATGAATGCACCGTTTCTCGTTGAAACAGTGCGCACTGCGACAAATATGTATGAACACGGCTGGGACGAACGCAACGGCGGAAACATTTCATTGATGGTGGACGAAGAAGAGTTATGTGAATATCTTGATCCCGAAAAAGTCCTTCGTATGATACCGACAGGCTTCTCGGCACCGGAGCTGGACGGTAAATATTTTCTCGTTACCGGAACAGGAAAATATTTTAAAAATGTGCAATATGCTCCGGACATCAACCTCGGCATAGTGCGGTTGGTTGACAGAGGAAAAAACGCACAGCTTCTTTGGGGATTTGCCGACGGCGGAAATTTCACTTCCGAATTTCCCGCGCACATGATGAGCCATGCGGCACGATTAAAAGTTAACCCGGAAAATCGCGTCGTTATGCATTGTCACCCGTCAAATCTTCTCGCCATGACATATATCCACACTCTCGACGAAAGAGAATTCACCCGCACGCTTTGGCAGATGTGCACCGAGTGTATTGTGGTATTTCCGGACGGAGTGAATGTTTTGCCTTGGATGCTTTGCGGAACAAACGAGATCGGAGAAGCAACGGCAGAAAAGATGCATACCGCCCGACTTGTGGTGTGGAGTCAGCATGGAATCTACGGAGCGGGAAAAGACCTCGACGAAACATTCGGCCTTATAGAAACCGCCGAAAAAGCTGCCGAAATATACATCAAAACGGCATCAATGCCGAGAATAAACACAATAACCGATGAGCAGATGCATATGCTTGAAAACCGTTTTGGCGTAACGGCAAGAAAAGGCTATCTGGATTAAACAAAATAGTTTGAAATCGACCGTTAAAATGCTTTGAGAATGATTGAAAGAAGCACGAATTTTACCCTTTATGTATAACGAGAGATTTGCTCACTAAAATAACAGCAAAAAACAAATAACAAACCACACAGGCGCAGCCAACGGAAAATCCGTCGGCTGCGCTTTTTGCATTCTACAAGAATATTTGTTCACATAAGCAGTGCGATCGACAAGCGCTTGGGTGCGAAAACAAATAAAGCGCGAATTTTCTTCTCTGTATTTGCCAGAATTGGGGGCTTTTCCGGACTTTAAAAAATTTTTCTAAAAGGGGATCCACAAATGGACCTTCTCGCTGCCTATATATTGGGGATATTTTCCCCGTGTACCTTGAAAATTGAATGACCGTCCGAATGGGATATGAGCTTGGCGATGCTGTGGTGAGATTCCAGAGCGGGACAGAAAAACAACATTCGGGAAGAACGGCAAGCAAAAAATATAAAAAGAGGTCGATACAGTGCCGAGATTGTCGAAGAAAGAAAAACGAGTGGGCGTTTTTCCCGCATCCGTATAACATATAACGCGATCTGCCGCAGCTGCACCTACGATTGCAAACAAAGCTTCCGTGCGCTGCTGGATTGCCCAAGGTATGAGGGACGGTTCGGTATGCCCTGAAAAAAACACCGATGGACGACAAAAACGAGGAAAACGGCGCAGCAAGGAAATCATATCACCCACTTTGAGAAAACCGTTTACAGGGCGACAAATCCCCAAAACACGCAACATTTTGATACCAAAATCAGTCGGTTCTTCCGACGAGAGGAGTTGAAAATTCCATGAGCGAAAAAGCTTACTGGTGGGAGGCGGAAACCTTCGCCTACTATCGAGTGCCCAAGGCACTATTCACGAATCTGCACTACATAGAACTGTCCACAGAGGCCGCTCTACTTTATGGATTGTTGCTTGACCGCACCGGTTTGTCCGGCAGAAATGCGGCAGCGTTTTCCGATGAAAGCGGGCATATATTCATCTATTACACGCTGAATGAGGTCTGCGCCGTTTTCGGTTGCGGTCACGACAAGGCCACACGGCTATTTGTGGAGTTGGAAAAGCACGGCCTGCTCATCCGCAAGCGGCAAGGTAAGGGAAAGCCCAACCGCCTTTATGTGCAGAAGTTCTGCACAGATGGCTGAAAATCAGCATACAACCACGCCTAAAAGTCGCATTTCAGACTGCGGCGAAATAGCAGGTAATAATATCTATTCTATTTACCTGAGTAGTAATCCTCTTACTATCCGAAGAAAGAGAAAAGGGCAGCCATCCTTTTTTCGGATAGTAAAACAAAGAAAGAAGGTCAAATATGAGCTGTAAAAGTGCAGCGTCGGCAATACCGACGCTTTTGAAAATCACCAGGCTGCACCCATTCGAGGGACATCCCTACAAGGTGCAGGACAATGCAGAAATGGACGCTCTTGTGGAGAGTATAAGGGTAAATGGAATCCTCGCTCCGTTGATCGTCCGCCCCGTTGAAAACGGAGGTGAATATGAAGTTGTTAGCGGTCATCGGCGGCTGCACGCCGCTCGGAAAGCAGGGCTTACAGAACTCCCGGTACTTATCCGTGCGCTGGATCGTGACAGCGCTGCCATTGCCGTGGTGGACAGCAATCTGCATCGGGAGCATATCCTTCCCTCCGAAAAAGCGTTTGCCTATAAGCTGAAAATGGAGGCACTGTCCCATCGGGGTATCACTTGTGGACAAGTTGGCCACAAGTCCCGTGACGATATTTCTGATACAGATAGCGGCAGGCAAGTACAGCGCTATATTCGCCTGACCTGTCTCATTCCGGAGTTGCTTGAAAAAATGGATAAAGGTGAAATCGCTCTCTCCGTCGGCGTAGAACTGTCCTACCTCGACGAATCCAGTCAGCGAGAGGTTTTGGAGCAGTGCGTCATTAACGACTGCACCCCATCTTATTCGCAGGCGTGGAGAATGCACAAGGCTGGCCGTGAAGGGCTGCTGACAAAGGATGTGATCCAGTTCCTTATGAGCGAGGAAAAAGCAAATCAGAGGGAGACGGTGAAGGTCCCCACATCCCGCCTGCGGGAGGTCCTTCCCAAAGGTTTGGATGCCGGAAAGACGGAGGATTTTATCATCAAGGCTTGCGAATATTATCGCAAATACCTCATCCGTCAGCGCAGCCGGGATGAAAGGTAAGGAGGACAGTATGGATAAATTCTTTGTAGGCTTCGGTTTGCCGGAGCGGGAGTATGTCATCAATGGGGTTCGGTATTTTATCGAGAACCGCTACGAACCGATCAATTTTAAGGACATGAGCCAGAACACAAAGATGGGCAGCAGGCTCGAAAAATACCTTGTCAGCGACTTCGCAGATTTGCCGCCTGTGCAGACCGGTGATAAAATTGACGCAGAATATGTGTGTACGGCTGCCGGAAAGGAGGACAATTATGCAGCCGAAAACTAAGAAAGAATCAATTGGGATCACAGCGCTTTACTGCCGCCTATCCCGTGACGATGGAATGGACGGCGACAGCAATTCCGTCGCCAACCAGAAGCGCCTGCTCTCTCAGAAAGCAAAGGAGATGGGTCTGTCCAACACCAAATACTATGTGGACGACGGGTATACCGGAACAAATTTCAACCGTCCCGGATTCCAGCAAATGCTCAGCGACATTGAAATGGGCTTTGTATCTGCCGTGATGGTGAAAGACCTGTCCCGCCTCGGCCGTGACTATGTTTCCGTTGGAAACTACACGGACAGCTATTTTCCTGACCACGGTATTCGCTTTATCGCCGTGAATGACTCTATCGACAGCGAGGAGGGCGAAAGCGAGATCGCGCCCTTCAAAAATATTCTCAATGAGATGTATGCACGGGATATTTCCAAAAAGATTCGCTCGTCCCATCGTCTGCGTGGCAATATGGGCGAGCCGTTATCCCAGCCGCCTTACGGGTATCAAAAGAGCCCTGAAAACAAAAAGAAGTGGATCATCGACCCGGAAGCGGCGGAGATCGTAAAAAGCATTTTCAAGATGTGTCTCGATGGGAAAGGCAATGAGACCATTGCCCGCATTTTGCAGGAACAGAAAGTCCTCGTCCCAATGGCCTATTGGCAGAGCAAGGGGCTTCCGAGAGGCGGCAAAAAGACGCAGCCGAATCCGTACAGGTGGTGCAAGACCACAGTGCAGAAAATCCTCTCTCAGCAGGAATACTGCGGCGATGTTATCAATTTCAAGACCTATTCCAAGTCCTTCAAGAATAAACGGCGGTATGATAACGACCCAGAGAATTGGATGATCTTCAAGGATGTTCACGAGCCGGTTATTGCCAGAGAGGACTTTGAGAAGGTGCAGGCTCGCATTGCCAAGACGAAACGCCGTGCACCGAAACCGCATAATGGGCAGAAAAGTATCTTTGCTGATCTGCTGTTCTGCGGCGACTGCCACACAAAGCTGCGCTACCACACCAACACCATCAACAAGGATATTCACTATTTTGTGTGTGCCAACAACAAGGTGGACTACCGGGGAAGTTGTCCCGGACGGCACTATGTGCGGGCGGACGCCATTGAGCAGGTGGTAATGTTGGAGCTGCGGAGGATGGCAGAATATCTGAGCGACGACGAAGATGCCTTTGCCGAGCTGCTGGCCAGAAAGACCGACAAGGAGCTTTTAAGGGAACAAAAGCGCTGCGAGGAGGAACTGCAAAAGGCGATGACCCGGAACGATACCGTTTCCCGGCTCTATGAAAAGCTCTATGAGGATAATGCAATCGGAAAGGTCAGTGATGAGTGGTTTATGCAGCTGTCCCATAAGTATGAGGTGGAGCGAATGGAGCTAAAAAGCAAGATCACCGCCCTTCGCAAGAAGCTGTCCGAATCCGGAAAGCAGCAACAGCAGCGGGAGGGCGTCATCCTCGCCGTGCGGCGATTTATGCAGATGGACTACCTGACAGCGCCGCTGTTGCGAGAGCTGATCGACCACATTGCTGTGTTTGAAACTGAGGGCACTGGTAAAAATCGTACTCAGCGAATCGTGATCTACTACCGCTTTGTTGGCTATGTGGAGATCCCGGCGGCGCCGAGGCATCCGCATTACAAAGCGGATACCCGCCAAGGAGTCGCCGTCGAATATCTCACAGAGCCGAAAACGGCATAACAAAAGGAGCAGGCCACTGCTGCTCCCTATATAAAACCGTATCAGAATAGAAAAATCGAGTGCTCATAAAGTGAAATCCCTTATGAACACTCAATATGGTCGGAGTGACGGGATTCGAACCCATGGCCTCTTGGTCCCGAACCAAGCGCGATACCAAACTTCGCCACACCCCGAAGTGCTTTAAGAATTATATACTATTGTCGCGAAAATTGCAAGAGCTTTTTTAAATAAATTCGTGTGTTGCGCAAATTTATTCCGCGCCTGCGAAGCAGGGGAGCCGGATTGCCGGCTCCCTTTTGGTATCAGTCTCTGTGCTTTTCTTCGAGTGCTCTTTTGGTTTCGTCCCATTTCTCTCCGGCGAGGGGATAGAATTTCAGGCTTATCGCGCAGATTATGAGCAGCGCGGCGGGTACAGCCATCCATGCGACGAGCACGCCCTGCTTTGCCCATTCGCTCTGCATTCCGGAGGCGAGGGTCGTGTCGTAGCCGAATGCCTTGGCTATGAGCAGAAACGCGGAGTTCGCGAAGCTTATTGCAGGCTTTGTTATCAGGCTGTTGACTCCCGCGTACATGCCCTCGCGGCGCAGCCCGGTGATGCTTTCATCGTAGTCGATAACATCGCCGTTCATCAGCGGAACAAGGTACATTCCGCCCGCAAATCCCATGCCTGCGGTGAAGAATCCGAGGACGGCAATGACGCTTATCTTGCCGAATATCGCCATCGCCGCAGAGCCGCAGGCGAATATCACGCACATGATGAATACGCATTTTTTGACGCCCCATGTCCTGACTTTAGTCGCCCATAGTATAACCCCGAGCACCGCGCCGAGCCCCAATGCTCCGTAGGCTACCGGCATCGGCAGGTCGAATTCGTCAAAGTAGTATATGACGCCCTGCATGAGTATCGTCTGAATGAATACTACAGTAAACGAGAGCACCTCGAAAACGACGAACGAGCGGTTCTTGAAGCAGTCTATGACTGCCTTGAAAATGTTTTCGTTCTTGTCGCTCTCGGTCGTGACTTTCTCTTTGTAGAAGAAAGTGGATGTGAATATGATAACGAACGCGAGGATTCCTATGCCCGCCATTATCAGCTGAAACTTTGTCGGGTCGCTTCCGACCTCCGGCTTTATCAGCGGGAAAACAACGAGCGGAACCGCCATCGCGATGAGCGTGAAGAATATCTTCCACAGGAAGATGCCGCTGCGCGCCTTGTTCGATACCGCCATGGTGTAGGGCATGACGTAGATGGACGTCGCGATTGCCGTGTAGAGCGTGTCAAACAGGAACAGCGTTGCGAGCATCTGAATGAACAGAGCCGTCTGCGAGCTGCCGAGCGGCCATCTGACCCATGTCAGCACGAAAATCAGCGAATAGAAGAACGCGCCGTATCTTATATACGGTATTCTGCGCCCGAGCTTCGACTTCGTGTGGTCGGAGATATAGCCGAACAGCGGGTCGTTCAATGCGTTCCATATGGCGAATATCATCCATACCGTGCTCGCGCGTCCCTCGGAAAGACCGAGGAATTTCGTGAAGAAATATGTCATTCCTCCGCCTGTCAACAGGCTGTTTATCGTTGTGCAAAGGCAGTCTGCCGAGCAAAGCCAGAATTTGCTTGACGCGGAGACTCTTTCTTCGGTACCTGCGGTGTTTTTATTTTTCATATTTTTACCCTCATTTCCTGAACACTCTGTCCGTGCGGTAGATTATTCCGTCCGGTCTGTTCGGATATTGTGTTATCTTCGGCAGCTTTGAGTTGCCGCGGCTTTTTGCCATGATTTCCTTGCCCCAGGTTATGACCTGAGCTATATATTCGCGCTCCAGCTGCGGAACTCTGTGACCCCAGAATATCCTGTAGTCGGCGCTCATGTCATATAGCCACTGCGCGCTCGGGAGCCACTCCTCAATGCTCGTGACTCCGGGCAGCTGCATCCACAGCGCGTCGCAGACGTTGTCGCCGCTGAATATGATTTTGTCCTGCTCGTCGATAAATGCGACGCTGCCGCGCGAGTGCCCGGGAGTGTGCTTTACTCGCACGGATTTCCCTCCGAGGTCAAAAATATGTCCGTCGTCCATGGGGATTATCTTTGTTTTGTATTTGCCGGGTTTTACGTCGCCCATTTTGAACCCGTGCGATTTTACGGGCGCGTTTGCTGCGAGGAATACTTTGCGAAACAGCAGGGACATCTGCGCTTTGTTGAGCATCTCACAGTCAGCACGGTGAATGTATATTTCTTCAAACTGTCCCGCGCCGCCGATGTGGTCGCCGTGTCCGTGCGTCGCCGCGAGGATTATCGGCAGATCGGTGAGCTTTTCCGCCGCACCTCTTATGTCGCAAAAGCCGGTGCCGCAGTCTATCAGCAGAGCCTTTTCGCTGCCGACGACAAGATAACAGTTCGTGCCGTCAAACTCGTTGAGCAGATAAACATTTTCGGCGAGCTTTGTTACCGGAAGATCGCTTCTCATTCTTTGCCCTCCGCTGTCTTTTCGCTTATGCGCTTGTCGTGGTATTTCTTCGCGGGGATGAGCGGGATTATCGTCAGCAGTACGAGAGCCGCGCCGACGAGCAGAAGCGTGTAGGTCGGCAGATATGCCGTCAGCCCGTTTTCGTCAACGAACTCGCCGCTCTTTTTGATTATCGGGTTTGCAATCAGCGGAGCTACGACCATCGGGATGAGCACGAAGAAGAGAATGCGGATTCCCTCAAACTGACCTCTCGCGTCCTCGGGATAGAGTTGCTTGCCCCAGACCGTGCTGCTCTGCAGGAACAGCACATAGCCCATGCCGAGCAGGAGAACGCCGATGAGAAGCATCGGGTTCCAAATCGAGTTTGTGTTGACATTCTCGGGTCTTACAAACAGTCCGAGCAGACCGACTCCGATGCTGTTGAGAACAGTTGAAATAAAGCAGAGCAGGGGAGCCTTGTTATTGTTGAGCAGCTTCGTGCAGGGGATAGTGAACAGCATCGCGAGCACGAGCGCAACGCCCTCGATATATCCCATCATGTCGGCGGAGAAGCCGAGATAATATATCATGTAGTTGCCTATATGGGCGAAATACATGTTGAACGCTATGAAATAGACGGAGAGCGAGAGATTGACCCAGGCGAGCTCCTTGTTCTTTATGTAGTTCTTGAAGTTGAGTATGCTGAAGAACTGCTGGACGAATGTGCCGCGCTTGCTGGGCTTTAATTCCGGGCTGTCCTTCATCGCGAACAGGCAGTATAAGCCGAAGAGTATAACCGCAACGCCCATGACTAAGAAAAGGCGCATGTAGTTGTCGTTGCTGCCGACGAGCATTCCGCCCGCTACAGTGCCGACTATTGTGCCGATGACCGGCTGAGTGGCGAGCGCCGCGCCGATCTGACCTTTATTTTTGTCGTTCATGTGGTCGTTGACCCATGCGTTGAAGCCGATATCATTTCCCATCGAGCCGAAGAAACTCATTATCGCGTCTGCCGCGACGACCGCAACGCCGACTGCCATGAGTACGGACGAAGTCTCCGTGCTACCGCGCACGAGATACTGCGTCAGACCGAATACAATGGTGAATATGCCCCAGAGAATGTAGCCGACCGAAGCCATCACCTTGCGCTTGCCTATCCTGTCTGAGATGCAGCCGAATAGGAAAGTTGAGATAGTCGTCGCCGTTGCCGAAACGCCGACCATCCATGAGATTATCGTCGGATCCTTTGCAATCTTTGCGTAGACAAATGTGTTGAACCACTGGTTTTCCATGTTCCAGCATATCTGTCCGGCAATTCCGAGACCCCATACGAGAATCCAGAACCTTGCGTTTGAAAGTCCGTTTTTGCTTTTCATTATCTTTCACCGCCTCAAAAGATTTCTGTTAGTTTTATATTAAACTTGCACCGCCCAAAAGTCAATAAAACTATATGCAGAATTGCTGAAAAGTTTATAAATATATTTATTATTTTGTACATGATATAAAAACACGGCCTGAAAATATCAGACCGTGCTCTAATTTTTAAATTTTTATTTTCCCGCTTTGAATCGGCGGCCCTTGGCGTTGAGCGATTTCATCGCTTCGATGAAGCCCTCGCGGGTCACGCCTGAGGGCATGTGCGCCCATTCGGTTGTCTGAACGAATTTGTCCGCCATCTTTTCAAATTCACTCTCGTCTATCTCAACATCGTCGAAGCAGACGGGGAGACCTATCGAGCTGTTGAACTCCATTATGCGCTCAACCTCGCTGTCGTTCTTCTCAAACTCGAGCAGGCAGAGCACGCCGAGCGAAACGACTTCGCCATGCAGGTGGTGATGTCCGTGCTCGGTTACAGTCGAGCCGTAGTAGACGCAGTGGGCGAGGGTGGAGTTGTAATAGTAGCTGTCAACCGTGCTCATCATGTTCGAGACGATGCCGGTCGATATAATAATGTCGAGCGTCACCTGGTCGAGCGCGAACGACGCTTTCTTTTCTCTTATGGATTCCAGAGCCTCTGCGCCGTATTCTATCAGCGGGTCGGTGCATATCCTGCTTATCTGCTTGCCCATGAGCGGCGTGTGCGAGAGCGTGTCATCTTTTGAAGAGAACACAGCTTCGTATTCCTTGCTCAGCGCGTCGCCGATGCCCGCCCACAGCAGCTGCTCCGGCGAATCCGCGATAACGGCGGAGTTTATAAAGCAGTGGTTTGCAAGCTTCGGATAATAGTATTCCCTGAACGAGCCGTCGGGGTTGTATATGACCGAGATGGCAGTCACCGACGCGCAGTTTGAAGCGACGGTCGGGAATGTGAACAGCGGCTTGTCGAGCTTATCTGCAACATATTTGCCCGTGTCGCATGCGCGCCCGCCGCCGACTGCGAATATCATGTCGGCGTCTCTGACAGTTGGATTCGCTATCAGCGCGTCGCCGTTTTCGTATGTCGAATCGCCGCCGTATTCGATAAAATCGAGCAGCTTTACATCGCTCCCGGCAACGCCGTCGATCATGGCTTTTTTAGCTTTTGCCATTGCGGTCTTTCCGCCGATGACTGCGGCGGTCTTGCCGAAGAACCGCGTGACATGCGGTATTTCTTTGTAGCAGTCGGGACCTATCGAATAGCTCGGCAGGTATAGGTTGTAGTTGATGTTGTAGTCAGACATTTTTATCACTATCCTTTTTCAGTGTTCCGCGTTATATTTTTCAAGCTCCGTTATGGCGTCAACAATCATGTCCTCAGTTACTTCATAAGGATATTTGCGAACATCGATGCCCTTGAGCGCTTTCTCGGCAACGGTTCTGACATCGTCGGGAGTTGCGTGAATGTCGCTGAGCTTTGTCGGCAGACCCATGGAGCGGTTGAAATTGAATACTTTTTCTCGCTCTTCGTACTGCTTGTCAACCGTCAGCAGAACGAGAATTCCGTAGGAGACTACCTCTCCGTGCAGATGATGGTTCTCTTCGGTGCTCTTGAGAACGGTGAAGCCGTTGTATACTGCATGAGCAAGACCGGTCGTATAATCGACCTGAACGAAGTTCGAGACAAGTCCTGTTGAGACGATTATTCCGAGGATAACTTCGGTCAGCTCGTCCGTTACTTTATGGGCGCGGCAGTCCGCAAGAGCCTTTTCGCCCCAGCGGAGCATCGGCACTGCGCACATTGAACTCAGCGCAATACCCATGGCGTCCGAGTGAGCGGGAATATCTCCGCGCGAAGATACCGTGCATTCATAGTGCTTCGCCATCGTGTCGCCGATGCCTGCCCAGAGATATTTGTCCGGCGCGTCGGCGATTATCTGAGTGTCTATAAAAATGTGCTTGGGCGGGATCTTCGAGAACGAATATTCGCGCAGGCTTCCGTCCGGATGATAGAGTATGCCGAGGCTTGTGCAGGATGCGCAGGTCGAGGCGATGGTCGGGAAGGTGAAGAACGGTCTGTCGGTCGAGTGGGAGAGCACCTTGCAGGTGTCTATGGCCTTGCCTCCTCCGACCGCAAAAATCATATCCGCGTCCGCGACCTTGGGCTTTAACATCTCTATATTTTCGACCGAAGCTTCGCCGCCGTACCAAAACGGTCCGATGATTTCGATTCCGGCTTCTTTAGCCGCTGCGATTATCTTATCCTGCGCCGCGGCGAGGGCGTGCTTGCCGCCGATTATCGCTGCTTTTTTGCCGTATGACGGACAGATTTCTTTTATATCATCATATGCGTCCGTGCCTACCGAATATCCGGGAAAAAGTGTTCTCTTCATATTATATCATCCTTTCCGAAAAAGTGAAGTCCTGTTATTTGCACTCGGGGTGCTCTTTGATGTATTTTCTGTTCTTGTATACACCGACCGTCAGGAACGGTACAACAACTATGGCGATGGCGAGATATCCGCAGTAGCCGTAGCCGTATTTGATAATATTTGTAAGACCGACGAGCGAGATGGTCATCGACAGTATAATAATGAACGCCGAAACAACTGCGCTGCGCACTCTCTGCGACTTGATCTTCTTGAATACTTTGTGATTCTCAAATCGGGCGACGAAGCCGAAAGTTGTTGTGACGCCTGTCGAAATGAGGCACAGGAGCAGGCAGATACCGTAGATAACCGTCAGCCACTTCATGCCCATCTCGGTGCATACGGTCAGCGTCGGAATTGTCGAGCCGCCTTCAACCGAGCTGTAGTAGCCTTTCCATGACATCAGCATGAATACCGAGAGAACAAGCGCAACGGAGTTCATGACGAATGAGATCCACATCGACTTCGAGCAGTTCTTTTTGCCCTTGAGCGGAGTGCCGCAGGCTATCATCGTCGGCAGGGTGACGCACTGGAATCCGGCATATGTGAAAGCATTGAGAATGGCCTTGGGGATATTTCTGAATCCGACCGCGCTGAAATCTGCGCTCATGACCGTGAACAGTGTCTTGCTCTTGAAAATGCCGATGGTGTAAATAGTTATCGCAGTCACAAGAATAGCTATGCCCATATAGGTCGAAACTTTTCTGACAAGGTCTGCGCCGAATATCGTCAGCAGCAGAACGAGCGCGCCGACAATAACAATGCCGATATAGTAGTTGAGCCCGAAATACTGATTAAGTGCGGATGCCGCGCCGGATATAGCGGCGGCGACTGCCATGAGCACCATTATATAAAAGAAAACTTCAAACAGAACGTAGCATTTGTCGAGCGGGTGATAGAGCGTTTCGAAAAGCTCTTTGTGGCTCTTGAGTCCGCGCGAGTTGTACATGATCATCGCCTCGCGCATTGTGAGCGTCAGCAGAAGCATTGCTATCACTGCCGATATCGGACCGAGCCAGCCGAGCCCGACATAGTATGTGTTTGCCTGGTTACCGGTTGCGAAGCCACCGCCGGCGTGCGCCGAAAACAGAACCGAACCGACGGAGAATGCAAGGGCGAACGAGCCCTTCGCTGCGATGTTCTTTGCGGATGTTTTTTCTTTCATTTTTTGCATCACCTTTCGTGAGTGAGATTTTCAGGCAAGCAAAAAGCCCTTTCGTCTCCTATGCTTGCCACATAAGAGACGAAAGGGTAAAACCTTCCGCGGTACCACTCTTATTCATTCCTCCGGGGAATGCACTTAGGGGATACTGACATATCCCTGCTTTTTAACGGCAGCGTCCCGTCCGCACCTATTTTCCGAAAGGCTTTTCAGCGCAGCCGCTCAACGGTGAGTTCGTCGCTGAATCTCCTTGATGCCTCGCAGCTCCCGGCACTTCTCTGAAAGGGTATCAACGCTTACTATTCCGTGTCATCGCGTTTATGCTTCGTATTTTAGTCCCGAAATCACGGATTGTCAAGTAGAAAAACGCAGGACTTAAACAGTATATTTTTGTTCATTTTTGAACCACAGTTTATCAAAAACTGTTGCGCTTCGAGCCACATATTTGCTTGACATTGATATATAAAAGTATTATACTGAAATCGGATGTTATGTAACTTATGTTATATAACATATTGAAGCAAAAAGGGGATAATATAATGCCGCCAAAACCGAAATTTTCAAGAGAAGATATAATAAACGCCGCGTTTGATATAGTGCAGAAGAGCGGTACCGATGCCATGACCGCGCGCGAGGTCGGAAAATATCTCGGCACTTCGTCAACGCCGATTTTTACCGCATTCAATGATATGAGCGAGCTGCGCGCCGCTGTGTGCGACAAGGCGAGAAAGGTGTTCGACGAATATATGGCTGTGGCGGAGGACTTCTCGCCCGCATATAAAAAGCGCGGAATGCAGTGGGTGAAATTCGCCCGCGAAAACCCGATGCTTTTTCAGCTGCTATTCATGAGCGGCAGCGAGACCGAGACCGACTTCAACTCCGCTGTTGAGATAATGCCGTTCGGCAAGGAGAATGATATTGCCATTATAACCCGCGACTATAACGCGACGCCCGAGCAGGCGGAGCATCTTTTCAGTCAGATGTGGACATATACCTACGGACTCTGCGTGCTCTGCGCGCGCAAGGTGTGCAATTTCACCGAGGACGAGATAACCAAGAGACTAGGCGAGATTTTTGCCGGCATGATCTATGTTCTCAAAAGCAATCTCGGAAAAACCACTGCTGTCAACCCCGCTCAAAAGGACTCGCAGAGCGGCATTGAAAACAAGAGCAAAAATCCCGATCTCTCCGAAAGCGAGATGGACGAAATATATCGCGGCGACCGATGAGGTGAATTTATGCAGAAAACTTTGACCCGCAGCGGACTCGATTCAAATATGCTCAAGCTTATCGCGATAGCCGCCATGACGGCGGATCATATTGCGTGGCTTCTGTTCCCGGGCTATCCGACAGACCCTCTGCCGATAATTTTGCATATCATAGGCAGGCTTACCTGCCCGATAATGTGCTTTTTCATTGCCGAGGGCTATCACTATACGCGCAATATTAAGAAATATACGGCGCGCCTGTTTGTGTTTGCGGTGATATCGCATTTTGCCTATATATTCGCTTCAAACAATTTTGCAGACTGGCACTCGTTTATTCCGTTTTATTATGGAAATATTCTTAACCAGACGAGCGTTATATGGTCGCTCGCGTGGGGACTCGTCCTGCTGCGAATAGCAGACAACAGCAAAATTAAAATGCCTGCAAAGGTGATTTTAACTTTACTTATCTGCGCCGTCGCCCTGCCCGCCGATTGGAGCTGTATAGCGTCGTTGAGCGTGCTGTCTATAGGCACGAACAGGGGAGAGCCGAAAAAGCAGATTGCCTGGTCTATGCTCTGGGCTTCAGTCTATGCAGTTGTATATTTCTTCGCTATCGACAAAATATACGGGCTGATACAGCTCTGCGTCGCGCTCGCGATACCGCTGCTGTTTTTGTATAACGGAAAGCGCGGACGAAGCCCCAAAATCAACAGATTCATGAAATGGCTGTTCTATGCATATTATCCTCTTCACCTTTTGGTAATAGGTCTTATCAGAGAATTTGTGCGCTGACAGCCGGGAAGAAGGTCTTTTATAATGAAAAATAAGAAGGCCGCGCCTCATTCGAGATTCAACACGGAGCGGAAGATATCAATATTCTGGACGCTCTTTATCGGCATCGGCGCCGTCGGCGGAGCTGTCACTATGCTCATTGACCCGAGCGGCGGACTTATGGGAATGGACGCAATGCTGCCCTATTTCAAGAAGCTGCCGTTTGCGGATGTGCTTTTCACCGATTTTGTATTTTCGGGAATAGCTTTGCTCATAGTCAACGGCATCACCAATCTTGTGGCCGCGGTTCTGCTGTTCGCAAAGAAAAAATCCGGTGCAGTTTGTTCAATGATATTCGGAATAACTCTGATGCTCTGGATATGCATTCAGTTTTATATGTTCCCGTTTAATTTTATGTCCACCTCGTTTTTTATCTTCGGTTTCCTGCAGGCGGCAACGGGATATGCCGCAGTCATATTCTATAAGCAGGAGCATTTTGAAATAAACGAAGAAAGCTATAAAAGTATCGGCTCCGACCTGTCACGCCTTGTCGTGTTCTTTTCCCGCATGGGCTATGTCAGAAAAAAAGCGCTTGAAGAAGCCAATCGCACAGGAGCCTCAGTCTATGAGATAAAATCAACCGAGCTGACCGGGGGCACTCTCGGCTTCTGGTGGTGCGGCAGATTCGGAATGCACCGCTGGGAGATGCCGATAAAGCCCGTTGACGTTGACCTCTCGGCGCTTGACCATGTGACCGTCTGCTCGCCGATATGGGTGTTCAATCTCGCCGCTCCCGTCAGGGCGTTCTGCCATGCGGCAAGCGGAAAGATAAAAGAAGTCGATTACATATTGGTTCACCACACCAACGGAAGATACGAAAACGCCGCCGATGAGATGGACAGCCTTCTCGGCATAAAGAGAACGGGTCTGCGCAGCTTCTCGTGCAAGACCGGCAAATATAAGGAGATAAAATGAAAACGCAAAAGTTTATGCTCGGCGATATCCCGTCTATACTTTGGGGCGAGGATTCAAATAGAGTCTATGTCCATGTCCACGGCAAGATGAGCCGCAAGGAATATGCCGAAAGCTTCGCCGCAATAGCCGAAACAAAGGGCTGTCAGACGCTGAGCTTTGATCTACCCGAACACGGCGAGCGCACTGATTCAAAGAGATGCGATGTATGGGACGGCATATCCGATCTCAAGACTATATCCGATTACGCATTCGCAAATTGGGAGCGGGTCAGCCTCTATGCGTGCAGTATCGGCGCATATTTTTCGCTCAACGCCTATAACGCAATGCCGTTTGAAAAGGCGCTGTTCCAGTCGCCGATAGTCGATATGGAGCGGCTCGTTAAAAATATGATGCTCTGGTCGGGAGTTACTGAAGCCGAACTCGAAAGCAAAAAGGAGATTCCTTCGCCTGTTGATACTCTGCGCTGGGACTACTATCAATATATAATTTCCCATCCAATAACGCAGTGGAACATCCCGACCGCTATACTCTACGGCGGAAAGGACAATCTTCAGCCCGAAGATCCGTCCGCGCATTTGCGGAAAAGTTCGGCTGTTCGCTGACAGTTTCCGAAAACAGCGGGCATCCGTTTATGGCTCAGCCCGATGCCCCTATAGTTGAAAACTGGCTTTGCCGGAATATATGAATAAAAGGAGAAGAGGAAAACAAAATGCAAAATTTGATGAAAGTTCAGAAAGCCTGCCGCGTGTTCAAAGTGCTCGTCACGATTGCCATGGTGGTTTGCTTTATCGCGGCTGCCGCCACGATTTCGGCATTCGTTTCAATGTACGCGTTCGACAGCAATATTATTTTCCAAATGGTAGCCGAAGAGCTGCCGGATGTGTCAAGAGAAGAGACGCCTGCGGGCATTCTCTCGATGTTCTTTGAAGCTTTGACAGATGCGATTCTTCTCGTCATAGCCCGCAGTTATCTGGTATTTGAACTCCGCGAGAAAACTCCGTTCACCGCCAGGGGTGCCGATAAAATGAGAAGTCTCGGTATAATCTGCATTGTTATGCCCGTAGTTGTGTCCATACTTTCCGCCGCGGTTTATACATATTACGGATTTGAATCGTCTTCGTATGAGACGGAAAACACGGGTATAATTATCGGCATTGTGCTGATAGTCCTGTCGTTCGTCCTGCGTTACGGCGCAGATCTCGAGCAGTATGTCAGAAGTATAAGCGCTCCTGCGGCATCTCAGCCCGCCGCGCCCAAGCCCGCAGAGCCCGAACCCGAAGAACAGGAGCCGAATACATGGAATGCAGAATAAGAGAGTGTGAGCGACGCAGATGATCTCGCCGCCGCGATCTCAAACAAAAATGTGCTCGTCAGCATACTCAGTGCTGATAAAATGATAAATTCGGAGGTAATCTAATGCCTAAAGCCAAAAACGAAAGATTCAAAAATGTCTATTCGCAGGGAGCGCTGTCAACCACGGAAATCTGGGTCGATAAAGAAACAGGAGTAAATTACCTGTTTCACACAAGCGGCTATGCAGGCGGCATGACGCCTCTGCTTGACAGAGACGGAAAGCCTGTAATTTCTCCGAACGAGAGATAACTATTGTATAAAGAACACGGTACGGAAATCCGCACCGTGTTCTTTTATATCTTCGCCGAAACTTTTATGTAAATAAATCTGACTGTCACAAACGCCGTGTATCCGATTATCGCGGCTGCCGCCACATATGTAAGATAGTGCGCCCCGGCGGCAAGCCTCGTGTAGCCCATTGCCGCCGTGTATGCCGCGCTGACACAGAGAGCGGGCTTAAAAACAGAGTATAGGAAGAGGGTGTTAATATTGACACCCTCCCTATTTTATTTATCAGCAAGAAATGTTTCTTTTCTTAACAACAAGATAAATGCTGCAATAGTAATTATCATAGTCAATAATCCCAAATAGACACCTATCGCTGAGTTATTAAATCTTCCGTATGATTCAAATTTGGAAAATTCAAGTGCAAACAACATACTAAGAGAGCACAAGCCGCTTATAAAACATATTGTCTTTAACTTTTTGTAAAGCAATAAACTCAAAAGGAAAATACATAAAATAACACCTGATAAAACAATATTACCGGAAAGAACAAGTACGCCATCGCGTGAAGTTATTCCCTCAATTGTCTGCCAATCCAACAGCAGCGTTGATAAATTTACTAATAATAAAGCAGCTAATAATACTCTCTTTAATATACTCTTCATTTTAATCCCTCATTTGTTATTTTCTGACTCGAGCGTATTTACCTCCGTCACCGCCGATATTATCCCAACCGTTTTTACTGCTACTTGCCCACTCATTGTAATTGCTTGTATGCTGAGCCACCATAGACTAATGCATTAGACTACGTTTTTAGTCTAATGCATCAGACAGGCGCTTGTCAATATTTTTTAATTGAAAATTTTTTCCTATTGCTATGATTTTTTTAATGATTTTCTAAACTGTTTCATAAGTTTAGTCTTTCGACGACAAGCCTCGGTAATTCCGGGCTCTTTTTATACTTTTTTTGACTGTTTGTTTATGATAAATACGTGTTAAACCTCATTTGAATTAGGCTGTTCAAGAAAAATATCGGCGAGCCGGCTGTGGCAATCATGCGAATTTGTAAATTATTTTTAAATAATATGAATAAGCGGAGCATTGCATATCAAAAAGGTGTATAATATATCCGCAGGCGGGAGTCGGAGACTCCAGCTATCTTGAAACAAAGGAGCTGTGTAAAAAATGAAACTTGTGTTGCTTCGCCACGGAGAAAGCGAATGGAATCTTGAAAACCGCTTCACGGGTTGGACGGATGTCGACCTCTCCGACAACGGCAGAAAAGAGGCGTTGTCTGCGGGAAAAGCCCTGCTCGACGGCGGATATGATTTCGATATTTGCTATACATCTTATCTTAAACGTGCTATTCATACCCTTGACGCTGTGCTTGATGTCATGGACAGGGCATGGCTCCCGGTTATAAAATCATATAAACTGAACGAACGCCATTACGGCGCGCTTCAGGGGCTGAACAAATCCGAGACCGCCGAGAAGTTCGGCGAGGAGCAGGTGCTCATCTGGCGCCGTTCGTTCGATGTGCGCCCGCCCGTGCTCGAACCTACCGATGAGCGTAATCCCGCCAATCAGGCGCAGTACAGAGACGAAGATAAGTCAGAACTTCCGCTCGGCGAGAGCCTCAAGGACACGATTGCAAGAACCGTTCCGTATTTTGAAAACGAGATCGCGCCGAAAATGCGCGAGGGCAAGCGCGTTATTATCGCGGCGCACGGCAATTCGCTGCGTGCGCTCGTCATGCATTTTGAAAAGCTGACCCCGGACGAGATAATGAAAGTCAATCTCCCGACCGGCGTTCCGCTTGTCTATGAGTTCGACGACAACTTTAATGTAATATCCAAGCAGTATCTCGGCGATCCCGAAGTTATAGCCGCAAAAATAAACAAAGTCGCGGCACAGGGTAAAAAACACTGAGAGTGTGTCACAAATGACCGTACCTCCCGGGCTTTGAACCGGGAGGTATTGCTATGCCGTGGTTTTGCATAAAAATCCCTGCTTGTGCGAATCATTTTTAACCGTTTCACAGATAGTAAAAAATTTTGAAAAAAAGTGTTGACTTTAGCGTAGTAACGTGATATCATACAATCACACTAAACAACACGGAGGAACACACCATGAAAAAAAGAATTGTTGCACTTGTACTCGCAGTCCTGACCCTCGTGCTTGCACTCGGTTTTGCAGGCTGCAAAAAGAACGATAAGACCGATTGGGACTACATCGCAGATAAGGGCGAGCTGGTCATCGGAATTACTTACTTCAGACCCATGAACTACATGGAGAACGGCGAGCTCGTCGGCTTCGAGACCGAGTTTGCCAAGGCTGTTTGCGAGAAGCTCGGCGTGACCGCGAAGTTCCAGGAGATCGACTGGGATTCAAAAGTCACCGAACTCAACTCCAAGACTATCGACTGCATCTGGAACGGCATGACCGCAACGGACGAGCTCAAGAATCAGATCAACTTCTCCAACGCTTACATGAACAACTCTCAGGTCGCCGTTATCCGCAAGGCTGACGCCGCAAAGTATAAGGATCTCGCTTCGATGAGCGGCGCCAAGGTTGTCGCAGAAGCAGGCTCCGCAGGCGAGATAGCCGTCAAGGCAGACGCAGGACTCAGCAAGAGCTACCTTCCCGTCAAGGATCAGGGCACCTCGCTCATGGAAGTCAAGAGCAAGACTGCCGATATCGCGATAATCGATGCTGTTACCGCAGCGGGCAGCATCGGCGAGGGAACCGACTATGACGATCTTATGATAGTCGATGTCATCTCGAGCGCAGATTCCGAAGTTTATGCGGTTGGTATCCGCAAGAGCGACACCGAGCTCACCGCGAAGATCAACGCCGCTATCAAAGAGCTCTACGATGACGGTACTCTTGCAAAGCTTGCCGAAAAGTATAACCTCTCCGGCAGAGTCATAGCTCAGTAAAGCAACAAATTAAATATCACGCAGGTCCTGCCGATTTTCTGCGGCGGGGCTTGCGCTGTGCTCAAAAATGGTTTAATATATATCGAAGTCAGATAACCTCAAAGGAAGAAGGATACATAAATGGATTTTCTCGGCGTCAACGCTCAGCTGCTCGGGGGCTTTAAATATACGCTGTTGATATTTTTTATAACCCTCGTTGCGGCCATACCGCTCGGCCTGCCGATAGCTCTCGGTTC
This sequence comes from Oscillospiraceae bacterium, assembly GCA_003514385.1. GTDB lineage: Bacteria > Bacillota > Clostridia > Oscillospirales > Acutalibacteraceae > CAG-177. Next base: position 16,713 of record DOQR01000007.1, on the reverse strand, counting down.
GATGAGCCGTTTCAAGCCCCTGCGCTGGATCAGCCGCGCTTTTGTGTGGGTAATCCGCGGAACGCCGCTGATGCTCCAGATTATGGTCGTCTTTTATGTTCCCGGTCTTGTGTTCGGCACGCCGTTCAGATCGCGCATAATCGCCGTTATCATAGCGTTTATAATCAACTATGCGGCGTATTTTTCAGAGATATACCGCGGCGGCATAGAGAGCATCCCGGTCGGTCAGTATGAGGCGGGTCAGGTGCTCGGACTCACGAAGACCCAGACCTTCTTCAAAGTAGTGCTGTTCCAGGTCGTCAAGCGTATCATGGCGCCGATGAGCAACGAGGTAATTACGCTCGTCAAGGATACTTCACTCGCGAATGTCATCGCGGTCGGCGAGCTCATTATGTCGGCTCAGAATATTGTTAAAGTCTACGCCATAATCTGGCCGCTGTTCTATACCGCGATATTCTACCTCATCTTCTGCGGAGTTCTCACTCTGCTGTTCAATGCGCTCGAAAAGAAACTTAACTATTACAGAGGTTGATCATGGCTATACTTGAAGTTAAAGATCTCAAAAAATCCTTCGGCGATGCCGAGGTTCTCAAAGGCATAAGCTTTTCTCTTGAGGAGAAGAATGTTCTCGCTATAATCGGCTCATCGGGCAGCGGAAAAACAACTCTGCTGCGTTGCATCAATATGCTCGAAACTGCGGACAGCGGCTCGATAACCGTTGACGGCGGCGTTGTTTTTGACGGCAGCAATACCGATAAGCTCTCCGCCCAGCAGCAGCGCGAGAATCAGCTCAAGATAGGACTCGTGTTCCAGTCCTTCAATCTGTTCCCGCAGTATACGGCGCTTGAAAATGTCACTCTCGCCGCAAAAATCCATGCAAAGAGCCGCCCGGATTTCAAGAAGAACCGCAAGGCTATCTTCGCCGAGATAGATGAAAACGGCAAAGCTCTGCTTCGCAAAGTCGGACTCGGCGAGAAGATGAATAACTATCCCTGCGAGCTTTCCGGCGGTCAACAGCAGCGCGTGTCGATAGCCCGCGCAATGGCTCTCAAACCGAAGATTCTGTTCTTCGACGAGCCGACGAGCGCTCTCGACCCCGAACTCACCGGAGAGATTCTCAAGGTCATAAAAGACCTCGCTGCCGAAAAGATGACGATGGTTATCGTCACGCACGAAATGAGCTTCGCGCGTGAGGCGGCGGACAGAATAATCTTCATGGATAACGGAGTTATCGAGGAGGAGGGAACGCCTGAAGAGGTGTTCGACAATCCGAAATCCGAGCGCACCCGTGAATTCATCGCAGGCTATTCGGACTGATAATTGATAAATTAAAGACCCGTTTCGGCGGGTCTTTAATTATTCGAATGTTTACAGATTGTCTATATACATTTTTGCGTTCCTGTGTTAAAATACATATCGTTGTGATATCCCACCGATGAAGGGATATAATATATGACAAGGCGCAAAAGGAGAAAATCATGCTTGAATTCAGATACGATACCCAGCTTCTTATCGACGGCCACGATCTTGACGAAGATGTTATAAACGATTATTTCACCGAGCATTTCAAAGGCGACTGCCTGCTTGCCGTCGGCGACGAAGAGCTGATAAAGATTCATTTCCATACCAATGAGCCCTGGAAGGTGCTTGAATACTGCGCGTCTCTCGGCGAGATATACGATATCGTCGTTGAGGATATGGACAGACAGGAACGCGGTCTCAAGGGCTGAGAAAATTTGATATTTCGGGCTGCTGCATCTGAATGCGGCGGCCTCTTTTCATATTATCCGACCTGTCCGCATAGATTTAAATGATATCTATTTTGGAGGCGGATGTATGGACTCGGAAAACGGACGCATGACGCGCGAAGAATATCGCGCGCAGATGGGGCTCGATGCTGAGCCGAATACAAAACGCGAAAAGAGCGGCGACGCCGGGGCACGTCTTATATTGCTCCAGCTCATTATCTGCGCTGCCGCCGTCGGTCTGATTTTCGGCATACGCAAGCTGTCTCCAACGAGCTTTGAGACGATTAGAAATACATATAAATCCGCCATGCAGTACAGCATAAACGCGCGCGAAGCATGGGGAAAAATAAAGAGCGCCGCGGGCTTTGTATTTGAACCCGCGGGCGCGCTCGCCGACAGTGATGAAGATTCAGAAACGAGCACTGAAAGTCTCGGTAAAGGCTCGTCGGAGCTCGATATAAAGGCATATAGAATGAGCTTTTCGCCTTATTACACAACGATGAGCGCGCATATGCCCGTCAGCGGCAGGGTCAGCTCGCCGTTCGGCAGGCGTGACGATCCGTTTACAGGCGAAGCGTCGCTACATTCGGGACTCGATATCGCGGCGGCGCAGGGGAGTCCGATTTCCGCCGCATTTTACGGCACTGTCACCAAGGTCGGCGAGGATGAGATAGCCGGCAAGTATATTCGCCTGACCCATGCGGACGGGCTTGAAACATTTTATTGCCACTGTTCCGAGATATTGGCACCCATGAATGCGGTTATTCGCCAGGGCGAGACGATAGCTCTCGTCGGCTCAACGGGCATGGCAACCGGACCGCATCTTCATTTTGAAGTGCGGATAAATGGGCTCAAATACGATCCCGCGCGTCTGCTTTTCAGTGGAAATATCTGATGCATTTTTATATAAAAACGACCCGCATTGATTTAGGCTTTCCGTTCGCCGCGTCCGCCGCCGTTATTCTTATGCTCGACAAAAGCGAAACGGCGCTGCTTATATTTTTATGCTGTGCTCTGCATGAAGCGGGGCATATTTTGCTCTTGTCGCTCTGTTCCGCGCCGCCCGATGCGATAATTCTCGGCGTGTTCGGCATGAGGATAGAGAGGGGAGAAGTGTGTCTCGATTACCGCCGTGAGGCGGTCTGCGCCCTTGCGGGACCTGCGGCGAATTTTATCGTTTCGCTTGCTGCTCTGCCGTTTGCGCGTGTGTATCTCAATGCCTTGAAACTTGCGGCTCTGAGTGCCGGGATAGGTGTTTTCAATCTCCTGCCTGTTGAGCCGATGGACGGCGCGGCGGCACTCAAAAGCTTGTTATTGCTCAAACATGAGGAGCACACGGCCGATAAGGTTGTTGATATCTTTGCCGTCGTTTTGCTGATTCCTCTGACCGTGTGCGGGATAATTTTGCTCATAAAAACAGGAAACAACTTCACTCTGCTGTGCGTGTGTATTTATATCTCTGTCTATCTTATAGCAAAAAAGCGCACCGCCTGATTTTTTCAGACGGTGCGCCGTTAGTTTTATCTGTCAGATTGTGATGATGCCGAAGGCGGAAAGAACCTGCGCAACGAGGATAACAACGAGAAGAATCGGGGCTACCCACTTTATCATCACGCGGTGCAGCTTCTCGCCAGTAAATTTGGCGGAAAGTCCGACCTCGTCCGCGATGACCTTTGTGCCGACAACATGACCGATAAGAATACAGGTCAGGAAAGCGACGATTGGCATGAGCACGGAGTTCGAGATGAAGTCGAAGAAGTCGAGCATCTGCATGCCGAAAATCTTGAAGTTTGCAAGCGGGCCGTAGCCGAGGACGGAGAGCGAGCCGATGGCTACAGTACCCAATGTAACAACGACAGTCGTGACTACGCGGTTCCAGTGGAACTTGTCTCTGACCATCGAAACGACCGTCTCCATAAGGGAAATGGAAGAAGTGATTGCCGCGAAGAAAACGAGCAGGAAGAACAGCGTGCCGACCACACCGCCTATTGATCCCATGGCGTTGAAGACCTGGGGCAGGGTGATGAACATAAGACCGGGGCCCGCGTTGATTCCGTCAGCCGAACCGCCGTTGAATGCGACGACCGAGGGAATGATGATAAGACCCGCGAGAAGAGCTATGCCGGTGTCGAATATCTCGATCTGGCGCACGCTCTTTTCGATGTTGTCCTCTTTCTTCATATATGAGCCGTAGGTTATCATAATACCCATTGCCAGCGACATCGAATAGAACAGCTGACCGAGCGCACCGAGAACGGTTGCGGAGGAGAACTTTGAAAAATCGGGCAGCAGGTAATATTTGAGACCCGCGAGCGCGCCGTCAATTGTTAGCGCGAAAACTGCGATAACCACGCAGAGTATAACGAGTATCGGCATCATTACTTTGCTGACCTTTTCGATGCCCTTCTCAACGCCGAATATAACGACGGCAGAGGTGAGCGCGACGAAAATGATGAACCAGAGCATTGGGTTGTCAACTATGCCGCCCTTCATTCCGATGAAGTTCGAAAAGAAATCGGCGGAGCTTGTGGCAAGATCTTTGCCGTGACCCGAAACGAACTCGGCGAAATATCTGATGACCCAGCCGCCGATAACGCAGTAGTAGGGGGTTATAATAACAGGCACGAGTGCGGACAGCCAGCCCATGAAGCCGAAACGCTTGTCAAGCTTCTTATATGCGCTGATGCAGGAAAGCCCGGTCTTTCTGCCGATGGCAATTTCAGTCACCATCAGCGCAAAGCCGAATGTTATCGCGAGAATAATGTAGACGAGCAGGAAGATACCGCCGCCGTATTTTGCCGCAAGATAGGGGAAACGCCAAAGGTTTCCGAGTCCGACTGCAGAACCTGCCGCCGCCAGAACGAAACCGACGCGCCCTGTAAAGCTGCTTCGTTTTTTCTCCATTAAAGATCCCTCATTCTGATAAAATTTTTTGTAAAAAAGTTGCACCAGTATATTAAAGCACAAAATCGCCGGTATTGCAACAGCCTTTTTATCTTTGTGAATAAATGTCGAGCTTTATTGACAAAAGAGAACGGAAATGGTATATTAACGATGTAATATTGATGCACAGTCAAATAAAAATACGGAGATTAGATAAAATGAAAACAATATGGCTTGTTGTACCGTGCTATAACGAAGAAGAAGTTTTACCGGAGACATCAAAGCAGCTGAAGAATGTCATGAGCTCAATGATCGAAAACGGTAAAATATCGCCGGAAAGCAAAATAGCTTTTGTCAACGACGGATCGAAGGATAACACATGGAATATAATAAGTACCCTTTGCACCGGTGACGGCATTTTTGCCGGCATAAACCTTTCGCGCAACAAGGGACATCAGAACGCTCTTCTTGCGGGTCTTATGACTGCAAAAAAATACGCCGATGCCGTGATAAGTCTCGATGCCGACCTTCAGGATGATGTCAACGCCATTGAAAAAATGGTGGACAATTTTATCGCCGGTGACGACATAGTTTACGGCGTGCGTTCTTCGCGCAAAACCGATACATTCTTTAAGCGTTTCACCGCAGAGGGATTTTATAAATTTATGGCGGCAATGGGCGTTGAGATAGTTTTCAATCACGCCGATTACAGACTCATGAGCCGCCGCGCTCTCGACGCGCTGAGCGAGTTTGACGAAGTGAATTTGTTCCTGCGCGGAATAGTGCCGCAGATAGGCTTCAAGACTTCTACGGTTGAGTATGAGCGTAAAGAGCGCCTTGCCGGCGAGTCAAAATATCCGCTGAAAAAGATGCTTTCGTTCGCCTTTGAGGGAATAACCTCGTTCAGCGTCAGACCGCTCAAGATAGCAACAACTCTCGGCATATTCTCTCTGCTTGTATGTCTTGCGATGCTTATCTACTGCATCGTCAGCAAGGCAACAGGTCGCGCTGTTGCAGGCTGGGCGAGTATCGGAGCTTCTGTGTGGGCGCTCGGCGGACTTCAGCTGTTCATGCTCGGTATTATCGGCGAGTATATCGGCAAGATATACACCGAGACCAAACGTCGCCCGAGGTATATAATAGAATCCGTTATCATCGACCGCGAAAAGCTTGAAAATAATTGATATGCCGCCAAAACTGTGGTAAAATGAAAGTATAAACAGGAAAGGAAGTTGTATTATGACCGAAATTACAAAAGATATGCTTATCGGAGATATACTTGACGCCGACAGAGGTACCGCAAAGTACTTCCTTGAGATGGGTATGCACTGCCTTGGTTGCCCCGCTTCCAGAGGCGAGAGCGTTGAGCAGGCGTGCATGGTTCACGGCGTTGATGTCGATTCACTTGTTGCCGAGATCAATGAGTATCTCGCTTCCAAGTAAATGATCGTGCTTTCACCCCGCCTGAAAACGGCGTCTGATATGGTTCGCAAAGGCGTGGTCGTTGCCGATATCGGTACCGACCACGCCTATCTTCCGTCATACCTTGTTTTGAACGGTATCTGTCCGCGTGCGCTCGCCTGCGATCTGCGAAAAGGCCCGCTTGAAAACGCTGCGGAGACGCTCGAACGCTGGAACATTTCGGATAAAATAACCCTGCGTCTCTCCGATGGTCTCGATGAGCTTTCGGCTGGCGAGGCGGACGATATAATAATGGCAGGAATGGGCGGAATACTTATCGCCAAATTGTTAGAGCGTACCGAGTGGGTAAAAAACAAAAACATAAGGCTGATACTTCAGCCGATGTCCCATGCCGAAGAAGTAAGATCGTTTCTTTGCAATAATGGCTTTGATATAATCGAAGAGCGCACCTGCCGCGATGACGGGCGCATATATTCAGTCATATGTGCCGAATATTCGGGAAAAATAGAAGTTTTCCCGCAGGGATATGAGTTCTACGGAAAGCTCGATCCAAACGATGATATCGCGCGAAAACTCGTTGAGAGACAGCATAAGCGGCTGAAAATACGCGCGTCGTCTCTGCGCGAAGCGAACTTCAAACTCGACGAGGCGGAATACTGCGAAAAAGCTTGCCTCGGTATGGAAAGCTTTTTGAACGGAGGAGAAAAGTGATGGCTGTTGTCGGTGATATTTATAACGCTCTTGATGCGTTCTGCCCGTTTGATGTCCATGAGCAGTGGGACAATGTCGGTCTGCTCGTCGGCGAAAGTTCGGCGCAGGTCACAAGGGCTGCCGTTGTGCTCGATATAACGCCAGATGCCGTTGAAAGAGCGCACGAAGCCGGGGCGCAGCTTATAATAAGCCACCACCCGGTCATTTTTCATCCGATAAAAAATCTCGGGGCGCACGATCCTGTCTATTTATTAGCAAAATACGGCATGAACGCCATCTGCGCCCATACAAATCTCGATTGTGCGGACGGCGGCGTCAACGATGTTCTGGCGCAGTGCTTGGGGCTTGAGAATGTTCGTAAAATTCCGTCCCCGAATGCCGGAACGATGCTTCTCAGAGCGGGTGAGCTCAAAGAAGAGCTTTCGCCCAAACGCTTTGCGGAGCTTGTCTCGCAAAGACTCTGCTGCCATGTTCGCTATTGCGACGGCGGCAGAAGCATAAAGCGAGTCGCTCTGTGCGGCGGCGCGGGCGGCGAATTTTTCTCCGATGCGCTCGCGTTCGGTTGCGAGGCGCTTGTCTCCGGCGACGTTGCCCACCATGAATTCTTGGGTGCGGCCGCCTGCGGAGTCACTCTTGTTGCCGCCGGGCATTTCGAGACCGAAAATCCGGTAGTCAAAACAATTTTTGATTATCTTGAAAAGACTGTCGCGGGAGTCGACTTCTTTGTTATATCCCAGCAGTCTCCGACCCATTTTATCTGATATATTAGTCTGGAGTTTTACTTATGCCGCTTGACGGATTTACATTGCATTTCTTAACAGAAGAGCTTCGCCGCGATATTGTCGGATGCCGTGTCGAAAAGGTGCATCAGCCCTCAAAAGATGAGCTTGTCATGCATCTGCGTGACAGAAACGGCGCGAAGAAGCTCTTTCTTTCCGCGTCCGCAAACAGCCCGCGCGTGCACCTGACCACCCGCGCGCCGGAGAATCCGGCAGTGCCGCCAATGTTTTGCATGCTCATGCGAAAGCATCTGACGAGCGCACAGATAACCGATGTGCGCCAAAACGGGCTTGACCGCGTGCTCGCGATAGATTTCTCTGCCACAAACGAGCTCGGCGATAAAGTTGCACTCACGCTCTACGCCGAAATTATGGCGAAACACAGCAACCTGATTCTCGTCTCGGAGTCGGGGCGGATAGTCGATGCCGTTAAGCGTATCGACTGCACCCAGTCCTCTGTAAGGCAGATACTGCCAGGCGGCGAATACCATGACCCGCCCGCGCAGAATAAACTGAGCCTGCTCAAAGAGACTGCCGAAAAGGCCACCGAAACCGTGTTCTCTTTCTCTTCAAAGATGCTCTCATCCTCGCTGCTCGGCTGCGTCGAGGGTGCGTCGCCGCTCATATGCCGCGAGATAGCGGAGATGAGCGGGGGAGATATCCAAACAGGCTGCGCCGACGAAGCGCAGCGCGAGCGTGTATGCGCCGCACTTGAGAGCATAAAAAACAGGCTTGATTCAAATTCCGGCGAACCGACTATGCTCAAGGACGAATCCGGCAAGCCGTTCGATTTCTCTTTTGAAGAGATACACCAGTACGGCACGGCGTATACCCCCGAGAGCTATGACAGCTTTTCTCAGCTTCTCGATGAATTCTACAGCGAGCGCGACAGAATAGACCGCACGCGCCAACGCTCGTCCGATCTTCAGAAGCTTCTGAGCAACGCAACTTCGCGAATAAGCCGCAGACTCAACAATCAGCGCGCCGAGCTTGCCGCCTGTGCCGATAAAGATGAACTGAGGATAAATGCCGAACTGATAACTGCGTATCAGCACACGCTCGGCAAGGGCGTGCCGTTCTACGAAGTGGCGGACTATTATAACGAAAACAAGCCCCGCCGCATAAATGCCGATCCGGCACTCTCTCCGAGCGCAAACGCGCAGAAGTATTACAAAGAATACCGCAAAGCAAAGACGGCGGAGCAGATGCTCGCAACGCTCATTGAACAGGGCGAGGCGGAGCTTCAGTATATCGATACCGTCTCCGATGCACTCAGCCGCGCTTCGGGATTTGGCGAGATAAACGAGATCCGCGCCGAGCTTGCGGCGTCCGGATATATAAAGAGAAAGAGCGTCCAGAATAAAAAAGGTCTGCAGAAGCCGAGCACTCCGATGGAGTACCGGTCTACAGACGGATTCAAAATTTTGGTCGGCAGAAACAATGTGCAGAACGATAAGCTCTCGCTGAAAACCGCCGCAAAGGGCGATATGTGGCTCCATACGCAGAAGATACCCGGCTCACATGTCATAATCTGCGCCGAGGGTATGGAGATACCCGACTCGACGCTCGAAGAGGCGGCGCGCCTCGCGGCTTATCACAGCCGAGCGAGAGAATCGTCAAACGTGCCGGTTGATTATACGCGGGTGAAGAATCTCAAAAAGCCCGTCGGCGCGAAGCCCGGCAAGGTTATCTATCATGTGTATAACACCGCTTTCGTGACTCCCGACAGCGCCGAGGCGGAGAAGCTTGCCGTCAAGGTATGAGCCCGATAAGCCAAAAAATTCCGCTCAGCGGAGCGGGCAGAAAATATAAATAATCCCTGTACTTTTCCGGCAGTGACAGATTGAATGTCACTGCCGTCTTTTCGTTTATATTGAGCTCGAGCTTCTTTTCGCTGTGGGCGAGTGCCACTGTGCTGCCGCTCTCTCCCATGGCCATGTGCCGCGAGTTGCCGCCCGCATATGATATCCCCGCCGCGAGCCCGGTTATGCTCAGAATGAGTATGCAGCTTATCATAAATCGCTTCGCGGTGACTGTGAACGTTTCTGTTTTTTTGTTTTTGTGCCTTTTCATGGAATACCTCCGTTCTGCGGGAAGTATTCCCTTTTTTATGCGGAATATTCGTCGAGCAACTTTGCAATGGCTGTGCCGACCAGCCTGCCCGAATATGCGGCCTCCTCAAGCGTGTTTGCGTCGCTGCCCATCTCGAGCAGAAGATTGCAGTGCGACAGATTCATGTTGTATTTGCGCTGCGAGAACAGGATAGGTCTCATCAGTCCGGGATACATCGTTTCGCAGGTCTGCTGCAACTTGACCGCAAAGCGCAGATTCTGTTCCCAGTCGGGGAAGCCTTTGACCTTGCCCTCCTGCGCTCCGGTGATTATCATAATTTGCGCTGCTTTTTTGCCGTTTATCTCCGCGGTAGGCTTTATCTTATTTCCGTTGCTCAGATGTATCGCGTCGCGGTGGATATCAAGTACGACTTGAATCGACGGGTATTTCTTGAGATACGCCTCGACATTGACTTTCGAGTGGTCATATGCGCCGGTGTATTTTCTGTCGTGTATCTCCGTGTCGTGGATTACTTTGTAGCCGGATTTTTCGAGCATTTTTGTAATTTCATCGCCGACGCGCACCATGTTTCGGCTTTTATCCTCTCCGCGCCCTGTGTAGCTGTTCGAGTAGAATCCGCGGTCGAGCATCTCATAGCCCTCGGTAGTGTGTGTGTGAAAAATGAGTACGGCAGGCTGAGATTTGTCAACGACTTTCAAGTCGATTGGCTCGTTCAGAACTTTTTCTATGTTTATTGATTTTGTCTGCGTAGTGTTCTTGACGCAGATATTTTTATATGTGTTGGTCGCGTTGGCTTTTCCGTATTTTGTCTCGACTATCTTGCCGTCGCCTTTTTCGAAATTGTGTTTCGATTCAAATTCCGCCATCGCCGCTAAAATATCCGAGGGTGTCGCCGTGATGTCAAAGCTCTTTTCCGTTTCGCTCGCTTTCGCTTCCGATTCCGGCGCGTTTCTGCTCTGCACTGTGGCGCTCGCCTGAGCTTCATTCTCTGTGGTCTCTGTTTTGTCCTTGACGGAAGGGGAGTTAGTTTTTATGTATTCTATCCCGCCTTCTGGCATGGCAAGTCCCGCGCTTATCAGCGCAAGCTTCGTTCCGCCGACGCCGAATAGCAGCAGCGACGCCGTGAGAATGACCGTTATTGCGAGAGCGGGCAGCCCGCCGGCAAACGACGGCAGACGGAATGTGCGGTATATTTTTGTCTTTCTTCCTTTTTTCATTTTGATTATCGCGCCTTTCATCATGCTGTGAAAATTATATGATGAAATTCCCGCGGTTATGTTAGATTGACTTTAATAAGAGTGAATATTCACTGAATGGTATATTATAATTATGAATAAATAATTAATAAATAGCGCTGTGAGTTACAAAAATATATTTATATCAGAATTAAGTCGACGAGTTTTCAACAGTTTCCACACAGTTATCCACATTGTCAAGTGATTTGCTTTACAGTTTTGTTATATTCATCGTGGCTGAATAATATCCGCAATATTCATTTATTCCGCCCATTCCTGTTTGATAAAAGAATATTCTTGAGAGGCTGTTCATGCGCCGCGAAGCGATAAAAAGAAAAATAAGCGCCACCGTCAGCACGGCTGCGGCAGTCCACATTCTGATTATTTTTTCGTTCGGATTTTGCCGCATAGTTCTCCCGCCCTTTCTCTTTTGCTATTCTCTGCACGATATTCGGCAAAATTCAATGTAAAATATTACTCTTGACGAAAGCGAAAAAAAGGGATATAATATCTTTGAACAAATGTTCGAAAAGGAGGAAACATCGATGGGCGACAGGGTTATTCTGCACTGCGATCTCGATAACTTTTTTGCCTCGGTGGAGTGTACCTTCAGACCCGAACTGCGCGATGTGCCGATGGCAGTCTGCGGCAGCGAGAGCGACAGGCACGGAATAGTGCTCGCGAAAAATCAACTCGCCAAAAAGGCAGGAGTGAAAACCGCGCAGACCGTCTGGCAGGCGCGCTCGCTCTGTCCGCAGCTCGTATGTGTGCCGCCTCATATGGATAAATACCGCGAGTTCTCTGTCCTCGCAAGACAGATATATCTAAGATATACCGACCTCGTCGAGCCGTTCAGCATCGACGAGTGTTGGCTCGATGTGACCGGCAGCGCTCTGCTCTTCGGCTCGGGAGAGGAGATAGCGCAAAGAATCTCCGCCGATATGCAAAACGAACTCGGGATAACCGTCTCCATCGGTGTCAGCTTCTGCAAATTTTTTTCAAAACTTTCAAGCGATATCAATAAGCCGAACGGCATATTCTCGGCGAACCGCGGCGACTATAAAGAAAAGCTCTATCCGCGTCCGGTGACGGAACTCATGGGCGTCGGCGGCTCAACGCGCGACAAGCTCTTTTCGGTCGGCATATTCACTATCGGCGATCTCGCCGCCGCATCAAATGAGCTTGTCAAACAACTACTCGGCAAGCCCGGAGATTATCTTTTAAAGGCTGTCCGGGGGCTTGACTGCGATCCTGTCCGCCGTTACGGCGACAAGCCCGCGCCCAAAAGTATCGGGCGCAGTGTGACTCTGCCCGAGGATGTTACCGACGCCCTGCGCGTGCGCGGAATTTTTGCCGAGCTTGCCGATGATATATCCTCGAAGCTGCGCCGCGAGGGGATGCTCGCCGGTGCGGTTCAGGTGCAGATAAAGGACAATACTTTCAAAACTTCGCAGTATCAGAAAAAGCTTTCAAACCCGACCCGCATCGCCGATGAGCTTCTTGTGGCGGCGATAGGGCTTGTCCGCTCGAATAACGCTCTGCGCGTGCCCGCGCGCCTTGTCGGCATGACCGCCTGCGACCTTACCGGCGAGGACGAGGGATTTCAGCTCTCTTTTGACTTCGATCAGACTCATGCCGACAACATGGAACAGCTCGGCAGCCGCGTAGACGGTCTGAGGGACAAGTACGGTAAACAGATAATCAGGCGCGCTTCCCAGCTCAATAGTGAGCAAAAAGAACTGAAAGATGAAAAATAGTTATATTTTCATAAAATCCACGCCAAAAAATGATGAAATTGCACGAAAAAATGTTGACAAAATTTTTAAATTTGTTATTATAAACCTAATGATGCTTATCAAAGGAGTGGAATATGGATCGCGATCTCGGCAAATTCAGCGATGAACAGCTCTGCTCTATGGCTGCCTCCGGCGATGATTCCGCAATGGCGGAGCTCATCAGCCGTATAACGCCGCTCGCCGGCGCAAAGGCCGCAATGTACAACAACGGCGATATCCACAGGGACGATCTTTTTCAGGAAGGCATGATAGCCTTCATAACGGCGGTCAACACCTATGACCCGAATAAAAACGCGTCGTTCAGAACATATGCCGCCGCGTGCATCAATAACCGCATTATCTCCGTGCTCAGAAGCAGAAATGCACAGAAAAATATCCCGCAGGACATGATGCAGAACATTGATGACGGGGAAGAGGTTCAGGATTTCTCCGCCGATCCGCAGAATATATATTCCGCGCAGGAGGACGACGCAAGGTTTGAAGATCTGCTCAGCGAAAAGCTGACCGATTTCGAACGCCGCGTTCTTACTCTCAGAGCGGAAAAGCTGAGCTATGAAGAAATAGCCGAGCGCCTCGGAACCAACTCAAAAGCTGTTGACAATGCTCTTCAGCGTATAAGGCGCAAACTCGCTTCCGACAGCCGTCGGTAATTGCAAATACTTCCGACCGGCGCTGTTCAGATAAATGCCCGCGTAGCTTAAAAGCAGAGCGTTGAAGTTCAAAGGCGGCGGTGCGATTCCGTCCAAGGGCGACTATACTATCAAGTGAGGTTAGACAAATGTACGAAGACAAGACTCTCATCTGCAAAGACTGCCATAAGGAATTCGTTTTCACGGCCGGCGAGCAGGAGTTCTATGCTGAGAAAGGCTTTGTAAACGAGCCGCAGCGCTGCAAGGCTTGCCGCCAGGCGAAGAAGGCAAGCACGATGTACGAGGCAGTTTGCGATGATTGCGGCGGAGTCGCAAGAGTTCCTTTCAAGCCCAGCGAGGACAAGCCTGTTTATTGCAGCGCTTGCTTTGAGAAGAGAAAAAACAACGCATAAGGATGTTTTAATATAGTTCTATGCAAACGGAGCAGGGCGGTTTATACCGTCCTGCTCCGTTTTTGTGCTTTATTTGTGCGCAGAGGTTATTTGCTTCGGTGCTTTTTTATTTCAGCCTTTCTTCAAAATCAACTATGCGGCAGTTTGAATATCTCTTGAGACATTCGTTGAATCCGCAGCTGAGAAAATCCGAATCGTGGCAGTCGGAGGAGAGAATGAACTCGCCGCCGCGCTCGGTGATGTATTCGGCAATGTCCAAAGCAGGGTATGGAGTCACGCGGCAGTTTCTTGCGATAGCTCCGGTGTTTATCTCGAACGGCACCTTGAGCTTCAGCAGCTCGTCTGCTGCAGCCTGCCATGCCTCAATATATCGCGGGTCTTTTGCCGAAAACAGGCAGTCATTCTCGTTGAACTTGGTCACAAGATCAAAATGCCCGATGAATGACGGGTTTATTTTTTCTCCGAGCTTTGCGACATTTTCATAATATGCCTGCGAAAAGCTTATAAACGAGCCGCCGAAATATTTGTTGACATAGTCGATCTGGTGCTGCGCCGGCGACTCGTCAACGGGGACATAAACATCTCCCGCCTTCACATAGTGAACCGAACCGATCGTATAGTCAAACTCCGACAGATCAGTTTCATCTGTGTAAAGATCTGCCTCAAGACCGATGTATATCCTGATCTTGTCCGCGTATTTTTCACGCAGGGCTTTGAGCTCGTCTATATATCTGCGCGTCTCGTCCGTCGTCATGCAGTATGACGGGTCAATCGATGTGTGCGAATGGCCGGAAAATCCGAGCGCCGTGAAGCCCTGATTTATTGCGGCGAGAATCATTTCTTCTGCGGTGTTCTTTCCGTCGCAGTATGTTGTGTGAGTGTGAAAATTTTTCAGTTCCATGTCTTTGCCCTACTTTCTGAGTGATCTGTTTATTGCGCAGAGTATGCCGCGTATCGAAGCGTAGTTGATGTTGTGCGAGATGCCGACGCCGAACAGCTGTTTGCCGGCAGGCGAGGTGAGGTGAATGTAGGAGACTGCCTTTGCGTCCGAGCCTATCGATATGGCGTGCTCGGAGTAGTCAACGAAGCTGTATCCTGTCACGCCGACTGTCGCGAGCGCATTGAAGAATGCGTCGATAGGACCGTTACCTTTGCCGACGATTTTTCTGTCTCCGTCGCCGTCGTGGCGGAGCATGCCCTCAAACCTGACCTTCGGCGAGGTGTCGTTAACCTCGTTCTCTTCGTAGAATTTGTGGCTGATGAGTGAATATGGGCCGTGAATGTCGATATATTCGCGCCTGAACAGCTCCATGACCTCGTCCGCGCTTATCTCCCTGCCGACCTCGTCGCAGTAGTGCTTGACCGCACGCCCGAATTCGGGATGCATCGCCTTTGGCAGATTGTAGCCGAAGTTGTTCGCCATAACAAATGCCGCGCCGCCCTTGCCGGACTGGCTGTTGATGCGGATTATCGGCTCGTATTCGCGACCGAGATCGGACGGGTCTATCGGAAGATACGGCACTTCCCAGTAGTCGCCGCCGTGGTCTTTCATATACTGCTCGCCCTTGTTTATCGCGTCCTGATGCGAACCCGAGAACGCGGTGAAAACAAGCTCGCCGGAATACGGATGCCGCGGCTCAACGTGCATATGCGTCGTGCGCTCGTATATGTCTTTTATCGCGTTTATGTCGTGCAGGTCAAGCTTCGGGTCGATGCCTTGAGTATAAAGATTGAGCGCAAGGGTTATGAGATCGACATTTCCAGTCCGCTCGCCGTTTCCGAAGAGCGTGCCCTCGATTCTTTCAGCTCCCGCGAGCATACCGAGCTCCGCCGCGGCGACTGCCGTTCCGCGGTCGTTGTGCGGGTGCAGGCTGATTATTGCGTGTTCGCGGTGGGGGAGACAGCGGCAGAAATACTCTATCTGATCCGCGAAAAGATTCGGCGTGCTGCTCTCGACCGTCGAGGGCAGATTCAGTATCACTTTGTTGTTCTCATCCGCGCCGAGTGCGTCCATGACCGCTGCGCAGATGTCTGCGGCAAAGTCTGTCTCCGTGCCCATGAAGCTTTCGGGCGAATATTCATATATAATGTTTGTGCCGTCGGCTTTTGCCTCGTCGCCGAGCTGCTTTATGAGCTTTGCAGCGTTGACGGCAATATCAGTAACGCCCCGCTTGTCTGTGTGAAACACGACTTTTCTCTGCAAAGCGGAGGTGGAGTTATAGAAATGGAAGATGACATTTTTGGCGCCCTTTATCGCCTCAAAAGTCTTTCTTATAAGATGCTCACGCGACTGCACAAGCACCTGTATCTTCACGTCGTCCGGGATATATCCGCCGTCTATCAGCGCACGGAGTATCTCGTATTCAGTCTCGCTCGCCGATGGGAACCCGACTTCAATCTCCTTTATACCAATGGCGCAGAGCGTCTTGAACATCTCAAGCTTCTCCGGCAGGTTCATCGGATCGATGAGCGCCTGATTGCCGTCTCTGAGATCGACACTGCACCATGTCGGCGCGCGCTCGATTTTATTGCACGGCCATGTGCGCGATTCAAGCTCAACAGGCTTGAACGGTATGTATTTTTTGCAGCCCTCTTTCATTTTGAAAACCTCCAAAAATAAAACACCCCTACGCAAAAGCATAGGGGTGTGAAGCTTCACACGGTACCACCCTAATTCGGCGAAAACGCCCTCAGAGGTCTCTGATAAGACCCGGCATATAACGCTGCCAGACGGATCGCCCTATACATCCGCGGACTTTGAGGCGGTCGACTCCGGAATGAGCTATACATCTGCATCGCGGCACCGCTCTCAGCAAACGCGGCTCTCTTGGGCTCGCAGGTGCAGATCTTATTTCCTTCACAGTCTTTGCATTTGAATTATATCAAATCTTGGTATTTTGTCAAGGGCGGGTGAACAGACAGTTGCTATTAATGTATATATAATAACGCCCAACGTCACTGAACGCCCGGATAAGTGTAAAAGAAGTTGGGAAAAAGACCAAAAAAGTTGGAAAAAGGTGTTGA